>CAZXPW010000010.1:0-74230 GCA_964643355.1 uncultured Pirellulales bacterium
AGTTTTATCGGACAAACCGCCCATCGTTAATCAGGTTTTGTTAGAGATCCTAAGAAGGAATTCCCTGAGGGGGCTGTGAATGTTTGGACAACATTAAAATTGGAAGTAAGAGGTAACCACATTAAAGCATATGTTAATGACGAAATTTTCTTTAATTTATGTGATAATACCCATACTTCTGGATCCGCCGGGCTTGCCAATGCAGGAGCGATTACTCGGTTTGATGATGTCGGTATTTTCGAACACGAGTTAGCTGTTCTTAGCCCAAATGGAGGGGAAAATATTGTTGCCGGAAACAAAGATGCCGAAAACAAATATAAAATCACATGGGTACGCAATACCAAGATTCAAAATGTTTCTATTGAATATTCGGTTAATGGTGGACATAGTTGGCAAGAGATTGTTGCCAATACAGACAATGACGGTGAATATGTGTGGATCGTCCCAGATGTAAGATCGAACCAGTGTCTTATCCGTATTCACGATTCTGCCAATATGGATATATTCGATATTAGCAATGATGTATTTACAATATTTAATTGTATACCTCAGTCTCCGGCTGATTTCAATAAAGACTGTTATGTCAATCTTATAGACTTTGCCGATTTTGCCGAGCAATGGCTTAATTCTGTGAATCCATTGGACAATAATTATGGAACAGTTCGACTAGATTATGGATTGATTAGTTACTATAAATTCGACGATACCACTGGTGAAGTCAAGGATGAAACAGGGAATCACCCCGGAATCAACTATGGTGCCACTCCAGGTGTAGAAGGTATCAATGGGACTGCATATGAATTCGATGGAGTCAATGATTTAATATCGGTTGAAAACAAATATCCCACTGACCATGACTTAACTATATCGTTATGGATTTACTTCAATACCATTGAAGAAGGACACACTTTTATAAAAGAAAGAGGGCCGACTGACTATGTAGCACAAAACTGGATAGATGTAAGCATGACAAATGGAACGATAGGTGGATATATTCATAATGGTATCGATTCTATATCTTGCCAATCAGGTGCTGACTATTTTAATAATATACAGATCGCTACCGGGAAATGGATACATTATGTATGGAGTCTGGATTATCAGGCAAGAACATTACGAACATGGATTAATGGGTATCTCCACTCAGAGGACACGACCCCATCTTTTGTCGGATTTCCAGCTTCGGCGATATATGGTAATATGACATTTATGGGACATTCTATCGATTGGCAAGGCGACCCAGCAACCTATGTTAATGGCAAACTTGATGAGCTTCGAATTTATAACAGAACATTAAACGCTGCTGAGATCCACGAATTGTATCAAAATCCATAGGATTGAAACAATACGATTATTTATCAGTAAACAACCACCAGTGATACTAAAACTGGTGGTTGTTTTTTTGTAGGACTGACCCGTACTGTTTGAGAATCGAACAGAATTATTCTCGATAGTGTCTGTAATATATGTATATCCTGTTCCTATACAAAGTGGCTTTCTTGTCGAGCAGGTAATGGGTTTTCTGTGTCCCCTTCCTTCCCTATGCCATAGAGGGCAGAAAAAATGGTTCCTACCCCCCTGCTGACCTGTTTACATAATCACAATAAATCACATGCTTTAGGTGGGATACCTGGAAATTCATTGATTTTGAGCAGGAAGATGGATATGCTGTAGAGATTAAGTCTTGAAATGGTTCTCTAAAGAATGGACGCTTAATTCCTTGCACTACCCTATTTTGGGGGTATCATAGGTAGATGATGAAATACAAACACGTTTTGGCGTTGAATCCCTATTTCGGCGATTCCACTGCGTTCATGGGGATGTTCCCCCCCACTGGTCTGGAATACATCGTCGCAAGCATGAAGGATCTTGTGGGCGAGGTAACACTTCTGGACCTTCGTTATGAGAAGCCCTATCAAGATCCCAAGGTACTTGGTGCATTCATCCGGAACCAAGTCGATCTCCTGTGTGTCAGTATTCAATGGCATACCCAGTTCGAGAAGATCTGCAACCTGATCTCCCAACTGCCCCACGAGGTCACCACAGTCGTCGGGGGGTACCAGGCAACCCTGGAAGTCGAGCACCTGTTCGAACACTGCCCTAACATTGACATCGTTGTACGGGGTGAGGGCGAGGAGATTATTAAGCAGATTGTGACCGGGGTTCCATACGAGGACATTCGTGGGATTTCCTATCGTCAGAACGGCACAATTGTCCACAATGAAAACCAGGTTCTGCCGGACTTAAAGCACATTGCGTACCCGGATCGGTCTCTCAGAAGGCACGACTACTACTGCTTACAGGGTGGAGTTCGGCTCGCTCACCGAACATTCGATACGATATTGACAACGCGGGGATGCCCATTCAAGTGCAAATTCTGCACCTTTAGTCTCAACCCGCTTGGACAGAAACGGGAGTACACAGAGCGTCCGATTGAATCGGTGATCGAAGAGCTCAAGACGGTCACAGCCGATGTCGTACTCTTCAGTGACGACAATATGTTCACGAACATCGAACGGAGCGAGAAACTCTGCGATCTCATCATCGAGAACAACATCAAAAAGATCTTTATCGTCCAAGCCCGCATTGACATCGCCCGACATCGCAGACTCCTTGATAAGGTACAACAGGCGGGTTTCAAGGTGTTCCTGATCGGTGTCGAGTCACCACACGACCGAATATTGAACCAATTGCAAAAGGGGATCACCCAGCAGCAGATTCGCGATTCGATGGCTGTTCTGACACAATACGATGTCTTTGCCGAACACAAAGACGATCTCAAGGGCAAGGGGATCATCCGTTCTGTTTTCGATCCTGCCTGTGGAACGGGGGGTATGCTGACGATTGCCAAAGAGCACATCCAGGAGCAGATCAATCCCAATGTCGAGGTCGTGATGTATGGGCAGGAACTCAACGAGCAGACCTATGCCATAGCCAAGTCTGATGTCCTGATCATGGGGGAGGAATCCGAAAATATCCAGTTCGGATCGAGCTTTTCCGAAGACAAATTCCAAAGCAAAAAGTTTGATTTCATGCTGTCCAACCCACCATTCGGTGTCAGTTGGAAAAAAGAACAGGGCTTTATCGAAAACGAGTCCAACAATCCTCTGGGGAGATTTTCGGCAGGTCTTCCACGCATCTCCGATGGAGCATTGTTGTTCCTGCAACACATGATCTCCAAGATGGAATCTAAGGGTAGCAGGATTGCCATTATCTTTAACGGCTCCCAAGGTAAAGATCGAGGATGCCCTCAAGATGCCTGGGTATCGGGTTTTGATTGTTGCCAACAAGTATCAGACGGGTTTTGATGAACCGAATCTGCATACGATGTATGTGGATAAAAAGTTAGGTGGAGTCAATGCCGTTCAGACCTTGCGTAATAGGGGACAGTCACCTATTATATCACGCCACTTATCATCCACTATTGTTTTCCATTCCATTTCGCCGCTCGTCTTGGATATTGAATATTCCTACCCATCCTGTAAATCCTGTTCATCGCGTCAAAAACAGTTTCGTTTTCTTTTCGCTTCTGCCTTCTGACTTCTTCCTTCTGCCTGATTCTCCTTCGCGTTTCTGCGTGATGCTCGTTTTGTTTCAAACACTGGTTTTAATCAACTGCTTAATTCCACAATTCACCTTTCCCATCTTATCACTGCCACAGAATTGCGTCTTCCTATATTCACAGTGTCTCGCTTTTCCACCTTATCGCTTTCCCACTATTCGATATGCAATATCGAATTACTATCCCAGTATTCAGATATCTGGACATTAGAATATTGATATGAACTTTCGTGTCACGATCTTGCTGTTTTCCGCTATTACTCATGCTTGGCCAAAGACTTACGAAATTCCGATAGCAAGGATGGGCTAATTCTGTTCATAAACCAAAGAGTAGTAAGAACTTAGATACTCACATAGTGTCAATAATGCCAACAGAAGATATGTTTTGATTGACCGGAAATAGCACATTCTTGCTGATTTTAGATACTATATTGCTGTTCGATTCGCACAATCGTGCTGAACCGGCAGCATATCCTCTTAAGCCCCAAGGGTTTACAAGGTTCCGTTCGATAGAATCAAGTCCCCATAAATCGTAATCCATGGCTTCATAATGGTTTATGCTGCTAATTACACGAATTATCTCGTCCGATATCCTGCAATATCGCCTGTTTAGCACAAACCTGCTGCTTTTCTGATACAATCCTGCTGTTAATTGCCACGATCTTGCCGGGTTTCGGAAAGATCAACGATAAAATGTCCCGATCTTGCTGCCATTGGCCGGTATTATTTCAACAGAATACCTTCCACAATCTCCCCCGTTCCGGCCTGTTCAACACCCTCCAAATCGCTGATTTTGACCTGAAAATAGCGTTCCGTTCTTCCGGCCGGCGGATTTCCCGCCTCTACCAAAACTGAAACCTTCTCCCCGACAAACTGCCGCCGAAACTCCCGCTGCAGCCGACGATCCAGATGCAGCAATCGATGGGATCGTTCGCTTATAACTTCTGCATTGACAACAGGTTGCATCTTTGCGGCCGCCGTCCCTTCACGCGAACTGAAACGAAATGCATGAATCTTCGAGAATGCCATATCTTCAGCTATAGAAAGGGTTTGCGAAAAGTCCTCATCCGTTTCCCCCGGAAATCCGACGATGATATCCGTTGTGATCGCCGGCCGATCGATATAAGTCCTTACTCTGTCTAAAGTTGCAACATACTGTGAAAGCGTGTACTGCCGACACATCCGACGGAGAATTCTCTGCGATCCCGACTGCAGCGGTAAGTGCAGATGGGGCATGAGGTTATGATGTTTATGAAACAATTCCAGCAATTCTTCCGTCACATCCCCGGGCTCCAGCGAGCTTAACCGTAACCGTTTGAGCCCATCTATTTTCGCGACCTGGTCAACCAGATCCACGAACGCGCCTAAATCCTTTTCATTCCAGAACTTGCGACGGACGGTTGCATGCCCGTATGCGCCCAGAAAAATACCCGTCAAAACAATCTCAGAATGTCCCGAAGCAACAAGGGCTTTGGCTTCTTCCACCGCGGATTTTACATTCTTGTTACAAACTCTCGGCCGGATTTTCGGTATGATACAATAGGAACAGCGGCCGTCGCAGCCGTCCTGAACTTTCAGAAATGCGCGACTGTGATCCGCAAAATTTTTCAGGGACGGAAGTTGCGAGAATTCGTGTTCGGCGTTGGAAGTTTTCTTCTTGCGTTCGTCGCGCATCTGGATACACTGTTGGGTCTGGATTTGCGGCGGGTTCGCCGATGACTGTGATAAATCGCAACTCCGGTTGCCGACAAGAGTTAGGATCGTTTCAACGAGCCGTTCCTTGTCGTTTACGGCCACGACTCGGGGTCCAAAATCCAGGCGCGATTCGGATGGACTTGCCGGCAGACATCCGACAACCAGAATCAACGAGTCCGGATTGTGAATTCTGGATTTCCGGATCCATTGACGGCTTTTTGCGGATGCGGTGTGCGTCACGCAGCAGGTGTTGACGATCACCACATCGGGACCGGCGTCGATCGGGACGGCCGCAAGTCCCAGGTCGGACAGCAGTTGTCGCATTTGCTGGCCTTCGTACTGGTTGACTTTGCAGCCCAGAGTTGTAACGGCAAAGGTCTTCATCGACTCAAGAGTGTATGGGATACGCGGCCAAAACACAAGGGGTGTCGGGTTGGGGCCTGTCGAAGTCCCGAGGCGATATGCGAAGAACAGAACAGGTGATCGAATCAATCAACAGCAGGAGATCGGACCATGGCGTCAGGAACTCGCGGAATCTGGGCGATGGATATCGGAAGCAGCTCGCTCAAAGCGCTGCATTTGCGTTCCACGGAGCAAGGCCCGGAAGTGATCGGCTTCGATTTTATCGAACACGCCCGAATCCTTAACCAAAGCGGCTTCCGCGCCGGCGATCGCGAAGAGGCGATCGCCGACACGCTGCACCGATTCGTCGAAAAGCACGATCCCGGCAAGGACGAGTTCGCGCTGGCGGTATCGGGACAGAATAGTTTTGCGCGGTTCATCAAATTGCCGCCGGTGGAGAAGAAGAAAATCCCGCAGATCGTTCAGTTCGAGGCCGTGCAGCAGATTCCGTTCGACATTAACGAAGTCGAATGGGACTGGCAATTGACGGACAATCCCGACAGTCCGGACGCCGAGGTCGGAATCTTCGCGGTCAAGAACGAGCTGATCGCGGAGATCATGGCGCATTTCGCCCGGGAGCGATTGACGGTCTCGCTGGTTCAGTTGTCTCCTATGGCGATGTATAATTTTGCATATTACGACCGCACGGAAATCGCTTCGGGCGACAAGCCGACGGTGATTCTGGATATGGGCACCGACGGCACGACGCTGGTGGTCTGCAACAAAAACAGCGTCTGGCAGAGGAGCATCCGGATCGGGGGCAACACTTTCACCGACGCGATCGCGGAGGCGTTCAAGCTGGATTTCGACAAGGCCGAAAAGCTCAAACGCACGGCGATGATGAGCAAATACATGCGGCAGATCTTCACAGCGATGCGGCCGGTGTATTCGGATCTGGGCAGCGAAGTTCAGCGGAGTCTGGGTTTTTACAGCAGCAGCGGTCCGGGTCGCGAAAAGGGATTCTCGAAGGTGATCGCGATGGGCGGCGGGATGAAGTTGCAGGGGGTATCCAAATACCTGCAACAGACGCTGAACCTGCCGGTGATCCGGCCGGAATCCTTCGAACGGCTGCCGCTTGCGCCGGAAGCGTCGACGGCCAAGTTTCATGAAAATGTGGGCGATTTCGGAATCGTGTACGGTCTGGGCATTCAGGCGCTGAGCGAACCGAAGATCGGGGTGAATTTGTTGCCGCGAAAGATCGCCCGTGCGATGACCTGGGCCCGCAAGGCCAAGTACTTCACCGCGGCGGCGTGTCTTTTGCTGTTCGTGTCCATCCTGAGTCTGGTGAATGTCCAGATGGCCAAGGCGCGATACAACAGCAGCGCCAACCGGGACAAACGAGCGACATTCGCCCGCGTGGAGAGGGAAGCCAAAGACGCGCAGCAGAAGCTGCGGGAAGTGACGGATCTGGAGCCCCAGTTGAAGGCGACGATCGACAAGGAAACGGCCCTGTTTCAGTACCGGCAGATTATTCCCAAGCTCAACCAGATGATCCTGTCCTGTTTGCCGGATGCGACGACGAATCCCGCGCAGGCGGCCTTATACGAGGCGTTTGAGCGCGGAGATTCGGCGGCGGTGTCTCAGGTTCCCCGGCCGGAACGCCAGCAATTGTTCCTGACTCGGCTGACGATCAGTTTTGCCGACAGTCTGGACAAGGCGCAATTTGCCGCCCCCGGAACCCGAAGGACGGTTGCCCCGACGACGATGATGGGGATGGGCCGAGGCATGAGCGATATGATGTTTGGGCGAGACCGTAGCCGGATCATGGGTCGGGACGGTTCGATGATGGGACGCGGCGGAGTGCCGGATCCGATGGCCATGGGCCTGGCGGGAGCGGAACCGACGACAACGGTGGATGCGGCGGGATTTGTCGTGACGCTCGAGGGCTATTCTCCCTATAAGAACTTCAAAGACCTTCTGGACCCGACGGATGTCAAGAACGATCAAACCCGATGGGGATTCGTCACGCGACTGGAGAATCTGCCGAAGTTATTTCCGGGGACGGATGTTGAACTGTTCCAAAAAGGAGACATCAAACATTTCAAGATGGAAACCGGCGAAGTGGATCCCGGCGACGCGGCGACTCCTCCGGGGATCGGATTTCTTCAGGAGATTGTCCGGGTCGCGCCCGAACAGCAAGCGGCCATCCTGGGCACAGACCGATCCGGTTTTGGTCGGGGGATGGGGACGCAATCCGTGGTGGACCGGATCTTCGCCGAAAAAGTATTGGTGGATCCGATGACACGGGAGGAAATCAGCAAGACATACGCGTTGATCCTCCAGCCCGATCTGGATGCGAATCCGGACCTGACGGAAAAGGACCTGGGCAAGATGAAGATGAATTTCGGTGAACCGCAGTATATCGTTCGCGATCACTGGTATCGGGTGAATTTCAAGCTGAAATGGAAGGGAGCCCCGAAACCCGCGACGCCCCTGGACATGATGGACGACGGCCGGGGCATGGGTTCGCAGATTGCTCCGACAGCGCCGCCCCCCTCGACTTCGAAGCCGGCCGCGACGAAAAAGCCGAGCAAGCTCAAGAGCAAACGAGACACCGGCGGCGGCGATTTCTAATCGCCGGCGGATCGAGAAACGGAGATGAGCCCTACACGAAAGGAATGGTCCGATGAAACTGGATCTAAAAATCAATTTTCGGTTTAGTCTGTCGTCCCTTCGAAAGTATTCGATGTTGCTGGTTCCGATCGGGATCCTGATCGGAACGGCGATTGTTTTTGGACTGGTGGCGCTTTCCGGGCGATCCCTGAAGGCCCAGATCCAAAGCCAGAGCGTCGATATCGCCCGGCGGATCGAATCGCTGGCGGCCGATGCCCCTCCGGCCAAACAATACGAACAGGCCAAGATCGCGATGGATCGTTTGGTTGAACAGGTCGGTCAGGTCGAGCAACTGGCCAAACAGAATTCGCAACGGTCGTTGTTGAGTTATAAAGTATTCCCCAGTCCGAAAGAGACCTCCCAGCAAATCTACTCGGAGTTCGGCGACGCGTTTCGGCGGGGTCTGGAGGGGCTGATTCGGGGAGTCCGCGGGCTGGATGCGCCGTCGGAAGCCGAGCTGAGCAAAGATTTGGGGCCGGAAGCGTCGCGGATGATTCGAATCCAGCCGGGCTCGATCCGGGACAAGTCCACCCAGGGTGTCATCGACGCGATTTGCGCCAAACGGGCGGGCGAACTGGGGGTTTACGCCAACCCCAAAACCTTTTCCTGGTATGGATTCTGGGAGAAATATAAATTTGAAGGCGTAGATCAGGCCATCCGGGATTGTTGGAACACTCAGGTGGCGTATTGGGTGTACGAAGACATCTTTGCCACGATCCAGGCCCTGAACGGGAGCAGTGGGAGCGTATTTTCGTCGCCCGTCAAACGGCTGGTCGGCATCCGATTTTCCGGACCCGTTTTATACCAGAAATTCAATATGGCCACATCCGATTTCGGCATGTCGGGGCTTGGACTTGAAGGGACCCGGGACGAACCCCTTTATATACAGGATCCGGCCAAGGCCCTGACGGGGTCCGGGCCCGGAGCGATGTACATGATGGCAGAGAGCGGCAGCAACGCCGCTCAGGCCTGGACGCAGCGATATTGCAGCCCCGAGATCGATGTGATTCATTTCTATCTCGGCGTGGTGGTGGACAACCGATCGGTGATGTCGTTCGTGCGGGAATTGTGCAGCGAAAAAACCCATACCTTCCGGGCGGGATTCGCGGCGAACGGGAAAGAATCCGAATTCAAACACAACTCCATCACGATCCTGGGCAGTTCGATCGACCCGGTGGAAATGACCAACGAGGAACACCAGATGTATCGATATGGTCCCAACGCCGTGGTCACGCTGATGTTGGATTGTGAATACCTGTTTCATCGCGCCGGGTACGACCCGATCCAGCCGGATTCGATTAAAAAGAGTCTGGGGATTCAGCCGGCGCCCGCCGATGGAACGGGAACGACTCCCGGTTCGTCGGCGACGCCTCCGATGGGCCGAGGGATGCGATAATGGCGACCGTTTTTCCGAATGACAAGACCATCGACACAAGAGGGTTTCGATCATGAAATCGAAAAAAGGATTATCCATTGAGCAGCACATTGAAAAGATCGTGATCGGCGTCAGCGTGCTGATCGGGCTGTGGCTGTTGTGGGTGTTTGTGCTGAGCAATCCTTACGGCGTCGAGATCCGCCGCGGCGCGGGCAAGGTCCCGCCGGGACGGGTTGATTCGCAAATCGAGCCGTTGGCGAAAGAACTGCAGGAAAAATTGAATTCGCCGCCTCAACCGGTTGTCGTGTCGATCGTGCCGGTGGAGACATATCTCAACACATTTCGCGATCCGCTGGAGTCGATTCCGTTTTTCTGGATTCCGCAACCGGGGTCCAAATTCGCGATAACGGAAGACCGTCGCGTGTATCGCCTGCCGGAAATTCCGGCGGTGGCGGGGGTGACGGCGGATTCCATCCGGACGGTGGTATATCGGCCGATCGAAGAAGTGGATCGAGACCTGTCGTATTCACAGGCCCAGACTGAACTGGCGGATATGGATCTGGTTACGGTACAAGGGACCGTGGATATCCCCCGCCTGATTCAGTCGTTCCGAGCTTGTTTTGCGTATCCTCGTCTCCGGGCCGACTGGATCGACGAGAAGCTGGCCTCGCCGGTTTTTGCGGCGGTAGGATTGGAACGGCGACAACGCAACGAGGACGGCAGTTGGTCCGAATGGGCACGGGTGGGTCCGACGAAGATCAATCCGTATAAGAAGCTCATGCAGATTCCCGAGACGATCAGCGAATTGGATCTGAGTCTGTCGGTGAAGATGGATATGCTGCGGCCGTCGGACATTCAAAAGGCGCTGTTGCAGCCGCCGCCGTATGATATCGCGTCGCCCAAGGAACGATGGCTGGCCCCGTCTTACCATGTGGAATATCGCAAGCTGCGGACCCGAGAAGAGGAACAAGTCGAACGAGAGGAACGGGAACGGAAACAGGAAGCGCTGCAACAGCAGCGGGAACAGCAGAAGACTCTTCGCGGACCGACAGAAACAACCCGTACGACCCCGCAACGGCAACCGACGCGTCAAACCCGAGACGAACGGCAGATGACCAATCTCGGGCGACGAACAGGACCCGGACGCCTGGGCCCGGATCAGGACTACATGATGGGGGGCGATCCGAGTCGCATAGCGCCCGGTCCCCGGCTCAAGCCGGAACGAACGAGCGAAGATGTGGCCCGGGATTTTGAGAAAAAGAAGCTGGGAGACCGTATTGATTGGTCTCGGCAGGCCGAACCGACGATTTTCTGGGCGCATGACGATTCGCTTCCGGGCCCGGGAATTTATCAGTACCGCATTCGGATCGGGGTATTCAATCCGATCGCGGGCAAGAACTGGACCGGCGAAGATCAGCAGGACCTCAAAGACCAGGTGATTCTATGGAGTCCGTACTCCGAAGCGACCAGTTTGATTCGCATCGAGCCGATGTATTATTTCTTCCCGCAAAAGTATCTGGCCGAACAGGATAAGCTGGAAGTCAAGGTTGCCAAGTACCATTTGGGGCAATGGCGAAGCGAGCTGTTTCAGGTCAGCCGGGGAGAGATGATCGGATCCGAAGTGGAAAACAAGAGTCTGTTTCTTGACACCCTGGATCCGGGCCTTCGAAATATGGGTCGGGACCCAATGGCGTATGGGCGGGGCGGGATCGGCAGGAATATGGGAATGGACGATCCGTTGATGTCTTTGCCCCGGACGATCAATTTTACCACCGGCGCGATCATGGTGGATATCGCACCGGCTACGCAGTGGGGGGGGAGTATGTTGGTTCGTCAGGATTATCAGGAGATGCTGTATAGTTATAACGGGGATCAGTTGCATCGTCTGGCATTGGGGGAGGGTTTTTGGCCGCAGGAATTCCGGGACAAATACAACCTGATCAAGAAAGTTGAGAAAGACGCTCCGCTGCAGTTTTTGACTCGGGGTCAAGTCAGTTCAAGCCCGTTACGAACCCCGCCGCCGACCATGGAGCGAATGGTGGGACCGGGCGGGCCGGGAATGGAGCGCGACGCCTCGACGATCCGGCGAGTTCAGTAGGAGCAGGATCGGATCGGTTCGGAGAAACCGAAACCGAATTTGTGTGGTTTGTGGATGGGGAATCGACGCGTTCCCCATCTTGTTTATGTTGCAGTAAGGACTCGGTCGAGTGTGGACAGTTCGTCGGAATCGAACCGGGTATTTTTCAGGGCGGATAGATTTTGGGCGATTTGTTCGGGACGACTGGTTCCGATCAGGACGGAGGTGACGCGTTTATCCCGGAGAATCCACGCCAAGGCCATTTCGGCCAATGACTGACCGCGCTGAGCCGCGATGGCATTGAGGGATCGAAGCTTGGCCTGAAGGGCCGGCGTGATTTCGCCTGCCTGCAAAAATCCGGTAGGTTTGGCGGCGCGAGAATCGGCCGGAATATCCTTGAGGTATTTGTCCGTCAGAAGGCCTTGTGCCAGGGGGCTGAAGGCGATGCAGCCGATTCCCAGGCGATGGAGAGTATCCAGCAGACCCTGTTCGGGCGTACGGACAAGCATCGAGTACTTGGGTTGGTGAATCAGCAGACGATGCCCCATTTGGGCGAGGATCTGGTGGGCTTTTTCGGTCCTGTCGGGAGGGTAGTTGGAGACACCTGCGTAGAGGGCCTTTCCCGAGCGGATGGCCTGATCGAGGGCGGACATGGTTTCTTCGAGGGGGGTGTTGGGGTCGGGTCGATGGGAGTAAAAAATATCCACATAATCGAGTTTCATGCGGCGCAGAGAGGCGTCCAAGCTGGCCAGAAGATACTTTCGACTGCCCCATTCGCCGTAGGGGCCGGGCCACATCCGATAACCGGCCTTTGTGGAGATGATCAATTCATCGCGATACCCGGCCAAATCCGCGGCCAGGATGGCGCCGAAGTGTTCTTCGGCCGAACCGGGTACGGGCCCATAATTGTTGGCCAGATCGAAGTGGGTGATGCCGGCGTCAAAGGCGATACGGATCATGGCGCGGGCGTTTTCGAGGATGTCCACGGAACCAAAGTTGTGCCATAACCCCAGAGAGATCGGCGGCAGAAGAAGGCCGCTGACACCGCATCGGTTGTAGGCGAATTTTTCATAGCGGTCGGGTGCGGGAACATACGACATACGGAAATCCTTTCGTTGATTCCATCATTGCGTTTGGCCTATTATGATCAATTCCGCGAAATTGGCAAGAGGGGCTCCCCGATAATCGGTCGAGGGGATGAAGAGATTGCGGGATCGGATTTGCGACAAAATATTTGCGATGGCAAAAAGCGGCGTGGTATAATATCCACCGAAAATTTGATCGAAGGGAGTCTGTATGGGAAAGAGGATAGCGATTGTTCTTGTGCTGTTATCCACGGGACCGAAGGTTTGCGCGCAAGTCGTCAATCCTGGGTCGGCTTCGGGGTCGGTCAGTTTTGCGTCGCTGCTGCAGGAGATGGCCGGGCGGGATGTGATCGCGCGACTTCCATCTCCGGAGTATCGGTGTTTCCAGGCCAGCAGCTTTGATCGTAAGACCCTGGCGCCGGACCAGCCGGGCTGGTTTGCCAACGACGATTGGAGCTGGTATATCCGAAAGGAACAGCGTGAGGGCCGGACGGAATGGGTCATGATGGACGCCGAAGGGCCGGGTTGTGTGGTGAGGATCTGGTGCACGGGGCCGGCGATCTCGGGAGTGCTTCGGTTCTACATCGACGGGTCGGAATCGCCGGTGATTGAGGGCAAGGCGGTGGAGATCGTGGGAGGAAAAGGCCTGACGGGCGAGCCCTTGTCGGCGCTGCGAGCGAGGGGATTTAACCTGTATCTGCCGATCCCTTATGCCAAACAATGCAAGATCACTTATGACGGGCCGAACTTTTGGGAGACGCGGAACAATCAGGATCCGTTTTATTACCAGGTCAATTACCGGAGCTATGCCAAAGGGACGACGGTCGAGAGTTTCGGGGCCGATACGCTGAAAAAACATGCGGAATTGCTGCAGCAAACTCAGTCTCTGCTCTTGACGCCGAACACGGCGCTGGAAGCGACGGTGACGGCCACCTCGAATCTTCAGGTCAGCGGGACGGTTGCGAACGCGACGGCGAATTTGTCGGGACCGGGCGCGATTCGACGGCTGGCGATGAAGATCAAGGCGGCGAACCTGGAACAGGCGCTTCGAAGTCTGGTGATTCGGATGGAATTTGACGGCGAGGCGACAGTGTGGTGTCCGGCGGGGGATTTCTTTGGCAGCGGGGTGGGGCTCAATCCGTATCAAAGCTGGTGGCAGGGAGTTGAGAAAGACGGGACGCTGGTGTCGTACTGGCCGATGCCGTTTGAGAAAGCTGCGACGGTAACGATGGAGAATCTCGGCGCTGAACCGGTCGAGGCGACACTGACGGTCGAGCAGCGGTCATGGAAATGGGACGAACGGAGTATGCATTTTCATGCGAACTGGCAGTATCGGTATCCGTTTGATTCGCAGCCGGCGTTTGACTGGAACTATCTGACGGCGCAGGGGCAGGGGGTATTGGCGGGGGATGTCCTGACGGTATTGAATACCTCGCCAGACTGGTGGGGGGAGGGCGACGAGAAGATTTTCGTCGATGGGGAGGCGTTTCCGTCGCATCTCGGGACGGGGACGGAGGATTACTATGGTTATGCGTATTGTACGCCGGAATTTTTTGAGGATCCGTTTCACGCGCAGCCGCGGGCGGATGGGCCTCGAAATTTCGGGCGGGTGACGAATCTTCGGGTTCGAAGTCTGGATGCGATTCCATTCGAGAAGTCGATCCGATTTGACATCGAGGTTTGGCACTGGACCAAGGCGACGATGGAATATGCGACGACGGTGTATTGGTATGCGCGGCCGGGGGCGAAGCACAATGTGGAGCCGCTGCCCGAGGTCGCGGCCGCGGCGGTGGCGCCGGTGCCGTCGCCGTATCGCAAGGTGGCCGGGGCGATCGAAGGCGAAACGATGAAAATCCGCGGCAAGACCGGAGGCGAAACCGAAGTGCAGAATCTTCCGGAACACAACTGGAGCTGGGGAAAACAGCTCTGGTGGCGGGACGGCAAAGTCGGCGATACGCTGTCGGTGGAGTTTGCCGTGGAGACCAAGGGAAAATATGCGGTCAAGGTGAATCTGACGCTGGCGGTCGATTATGGTCAGATCCAACTGGCGATTGACGGACAGAAGCTTGGCGGGCCGATCGATTTGTACAACGACGGCGTGATCTCCAAAGAGACGACGCTGGGAATCGTGTCGCTGGAAAAGGGGCCTCATGCGCTGACGGCGGAGATTGTCGGGGCCAACGAGAAAGCGGTGAAACGGTACATATTTGGTCTGGATTATATTAAACTTGAGAAGGTCGAGTAGAACTTGGGGGGCAGAAGGCAGAAGGAAGGAGGCAGAAGTGGAGAGGGTGATTAAGAGTTATAGAGACTTGATTGTTTGGCAAAAGTCCATGGTTATGGTGACGGCCATTTATGAGAATACCCGAAGATTTCCACGAGATGAATTATATGGTTTAACGACACAAATTCGTCGTGCTGCGGTTTCGATTCCCAGCAATATCGCAGAGGGCTATTCGAGAAATTCGACAGCGGATTATATCCGATATCTCAGGATTGCCAGTGGATCGCTTTACGAGTTGAGAACGCAACTGGAGATCGCCATCAATCTTGGTTACATCAAAGCGATGGGCTTTCATTCCATTGAAGAAGTCCAAACTGAGATCGAGAAAATGTTGTCGAGTATGATAAGGAAGATAGCCCGTGTGCCAAAATGTTAAATTTTCTTCTGCCTTCTGGCTTCTGCCTTCAACCTTTTTTGGCTTATTCGGGTTGATGTCCCAGGCCATTGCCAGCGAACCCTGTTGTATTCAGGTGGTGGAGAAAGGGACGGACTGGCCGGTGCCGATGGTGGAGCTGCGGACGACGCATCAGGCGCGTTTTTTCACGGACAACGCCGGCGTGATCGCGTTTGATTTACCAGAATTGGTGGGACGCGAAACCTGGTTTGATGTGATTGGAAATGGGTATGAGGTCCCCAAGGATGGTTTCGGATATCGAGGGGTTCGGCTGACGCCGCGGCCGGGCGCGACGCTGAAGGTCGAGGTGACCCGGACGAATCTGGCCAAGCGGCTGGGGCGACTGACGGGAGGGGGTCTATTTGCCGAGAGTCAGAAACTCGGCCGCGAACTGGATTGGAGGGAGTCCGGCGTTCTGGGTTGCGACAGCGTGCAGAATGCCGTGCATCGCGGGCGGATGTTCTGGCTGTGGGGTGATACGACGCTGGCCAAGTATCCGCTGGGGATTTTTCATGGGACCAGCGCCACCACGGCCGTGCAACCGCTGGCAAGATTCGAGCCGCCGCTGCGGTTGCCGCTGGAGTATATCACCGACGACAAGGGTTCGCCGCGCGGGATCGCGACAATGCCCGGCGAGGGGCCGACCTGGGTGACGGGGTATGTGAGCTTGCCGGACAAGTCGGGCGTGTCGCACCTGGTGGGATCGTTCCTGAAGGTCAAGCCGCCGATGGAGGGGTACCAGTGGGGCCTGTGCGTGTGGAACGACGCGACTGCAAATTTCGAGTTATTGCGAGTGATCTGGACGAAATCGGAAGCTACCCCCAAGGCGCCGCCGGTGCCGGAGGGACATCCGGTATTCTGGAAAGACAAAGATGGGAAAGAGTGGGTGCTCTTCGGCAATCCGCTACCCACGCTGCGGTGCCCGGCAAGTTTTGAGGCCTGGCAGGATTCGAGTACCTGGGAGGTTCTCAAGCCGCAGGAACATTTGGTTTCGGCAGCCGACGGAAAACCCGTCAAGCCGCACAGCGGATCGATCGCGTGGAACCCGTGGCGAAAGCGATGGGTGACGGTGTTCATGGAGTATTTCGGCAAACCGTCAGCATTCGGTGAATTATGGTATTCCGAGGCGAACGAGCCGACCGGTCCCTGGGGCAAGGCCGTCAAGATCATCAGCCATGAGAATTACACTTTCTACAACCCCAGGATTCATCCGGAGTTTGCGGCGGCCGATTCGCCGATTCTGATTTTTGAGGGGACCTATACGATGACTTTCGCCGATCGGCCGCATCCGACGCCACGGTACGATTACAACCAGATTCTGTACCGGCTGGATCTGGATGATCCGGGGCTTAAGGGCGCACAGGAATAGGGATAGGATACTTCACGCAACGGCGCCAAGCCGCAAAGGAAATGTTTGAGAGGGGCTTGGGGCGGTTAAGTCGGGAAAGTGAATCGCCGATAATACAGAGTCGGGGCCTTAGCTCAACTGGGAGAGCACTTGCGTGGTTTTCTATGCAAGAGACGCAAGTTCGAGTTTTGCGGGCTCCATAGATTCATCCTGGATGGGAGGTTTGCTCCATGACTCAATTTGTTCGTCGAGCGTCGCCAGGGAAACTGTTTGGGACGGCCGTGTTGTGTGCGGCGGCGCTGGTGGCGTCCGGGCTGGTCTATCGGCATTATGCCGATAAGTGGAATCGGCTATTGGCCGTGCCGGTCAAGTTGCCCCGGCCGCTGGCGGAATTTCCGATGCAGGTGGGGGACTGGCAGGGGAAGGATGTGGAGATGTCCGAGGCGACCAAGAAGATCGCGGGCAACGATGATTACATCAGCCGGCAGTATGTGAATTCGCGGACGGGGCAGGCGGTGTATGTGTATGTGGCGTTTTCCGGGCGGCCGCGGAATATGCGGGGGCATCGGCCGCAGGTGTGCTACAAGGGGGCGGGGTGGGACAATACGGAGAGCCGGCCGGTGGAATTTAAGCTGGCCGATGGGCGGCGGATGGAGGCGATGATGCACCGGTTTGCCCGGATCGTGCCGAACAAGCAGACGGTGTCGGTGCTGAATTATTATGTGGTCAATGGGCAGGTGATGCTGACGGAGAAGGCGTTTACGGGGCTGGGATTTCGGACGCCGAACCTCAAGGGCGATCTGGCGCGGTATGTGGCGCAGGTGCAGATCTCGGCCGAGCAGGAGGCGGGAATCCTGGCGGGGGCGCGGGACCTATGCGGGCCTTTGTTTACGCTATTCCCTGTCGGGCAAGCACACTCCTTATCAACGGCAAAGATACCGGAACTCTGATGAACCGGAAGGACTGGAATTGTGGGTATCTTCATTCGGTTGACTGGGTGTCGTGTTCGTGTTTTCAGTACTCAACCATCGCCGATTGAACGCCGTTCGAGGCCAGCCAGTCCTGATACCAGGCCTTGAGAAGCACATCCTCGACATTGATTGTGACCTTCTGGGTGAAATCGCTGCCGACGGCCGAGAAGAGCAACTCATAGTTTCCGGCCTGATCGTACCAGGGCCGCCAGGAAAAGGTGTTCGTGACGGAATCGAAGAAGGCATTTCGGGGCAGCCCCGAGACGACAGAGGAAAAGGAGACGGGATTTCCGGCAAGATCAAGTGGGACCAAGGTGTCTTCGATCAACCAGTTTTCGGGGGCCTGAAGGGTTTTTACTGTTTGGTTGATTTCGTCGGGGGCCAAGGCGCGATTGTAGATTCGAATATTCTCGATGGTTCCAACGAAGCCCTCGGTTCGTGCGGAAGGATTGCCGGTGTTTCCGATATCGGCGAAAGTATTTACTTGTGACAATCCACTATAGGTTCCTGACCACTTTTGATCGCCATCGACATAGATCCAACAGTTTGGGTTATTCCATACAAGGGCAATATTATACTCCGTTTGAGGTTGTAGCGCCAAGATCTTGGTTTTAAGAGTACCGGAATTTCCAAGCCCTAAACAGAAATCCCCGTTTGAATGATAAAGCTGAATCCGGTTGTTCCAGTTGCCGGTCGTGTGTCCAAATAGAAATTGCTTTCCCGTTTTGTTAGCGGGTGTGGCTTTCATTACAATACTACCCATGTTCAAATTGGCCTCAAAGAGGGAGACATATTGGTATTGATTGGTTGAGGTGAATTTGATGGGCCCTTTGATATGGACGATAGGGTCTTGTTTGGCGACAATCGCCGCGATCGCTTTGTGGCCGTTCATCGAGATCTTTACTGGATTATCTGTCTTCTGAATATCTCCTGCCCAGGCAACAAACGAATAGCCGGCGGAAGGTACGACGGATACGGTTACTTCGCCCAGCGCATACCGGTCCTTTCGGGGCGAGACGGTGATTTGGCCATTTTTGCAGACGGCGGTCAGGGTAAAGGTATTGGCGCTGGTTTCGGGTTTCCATACAGGGCCGAAGGTTGTTCGATGGGCATCCCACATACTGGCGGCGAAATTTGACCACGAACGATGCAAAGGATGCGTATGTGATTGCAGCATATATGAATCCATATAATCGAAAAAGGCAGGCCAGTTCCAGAGGTCTTTCATGGTCCGGCTTCCATTACGAGTTTTCACAGCCAAGGCGAAAAGCTGAACCCCCGCCAGACTATTCCCTGTCGCAACCATTCGATAGTTTCGTGAATACCAATCTGAGGTAGGCTGCGTCCAATGATCGCCCGATCCCCCACCGGCCCAATCGGGCATGCCGACCCGACCCAGTGGATAGAGTTGTACCCGGGCCGTTTTGCCGCTGCCAGGGGTGACCGGATCCCGCAATTTCATCTTATCTGTTCCGATATTATCCGTATTTACACCGATGATTCGGACATACTCTTCCCGGCCGCCTTCATAATTCCAGACCAGCCAATAGTCAAAGTTGGATTGTAATGCTCGGGCCAGGATTTCAGAAGTTCCATCGTCGGCAATAAACCAATTTTGACCGCTATCATCTATAATAACCGTAGGATCCGAGGCATCTACCCGGCAGTTGGTTCGCGTGACTCGTTTGTCAGGAGTTCCATATCGATCGATATCGGCTTGGGTGGTATAGAATTTTTGGGCGTCTTCCATGAAGTAGAGATGGCAGCGGGCAGGGTCGGGATCGTAACCGTGGGTCAGGCCGATATTCATATAGGGGGCATAGTCCAAGGCCATTCCGGCGAACAGGATTGGCAGCTTCCGCCCCTGACCAATCCCACCCCCGATGTGTCCCCAACCGCCGCCATTGGCGATGATCCCATAAAAGTCGATTCCCAATTGGATCATCTGAATGGCCAGAGTTCGTTTCTGTTCGGGCGTAATCCAATTTGAATTCAACATCAACAACAATGCAATATCATTGATTTGAGCGGCCATTTGCCGGCCATAATCGGGCATGTTTTCGCTGGGGTGTAATGTCGAAGTTGACCAAGCGGTTGGGATATCAAGCCAAGGTCTTCGAAGATAATTCGACCAGGATTCCCATCCTTTCGGATCATTCAGATTAGGGACTCCAGATGTCGCAGATAAGGAAGGAAGAATGGATAAATTCATATCTTCAGTATTATGCATAATTTTGGTAGAAGATCCACAATAAGCTGGTCGAAAAGCATTTGTATCTGGGATTGCAGGGACGCATGTTAATACGGCAGCTGTTCGAATTGCGGGATTTGGCTGATTTCCAACAATTCTGACTCCACTATCGTCAATTCTCCAGCTCTTCGTGGAAATGAGGGATTGAAGACCAGATAGCCTGATGGGAGGAGTGGCACATAGATCTTCATCCCAAAAAGGAACACGACTATCAAATGCTTGTTTTGAGTTGGATGCATTCGGACCTTCGGACAATTCCGAAGGATTGATCATGGAACCATCGACGATAAATGATTTTCCGTCCTGTTGGATGGTTGTTTTGGGAGGATTGATAGCAGTGATAGTAACTGGGCCAAGGATCCAGAAGTCACCATTGACAAATCGACCATACCGATAGGTTCCCGGAGACCCGGTTTGAGAGAGGGGTTTGTCAAAAGTCCAGGTAATCCCCCACTGTTCAATGGTTCCCACATCTGGAGTCCCGCCGTTGCGTTCCACAACTGTACCGTCAGAAGCATAGACAACCGCCGCGGCTATCAGTATCGACAGTCCGATCGCTTTCAATGGATTCATCTTCATTTCCATAATCCCCCCGGATCTGGTCGCTATCCGCTATATCTGTTCAAAATACGAAACGATGTTCCACATACAAAGTTTACCAAATCACCCATAGTGCCACCAAAGTGCGGGCCCATACAACGCCCCACACAGTGCTCGTAACCTCCTCGAAAAACAGACATTATGGGACCATCGAGAAAATGTCAACAAAAATATACCTTTCCTCCGGCGGGATGTTTAATTCCATTGGGGTGGGCGTTAGTCTTGGGGTGTTGCTGTTCGTTTGAAGGATTCTCCCGGCGATCTTCAGGGAAATTGCGGATTGGCCCAGGCCGTACAACGGCCGGAAGGGCCCGAATTGACCATAAATGTTAAGGGAATAATAGCCGAAAGATAGTGGTATCAAGTTGTCTTAACTGAACAGGTTCCTGTAACCGACGGGGACAGAGTTTGCCTTTTCTGCATATTATGAGTCTATCCAAACCCGATCCCACAAACTATTTTGATGTTGGCCACATCAAGGGCGATCTGAAAGGTCGTTCTGTGCGTGGTGGCGTAGCCACATTATCGGCCCAGGTTATTAAGTTCATTATCAATACCGTGTCCACAGTGGTTCTTGCCCGTCTTTTGACACCTGACGACTACGGTTTGGTGGCGATGGTCACGGCCGTAACCGGGTTTGTCGCCCTTTTTAAGGATCTCGGTCTATCCATGGCCACCGTTCAACGGAAGGACATCACCCATGCCCAAGTCAGCAACTTATTCTGGATCAATGTCGGCGTCAGTCTAATTCTTGGGGTTGTCTTGTGTGGGATTTCGCCTTTGATCTCGTGGTTTTATCATGAACCCCGGCTGATCCGGATTACCCTTGTCTTATCTCTTGCATTTATTTTTTCGGGCCTTTCGGTTCAGCACAACGCACTTCTTCGCAGGCAGATGCGTTTTTCCATCCTGGCGATTGTCGATATCATTTCCTTGTTTTCGGGAATCGTGGGGGCTGTCCTTCTGGCGTGGGTTGGCTGCGAGTACTGGGCGTTAGTGGCGATGCCCATTCTGACTTCGATCAGTTATGTTATTATGGTATGGTTCTTCTGCAATTGGCGTCCGGGGGGATTTACCCGAGGTGTGGGCCTGCGTTCCATGCTGGCATTTGGGGGCCATTTGACGGGATTCAGCATTGTCAATTACTTTTCACGGAATCTGGACCAGATTCTGATTGGACGATATTGGGGCGCGCAATCTCTTGGATTTTATAGCAAGGCCTACCATATCATGCTGCTTCCTGTCTCTCAGATTCGGGGGCCGCTTGAGACGGTCTCCATCCCCGCGTTGAGCCATTTGCAGGATGACCCTGCACGCTTTCGAAACTATTATTTGAAGTTGGTCAAATTAACGGCATTTCTTTCGATGCCTCTGATGGTTATTCTATTCGTATTTGCCGCGGAGATTATTACTCTACTTCTGGGGCCAAACTGGTCTGGTTGTGTCTATATTTTTCAAATCCTATCGGTCGTATCATTTCTTCAGCCGGTTTCGACGACACGGGGTCTTGTTCTTATATCGCTTGGGAAGTCCAAAAAGTATTTGAGATGGGGTTTGGCAAATGCGATTTTGACCACATTGTCATTTGTTGTAGGATTGCCCTGGGGACCTGAGGGCGTGGCGTTGGGGTATGCGATTGCCAATTACGCTTGTCTTATACCCTCTCTCTGGTATTGCTTTAAGGGGTCCCCGATATCAACTCGTAATTTTCTTGCCGCAGCGTTTTGGCCCGCAGTTACCAGTGTTCTCATGGGAGCGGGTATTGGCATCTGCAAAGGGTATTTGCCTGTCTCCGGCGTTGTAGCCATGGTTGTGTTGTCTTTGGTTGGGTTCGCGGTGTATCTGTTGGCGTGGATGGTCATTCCCGGGGGCCGGGTTTTTATCGAGGAACTTCTGTCTTTCCGAAGCGCATTTGGTCTCAAGAAGAAACACTATGAGCCGGCTGTTTCCTGAAAATACTGTCCGCACTGTTGTCGATCAACACCTGTGCCTGAGTTGCGGGACCTGCGTTTCGGCGTGCCCACAAAACGCAATTTCCATGGTTGAGTTGCCGTGCGGTTTACTTGTGGCTTCGGTCGATGAATCCTTGTGTAACGGGTGTGGTTTGTGTTATCGAGTTTGTCCGGGCGATCATCTCACGAAAGGTTCCCTGCGAGCCGAGGAGGATCCCTTTGTCGGGCCGGTCATCACGGTGTATTGCGGCCAGGCCTCTGATTCGAGAATACTCCAAAACGGACAGAGCGGTGGGATTGCGACTGCATTGTTAAGTCAGTTGATGGAGACAGGTCAGATTGATCAGGCTATTGTTACCCGAATGCCTAAGGACGGTTCCTTGCGACCAATAGTTTCCGTTGCGACAAATCGATCAGAAATATTGCCGGCACAGGGATCTCAATATTGTCCGGTTGCTCTGAATACCATTTTTTCCGCTATTCCGAAAGAAGGGTATTCTAAAACCGCGGTTGTCGGGCTTCCCTGTCATTTTCACGGATTACGAAATTTATACCCACTTCAATATAACAGTCTTCTCAAAATCGGTCTGATCTGCGATCGGATTATGTCTTTTTGTGCTAAGGATTTTTTCATTACGAAAGTCGGAGTTTCAAGAAAAAACATAATATCGATACGATATAGAGACAAAGCGTTAGGGGGATGGCCCGGGGATGTTGGCATAGAGGATGGGTCAGGTAACACACATCGCGTCAAACAGAGTATTCGTCATTGGTGTAAAGGCAGGTTTACTCCCCCACGATGCTATCTCTGTTTTGACAAGATGAATGTACTGGCGGATATCGTGCTCGGTGATGCCTGGGGTGTTCGGGAAAGTAAAGAAGGCCACTCGGTCATTTTGACTCGAACTGAACGAGGACAGAAACTGATCGATTCGGTTCGGAAATCCGGAGCGATCGCGGTCGATCCGATTGATCCTCGATTGGTTTTCGGAGGACAAGAAATCGATAGGAAGCGGCTCGATTGGACGGCCTACTCTCATTGTTGGCGGGAGATGGGAAACGCTTTGCCGGATTTGGGTATCCAGGAACGATGGGAGGCGGATCTTTCGGCCGTTAATCTTGAACCTTATAAGCGTAAATTACGCCAATCCCTATCTTTGGCGACCGCGAAATCCTCCTCCACACTCCTGGCCGGCGCTTTGGCCGCGTATCGAAGAGAGCAATTCCGGCGGTTCTTTTCTTTGTCACGATGGATACGGGCGATCTGGAAACGCGTCCCCCAGCTCAAACAGTCTCGAGGATAGCATGATTTGGAAAGAAAACGCGGTGTTGATCACCGGCGGAGGTTTTGTCAATAAAGGGGCCGAGGCCATGACGATTACATTGGTTCGGTCGTTTCATAACGCGATTCCGAAATTCAAAATCTATCTGCGAATTCCCCGGGACTATTTTGATCAAGCCCGGAATATACAGACTGTTCCCGTCAACAGCGACCTGATTGAATTACGGTTGGGACGATGGCGTAGCAAATTGCATATGATGAGTATGATTCTGCGGTGTAAGGCATTTCTCGATATCGGCGGGTATCAATTCGGCGATCCCTGGGGGGCCGATATAGCGATTAAAAGGGTAAAGAATAGTCTGTATTGTTCACGGTTTGGTACCCAAGTATATTATATGCCGCAGGCATGGGGGCCTTTCACCCAGCCGTCGTTGGCGGATGGGGTCCGTTCCCTGATCGGTTTGTCCGAGCTTTGTTATGTTCGAGACCGTCGATCCCTGGAAACCGTCGAGTCTCTTTTTCCCGAAAAGAACCCGAAGGTCCGATTTGCACATGATATCGCCTGGAATTTTGAAGGAGCCGACCTCTCGGTTGGAAAGGATTTACTGCGTCGATTCGGCGCCCGATTCGAATCCGGCAAGCTTATTGTATGCATCACGCCGAATCTGAGGGTTTATGAGCGATCTTCGGGGCAGTTGTGTGAAAATGAATATCTCAAGTTCATCGTGGATATCATCCGTTATTTGTCGTCCCGGTATTCTGCTCAGATTGTTTTACTGGGGCATGAGTTGCGTTTGGAAACGACACAACGGGACGATCGCTTTCTGTGCCGTCATTTGGTTCACGCATTGGCAGGTATGAATATTCCTGTGACCCATATCGATCAGTATCTCAGCGCTTCCGAGGTCAAGTCGATTATCGGGAACTGCGATTTGGTCATATCCTCCCGCTACCACGCTTTGATCGCTGCGTTATCCCAGACCGTTCCGGCGGCGGCATTGGGCTGGTCGCATAAGTACGATGAGTTGTTGAACGATCTGAATATGGGATCTCATATTCTGCAGATGCAACCCAATTGGGAGGTCACAAGTACTCAATTGGACGAGATTATTAAATGGATCCCTCAAACAAAATCCCTCTTGATTCGAAAAGTGCCTGAGAGAAAAGAATCCGCCCGCAAGGCGATCGAAGAGGTTGTCCGTCGAATTGTATAGGTATGATATCCATGAACCCTACTATTGATATTCTGATGATTACCTACAATCGGCCAAAATATACGGCGATATCCTTGAAGCGTCTTCTTGAGACCTGTGATGAAACGATGCGGGTCTGGGTATGGCATAATGGGATGGATCTGGAGACGCTTGAGGTTGTACAGTCGCATCGGTCGCACCCCCGATTCTATCGCTTTTATCACAGCCAAATCAATAAGAAGCTCAACGAACCAACTAATTGGTTGTGGGAAAACGCTCAAGGGGAGTTCTATTCCAAGGTAGATGATGATTGTGCAGTACCCTATGGATGGGCTGAGACATTGCGTGATGCGCATGTTCACAATCCTTCATTTGGGGTCATCGGATGTTGGCATTATTTAGAGGAGGATATTGTACCGGAACTTGTAATCAAAAAGGTCCAGAGGTTCGAAGGAGGTCACCAAGTAATGCGAAATTGCTGGTATGGTGGAAGCGGTTACTTGATGAAACGGGAGTGTTACGAACTCTTGGGTCCCTTGCGGACGGGGCAATCTTTTACACAATATTGCATTGCTTTAGCCCGTCGGGGATTCGTTAATGGTATATATTATCCATTTTTATATCAGGATCACTTTGATGATCCCCGATCCAAACACACCCAAATCAAAACCGATGAGGATGTGCGAAGATGGGCACCATTGTCCGCGATTTACAATGGTATTGATACCGTGGAAAAATGGAAGGCGTTACTTATGAAAGACGCTTTGAATTGTCAATCCGCTCCTTATGATCCAAAGTATTATTCTGGATGGAGATCGGTTATCAAAAAAGTGGGTCTTAGGATTCAGAAAATGCTGGGAAATAAACAAAAGTGGTAATCGGTCCATAATATGAAGAAACCGAAGTGGACATTCTTTGGACAAGTCTAACATTGCGGCGATATCAAGCCCTAACCATTCAGTATCAAGATCTGATGGAAACGAGAAAGACAGGACATTTTCGGCAGGGATAGCGGGAAGGATCAACATGCAACCACCTTCCAGGGAAAGAAAAAACCCTGAAGAGCAGTCGAAGGAACAATCCGAGCACCCTGTTGACATATATATGAAATATCTAATACCGAGATACTATTATAACACTCGTTTGGTTTAAGTTCATGGTATTCTGTTGTTAAATTTTGTGCGAATCTATGAATGAAACGATTCACATTGTCGGATCTTATTCCCTGGCTGATCAGACGAATGTCAATCCCGTCGGATTGGCGGCATTATTGATTCTGAGTCTGTGCATTCTGGTTCTTCCCCGTTCGAAGGCCTGTGTTCCGATCCTGATTCTGACCTGTTTTGTTTCCCTGGGGCAACGATTTTATATCGCGGGATTGAATTGGGATTTTTTACGGATCATCATTCTGGTCGGGTATCTCCGCGTTTTCATGCGGAATGAGTTTTCCGGATTTCGATGGATATCCCTGGACACCCTGATTGTTCTGTGGGCGGTTTGTTCGGCCGCTCTGACCATTCTTCGAGAAGGAAGCGCAGGAATCGTGAATCAATTGGGGGTTAAGTTTAATATTCTCGGATCGTTCTTTCTATTTCGCTGTCTGATTCGGGACTGGTCGGATATTGTCGTGATCCTTCGGGCTTTTATTGTGATCGGCGTTCTTCTTGCCGTCGCTTTTATCATCGAAAAATCAACGCGACGAAACTTCTTTTCCATTTTCGGCGGCGTACCCGCCATTACGGCGATCCGCGAGGGTCGTCTGCGGTGTCAGGGGGCTTTTTCGCATCCGATTCTTGCGGGGTGTTTCTGGGCGGGACTTATTCCGTTGTTTGCGGCGCTTTGGTGGAAATCCTCTTCCGATCGCGTTTGGACCGTCGTCGGAGTATTGGCTGGGTTGATTATCGTTCTCTGTTCGTCTTCCAGCACGCCAATTATGGGGGTGATCTTCGGGATCATTGGAGGGCTTTTTTTCTTTTTGCGTCGTTCCATGCGGCCGATCCGGTGGGGTATTCTGTTTACCCTGATCGCCCTGCATTTTATGATGAAGGCACCCGTCTGGCATTTGATCTCCCGTGTCAATGTCATTAGTGGGTCGACCGGGTGGCACCGTTATAAGCTCATCGATCAGACGATCCGTCATGTTGACCAGTGGTGGTTGATGGGGTGTTCCGGATTCACGGTAGCAAGTTGGGGAGTTTTCGCCGGGGATGTAACGAACCATTATATCCTCGAGTGTGTTCAAGGAGGGCTGCTAACCCTGATTCTTTTTGTGATCACGATCGGCATTGCTTTTCGCAATGTGGGATTGATGTGGCGGTATTATGAGAAAGACCGATTTCGACTCGCCCTTTCCTGGGCGCTGGGCGTTTCCCTTTTTGTTCATTGCATGAATTTTCTGGGTGTATCCTATTTTGGACAGATGTATGTTGTTTGGTATTTGTTACTAGCAATTATAGCATCTCTTGCTACAGTTCGATAAAGGAATATATCATGAAAGTGACGGCAACGGATTCAATACCAGAACCGATTCTCCCTTCTCGACTCAATAGCATTCATGCTACAGTAGAAGAAGGAATATTGGTTTTACGAGGATTACACAAAACACCTCATCGGCGAATTCTTTTTGTATCCAATTATGGAATGGCCAAAGCTTGGCAATTGTGGCAAAAGGGTGTCTATCCTGGACATCACCTTTGGGGTTGCATTGAACTGGCGATCATGGGCTATGAAGTATTGCTTCCGAATCCGGCTAGCGGAAAGGGTTTAGTCAAACGATTGAAAAATGATTTTGTTCCAGCCCTCATTGCCGCTGGTCGCCTGAAATCCAATGATATTGTATATTGTTGTCACAATATTCTATTGTGGACACCATTACTTAAAGCAATCAGGGCAGTCCGATCGAAAATTGTTGGGCTTGTATTTGCCCGTGAGCCATTGTTTCTGGCCAGTCAATATGATGGTGTGATTGCGCATACTCCAGTTGCAGAACAACACATTAAGAACATTTGTCCAAGGGCGATTTGTTCGCATATTAGTTGGGGGGCAGATCTCGATTTTTTTCAACCATATAATTATGAACCTCGGTGGTTTTTATCATGCGGAAAGACATTTAGGGATTTTTGTGTTATTTCAGATGCTGTTCATGGCCTTAAGACACAAGTGATGATTGTATATCCAAACCCAGAAAGGCTGTATCCAATGCCTAGCAATGTCATAATAGAAACGGTTTGTAAAAGAAATGAATATATTTATGTCCCATTGGCACATTATTATTATCGCTACGCAGCAGCAACATTATTGACGATGCAACCCGATCCTAATCTTCGTCACTCGATAGGGCTCACCAATCTGTTTGAGTCAATGGCATGCGGTCGACCGGCTATCGTAACGCGTACAAGTGCATTGACAACTGAAATTGATGTTGAGAAAAGTGGTATAGGTTTATATGTCGAACCTTCTGATAGCGAATCTTTAAAAAAAGCAATTATTCGATTGGCGGAGAATCCAGAGGAAAGCAGAGAAATGGGGCAACGAGGCCGTTTATTGTGTGAAAAACACTACAATATAGCACGATTTTCTGAGGATTTGCATATGTTTTTTGAAAAATTGTAGACTTGAATGGTATTATGTTGTCAGTGTGAGTGTGGGGTTATAGACTGATCAAGTTTGATGCAACTATATAATATGAATAGGATCTGCGATATTGATGTATCGGTGGTAATTGTCAACTGGAACACGCGAGAAATTCTCCACGATTGCATCAAGTCAATCTATGAGCAGACTCGGAATATCGTCTTCGAGGTTATCGTAATCGATAATGCCTCATCGGATGGTTCGGTGGCGATGGTCAAGGCCGATTTTCCGCAGGCGATTCTGATTGCCAATCAGGATAATCGGGGCTTTGCCGCAGCCAATAATCAAGGTATAGCCATTGCCAAGGGCCGATATGTTCTCTTGCTTAACAGCGATACGATTGTCTTGGATGGAGCGATCCAGAAAACCATCGCCTTTGCCGATCAGCATCTGCAAGCAGCGGTGATTGGCTGCCGGGTTTTGAACAAAGACCTGACGCTTCAGCCAACCTGTTTTATGTATCCATCGGTTCTGAATCTGCTGCTATCCATGACCTATCTATACAAACTCTTTCCTCGTTGCCACTTTTTTGGACGAGAAAAAATATCCTGGTGGGATCGGGACGATGTCCGTCCCGTCCAGACGGTAACCGGCTGTTTTATGCTGGTCCGGAAGGAAGCAATCGAACAAGTCGGTGTCATGGATGAAAATTTCTTCATGTATGCCGAAGAAACCGACTGGTGTCGCCGTTTTCAACAGGCCGGTTGGATCCATCTGTTCTATCCGGACGCCTGCATTATTCATCTCGGCGGACAATCCACCCAGCAGGTTCGTCCGCAAATGGCTTTGCAACTTCGGGCCGGAATCCTGCAATTCATTCGAAAACACGATGGGTGGCTTTCATATATGTTTGCCTGTATCCTGACTTCGCTGTGGTTTGCGGTTCGGATTCCATTCTGGCTGATCTATCCGATATTCCGGGGTTCCGCGATGCCCAATCGCTTTCAGGTCGCCAAGACCTATGGCCTCGGTGCAATCCGTTCCCTCCGCGGGTACTCCGCTCTTCGATATCGCAGGGGAATTTAATGTCCGAACGCTTTGCCATAGTCACACCCGCGTATAACGAAGCCCGGTATATCGGAATAACGATTAAGTCGGTACTGGCTCAGACGATTTTGCCACAGCGATGGGTGATTGTTGATGATGGTTCGACGGATGAGACCCCTTTGATTGTTCACAAGTATGCCGTCCAATACCCGTGGATTCAATATCATCGTCGGGAAAAAGTAGCCGGACAACAGTATTTTGCGAGTAATGTGTTTGCGATCCAGGAGGGGATTGGGCGTTATGCGGGTACCTCCTACGACTATCTTGCTATTCTGGATGCGGACATCTCTCTACCCCCGAATTACTATGAACAGATTCTGTCGCGTCTATGCGCCGATGAGAGGTTAGGGATTGCCTCCGGGGTTTATGTTGATCGATTACCCGATGGGCGATTTCGCAAGGTTCTCAACGACCGTCGATCTACACCCAAGTCTATCACGGTATTTCGAAAGGCCTGTTTCGAGCAGATCGGCGGATTTGTTCCCATGAAATACGGGGGCGAGGATACCGTGGCGTGTTTTATGGCCCGGATGAAGGGGTGGAAAACCTGGTCGTTTCCCGATATCCAAGTAATTCATAATAAGCCGGTCGGAACGGGACATGCGTCAAACCTGTTACAAATTCGATTCCGATTGGGAATCGGGGAATACTTTCTGGCTACACATCCGGTATTTATGGTCTTCAAATCCCTTCGTCGTTGTTTCAAAGAAAAACCGTATGTTCTAGGTGGACTGATGAGATTGATCGGGTACCTGTTCGGAGCATGCATGGGAGAAAAAAGACAGATATCCGATGAATTGGTTCGTTTCATTCGTCGTGAGCAATGGAATCGCGTTCTACATTTGAACCGTCTTGATGATAATCCATCCGCAGGCGTGCACCCTGCCGAACCTCGGGGAGAAGCATTATAAGCGTCTCGAATCGCGAGAGGGCATTTCGACCATTATCTGGTGTGCACAATCAACAAGTGAAGGAGCTTGAGATATGAGGAAGATTAGCATTTTTGGTCTTGGTTATGTTGGGGCTGTTTCAGCGGGTTGCCTGGCTAATGACGGACATTTGGTGATCGGAGTGGATCCCAATGTTACCAAGGTCGATCTCATCAATCAGGGAAAGACGCCGATCATCGAGAAGGATATCGATCAGATCATTCGGCAGGTTGTTACGCAGGGACGCCTTCGGGCATACACGAATGCGGGAAAAGCCGTTCTCGAGACCGAACTATCCCTGATCTGTGTCGGAACCCCCAGTCAATTAAACGGGAGTCTGGATTTGAAATATGTCCGGTCGGTCTGCGAACAAATCGGGACAGCCCTGCAGCAAAAATTTGAATTCCATGTGGTGGTCTGCCGGAGCACGATGTTGCCGGGTTCCATGCGAAATGTTGTCATCCCTGTTCTGGAAGAGTTCTCGGGAAAGAAGGCCGGGAAGGATTTCGGAATCTGCAACAATCCGGAATTTCTCCGGGAAGGTACCGCGGTCTATGATTATTACCATCCTCCCAAGACAGTCATTGGCCAGATGGATTCCCATAGCGGGGATATGCTTGCAGAGATCTATCAGAAACTGGATTGTCCCCTGATCCGAACCGATATCGAAACCGCGGAGATGGTCAAATATACCGACAATGTCTGGCATGCCCTTAAAGTGGGATTCGCCAACGAGATTGGAAACCTCTGTAAGGCCCTCGGGATCGACGGCCATCGAGTTATGGAGATATTCTGCAAGGACACCAAACTGAATCTGTCGCCCTATTATCTTAAACCGGGTTTTGCTTTTGGCGGCAGTTGCCTTCCCAAGGATGTCCGGGCCTTGACCTACAAAGGGCGATCCCTGGATTTGGATCTACCCATTCTGAACTCCATTTTGCCGAGCAATCAGTGGCAAATCGAACAGGGGATCAAGCTCATTCTGGGATCGGGCAAGAAAAAGATCGGCATTCTGGGTTTCAGTTTTAAGGCCGGAACCGATGATTTGCGCGAGAGCCCAATGGTCGAAGTTATTGAGCGGCTTCTGGGCAAAGGATATGAAATACGGATATATGATCAGAATGTCAACCTGGCCAGTCTGGTCGGGGCCAACCGCGACTATATTCTGAATCATATCCCCCACATTTCCCGCCTGATGGTCACGGATATCCAAAATGTTCTGGATTTTGCCGAGGTCATCGTTATCGGAAACAAGGCGGATGAATTCAAGGGCATCCTGGAGAAAAAGACCAGTTCTCAGGTGATTGTTGATCTGGTTCGAATCAGCGAACAACGGAGCGTGAATGGTCAATACGAAGGTATCTGCTGGTAAACAACGCAAGACTCTGATCATCGTCGAGAACCTTCCAGTCCCTTTCGATCGAAGGGTTTGGCAGGAGGCATGTGCCCTTCGAGATGCCGGATATGGGGTGTCGGTCATTTGTCCTGTGGGAAAAGGATTTGAAGCCCGGTACGAGTATCTCGATGGAATCCATATCTATCGACATCGACTGCCTCTGGAAGCGCAGGGGGCGATTGGATATGCCTGGGAATATTCGGCGGCGCTGTTTTGGGAATTTGTATTGGCTTGGAAGGTTCTATTTCGCCGGGGTTTTGATGTGATACACGCATGTAATCCGCCGGATACGATCTTTCTGATCGGAGGTTTCTTTAAGCTGTTGGGGAAAAAATTTCTCTTTGATCACCATGATATCAATCCGGAACTGTATGAGGCGAAATTCCAGAAGCGGGATTTCTTTTACAAAGTCATGTGTTGTCTGGAAAAGTGGACCTTCCGAACGGCTCAGGTAACCATTGCAACAAATGAATCCTACAAAAAAATCGCTTTCGAACGAGGGGGCAAGCACCCGGATCGTGTCTTTGTGGTTCGCAGCGGTCCCAAGCTGGATCGGATTCGAATTCTGCCGCCGAAACCGGAATTGAAGCGAGGGAAATCGTTTTTGGTCGGCTATGTCGGAGTCATGGGACAACAGGAGGGAATTCATTTGCTCCTGCAGTCGGCGCAGCATTTGGTCTATTCTCTTAAGCGAACCGATATCCATTTCGGTCTTGTCGGTGGCGGGACGGAGTTGGAGAAGATGAAGCAATATGCCGCTGATTTGGGTCTGAATGACTATGTGACATTTACCGGGCGGGTCCCTGACCAGGAAATGCTTGAGATGCTCAACACTGCGGATGTTTGCGTCAATCCGGATGTCGCAAACGAAATGAATGACAAATCGACGATGAACAAGATCATGGAATATATGGCCTTGGGAAAGCCAATTGTGCAGTTTGATCTTACGGAGGGTCGATTTTCAGCTCAGGACGCATCGTTGTATGCCAAGCAAAATGATCCGGTGGATCTGGCCGAGAAAATTCTGTTTTTATTAAACAATCCTGATCGAAGACAGGTCATGGGCCAGTATGGCCGCCAGCGTGTCGAGACAGAGTTAGAATGGAAGTATGAAATTCCCAAGCTTCTTGCCGCCTATTCAGCTTTGTGGGATACCATGGATAGTCCCGGTACGAAGCCAAGTTTGACGAATCGAAAGGAATCGGTTGTATGAAAATCACCGTTGTCGGGGTTGGTTATGTCGGTTTGGTTGCGGCGGGGTGTCTGGCGGATTCGGGCAATCATGTTGTCTGCGTGGATTCGGACGCCAAGAAAATCGACGACCTTACAAAAGGCGTTATTCCGATCTATGAGCCGGGATTGGCTGAGATTGTCCGACACAATGTCGAGGGCAAGCGGCTTCGGTTCACGACTTCTCTGGCCGAGGGTGTCAGCCACGGCAGGATCATTCTTCTGGGTGTGGGGACGCCTTGTGCAGAGGATGGGTCTGCGGATATCTCCGCGGTTTTGGCCGCGGCCGGCCAGATCGCCGAGTTGATGACCGAATACCGGATCATCGTCTGTAAGAGCACCGTACCGCCGATGACCCATCGGAAGGTCAGCGACCTGATCCGAAGCAAAACGCAGATCCCCTTTGATTATGTCAGCAATCCGGAATTCCTCAAAGAGGGGTCGGCGGTGGAGGATTTCCAAATGCCCGACCGGGTGATCATCGGCACGACGAATCCGGATGTGATGGAGATGATGAAGCAGCTCTATGCTCCCTTCATGCGCAAAAGCAGCCGAATCCTGTTCATGGATCCGGCCAGCGCCGAGCTGACCAAGTACGCGGCCAATGTCATGCTGGCGACGCGAATTTCGTTCATGAACGAACTGAGCGGCCTGTGCGAGAAATTCGGGGCCGATATCGAAAAGGTCCGTGCCGGCGTCGGTTCCGACGGCCGGATCGGCAATTCGTTTTTGTTTGCCGGGGTCGGCTACGGCGGAAGCTGTTTTCCCAAAGATGTCAGCGCCCTGATCCACATTGGCCGGTCAACCGATTACCCTATGACGATTGCCCAGTCGGTTCAACGGATCAATTATGGCCAACAGGACCGTTTTGCCGACAAGATTATCCACTTCTTTCAAGGTCGGGAAAACAAGACACAACTGGGTGTCTGGGGCTTGGCCTTCAAGGCCCGTACCGACGACATCCGTGAGTCTCCGGCGATCCGTTGTATCCGGCGGTTTGTCGAGGCGGGGATCCGGGTGGTGGCCTACGATCCGCAGGCGGCCGGAGGCGATCTCCGGGGAACCATACGACGGGTAAACAACGGGTATGATGTCCTGGCCGGATCGGATGCGCTGGTGATTTTTACCGACTGGCAGGAATTCCGGACTCCGGATTTTGAAGAAATTGCGGCCAAGCTCAATAAGCCGGTTATCTTTGACGGCCGAAACTTGTACGATCCTAAATTTGTCCGCCGATTCGGCATTGAGTACCACAGTATCGGCCGGCCGGTCGCTTGATGGTCTAATGAAAACAAAGAAGGTCCTATTCTGCCTTGTTGGTCTTTTATTGTTGGTATCTCTTTGCCTCAACCTTGTCTTGGGAATGGCCTGTCGCTCGCTGTATCGGAACCTATTGATCAGTCGGATAGCCCCGCTTGGTTTGTCCGTTGCGCAGAAGGAAATTGTTAAACCGTATCAGACGGATCAACATGGAAAATGGGTCTTATTGTTTGGTGACTCGAGGGTGGCTCAATGGGATCCAATTCCTATTCATAAGGACATCCTTGTCTCACGGCTGGGAATGTCAGGATGGACGACCGCACAGGCGTTATATTATCTCCAGTCTGTCCCCCTGAAAGATGTACCGGATTTGGTCGTCATCCAATTGGGAATTAACGACCTGAAGGCAATCGGCGTTTTCCCGGAACGAAGGCTGGATATCCAAGAGAAATGTGAACAGAACTTGCAGACGATTGCCGATCGATTCAGCCGCAAGGGAAGCAAGGTTGTTCTTTTAACGATTTTCCCTCCGGGTTCAGTTTCATTGGCTCGGCGGCCTGTTTGGAGCGAAGATATTCGTCTGGGCGTACAGGAAGTCAACGAAAATCTGGGGAAATCGAATGTGAAGGATTTCATCGTTTTCAATTGCGATGAGGTATTTCTCCGGAATGGGAAGATGAACCGAGAGTATATGCGAGATACTTTGCACATCAATCCTCGAGGTTATGGAGTTCTCAACTCGGTCCTGGAACCTATCATTCATCAAGTATTGACAGAAGAATTGTAAAGGGCTTTCATGCTATTTAACAGCTATGCATTTGCGATTTTCTTCGTTATTGTCTATGGATTGTATTGGATCCTCCGAGGATCCTATCGTCGCCAAAATCTATTGTTATTGGGGGCCAGTTATGTATTCTACGGTTGGTGGGATATTCGATTTCTCTATCTGATCGTTCTATCCACTTTGGTGGATTTCTGGTCGTCGCAATGTATCGGAAATCTTCGAATTCCGGTGCGGGAACGCGTTAAAATATCGCTATTGACGCTATTGTCCGCTTTTCTGTTTGTTACGGTTCGGTGGGATGCAATATCGTTTGGAGGTTCCGCGGCTTTTCCATATTTCTCGGTTCAGTGGGATCGACTTCTCCCTTCGACTATAAGAGGATGGTGGGTGATTTGGGTTTCGTTGGCAGGGGTTGGGATTTACAATATCCTTACGATCATGACCCTTCGTCTTTCTCCGGAGCGCATTCGCAAGGTCTTCTTATTCTTCAGTATCGTATTGAATCTCACAATCCTGGGAGTCTTTAAATATTTTAATTTCTTTGTCGATAGCTTTTTGGATCTTCTAAGCGGTGTTGGAATTCACATGTCGTTTGATGTCATCCGGATTATTTTACCGGTAGGCATCTCCTTTTTTACTTTTCAGACCATGAGCCGCACCATTGATGTGTATCGGGGGAAATTAACGGCCCAGGCATCTCTTGTTGAAGTCGCGACCTATATCGCGTTTTTCCCGCAATTGGTGGCCGGTCCCATTGAACGAGGCGCTCATTTGTTGCCGCAGTTTCAACGACCGCGGACATTATCCTGGTTGGGGTTTAAGGAAGGTTGCTGGTTAACCCTATGGGGGCTGTATAAGAAAATGGTGGTCGCCGATAATGTTTCGGCGATTGTCAATCAGACATTTGGACCGTTTGATTCTCTTTCTTCCTTATCCGTACCCGAAGATGGCCTTCGATTATTGGTGGCGATTTACGCTTTTGCGGTCCAGATTTACTGCGATTTTTCCGGGTATTCCGATATTGCCAGGGGTACAGCTAAGATGATGGGTTTTGATATTATGGTAAATTTCAACAATCCTTACTTTGCCATCGATCCCTCTGATTTCTGGAAGCGCTGGCACATCAGCTTATCTTCATGGCTTCGTGATTATCTGTATATTCCCCTGGGTGGAAACCGAAATGGGGTTGTACAGACCTATCGGAATCTGTTTTTAACGATGGCTCTCGGGGGCCTGTGGCATGGGGCATCCTGGACCTTCGTCTTATGGGGGGTATTTCATGGTTCCATCCTGATCGTCTATCGTCTTTTGGGGATCAACTCTCCGTCGAGTCCTCGTTTCCACCTCGGTTCTCTGATTCGGGGCCTTGTTATGTTTCATCTGGTTTGTTTTGGCTGGCTTTTGTTCCGGGCCCAGAATCTGGAAACGGTCGGGATCTTTATCCGGTCGATCCTGGCGCATCCGTATGGGTCTGCCGCTGCCGGGGATGCTTTTCGGACGCTTTTATTTTACGGAGGGTTTTTGGTATTCTTTCAGATTGTTCAGGGCGTGACTCATTCCTTGGATCCCCTTGCAAAAGCCCCGCGATTTGTGCGGCTGAATGTATATATCTTTCTGGTGATGTCATTATTGTCCCTGTCGGCCACGGGGAAACACGAGTTTATCTATTTTGCATTCTGAGTTCGAATCCGCGAGGAATCCATGTCACGATTGAAGCGTCCCATTCTTGCGATCGGGATGGTGCTTTACACTTTGGGGGCTGCGGAGGTCTTTCTTCGTATTTTCAATCCCATTCCTTTGATTCCCCGATATGTCGTCGCCACGGACTTGGGGATTCGCGGAAATCAGCCCAATGCGACTTACTGGCATGTTTCTCCGCATTATCGTATTCAGATGCGGACCAACTCCAAGGGAATCCGAGCCGACCGGGAAATCCCTTATGAAAAACCTCAAGGAATAAAGCGAATTTTGCTCTTGGGCGATTCGTTTGGAATGGGATACGAAGTGGACTTGAAAGATACTTTTCTGGCCCAAATGGAAGCGACTCTGCAAAAAGCCGGGATTCCCTGCGAGACCATCAATCTGTCGGTGTCGGGTTTTGGAAATGCCGAGGAATTGATTCTCCTCAGGGAAGAGGGATTCAAGTATTCTCCGGATCTGGTTATTTTGGCGTGGCATTCAACGGATTATGTGGACAATATCCGTTCGGGCTTGTTTTCGCTGGAGGAGGGTAAATTGGTCCGAAAGAATGCCACTTATTTGCCGGGTACACGGGCGCAGGAAATTCTCTATTCCATTCCGGGGTATCAATGGATTGCCGACAATTCGCAACTGTACAACTTTGCACGGGAACAGGCCGCCGTTCGAACCAAATCGTTTTTGGCTGCGATTCGAAAAAAGCCGAGTCAAAGCAGGGCAAAATCTGAAACGGATTCTCGCGATGGCGAAGATTTAGCGGTTGCTCTACTCCGCGAAATCCAGAAAGAAGTGCTCGCTTCTGGAGCTCGGTTTCTTATTCTGGATATTCCGGCTCCTACAACGGGTGGATCTTTTACCTCGACACTCCCCAATCGCGAACAAATACAGGATATCCCCGTTTATTGCCCTATCCAGGACTTATCGAAATACCAGGAAAAGCCGGTGTTCTGGAGGGAACACTCCCATCGTCATTTTACCCCGGAGGGGACACGGATTGTGGGATTGGGATTAGCCAGAACCGCTCAGGAACTTTTCGCAAACCAGAAGTTGTCGGGATCTGCAATTGGAAAAGAACAAACCATTCAATGATTCGGCATTGAGTACCACAGTATCGGCCGGCCGGTAAGTTGATATGATGCGGTATTGATCCGCGATTCGTCTCTGGTCAAGTATCTCGTGGCAACCAAAACAGATCGACATTCCGAATTAACCGAGAAGGTTAGGGAGTGGAATTCGACCGATCGGCCGTATCCGAAAGATCGGTGCATTCCCCAGTTGTTCGAGGATCAGGTTTTCCGGACTCCGGACGCGGTTGCGGTGGAGTTTGAGGGTCGGGAGCTAACTTACTCGCAGCTCAATGCCCGGGCCAATCAACTGGCGCATTATCTGCGGGAGAAAGGTGTGGGTCCGGATGTTCCGGTGGGCATCTGCATGGATCGCAGTCTGGAGATGATGGTGTCTATCCTGGCCATTCTCAAGGCGGGAGGATGCTATGTTCCCCTGGACCCCTTGTATCCCGCCGAGCGGCTTGGGCTGATGGCCGAGGAGGCCGGGGTCAAGATGATCCTGGCGGATGCGGGGCTGGCCGCGATCTTTCCGGAGTCCATCCGACAGGTCAACCCGGCAGACACGGCGGCTTTTGAAGCGTATTCCACTGATAATCCTTCTTGGGTGGGGACTTCCGAAGACCTGGCCTACATGGTGTTTACCTCTGGCTCGACGGGCACGCCCAAGGGCGTGGCCGTGCCCCATCGGGGGGTGGTGCGATTGGTGTTCGGGCAGGAGTACATGACCTTCGGACCGGACCTGTGTATGCTGCAACTGGCGCCGGTGAGCTTTGACGCCTCGACGCTGGAGATTTGGGGGCCGCTACTGCACGGCGGCAAGTGTGTTCTCTATCCGGGGCGGGTGCCTGAATTAGAACAGTTGGAGAATGTACTGCAATCCAACAAGATCAATGCCTTATGGTTGACGGCGTCATTATTTAACTTGGTGATAGATACGCGACCACAGATGCTCAATAGTGTCGAGACCGTTCTGACTGGTGGGGAGGCGCTATCGGTACCCCATGTTCGGAAGGCACTGGAGGTATTGCCGAATGTTCAGCTCGTTAACGGATATGGTCCGACGGAAAGTACGACTTTTACCTGTTGTTATCGAATTCCAAAGTTACTGCCGGAAAGGGTGACTTCGATTCCGATCGGCCGGCCGATTGCCAATACGCAGGCGTATATTCTGGATTCACGAATGCAGCCGGTCCCGATCGGGGTAACGGGGGAATTGTATATCGGGGGGGATGGGTTGGCGCGGGGGTATGTGAACCGGCCGGAGCTGACGGCGGAGCGGTTTGTGGCCAACCCGTTCAGCGAAGTTCGGAAAAGCCGGCTGTATAAGACGGGGGACCTTTGCCGATGGCTGGGGGACGGGAACATCGAGTTTCTGGGCCGGACGGATGATCAGGTCAAGATTCGGGGATTCCGGATTGAGTTGGGGGAGATTGAAAGCGTTTTGCGAAGCCATCCGTTGGTGGGGCAAGCGGTGGTGACGGTGCGGGAGGACGAGCCGGGGCAGAAGGTCCTGGTCGGCTATGTAGTACTGAAGGAAAAGGGGACCTGTGACGAGAAGGTTTTGCGAGAATATCTGGCGACAAAATTGCCGGAATACATGGTTCCTTCGGCGATTGTGGAGCTGGATACGATTCCGCTGACGGCCAGCGGCAAGGCCGACCGGAATTCGCTCCCTCTTCCCGGAAAACAAGGTGTTTCTCTTCGAAAGGGTAATCTTCCTCGTTCTGAGACCGAGAAGAAACTCGCTTTGATTTGGCAGGAAGTATTAAATATAGATACCATTTTTCGAGAGGATGAGTTTTTTCGTCTTGGCGGCAATTCCATAAAAGCTATTCAGGTAGCTTACCGAATTCATCATCATTTGGGGATCCAGATTCCGGTTTCGATATTGTTCGAAAAGCCCGTTCTCAGTGACATTGCCCATGCAATCGACATCCATTCATCCTCTTTACGGAAAGAAAATGAATTAACGATATCGACAGTACCTTCAACCGGATACATTCCACAATCCTCTGCGCAGAAGCGCTTATGGTTAACTCAACACATTACGGGTCCAATCTCCTACTATAATGTGGCATTTTTGATCGTAATTCAAGGTGACTTACATTCTGAGATTCTTGAGAAATGTCTTCAGATCCTCATACAAAGGCATAATTCGTTGCGGACCACTTTTGATTGTGTTGGAGATAAACTCATTCAGAAAGTGTCTGAATTTCAACCTTGGAATCTTCCTGTCGTCCGCCTTGGTTGTATAGAGAATGAAGACATTATCTCAAAATATATTATCCACTCCGAAGAGCAAATCCAGAAGGTATTTGATCTGCAAAAGGGTCCACTGTTTGATTTTCAGTTGATGCAAGCAAAGAAAGAACATTATGCCCTTCTCATCAATATGCATCACCTCATCACCGATGGTTGGTCCATGGGTTTGTTAATTCGCGAAATCGGAACTGTATATTCGGAGTTGTACAGACGGCGGAGCACAGATCTGGTTCCCTTGACAATTCAATATGCGGATTATGCACAATGGCAGACACAAAATCTTGATCGAATATGCCGTAAGGATCTCGACTATTGGCTGAAGAAACTTAAGGATATGCCGGATGGAATTACTCTTCCAACGGATTATCCTCGACCTTCAATCCAGACCTTTCGATGTTCGTGGGAATTTCGAAAAGTAGATTCCTGGCTTTATTCCCAGTTTCTCGATTTTTGTTCAAGACACAATGTTACTCTTTATATGTTATTTTTGGCGGTCTTTAAAGCCCTCTTATATCGATATACACAACAAGAAGATATTATTATTGGTAGTCCCATTTCCGGCAGAACCACAAAAGAGGTTGAACATGTGGTCGGTTTTTTTGTCAACACTCTTGTAGTACGAACAACTTTAAGTGGGAATCTGTCCTTTCGGGATCTCTTAAACTTGATCAAAGCTGATTGCCTTGAGGCCCATCAACACCAAGATCTTCCATATTGTGTATTAATTGAGAAAATCAATCCTCCGCGTTTGCGCGATCGTAATACGCTTTTTCAAGTCATGTTCGCCTACCAGGATGCAAGATATTGGAAGACTGAATGGGCCCAGTTGTCCACTCGTACGATTGAGATATGTTCGGGGACATCCATATTCGACTTTACATTATTTGTCGAAGAGAATGAAGATGGGCTGCTCCTTCGGGGAGAGTACAATACTGATTTGTATCAACAGTCCACAATTCAGCGGTTTTTGCGTGAATTCGAGCAACTGGCGCTTGCTGCTATCCTCGATCCCAACAAAAGTATTTCAAGAATTATCATTACCGAGGAGAATTGTACTCAGCCCCTTGGCGGTTTCCATCATGATGATTCTCCATCGTATCCACAGGATCGGTGCGTTCCCCAGTTGTTCGAGTATCAGGTTTTCCGGACTCCAGACGCGGTTGCGGTGGAGTTTGAAGGTCGATCCTTAACCTACTCACAACTCAATGTCCGGGCCAATCAACTGGCGCATTATCTGCGGGAGAAAGGTGTGGGTCCGGATGTTCCGGTGGGCATCTGCATGGATCGCAGTCTGGAGATGATGGTGTCTATCCTGGCCATTCTCAAGGCGGGAGGATGCTATGTTCCCCTGGACCCCTTGTATCCCGCCGAGCGGCTTGGGCTGATGGCCGAGGAGGCCGGGGTCAAGATGATCCTGGCGGATGCGGGGCTGGCCGCGATCTTTCCGGAGTCCATCCGACAGGTCAACCCGGCAGACACGGCGGCTTTTGAAGCGTATTCCACTGATAATCCTTCTTGGGTGGGGACTTCCGAAGACCTGGCCTACATGGTGTTTACCTCTGGCTCGACGGGCACGCCCAAGGGCGTGGCCGTGCCCCATCGGGGGGTGGTGCGATTGGTGTTCGGGCAGGAGTACATGACCTTCGGACCGGACCTGTGTATGCTGCAACTGGCGCCGGTGAGCTTTGACGCCTCGACGCTGGAGATTTGGGGGCCGCTACTGCACGGCGGCAAGTGTGTTCTCTATCCGGGGCGGGTGCCTGAATTAGAACAGTTGGAGAATGTACTGCAATCCAACAAGATCAATGCCTTATGGTTGACGGCGTCATTATTTAACTTGGTGATAGATACGCGACCACAGATGCTCAATAGTGTCGAGACCGTTCTGACTGGTGGGGAGGCGCTATCGGTACCCCATGTTCGGAAGGCACTGGAGGTATTGCCGAATGTTCAGCTCGTTAACGGATATGGTCCGACGGAAAGTACGACTTTTACCTGTTGTTATCGAATTCCAAAGTTACTGCCGGAAAGGGTGACTTCGATTCCGATCGGCCGGCCGATTGCCAATACGCAGGCGTATATTCTGGATTCACGAATGCAGCCGGTCCCGATCGGGGTAACGGGGGAATTGTATATCGGGGGGGATGGGTTGGCGCGGGGGTATGTGAACCGGCCGGAGCTGACGGCGGAGCGGTTTGTGGCCAACCCGTTCAGCGAAGTTCGGAAAAGCCGGCTGTATAAGACGGGGGACCTTTGCCGATGGCTGGGGGACGGGAACATCGAGTTTCTGGGCCGGACGGATGATCAGGTCAAGATTCGGGGATTCCGGATTGAGTTGGGGGAGATTGAAAGCGTTTTGCGAAGCCATCCGTTGGTGGGGCAAGCGGTGGTGACGGTGCGGGAGGACGAGCCGGGGCAGAAGGTCCTGGTCGGCTATGTAGTACTGAAGGAAAAGGGGACCTGTGACGAGAAGGTTTTGCGAGAATATCTGGCGACAAAATTGCCGGAATACATGGTTCCTTCGGCGATTGTGGAGCTGGATACGATTCCGCTGACGGCCAGCGGCAAAGCCGACCGAAAACAATTGCCGCGGCCTCGAACGAGTGAAATTCCGAGAACGGATTTCCTTCCACAGACGGCTACCGAGATTCAGCTCGCCGAAATCTGGAAACGGTTACTGAAAAGAGAAATTGTGTACCGAGATGATCACTTTTTCCGCTTGGGTGGACATTCGTTATTGGCGGCGGAGTTGTTCTTCCGGATTCAGGACCAGTTTTCCCTTCACCTGCCGATCCCGACGATTTTTGAAGCCCCGACCCTGGGACAACTGGCCGAGGCGATCAACCGGGCTATGAACGAGATGACGACCCGTGATCTGGTCCAGATCAAATCGGGCAGCGGGGGCCATCCGATCTTTTACCTGCCGGGGATTGGAGGTCACACGCTTTCGTTCTATCATCTGGCCGAGGCGATGAAGATCGACTGTTCGCAATATGGACTGAACCTGCGGGGTCTTGACGGCAAGGCGCAGCCCCAGGAGACTATAGAGGAGATGGCGGCCTACTTTGTTGAACTGGTTCGAACCATACAGCCGCATGGGCCGTACAACCTCTGCGGATTTTCGTTCGGGGGCAGGGTAGCGTTTGAAATGGCGCTGCAATTGCAGCGGGCTGGAGAACCCATCGGATTTTTGGGTATGTTGGGGGCGACAGCGCCGGGATATCCGCCGATGCCGGAAAATCCCTTCCTGCGGATCGGGTATCGACTGGTTGATTTTAGCCGAATTGGATTTGTTCGACAGTGGCGATATCTCCGGTTCAAGATCCGCAAGACCCTGTCCCGGTTACGGCGAGAGATTCGGAACGGGGGAGGGAATGAAGCGGCAGCCGTTTGTATGGAGATGCCTCATCAACAATCGGTGGTCAAAGCGGCGATGAAGGCCTGGTATCGATACAAGCCGGCACGAAAGTTCGAGGGAGATGTAACGGTTATTCGAGAGGGTCGATCTCTCAGTGATCTTTATGCCCGATATACCGATCCGGAATACGGTTGGGGGCGATATGTTGAGGGGAACATCCGGGTCCATCAGATGGATTGCGGACATATGGATCTGTTCCGTCCGCCTTTTGTCGAGGAATTGGGACGAGTGATGGAACAATGTCTGCGAGAATCGATCGAGAGGGAATGATGGTCACTGCGCCGTCCATTTCGATGATTCAAGCCAATGATCATTGGGGATTCATGGGGCTACCGCAAATTGTCAACGGCGGAGATATTGCGATTGTCTGGGCGGACTTGGGATCGATCATCGAACCAAAGGACTTGGATGCAATCAAACTGACGGAGGAAGAATATAGACGAGCGGAAGGGTATGTTCAAGAGGCGGACCGCGATCGTTTTATTCAACGACGGAGAATCCTTCGGCGGTTATTGGGAGTAATCTTGCGTCGAGAACCCAAAGACATCGTTCTTCGAACGGATGTTGCCGGCAAACCCTTTGTCGATCCGATCAGCGCGCCATGGCCGGTTTCGTTTAGTCTATCCCATTCGCGAGATCGTGCGGTTTTTGCATTTGGACGAAATCGACCAATTGGAATTGATATTGAATATCGTGATCCCTCGGTCGAGATCATGAAAATGGCAAGCGTGATCTGTACGCAAGCCGAGCGGGAACGATTGGGTAGATTGGCTGGCCAGGAACAATTAACGGCTTTCTACGATTGCTGGTGTATCAAGGAAACGTTTATCAAAGCGGCCGGAGTTCGTGACCCTCAGGGCTTTGAAGTTTCATTCTACCCCCATACGCCGAGACTTCTTCGCCTTGACAACAAGCCAGCGGATGTCGAGAAATGGTCCTTTCAACGAATCGATTTGGGGATTGATTGGACAGTTATGCTTGCCGTTGAAAAACGGTTGTGGCCGATCCAGGCATATCAGGTTCACAATGCTGGAGGTTTAACTATAGAAGAGTGTTTCCATAACAAGTCAGAGGAGCGTTCATCCTCTTTTCGGTGTTTTGAATTTCTTTTCCTGATATCGATGTTACCAAAGAGTCTCCTTGGTATTTATCAAAGATTGAGTTCATGAGTTGTGATCTATCCGCAGTGATTCTGATCGGTATTCGGGATTTTGGTCGATATCCCCTGCGGTCCCATCTGCCCCGGGCGTTGTGGACGCTGGGGAATAAGACTCTTCTGCAACGGCTGATCGATGAACTAAGTTGGCAAGGAATCCGTCAGGCCATTATTTGTGTCAGCGAAGAGGATGATTTGGTCCGATCTTCGATAACCGCGCCCGACGGAATGGAGGTTATTTTTCTACCCCAGGAGTTTGAGCGGGGCTCGGCAGGATGTCTATTTGATGCGGCCCGGAGCACGAACAAGGAAAGGTTATTGCTGTGCCAGTCGAATCTATTGGTCTTACCTGAGCTACACGAGCTTTCAACTGCCCATGAAAAGGCCGCGGCGGATGTGACCATGGTGACTTGTCCCGATTCCCCCGCCTCCGCCGATTCTAAACGGGAAGATGGTGCCGCAGGGGGCCTTGTTCCATTTCTTTTGTGCAACCGGTCGGTTCTCGAAGGGGTTCCGGCGGAAGGATATTGTGACTTTCATGAAGGATTGTTGCCACAGTTGATACGGGCCGGCAGGAATGTTCATTCGTACCGTTTGAACGAATCGGTTGGGAGTTTTCAGGACTGGCGACAATACCTTGAGAGCATAAGGGGGGTCCTGCAAAAAGCGAGGTTGAGTGAAATTTCAAGACCGGGTCTTTATGCCTGTCATCCTTTCCGGGACCTTGGCGATCCGGTTCCGGATCGGACGGGCGTGTGGGCCGGAAAGGGAGTCATAATTCATCCCTCTGTCCGAATGATCGGGCCGGTTGTTCTATCCGACGGGGTTTGTATAGCTGAAAACGCGATCATTATCGGGCCGAGCGTCTTGGGTCCGAATACGAAAGTGGGAAACGAATGCGTGGTTTGCGACAGTGTAACCTGGGATGGAGTTCGAATTGGGTCAAATAGTCGGATTTCCGGCAGTGTTTTGACTCAACAGGCGCATGTCGGTCGGGACTCGGTGGTCGAAGAACAACTCGTGTTGCGACAATCAGTTTATGAAAAACAACCCAAGGGGCTTACACGGATGGTCGATAAACTGAAAGAATGGCCGGGATTTGACCGGATCGGAAACGGGCAGGATATTGACGCCGGGATATCGGGCTTGAGGCCTGCTCTGATCGGCGGATTTTTGTTGGTTGCGTCGACATTGATCTGGGCTTATTGGAATCCGACACTGGTCACCTTGTGGGCGCGATTGACGCAGAGTGACGAGTATTCCAGCGGTTTGTTGGTCCCGTTGATTGCTCTCTATGTCGCGTGGATCCGTCGAAGCGAGTTGAAGAGAGTTCCGGTTGTCCCGTCCGTAATTCTAGGGCTTTCCGCCCTTGTCATCGCTCAATCCGCCCGATTTGCAGGTCTCTATCTGGGGATGGATTCGGGTGAGAACCTTTCGGTCGTATTGACCGTATGGGCTGTATTGTTGATGTTGCTGGGTTGGCGAATGATCTGGAAGACCAGAGCCATTCTGTTGTTTTTATTGTTGATGCTTCCGTTGCCGGGTCAGGTGCAGGGGTGGATTACCCTGCCGTTGCAGCGATGGGCGACCAGTTCGGCGGTCTTTTCGCTGGAGGCGATGGGGTATGCCGTCCAACAGCAGGGCAATATTATTGATATCAACGGTACCCAGGTGGGGGTGGTCGAGGCGTGCAACGGGCTTCGAATGGTGACGGCGTTCTTTGTGATCGCCGGATTCGTCGCCCTGATTGTTCGGCGCAGTACCTGGCAAAAGATCGTGATCTTTGTGTCCAGTCTTCCGATCGCCTTGCTATGCAATACGATCCGGCTGACGATTACGACGATTGCCTTTACGATGATCCAGGCGACGACATGGGAAGAGGCGTTTCATGCGTTCGGCGGGTTGGCGATGATGCCGCTGGCCCTGGCGATGATCGTCGCGGAGCTGTGGATTCTCTCGAAGATCGTTGTGTCGGATTCGAATCCACAGCCGCAAACGATTGTGTTTCGCAGATAAATGAATCATTCTTTCAGAGGTTAATATGGCCGATATACAAAAATACGATTCACAGCCCCTCTCCGCGGAAGTCGTTCAGTTTGATCCGACGGGTCCCGACCCCAATCAACCCGGCATTGGGGAGATGATCGTGCCGATTCTGCGGCGGTGGTATGTCGTCGTGTTGGTATTCCTGCTGATCTGCGGCGCGGGGATTCCGCCGGTTTGGATCCTGTTTCAGGATGAGATCGAAACCAGCGGTGCGATCCGGGTTTCTCCGGTGATTCCCCGGATCATCTTTAGCGATTCGGACTCCGAACGGACAATGCCCAATTATGATAATTTCAAAAACACCGAAGCCAAACGACTGGGCAGCGATATCGTTCTGAACAAAGTCTCCGACAAGCTGAAGAGTTTGGATCTGGAATTTTTTCATGGATCTGCGGATCCGATTTTGGCGCTTCGACAGGCCATTAACAAAAACAAAATTGTGATTGATCCGGATCGAAGGACCGAACTCATTAATCTTCGGTTGACCAGCCGCATTCCGGCCGATGCCGAAAAGATTGTAAATGCCTTTTTGGATTCCTACCTTGAGGTGTTCAACACCGAAGAGACCAAGGGCGGGGGTCAAACGATGACGATTCTGGAGGATCAGCGTCAGACTCTTCTGGTGAAGATGGACCAGCAGCGAGATGCGGTGGCCAAACTGATTGAAGAATATGGTACACACGAGTTAACACCGAGACAAACCAGTATGTTCGAGCAGGTTTCCGGCCTTCAGCGAGAGCTGATTAATGCCAATATTCGGAGAATCTCGCTGGAGACTCGACTTGCCGCCCAGGAAGCCACCCCCGAAGATACATCTCTTCCTTTGGAATTGCAGGAGAAGAAAAACTCCATCATCAATACCGATCCGATTCTGCAGAGTCTTTTGGCTGAACAGCGAAGGTATGAATCCCTAGTAGCCGAGGCCGAACAGTCAATGGCCGATGCAAATCCCGAATTGCAGCGAAGAAAAGGAATGCTGGAAAATCTGACCGGTCGAGTGGAGGCCCGTCGAACTCAGGTATCCCGCGAATTCGATGAGACATACAAAAATCAGGCCGAGCGCATCCGTCAAAAGCAACTGGCGGAAATCAAGGCCGAGTTGGATCAGACGATTGCCTATGAGAAGGGAATTCAAGAAAAAATGGATGGTCTGGATATCAAGACCATCAATTTGGGCCGCAAACAATTTGCCATCAACGATCAGCAGGAACAACTCAATCGTACCAAGGAGATGTATAACGAAGTTTGTAAACGGATCGAGGAAATCAAGGTCGAAAGCCAGCGACCCGCACGAATCTCCATCGCTTTTCGGGCCAGTAGTGTACCGATTTCCGGGCGAAAGTTTAAACTGATCGGCGCTTTGGCTTTTGGGGGGATGGTTGCCGGAGTTTTTCTCGCGTTTTTGCTGGCCAAGGCCGACAAGCGTCTTCACCATCCCAACCAGATCGTTCGCCGCATCGGGGTTCGCATCATCGGAACAACGACCAGCCCGAGGGATGTCGATCGGAAGGCATTGGGGCAACATCTGGCCGACGATTATCAGAATATCCGGGCCAATCTCGGCCTCTTGAATGGCGATGGCAAGTCGCGCATCCTGGTCATCACCAGTCCGGGTACGGGCGACGGCAAGACCACATTTTCCGTGAATTTGTCCGTCAGTTTTGCTCAATCCGGCGAAAAGGTTCTCCTGATTGACGGCGATCTCCGTAAACCGGATATCGCTGAAACCCTTCGCATGCCCAAGGGGTTCCGGGGGATCCAGGAGGTCCTGTTTGGAAAACCCGTTGAGCATGCCGTCTATGTGACCCCGTCGGGCGTCCATGTCCTGGCCGCCGACGAACGAAACACGGCCGACGCCCTCAATCTCCTGAATCAACCCCAGACGGCTGAGAGGATCCGACAAATCTCAGCCGGATACGATCGTGTCATCATCGATACCCCGCCGGTTTTGGCGTTTGCCGATGCCCTGGTCTGGGCCAAGATGGCCGATGCGACGATTCTGACCAGCTTGGTCGATCACACTTCGCAAACCGATCTTCGAGAGGCCATCGAGCGGCTTGAACAAGTTGGCGTCCATGTGATTGGAACCGTGGTCAACAATGTCCGGGCTGGTCATAGTTATCATCGCTACGGGTACGGTTACGGATATGGATACGGCGATCAAGCCAATCGGCGACCCAAACGGCGACACCGCGAACGACTCCTTCTGGAAGTATCCGGATCCGGGAAGTCGGATTAATCGGCCGATGGAGCAAGGAGGCGGTAAATGGATCTGGTTGTCTTTCATCCTGGCAAGGAACCCAACGGCTCACGGATCCAAAGCATTCTCGAATCGCCGTTGTTGTCGGGGGTGTTTTGGCGGGCCTGGGCCGAGAGTGTGCGTGTTCCTCTTTCCTCACCGATCCTTATTCCCTCAGATTGGTCGGTAGCGTCATTTCCCTCAAACAATATTCAAAGACCTCCCTCGGCAAAGTTTGTTGCCGAACCCATTCCCCGCAGCCAAAAAGAATGTCACCTGTACCACGGCCGATTTGTAACCGACCTTGGCATCCGTCGGATCGATCATTTGTTGGGGTCCAACGATACGGATGTCATCACTTTTGAGATCATCCCAGAGCTGCTCTCCTATCGAGAACGAATCCGATTGACGGAGGACAATCGGGTTGCCGGATTCCGACGACAGTATCAAAATGTCCTGGAGCCGGCTCCAATACCTCAGGATTGGCCCGCTCGGCTTTGGATCCGGCGGGATCTGGCTCGGATGTTATCCGGGTCGGGGATCCCGATCCCGTTGGATTTCCAACGATTCCTCGATCTTTGCCGCACGATGAAGACCGATATTCAATCGTATCGAATCGGGGGACAATGTCTGGATCTGGAATCGGAACAGGACCTTTTGCGGTTGTTGTTGTCGTTTCTGCGACGGGATATTATTCCCGAATCATCGAACATCGAGCGACATCCGTCCTCCCGTGTGATCGGACCTGTCTTAATAGGTTCCGGGGTTCGGCTGGCAAAAGACGCCCTCGTGATCGGCCCGGCCATTTTGGATAATGATTGCCTTGTTCAAGAAGGTGCCGTTGTTCACCAATCCATCGTCTTTCGGGGCAAGACGGTTGAACCGAATGCGGTCATCCGGAATTCCATGTTTGACCGGATGATGGATTCCGCCGGCATGGCTTGCGGCCGCAATCGTTTGATGAACCTGGTTTTTCCGGGATTCTCAACGCAGGACGAATTTCCTTACCGGCGATGGCGATGGTATTCGTATCCTCGGACGGTCAAACGCGCATTGGATCTTTTGGTTTCGGCTGCGATTTTAACCTTGTTTTTGCCCTTTTTCCCGATCCTCGCATTGGCCATCAAACTCAATTCACGGGGTCCGGTATTCTATCGGGCCCGAAGGCAGGGTTTGTACGGTCGTCCTTTTGATTGTTTGAAGTTCCGGTCCATGATCACCACCGCCGATTCACTTCAGGAAAAACTGCGGTTTATCAATCAGGTTGACGGACCGCAGTTTAAAATGGAAAATGATCCGAGGGTCAGTTCCGTTGGCCGATTTCTTCGTGCGACGAATCTGGATGAGATTCCGCAATTTTTGAATGTCCTGATGGGGCAGATGAGTATTGTCGGTCCGCGGCCTTCGCCGGAAGCGGAAAACCAGTTGTGTCCGTTCTGGCGATACGCCCGATTGTCGGTGCGGCCGGGGATAACGGGGCTGTGGCAGATGAGACGCACTCGGGTGCCGGCGCGTGACTTTCAGGAATGGGTTCATTATGATACCGAATATGTACGCAGGTTGTCCCTGTGGATGGACATGTCAATTGCATGGATGACGGCCAGAAAACTGATCGGGAATTTCTTCGATCAGTTCTGATTCATGGAGTTTATCGCGGAGACTACGGAATGAAACGGATTGCCAATCAAGGTCGGATCAACTGGGCTCTGTTAATCGTGCTGGTGTTTGCCGTCGCCCTGTTGTTGGGCGTGGTTGTCTGGCTTCGTCACTGGAACCGGGCCGGACGGGCATCGGCGGGTCTGGAACTGGGCAACAAGGCCTTCGCCGCCGAGAACTGGAACGAAGCGGTCGTTCAGTATGGCCGTTATCTGCCTATCCACCAGGATGATGTGGATATTCTGATCAAATTTGCAAAGGCCAATCTCAATTCGACCCCATTTAAACCGGGAAATCTTAAACAGGCGACAGATGCCCTCAATATTGCTCTGCGGCAGGATGCGTCCAAATGCCCCGAAGATCTTCGTCGTGAAGCGGCCAATCTGTTGGTGGAGATCTACCTGGAGACCGGAATGGCCGGTGAAGCGGAGGTCAAAGCCGCCGAGCAGCTTAAGATCATCTCCGACAAAGACCTCCAGCGAAAGATGGCTCTGGCCTGCCTTCGACAACGAAAATATTCTCACGCGATCGAGACTCTGACTACTTTGATTCAACAGGATCCGTCGGATATTCCATCGTACGCACTTCTGGCTCAGATCGCCGAACAACCCACAGAAGAGGTCAAAGGGTTGCCCCCGGCGGATCAATTATACGACCAGATCGTTTCCAAGAATCCTGCCTCGGCTCAGGCCTATACCATTCGGGCCGGATATTGGATGCGAAAGGGGGATAAGCCCAAAGCGATGGCAGATCTGGACAAGGCCGAATCCTGCGATCTTTCCAAGCCGGCGGATCGGCTCAGTTTGACGGCCGTGTGGATCAATATCGGCGATTTGGACAAGGCCCGTGGCCATCTTGAGGCCTTAAACCAGACGGAAACAAAAAATCTGATGTATTGGAATGCCTGGGCCGAACTGGCTCGCCGCGGAGGAAATTCGGCCGAGATGGTCACGGTCGCTGAGAAGGCTCTTAATGCGTTGCCTAAGGGGGCTTTTCTTTCGACCGCCGCGGAATTATACATTCTGGCCGGCGACTTGGAGAAAGCCCAAACCAGGATTGAGGACCTTCGTAAGATCGATTTGTCTTCCGGTCAGGCCGATTATCTTCAGGGTCTTTTGGCCGAGAAGAATCAGCAATGGTCGACCGCGATTCAGTTCTGGCAAAAGGCGGTTGGGCAGGGTTACAATACGGAAACCGCCTATTTGAAGCTTGCCCAGGCCTATGAACAAATGGGAGATACGATCTCGGCCGTTCAGCAGCTCAAGGCGTTGATTCGCGAAAATGAAAAATCCTTTCTCGGGCAGATCAATCTGGCCCGTTTGCTGGCGGAGTTGGGACGAACTGAAGAGGCCAACACCGCGATTCAAGCCGCCATTCGATTGGTCCCGACCAGCGCGGAGGCCCGGATGATTCAGACGCAGGTTCGTCTGCAGATGATGCAAAAGGGTCTGGTCCCGGACGATACCCGGGCATGGGAGGCCGTCGCAAAGGAGATGGAATCTCTGGATAAAGCCGGTAGCAGTGGTCTGAATGTGCGTTTGTTGCGGATGCAGGCGGCCGTTTACCAGCAACAGTGGGAGGCCGCCTCTAAGATTCTGGAAGGGCTTAAAAAAGATTTCCCTGACGAGATTCGTGTGGCCTTTTCGTCGGTCGATTTCCTACTCAAGCGCAAACAGGTCGAGCCGGCGATTGCGGAGCTTCGCCAGATCGTCCAAAAAAATCCGCAATCTCTTTTGGCCGTGCAATACCTTGCGCGGCAGTTGGCCCTACAGAAACAGACCGACGCCGCGATAGCCGTTTTGAACGAGGGCATCGACCGGTTCACCTCGTTTTCGGACAAGCGAGACCTTCTTTTGATGCTGAATTCCTTGTATGCCCAGACGGGGCAATCGCAGAAAGGGTATGAACGGCTCAGAGAACTGGCGGCCGAGCGGCCCGATGACATTCTTCTCAAACGGGAAATGGTTCCCTTCCTGTTGATGCAAAACAAGCCCGATGAAGCGCAGGCCATGGTCGATTCCATCAAAAAGTTGGAAGGGGAAAACGGATGGCAGTGGCGGTTTGAGCAGGCCCTGTTGGGATACCTCGGCAAGAACTTCGAAACCAACTATCCTAAGATCGTTCCCTTGCTGAAAGAAAACCTCGTCGCCAATCCGGATGATCAGGCCAGCCGCATGTTGCTGGGCAAGATTTATCAAAAGGGGGGGGACAAGCAACTGGCCCTTTCGACCTTTCGCGAGGCCTTGACACGGGATCCTGACAATCTTCAAGCCATCGCCTATACGGCGGCGGCCTTGAATGCCGAAGGCAAGACCGAACAAGCCCGGGAGATTCTTGATCAGGCCGAAAAACGGGAAATCGTTGATCCGCTTTTGGACCATATCAAAGTGCAGAGTTTGATGCGGCAGGGAAATTATGTGTCCGCCGCCGATCAGTTGAAAAATATGCTGGCTCAAAATCCCGATAACCAGCAAGATCGACTGGCCTTGGCTGAGGTTCTGGCCCGGCAAAAACAGTACGATCAGGCCGAACAGCACCTGACCGAGATTCTCAAGATAGCGCCGGATTCTCTGGACGCCGCTTCATTGCTGATCGATATTCGGATGGTGCAAAACCGGCCCGACGATGCTCTGGCTATCGCCGGCCGGGTGGTCGATTCGGTGAAAAGCGCACAGGCCTATTTGCTCCGGGGACGACTGTATCTTCGAATCAAGCAAGTTGATCAAGCCAAAGCCGACATGTTGAAAGCCGTCGAGCTGGCCCCCGATAAAACGCGGGGCTGGATCTATCAAGTGGATTTTTATCAGGCGACCGGAGACATTCCTCAATCGATCAAGGCGGTCAAAGAAGCGCTGGCTTTATCTCCGGATGACCTTGAAGTTGTCCATCGGGCGATTATTCTGCTGCAGGCCAGCCCCGATCCCGCCGATGCCGGGGCCGGAGCGGCTCTGCTGGAGAAGTCCTTGACGCAATTTCCCAAAGATCCGCGACTGATTTTACTGAAATCCCGGCTTCTGCTGGCGTCCAGAACCAAGGCCTCGTTGAATCAGGCCATCGAGGTGCTCAAGACTCTGACGCGGGAACAGCCGAATGTGGAAGAGGCGTGGGTCCTGATGGCCCAGGCCTATCTGTCTCGGTCCGATACGGCCAATGCCCTGGAAACGACTTTGCGAGGTCTGGCGAATTTGCCGCAGAGTTTTGCGCTGATGATGACCAAGGCCGCCTGCGAAGGGTATCGGAATCGTTCTCTGGCGATTCCGACCTATCAGTTAATCTGTCGTCAATTTCCGGAAAGCACCGAAGCGGCGCTGTCCCTGATCAACGCCTACCTCCAGGCCAACGACGCCCGGTCGGCTTTGGAACTGCTGGAAGTCTGGAAGAAGAAACCGCAGGGATCCGACCAGCCCAGGTTTGAATTGGCTACGGCGGCGGCGACCTGGCAATCGGGCGATACGGCTGCGGGGCAAAAACTCTTCGACGCTCTCTATGCGCAGCGTCCGGACGATCCGGCCGTACTGGTGGTCCACGCCGAGTCTCTCGCCCGCGGACAAAAATGGACCGAGCTGGTGGATCTTCTTTCGGGATGGTTCGCCAAGCGACCGGATCGGTCGGATGTGATTGTCAGTTATATTGATACATTAACTGGAAAATCTGCTTCCGCGGTTACCGAAGCTATCGAACCGATTCTTCGCAGGATGATCGAGATCAAGCCCGATAGCGTGGACGCCCTGGCGGCGATGGGAACGGTCCTGCAATCTTCCGGTCGGTTCAGCCAGGCCCAGCCGTTTTATGAGAAGGCGATTCAACTAGATCCGGAACGGGTCATCGTGCTGAACAATCTGGCCTGGATCCTCAGCGAGGAACTCAAACAGTACGACCGGGCGCTTCAACTGGTCGATCAGGCGATTCGCAAACGAGCCGATTATTTTGACGCTTACGACACCCGCGGCGTGATTTATTTCCGGCTCAATCAGCTCGACAAATCGCTGGCGGATCTGACCCGGTGCGTGGAGGAGTTTCCCGCCGGCTCCGCCGCCCTGACGGGTTCCTTTTTCCATCAGGGCAGAACGCTGGCGGCAATGCAGCGAAAGGTCGAAGCGATGCAGTCCCTTCGAAAAGCACTCGACCTGAATACCCAGACCCAGTCCTTGTCTCAGGCCGACATAGATGAGGCCAAGCGTCTTTTGGAGGAATTGAGCAGGTAGTCGTCAAGTAAAATTTTGAAAAAATTCGGGTTGGTACACTATAGCCCGTATCCGGAACTATTCCGGATACGGGTTTCTTTTTTTATGTTCTGAGGCCGGAGTTGATCGTTGCCGTGACGATTCTCCGGCTTATTCTTATCTTAAGTCCTTTTCTGATAAAGGCTTACAGGAGAATGCGCCGCGGGTTATCCGTGCGAAAGCCGGCCGGGATATTCCTATAAAACGATAGGATAAAGGTTAGAATCGAAGGTTCTATCGGCCATTTTCAAAAATCGGTATTTTTCCGGATTGAACATTTGAGGAAACTTCGATTATAATGGCAGTGGATTGATAGGATTGATACAGATCGTATATGCCATACAACCCTCAGGGTTGCAGGTGTTATTGTACGGTCGAGGATGATGAAAGATGGAAGGGAGAATGCTGTTGTAGTCCTCGGTGGGGCGGTTCCCGCCAGCGGCGGCTCGGAGCGGATGATTACGCTGCTGAAGGCGGGAACTTTCCCCCGGGGGTAACCCGCATGATCCTTTCCCCGAATCAAAACAAGTTACGGCGGTATTGCGCTGAGGACAAATTGTATGATCTGTCCAAGCGGCTGAATGGGATGATGAAGATGCGGATGGGAGAAACAATGATCAACCGGACCAGAGGGATCGACAACTACAGTCGGGAACCCAACCCGACTGTGGGGGGTGATCTTCGTTCTTTTTCCTTTCCTTCGGTGATGACTTATCATGCGGATATCTGTCCTCGTTGAAACAGATAAGAGAGGACATAGAATTTATAGATTAGAATCTGGAAAGGAGTGCTGTATGAGAGATCGAATCTTACTCATCGGTTTTGTAATATTATTGATCTCGTTGATCGGAACGGCTGGGGCCGGAGTAACGACATTAACGGCGCATTTGACGAAATCGAATGAATTGCCCGATGGCATCAAATATGGTCAGGTTGACATAGTAGCAGATTCTACGGCAGGGACCGTTCGCTTTGAAGTCCAAGCGTTTGATGTGTATTCGAGTATCGGGAGCAACTTTGGCATTCAAGCTTTCGGATTCAATTACGCCAACGGCTTGAATCCATACGATTGGACCATTTCGTTGCCATCTGGTTGGGCATGGGTTGCCGATAGCCAGGTTGACGGATTTGGGAATTTTGAGATGAAGACTCAAGGTAATGGTAGTACTCGATACAGCCCACTTGAATTTACCATTACGCTGCCTGACATAACTACCGCTATTGCGAGTAATTTCGCTTTTCTTTCAACCGGCGGAGAGTCGTCTATGTTTGCCGCTCATGTGGCGGGATTTTGCGTCAATGGTTCAACGGTGGAAAGTCATTTTATCGCGGATGGTCCATATGTTCCCGCCCCGGGTGCGTTGATTCTGGGCAGTATGAGCATCGGTCTGGTCGGCTGGCTGCGAAGACGCAGCAATTTATAATCGAACCAAGTGGAACAAAACGATTGGGGAAAACCGTTCAGAAAAGAATGAACAGAAAGGGGGCTCGAGCGAAGAAGAGCGAGACACAAACGGACAGGCGATAAGAAAAAGAGAATGATCATTCAAATTCGAAAGGTAACAACATGAAAAAGGTAATGACTTTATTGTTCTTGCTTTCATCCGCGATAGCGGTGGGAACACCGACGATAAATATCGCAGATGGCCCAGGGAACGGCCCTGGCGGCTCGTTTTTGATCACAGTTGTTTCGGAAGGGTGGAAGGGAAATCCAGTAGGAAGTACATTCTACACCTTCTGCATTGAGAAGGATGAATTTATTTCCCCCCCTCCTTCCGGACCCTATGATGTGGTCATTAATACCCAGGCCGAACTTGGTGGTGTAAATACAAACTCGGGAGATCCTCTCGATCCCCTGACCGCTTATTTGTATACCGCCTATATAAAGGGAACATTGGCTGGATGGACCAATTCCAATGCCGATAATGATGACCTTCAAAATGCCATTTGGTATATTGAACAGGAAATCAATTCTCTACCGGCTGGAAATGCGACTACTTGGTACAATCAGGCGGTTGCCGCTGGTTGGACCTCTATCCAGAATGTTCGCGTGATGAACCTTTATAAGAAGGGTCATGCCGGTGAGAGCGGATACGAGAAGCAAGACATGTTGACCATTATCCCTGCTCCGGGTGCCCTTTTGCTCGGCAGTTTGGGAATGGGGCTGGTTGGCTGGCTGCGTCGTCGTCAGGCCGTGTAAGTCTTCGTATCGGTAATAAAAAAGGCCGAGTTCTCTCGGCCTTTTTTATGTCTGTTTTGTATTCGTGCCAAATAGAATCGAAGCCCCAGAAGCAAAGCGCGTGACGGACCTTTTTGTTTCGGCATGGTACTTCGATCCGGGACGCTCTGAAGTGGAGACCTATCATTCGAAGCGGCTGCGATAAGGTACGGACCATGTGTCATATTGGCAACAACAAAATGAAATTGTTAACTCATTTACACGGTATGATAACAGATCTTCGCGTCGGCGAAGATCGTCTTCGAATCCTCTTAGATTGGGTAGTGGTCTTTCCAGTTGACAGACTTGACCGATTTGGGAATCAGGTAAGGGATGCTCAGTTGAATCTGGGGCCGGGAAAAGATATTCTCAATGCCGGTAAGCACATTTCTTTATGATTCCCTGATAATGGCAAGCGTATACCGGTTTCAACGGTCAGGGGAATTGAATCAGGATTTTTGAATGGAGGCAAAAAGGGTGTTTATCCTGGATCTATCTTGAGCGTATTGTTCGAACAATAAATATCAACATTGAAGGCTGCTCCTCCGCAATATGTTATTGTTTGCATACAGAAAAATCGAAGGTGACCATATTGGCAACCCCTTTTCGGATAACAGAAAATGTTCCGAAAACGGAAGGAAAATTCGGGCAGGAGAGAAAGTGGTTGAAGGGACGCCATTTCTGTCGGCTCTGGAACTGGTTCTGATTGCTCCCATCCTGGCGTACTCGGGTGGCGGGGGAACAGCGGGGGACCCCTATCAAATCTCGAATGCCGCCGACTGGGAGCAGTTGATTCTTACCCCACCGGATTGGGACAAGAACTTTGTTCTTGTATCCGATATCTGTTTGACGGAATTCACTCTCTCGATGGTGGGAACAAAAGACAATTACTTCGTCGGGGTTTTGGATGGGAACGGTCATATTATTTCATGTCTGGATATAGTATTGCCTTATAGCGATGAAGTGGGCCTCTTTGGTTCCGTGGGGTCTTCCGGTCGTATTGTTAACCTCGGTTTGGTGGATATAGATGTTCGGGGGCGAAAAAGCGTCGGAGGTCTTGTGGGGGTCAATCGGGGAATGATCCAATCCTGTTTTGTCGTCGGTACTGTAGCGGGTTCAGGCGATGAAATCGGCGGTCTGGTGGGGCGAAATAGCAACGGAACGATTAGTTCCTGTTATACCGTGGGGTCCGTTAGCGGTCAGGATTGGGTTGGAGGACTTGTCGGGAATAATTGGTCCGGCTCGATTGCCGATTGTTACGCCTCCAGTACTGTTGCGGTATCTGGATCGTATGGAGGCGGCTTGATCGGAATGAATAAAGGTAGCGTGGTTTCGAGCTTCTGGGATATTCAGATCTCGGGTCAATCGACCAGTGGAGGTGGTAAAGGATTAACCACGATCCGGATGAAAACCCTATCGACCTACCAGAATGCCGGCTGGGCGGACAAAGGCTGGATTTTGGATGAGGGAAAGGATACCCCGCGATTGTCATGGGAAAATGCTCCGGGAGACCTGATTCCACTTCCGGCGATTCCCCTGATCGGCAGCGGGGCCGAAGCGGATCCCTATCTGATTTATTCGGGTGAGGAGTTTGCGATTATTAGCGAGTTTTCTTCGCTTCTGGACAAACAAATCCGCCTTATGGCCGATCTGGATTTAGCCGGTATCGAGCTCTATCCCATCGGGACCGTCATTCCGTTCACCGGAATCTTTGATGGAAACGGTCACACGCTCCGAAATCCAGTCCTCCGTCAGCCTGCCTGGGACGATCTGGGCTTGTTTGGCCGGATTGGTCCCGCCGGCAAAGTCAGGAACTTGAAGATACTGGACGCAACGATCATCGGCCGAAATATTGTCGGTGGTTTGGCCGCCCGTAATGAGGGTGCCGTAGAATTCTGTTCCGTTACCGGTTTCATCAAGGGAGAATATGTTGTGGGGGGCTTGTTGGGGCTCAATTACGGTTCCGTAACCGCCGGTTGTTCTTTGGGACAGGTCGAAGGGTATGGTTGGGTGGGTGGGCTGGTGGGATGGAATGATGTTTGGCCAGGAACTTCCGGAGGAACGATTACGGCCTGCTTTACAAAAAATTTCGTCAATGGTTTCGGTGACGATATCGGGGGATTGGCGGGGGTGAATTATGGAGTCGTGTCATCCTGTTATGCCAATGGGCCCGTCAAAGGTTTTCGATTGGTGGGGGGGCTGATCGGATTGAACTCCGGCCTGACGATGTTCAGTTATTCCACGGGAGTCATTCAGGGCGATTATGAAGTGGGTGGATTGGCGGGAACGAATGAGTCTCGAGGAGGTTCCGGCCTGGTCTCTTCCAGTTTTTGGGATTATCAATTGTCCGGGCAAACGATCAGCGGAGGGGGGAAAGGATTAACGACGGACCAGTCGAAATCCCTTTCCATCTATCAGAACGCCGGTTGGGCGGGCAAGGGTTGGGTCATAGAGGATAAGAAAGATACGCCGCGATTGTCGTGGGAGAATACCCCGGGAATTACGATTTCCCCTCCGACGATTCCTCTGGAGGGAAGCGGTACCGAGACCGACCCCTACCGGATTCGCTCGGCCGAGGATTTTACCAAAATGAGTTGGTATTCCGCTCTTCTGGACAAACATATCCGGCTCATGGCAGATCTGGATCTACGCGGCGTTGCGCTGTATCCGATTGGGGACACAAAACCATTTTCCGGGGTATTTGACGGCGGAGGTCGTATTCTGTATAATGCAAGTGTCAATGAAAGAGGTCGGAATTATGTCGGTTTGTTTAGTCGGATCGGACCGGGTGGCCGGGTAAAGAACCTTGGCGTGATCAATGTTCGTATTGTGGGACAGTATAATGTCGGGGGTCTGGTGGCGCAGAACGAGGGTGAGATCGAATCTTGTTATGCCGACGGCAGCATAAGCGGCAAAGGGAATGTAGGGGCCTTAGTTGGAGCCAACGGGATCGGGGGCTCGTCCTCTGCGGGGTCGATTATTTCCTCCTATGCCGCGGGAATCGTCAATGGAAGCGGCGATGATGTCGGAGGTTTGGCGGGAACCAATTATGGCGTGATACGGTCCAGTTATTCCGCTGCAACCGTTTTTAACACCGGTAGCAAGGTTGGGGGCCTGGTCGGAAGGAACCATAATTCGATTCTATCGTGTTATGCATTAGGGGAGGTGGCGGGCGATTCCGGCGTCGGCGGGCTTGTGGGATCGAATGATTCGGGCACGATTCATTCCTGTTATGCGTCAGGAAAGATCAGTGGTATCAACGAAGCCATCGGAGGACTGGTCGGAGAGAACGCCGGCAGTGTCGTAAGCAGCTTTTGGGATATCCAGACCAGCGGCCAGGCATTCAGCGAAGGGGGGACGGGTTTGACCACGATTGAAATGTGGCAATCTACGACCTTTATCGACGCCGGCTGGGATTATTCCAGTGCGGATGGGACGCCGGCGGTATGGAAGGTTTTGCAGGAAGGAAAGAGCTATCCGATTCTTGCCTGGCAGCCGAGAGTTTCGAAGGACTATTCCGGTGGGGATGGGACTTCCGCCAATCCGTTTCAGCTTGCGGATGCGGATGATCTGCTGATGCTGTCGAATTCCTCCAAGGATTGGAACAAGGCCTTCATCCTGACGGCCGATATCGACTTGCGAGAAGAGATATTTTACCGTGCCCCGATCGCTCCGGATGTTGATGATGGCCGGGAGGATTTTCAGGGAATAAAATTTACCGGAACATTCGATGGGAATAACCATCGGATCCTGAATCTGAATCTTACCAACGAAATCAATTCGAGCTATTTGGGATTGTTCGGTTATCTCGATACCGCCCGCATCGAAAATCTTCGGCTTGAGGGTGTTTCGATTTCCGCCGCCAAGAGTTCGTATGTGGGATCGCTTGCAGGATTTACGAATGGTTGTTGGATCCGGGGTTGTTCGAGTACCGGAACCGTCGTTGTCGATCCCGCTGGCGACGGATATTTTGTTGGCGGGTTGATCGGGTATAATTTTGCGGGTTCCGTCTCATTCTGTTGGTCCCAAGGAATCGTGGGCGGATGGAATATTGTCGGCGGTCTAGTCGGGCAGAATGACGGCCCGATGGCTTCCTGTTGGTCCCGTGCCGATGTTCTGGGGAATTATGATGTCGGTGGACTGGTTGGATACCAAGGCGTCCAATCCCTGATTTTCAGTTCTGCAACTGGTTCGGTCAACGGTCGGTACTCCATTGGAGGCCTGACGGGATTGAATATGGGTATAATAACCTCCTGTTTTGCCGAAAGCGACGCAACGGCAACGGCAGTGTATGGAATGGTCGGTGGGCTGGTAGGTGCGAATGGAGGAACGATTTCGTTTTCGTATGCAAGCGGACAAGTTGATGGTATGGGGCAACAAAACAAAGACGGTCGAGGCGTCGGCGGTCTGGTGGGATATAATATGTTCGGGCAGATTTCCTCCTGTTATTCGACCGGTTATGTCGCGGGTTCGGGCACTAATGTCGGCGGATTTGTTGGAAACGATGAGAAAGGAACAATCAATTCCTGTTTCTGGGATATCCAAACATCGGGGCAAACCCGTGGGTCGGTTGGAATAGGATTGATTACGGAAAAGATGAAACAAATATCGACCTACATGGGTGCTCAATGGGACTTCGTGGGTGAATTCACGAATGGATCTGCGGATATCTGGCGACTCTGTGACGACGGAATAGACTATCCAATACTTGCCTGGCAGTCGGGACGATTCGGGGACAATTCGTGCCCAGACGGTATCGGCTTTGAAGACCTGATGTATTTGTCGGATCGATGGCTTGGGAATGTTCCGGGCGCCGCGGATTCTGATCTTGACGGTCGAATCGACTTGTCTGATTTCGCAGTTTTGTCTGATCAATGGCTCAAGAATGATTACGAAATTCATGTTGGGAAGATGGATTGAATTTACGAGAATCCAAAAATGGTTCAAACAACCGGAATTCGGAGGGTAAGAAATGAAAGTGGTGTTATGGCTTCAATCGATTTGTTTTTTGTGTTCCGCGCAGTGGATATGGGCCGTATGCCCTACGGCGGATCGAACCGGGGATTGTTATGTCAATCCTGATGACCTTCTTCAGATTGCTCAGCAGTGGATGAGCGAAGGTCCCAATTGTCCTTCCGCCGATATCAACGGTGATTGCCGTGTGGATGTGGAAGATTTTGCGCTGATTTCCCGGCAGTGGTTGTCCGGAGATGGAATTCCGGATGATATGGTCCTTATCCCGGCCGGGGTTTTTCAAATGGGGGATGCCTTTGGCGAAGGCGGTTTGAAAGAACAACCCCTGCACACGGTAAGCGTTCATTCTTTTCTGATCGGAATCAATGAAGTTACGAATACGCAATATTGTGAGTTTTTGAATGACTCATGGTCCTCCGGCCTGTTAGAAGTGCGGGATGATCGGTATGTCTATCCTGTGGGAGGGGATGAAATCTTCCTCATGTTAAAACCCACGGTGGCGGAAAGTCATATTCATTTCGATGGTCATGTTTTTTCGGTTGTTTCCGGAAAAGAAAACCACCCGATCGTCTTGGTCAGTTGGTTTGGTGCGGCCAGTTTTTGTAATTGGAAAAGTCGGATTCAACATCTGCAGGAATGTTACAACCCCTCCACCTGGAACTGCGACTTTGATGCCAGGGGCTATCGTTTACCAACCGAAGCGGAATGGGAATATGCCGCCAGGGGTGGTCTGGAAGGAAGACGATACCCATGGGGGGATTCCATCGTGGCTTTGCAGGTAAACTATTGGTTGTCAGGAGATCCGTATGAAACAGGACTCTATCCATTAACCACGCCGGTGGGTTTCTATGCGGGACTGCCCCGGTTCAAAACTGACTATAACTGGCCTGGAAGTCAGATAATTTATAATACGGCCAATGGAATTAATGGTTATGGTCTGTATGATGTAGCCGGGAATGTGTGGGAATGGTGCAACGATTGGTCCCTGGATACCTATTATGCCCAAAGTCCTTTGGATAATCCGAAAGGACCTTCCGAAGGATACTATCGAATTATCCGAGGAGGATATTGGGGAAGCGGTTTGGCGGGTCTTCGTGTCTCCAATCGTGATGATGGCTCTCCTGATAGTGTCGGCATCGATGTCGGTTTTCGGATAGTTTTGAATTTGGCGAATTAATTCAATTTCCGCAGTTAAAGGCACAATAATGCGTTTATGAGTCAGAAACGCAGAATGGCTGGGCTTCATCGACATTCATAACCGGAGACTTGATCGGCAGATTCAGGCCAAATCGCTTGAACAGGATCGTTTGGTGATTTGTCGGGCGCGTTACGCAACGACGACGAATCATAAAGTCAAGTGTTATTTCCTACGGGGGGCTGGCTGTTGGCGTGTTTCCTATTCCGCCAGGATTTTGACGGAGGGATTTCTCCAGGTGCCGATGCCATCCCACCAGTCGGGGATGGGGTCGAAGAGTTCTCGGTCCTTGAGTTGCCCCTGAACTTTATGGTGGAGGTGACGCATACAGGCGATGCCGCCGATCTGCCAGGCCCGGGCACCGATTCGAACTGCAACGGCCTCCCGCGGCCCCTCCGTTTGGCAGATGGCCCGCACCAGTTCTTCGGCCAGCGGGTCCAGGAGCCGGTTCCATTCGGTCAGATTTTGTTGTTCGGCCTGAATGACCCGATTGAGCAGATCGATGTTTTCCTGTTGGACTCGCTGCCTTTCCGCCCGGGCGAGGGCCAGACGATTCAACCGCGCCTGGCGACTTCTCGGAAGGATATTCTCAATCGCCCCCAGCAACGGATCGGCCAGGATCCATACCACGAAGGTTGTAGCCAGTGTACCGGTGCCGATCGTCGCTATGATTTGTGAAATCGAGGCCTGACCGATACTTCCCAGCAGACCCGCTATCGCGCCAAGGAAAGGGCAGGCGTCATACAGCATAACATAATATGGGCTGGTCGTCAGCGGGTGTTCAACAGGATCAAAACTGCGGATCACGCCTCGGTAGATCGCATAGAGATAAACGCTGACCAGCAGAAGTACCAACAGTACCGAAAAACCGGACAAAGAAAAGATCAGTAGCCAGCCGGCCCCCGCCTGCCGCATGGCGATAACCAGCAAAACGGCGGCACAGAGGATGAACCATGCCGTGCCGCCGATATGAATCCGTTTTGTAAGTTGTTTAAACTCCATCCATTCCTCCTGATGGAGATGGTACAAAGTGTCTGGATCAGGGAACTGCCGCGACACTATTGATCGTTCCAGCCCCTTGAAGGATCGGCTGGGTAATTTCGCCGATTGTCCGCCCGATCGAGGTCAAGATCGTTGGCGGGACAAAAATAATATCCCCTTCTTCGAGCAGGACATTGGTGGCCATCTGTCCTTGTTCAACGACCTTTTTGAGGTCCATCTCGAAAATTTTCGACGGTCCTCCGACTTCTTTGGAGGGACGGATGACCTGCACGCGCTCTTCCCAAGCCGAGATCAGGACGACGGCCTTGGCCAAAGCCGACAGAGTTGTCTCTCGGCCGGTATATATCTGGGCGCCGGGGTTTCGGACTTCCCCGCACATGTAATAATACTTGCTGCGGTTGCGAACCCGAACATCGATCGGATATTCGTTGGTGAACTTGTAATACTGCGTCATCTTCTCGGCGATAATCGCCGCTACCTCCCGGGGAGTCTTGCCAGCGACGAGAATATCGCCCATGCTTTCAAAGGAAATCATGCCATCGGGCCGAATGACCTGCGTGTGGCCGACCGATTGAGTGGTTCCCTGCAGCTCCGGCACCTTCGAGGAAATTACCGTCACCTCGTCCGGGGGTTGCAGGATATAACTATCCGCCGTGACCTGGGCATCCTGCGGCTTGGTAAAGGCCGCAAGGTCTTCCGGATTGGCCGAAAAACAACCCGTCAGCGCGATCGCCAGAACGAATCCCATCATCGCTATCGAAATCCGCATACCTGTCCCTTTCGATCTACATTATCATTCCATTCAAACCAGAACCGGTATCCTTTTCATCGGCATTTTGGGCGATTCGAATCATTCGATTTATGGTATCCTGTTGTTTGGTCGCTGTCAAAGGACGAATTTGTTGGATTTTATTATCGGACCCGCGACGCTTTCCTTTTGGATACGAACGGGATACGATATGGGGCGTACAAAAAGCGAAATTTTGAAAGGATCCATTATGGCCAGATTGCTGTATATCCAATCGTCTCCCCGTGGAGAAAGGTCCCATTCCCAATCGATCGCAGAAGCGTTTCTTGACGAATATCGCCGTCGGAATCCGACCAGCTCGATCGATGTCCTGAATGTGTTCACGGAAGGGCTTCCTCCGTTCGACGGTCCGGTTGTCCAGGCCAAATACAACATCCTTCATGGACGACCCCATTCGGACGAAGACAAGCGGGCCTGGAATGCGGTCGAGACCGTCATCGATCGTTTCAAAGCCGCCGATCGTTACTTATTGGCCGTGCCGATGTGGAACTTTGGTATTCCCTATCGGCTCAAACAGTATCTGGATCTGATCATCCAGCCGGGCTATACCTTTGGTTTTTCGCCCGAAAAGGGATACTACGGCCTGGTAACCGGCAAGCCCTTGGTTGTCGTTTATGCCCGCGGGGGGGAATATCCCGAAGGCACCCCTTATGAATCCTTCGATTTGCAAAAGCGGTATGTCGAACTGGCATTCCACCATATGGGCTTTACGGATATCCGATCGATTGTCTTGGAACCGACACTTCGCGGAACCGCCGAAGAGATTGAAACCCGCAAGCGGACGCTGATGCTTGAGGCCCGTCGTCTGGCGGCCGCTATTTCCGTTTGACATTGCCCGGTTTATCGCGTATCCTGAAAATCCGGAACAGGTTCCGAAAGGAATCAATTTGTCACAAACGGATTCGTGGGAGTCATTGACGGGCATGAAAATATCGCTGAACTGGCTGAATGAATATGTGGATGTGGATCGGTCGGCCGAGCAGGTCGCCGAGATTCTCAGCAATCTGGGCCTGCCCAATGAGGGCATCAGCGTCGTGGACGGCGACCCCGTGATCGACCTGGAGGTCACCAGCAACCGCGGGGATTGCCTCAGCCACATCGGCGTGGCCCGCGAACTGGCCGCGGCGACCGGAAAAAAACTGCGGATCCCCAAGGTCAATCTTCCCTTCAGCGATCGCGACATCAGCGAATTCGTCGATGTCCGCATCGAGCACAAAGAAGGATGCGGCCGCTATACCGCTCGGGCAATCACGGGCGTGAAAGTCGGACCCTCGCCGGACTGGATGCGAAAGCGTCTGGAGGCCGTCGGCTTGCGCAGCGTCAACAATGTCGTTGATGCGACCAACTATGCCATGATGGAGATCGGTCAGCCGCCGCACGCGTTCGACTATGACAAGCTGAACGGCAAAAAGATTTTCATCCGCAAGGCCAAGCCCGGCGAGCAGATCGTCAGCATTGACGGGACTCAGTGCAAACTCACCGAATCCATGCTGGTTATTGCAGACCCATGCGGGCCGGTGGCCGTTGCCGGGGTGATGGGAGGGCTGGCGACTGAAATCAGCGATACGACCACGACCGTCCTGCTGGAAGAAGCGCACTTTGATCCGGTCACGATCCGTTCAACGGCGCGGCGACTGTCGCTCAGTTCGGAGGCCTCATTCCGTTTCGAACGGCAGGTCGATATCGAAATGATCGACTTTGCGTCCCAGCGATGCGCCGAACTGATCGTTCAGGTTGCCGGCGGTCAGGTCGCCAAAGGCGTTGCCGACGATTATCATGCAAAACCCGATCCGATCACCGTCGGTATGCGACTGTCGCGGGTGAAAAAATTGCTCGGCGTCGAGGTTCCCAGGGACCGGATTATGAAAATTTTATCGGCTCTCGGCCTGCAGCCGGAGGCCCGAAACGACGAGCTGATTGTCTGTACAATTCCCTCCTGGCGGCATGATCTCTATCGCGAAGCGGACTTGATTGAAGAGATCGCCCGTTGTCACGGATATGACAAGATTCCGGTTGAAAAACGGATTGTCATCGAAGTCGCGGTTCCCGAGCCGCGACAGCGCCTGGCCGGACGAGTCCGGAATTTCCTGAACGGCTGCGGCTATTTCGAGACGATCAATGTTACCTTTGTCGAGGATTCCGTCGCGCAATCGTTTTCCGATTCGGCCGAGCCGCCCCTTCGGGTCCTGCACGAATCCCGCAAGCAGGCCAACCAGCTTCGCCGTTCGCTGATCGGGCCTCTCGTCCAGGTCGTCAGAACCAATCACCACGCGGGCAACCGGGATTGCCGGTTCTATGAACTGGCGGATACCTTCCGTCCCGCTCCCGGTTCGGAGCTTCCGGAGGAACGGCCGAAGATTGGATTGATCTGCGAGGGAGAGTTTCGCGATATACGCGGGACCATCGAAGGTCTGGTCGCCATGGTCCACGCGCAGACTCCGCTGCGATTTGAGTCGGTGGATCTGTTGTGGGCCTCGGTTGCGGCGAAGGTCTTCGCCGGCGACAAAGAGATCGGCGTTGCGGGGATGCTGTCGGGGGCCGTGCTCAAGTCCTTCGACCTGGAGGATTCGGTTATCTGCGCCGCCGAGATCGACTTTCTATCGCTGCTGGACCTGTCCGGAAAGACGACGAAATTCAAACCCATCCCCCGGTTTCCGGCGATTACCCGCGATTTGTCGCTGATTCTCGACGAGCCGATCCGCTGGTCCCAGATCGAGCAAACGGTCCGCAGCAAGGCGCCGACCGAACTCGAGGAAGTTTTGTTTGTCGGCATCTATCGGGGCAAACCCATCCCCGCCGGGAAAAAGAGCGTGACTTTGTCTCTGCGATTCCGCGACGAGCAGGGAACCCTGCAACATGAGACCGTGGATGGATTCGAAAAAAATATTGTGGCACAACTGACGGCCGATCTGAAGGCCGAATTGCGGACGGCCTGATCCGGATTTCGTAAATCGTGTCAGGATCGCCGTTTGCAAAAATGTTATATCAGTATCCACAGAATCCATTATAGTCGACTTCCGGTAATCGAAAATCATTAAACTTTCGCTTTGCCTTTTGCCGACGGTTACGGTAGAAGTACATTGCAGGTTGACCCCTGCGGTGTGCGTAGAGGCAGACGATTGAAAGAACCTATACCCTCATTAGGGGAAGTCGGACCTTACAGCGCCGCTCATGCCCCTGGCGGGACGATGCGGACTTATGCAACGACTGCCCACCTTAATTCGAGGGTTCTTCATGACATGTCTTTACGGCATCGGCGGAGGTACCTTGCAATGAAAAGGTTCGTCCCAGACGAACCTTTTTTCGTGCGCTGATCTTTCCCGCCTCGTGGTGGATCGATATTCCTTTCCATCTTGTCAATCCCCCAATGGCGTCTGAATCATGGTCGGGTTCTCCCATCGTCCATCGCCAACGGCTTACGATCGGAATAATGGTCAGTGTCGCAAATCCGGTTGCCGAAACCGAGGGGGACGGTATAATCCACATAGAACAAGAAATGCCAAACCCATGGGAGATGGATATGATATCGTTTCAGTCGATAGAGGAAGTGCTGGAATATGCGATCGGCCAGGAACAGGAAGCGGCTGACTTTTACCGGAATCTGGCCGGCAAGACCCGCGATGCGGCGATGGCTCAAGCGTTGGAGGAGTTTTCCAGGGAAGAACTGGGGCACAAGGCCAAACTGGAATCCGTCCAGCGCGGATCGGCGAGTCTGCCTTCGAAGGAGAAGATCCGGACACTGGGGATCGCCGAGTTTGTCGTCGATATCGAGCCGTCGGCCCAGATGGAATACAAGGATATTCTGCTGATGGCGATGAAAAAGGAAAAACAGGCCTACACCTTGTATACCCGGCTTGGAGATCAATGCACCGACCCGGCAATGCGGCAGTTGTTTCACGGGTTGGCTCAGGAAGAGGCCAAACACAAGCTGCGGTTTGAGCTGGAATATGATCAGATTGTGATGAAGGAAAACTGAGGGCGGAATGTCGGTATCCGGGTCCGGGGCAAGCGAGGATGGCAAGCAGGAAAGAAACGCGGATTTACTCGGTCGTGGAGGTGACGACGCTGGTGAAGGTCGCGCTGGAGGAAAAACTGCCCGGGCGATTGACTGTGGCCGGTCAGATCGGCGATTTTCGGCAAGTATCCAGCGGTCATTGCTATTTCACGCTCAAGGATGCCGAGTCAGTGCTTGCATGTGTGATGTGGAAGAGCGATTTTCGCGAGGTCAAGTTCCGTCCGGAAACGGGGCTTGCGGTGATTGCAACGGGCCATATCGATGTCTATCTTCCCGGGGGACGGTATCAGTTTTACGCCGATCGGCTCCAACCGGCCGGGGTGGGTTCGCTCCAGTTGGCATTCGAGCAGTTGGTCAAGCGACTGGCGACCGAGGGTCTGTTTGACGAGGCCCGGAAAAAACCGCTGCCGCGGTATCCGATGCGGATCGGGATCGTGACCAGTCCGACGGGTGCGGCGATAGTCGATATCGTGGACAGTATTTATGCTCGATGGCCCTGTGCCAAGCTCTTTTTGTATCCGGTATCGGTGCAGGGAGAGACGGCTGCCGGCGAGATCGCCGCAGCGATCGGCCAGATCAATCGGCGGAACAAGCGGCTGGGGCTGGAGGTGCTGATCGTCGGACGAGGGGGCGGGTCGCTGGAGGATTTGTGGGCGTTCAACGAGGAGGTCGTCGCGCGGGCAATCGCGGCGTCGAAGATTCCCATCATCAGCGCCGTCGGCCACGAAATCGACATGACGGTTGCCGATTTTGTCGCCGATGCGCGCGCCTCGACGCCCACAAAGGCGGGCGTGATTGCAGTTCCGGATCGCGCAGAAGTGTTGGAAGGGATCGACGCATTGGGACGGCGAATCCGCCGGAATCTGCACGGACGGATGGAACTGGCCCGGCATCAGATTGGGGCTATGGCAACCAGCGCCATTCTGAAGACGCCTCGATGGGTCGTCTCGACGGCGGCCCAGCGAATCGACGAACTTGCCTTGCGAGTCGGACAAGCGGTGAAAGGACGAGTGGGGAGTTTGCGGGAATCGCTGCGGGGTCGTCTCGACGAGATCCAGCGGATCGAACCGCATCGTTTGTTGGGCGAAAAGCGTTTGCAGCTTCATCGGCTCCAAGACGCCGCGAGGGCGGCGATGACGGCGGTGGCGGGCAAAAAGAGGTTGATTTTGACCGCTGTCGAGAATAGAGTATCGGGGCTGGACCCGCGGGCGGTGTTGGGGCGGGGTTATAGCATTACGATCGGCCGGGACAGCGGCCGGGTGATTACCTCGGCCGGACAGGTGCGAGTCGGCGAAGCGATCATTACGGAACTGGCTGATCGGCAGCGGATCGACAGCCGCGTGGAAGGTATTCAGACCGGATCGGACGGCCGGAGCGAGCATGGCACAGAAGAAAGCAAAACCTGAAGACTTGGCGGGTCTGTCGTTTGAGCAGGCCATCGACGAACTCAACAAAGTTGTCTCGCAGATCGAGGACGGCCGCGTCCCGTTACAAGACTGTATCGATCAGTACGAGCGGGGCATGGCCTTGATCCGCCATTGCCGGATGATCCTGCAGGCGGCGGAAAAACGGATCGAACAGATCTCCGCCGAAAAAAAACATTCCCCCGCCGAAATGAAACCGGAAACCGAAACGGCGGAAGACGAAAAAACCGACGATAAGAGCGAAGACAAACAAACTGGCCTTTTTTAAGACACCCATTCATACGGCCGGGACATTCCCGCGAGCGTGGCGGAATTGGCAGACGCGCAAGGTTTAGGTCCTTGTATCCGAAAGGATGTGTGGGTTCAACTCCCTCCGCTCGCAAATTATTACTCCATAAGGACTTATGTCAATAATAAGTCCTTATTTTTTTGTCTCCAAAACCCCTTCCGGTGAACATTCCGGTGAAGATTTTCAGCGGCTTTTGTGTCGGGAATCCAAAAAGACCCTAACAAAGACCTATCGAAGAGGAAAAACAACCCTGAATCTGCTTCCGATGGCTTAATATATATATAATCATTTGGGATTGGGGGGGTAGGATGGGTGGGGTCTGGTTCATTTCGTTTATTGTAGGGCATCCTGGAAGGTTCGAAGAGGGGTGCAGGAACCTATTATGGATGATGGGATGGGGGCTAAACGGTAAGGTTGCTCAGGAATTTGTTCAGATCCATTTTCCACCCATCTAAAAATTCTTTGAAAAGCGAAAATCCCTCTGGTATTATCTTGCCTGTAGGCGATATAATCGATCTAGTATTATAGTAATCAGGGGGTAATTCTATGGCAAGTATGGGTTGGGAAAAAACAGGCAGGACGGTACGGCGAACGGATCTTGATCTTCGGTATCAACAGAAAAAGGACACTCCGCAATCCGAGTTTGGGTCGGAGAAGAATTTTCTTGACCTTTCGTCCTCGTCGGGTTACAGTAGGATGAAATGAATGGATTCTACGGGGTGCAGGATTCCCATGAAAGCCATCGATGGTCCGAATCCGGTCTTGTTTGATCGATTCCAATCGGCCGTGGACGCGCTCTGTGCCAAAGCGGATCCCTGTACCCTCTGTCCTCGCCATTGTCAGTCCCATCGCCGCGACAATCAGTTCGGGTTTTGCGGCGTCGGCATCGCCCCACGGGTCAGCTCGGCCGGTCCGCACTTCGGCGAAGAATCGGTACTGGTCGGATCCGGGGGATCGGGTACGATCTTTTTTTCCGGGTGCAATCTGGGTTGCGTTTTCTGCCAGAACGCCGAGATCAGCCATGGCCGGAAGGGTCGCGATCTGACGATCGATCAACTCGTTCAGATCATGCTGAATCTTCAGCGGCTCGGATGCGTCAATGTGAATCTGGTTTCGCCGACGCATTTTGCGGCGCCGATCGCCGAGGCGATTGTCAAGGCGCGGGCACGCGGTCTTTCTCTTCCGATCGTCTATAACACCGGAGGGTACGACGATCTCGAAACCCTGCGCCTCCTCGACGGCCTGATCGACATCTATATGCCCGATATGAAGTTCGCCTCTGCCGAGTCCGCCGAAAAATGCGCCGCCGCCCGTGATTACCCCGAGGTCAACCGGGCGGCGGTTCTGGAAATGTATCGTCAGGTGGGGAATTTGGAAATCCGCGACGGTCTGGCGGTTCGCGGATTGCTTGTGCGGCATCTTGTTTTGCCCGAAGACCTGGCGGGCTCGGCCGCGATCCTGGACTTTCTGGCCACGGCCGTGTCGCCGTCGGTCGCGGTCAATGTCATGGACCAGTACCGTCCCTGTCATCTGGCATTCGACGATCCTGCACTCCGAATGCGACCCTCGGCCCGGCATATCTTCAACCTTCGCGCGTATGCCGCCTCCAAATCCCTCCGGTTGATCGACTGATTTCTCTTGCTTTTCCCGCCTCAATATCGTACAATGATGTCGAAAACTCGATTATGGAGGTTTGTGATGACACAAGTCAATGGATATTGGGTCGCGGCCATTGCGGTTGCGTTGTTTCCCTGTTGTGCTTTGGCCGCCTATTCCGGCGGTCTTGGGACTGTTCAAAATCCGTATCGACTTTCGACACCCGAGGATGTCTTGATTTTGGCTAACACACCGGAGGATTATGGGAAATCCTTCGTTATGACCAACAATATCGATATGGATAGGCATGGTCCAAATAGTGACGGCAGTTTCCCCCGCGCCTTAATTGCTCCGGATATAAATCCCGATACACTCGAGTTCGAGGGCCCAATGTTCTCGGGTTTCATTGACGGGAATGGCTACGAAGTCCTCAACCTAAATTTCAATTCCCAGCCCCACGGCGGAACCTATTTGGGGCTGGTGGGCGCTCTATCCTCCGAAGCCGCTTTAGCCAATCTCGGCATGCGGAATGTCGTCATATCCGGTGGGGAATACGCATATTGTCTTGGAGGATTATGCGGATATAACCTCGGTGGGACAATCGAGAATTGCTGGGTTCTCGGCGTTGTCGGCGGTGATGATTCTTCAGAATATGTCGGAGCTCTGTGTGGAATCAACGAATCCGGAGTCCTCCGGAACTGCTATGTAACGGGTCAAGTCGGCGCATCTTTCAATGGTAGTCATATCGGCGGATTATGTGGGCTTAATCAACAGGGGTCCCTTGTCGGGTGCGACGCGGAATGCGTTGTTTTTACTGGAGACAATGCTTACGGTGTCGGCGGTTTATGCGGACGGAATTTCGGTGGGGTGGTGGATCATTGCACCGCCGCATATTCTGTCACCGCGGGATACGCTTGGAGTTCTTGTTCGGCGATTGGAGGTTTATGTGGAGCGAGCTCGGATCAGAGTTTGATCACACACAGCCGGGCATCCAATTCCGTAACGGTTCAAGACTCAGGCGATTCGGTTGGAGGGTTGTGTGGAAGTAACGAAAGCCCAATCGCGGATTGTTCCTCTGCTGGCGATGTCAATGTCGGTTTGTATTGTTATCGCATCGGGGGGTTGTGTGGTTATTCATCCGGCCCGATCCGGGATTGTTCCACTTCGGGCGCTGTGTTCGCCGATGAAGGATGCTCGTCCATCGGCGGCCTGTGTGGAAAAAACGATTCAGCGGAGATCCGGGATTGTTGGATTTCCGGCCCGGTTTTGGTCGATGGGGAATCCGTCGAGATTGGCGGGGTTTGCGGGCTTAATGATTTTGGAACCATCTTGCGTTGCACGGGATCCGGAACGGTCGGTGGCGGAAGGCAATCCCGATGGGTTGGAGGGATCTGCGGCCGTAATTCCGGTTCCATCATTCAAAGCTGCGCTACAGATCGTGTATCTGGAGGGGGGAGTTGGATGGGCGGTGTTGGGGGGGGGTGCGGAATGAACGAGGGATTGCTGGCTCGTTGGTATGCCTGTGGTGGCGTGGTGGGTTTTGATTTGGCGGGGTGTGTTGGGGGGCGGGGGGGGAGCTGTT
>CAZXPW010000010.1:74240-101030 GCA_964643355.1 uncultured Pirellulales bacterium
CCCCCCCCCCCCCCCCCCCCCCCCCCCCCCCCCCCGCCCCGCCCCGCGGAATGAACGAGGGATATCTGGATCGTTGCTATGCCTCTGGAGCCGTTGTGGGATTTGATTATGCGTGGATTCTTGGTGGGCTGTGTGGGAAAAATTGCCATACCATCGTCGATTGCTATGCTAATGGATCGGTTACGGCGGGCGAGGGTTCAATGTATATCGGCGGTCTGATCGGTCAAAATTCTCAGGGCAAAATCCTCCGCTGCTATTCCTCCGGGGAAGTGACGGTCTCCTCGTCGTCTTATGAATATGGTGGATTATGTGGACAGAGTATAGCCGGAGAATTGTTTGACGATGCGGGCAACTTCTGGGATACCCGGGCTTCTGGAATGACGACAAGCGCAATGGGTTCGGGAACAACAACCGAAGCCATGATGAACCACGCCACATTTGTTGCCGCGGAATGGGATTTTGTACGGGTCTGGGGAATCGAGGATGGGCAGACTTATCCCTATCTCCACCGTAATCCCCCGGCAGACCTGAACTACGACAAGAGTGTAAATATGGCCGATTTGGCCATTTTCGCCGCCCAATGGTTAGAACAATAAAATAGATCTGGGTCATCATATGCGAAATACGATGGTGTATCGGTTATTGTTGCTCGTTTCGTTGTGTCCCTTCATGACGGCGGGGACCTATTCGGGTGGTTTGGGGACTGCCGAAAATCCCTTCCACATTTCCGATCTGGACGATTGGCAATCCCTGATCAGTACTCCCGACGATTGGGACGACCACTTTATCCTGACGACCGATCTGGATCTGGCCGGCCAGACCTATACCCAAGCCCCCATTGCTCCCGATATCAACGCCGCAAATTCGTTCTTTCAAGGAATCTCATTTGCGGGATCCTTCAACGGCCGAGGCCATACCATCCACAACCTGACCATCCAGTCAACGGGTGATTTCATCGGCCTGTTCGGACAAATCGCTCCCACCGGAAAAGTAATGAACCTGAATCTGCGAAATATCCAAGTCCAGGGGCGCGGAAAAGTCGCCGGAATTGTTGGGGGATCTATGGTGGGGTACAGTCAAGAATTGTAGCGTTACCGGGTCAGTCACTGCCCATTGGTCCGCCGGTGGAATTGCGGGAGTCAACAACGGAAATTGGAATGGAGGGGCACTGATCCAAGGTTGTTATGCCGACTGCCAGGTTTGGGCCAACTTCTATTCCGCCGGTGGCTTGGTCGGAGACAATATGGGCTTGATTCTCGCCTGTCATGCGGCCGGCCGAATCCATGCCGATCTCTCCGATGCCGGCGGTCTGGTGGGATTTGACGGCGGCGACAACGATATCTCCCAGTGCTATTCAACCGGAGTCGTTACCGCCCCTAAGGATGTCGGCGGTCTCATCGGCCGGACCTATGGCAACGGGTACGGCTGCTTCTGGGATATCGAAACCTCCGGTCTGGCCTCCAGTGCCGGAAGCGAGGAAGGTCGAACCACCGCAGAACTGAAATCGCTTTCGACCTTCATCGACTATGGTTGGGATTTTCAAAATGAATCCGTCAACGGCGTGGGAGATTACTGGCGGATGTGTATCGACGGCGTCGATTATCCGAAATTGGGATGGCAGTCCGGCCGCATCGCCGACATTGCCTGTCCCGACGGTGTGGACCTGATCGACTTTACCGTCCTGTCTGCGGTCTGGCAGATCTCCGACTGTGGCACCGAAATCCCCTGCGGCCCGGCCGACATCAACCAGGACAATCGCGTGGATTTGGCCGACCTGGCCCTTTTCGCCCAAAATTGGCTGATAGTCTAATCAAGTATTTGTAAATATTCTATATTCAATATTCAATAACCAATCACTTCCGATCCATCTCAGAGATGTTCTTGCGCTCCAATTCCTCCATCCGCATGCGTTTCTGCAGGAAAGTGTCGTATTTCTGTTGCTCCTCGTCGTTCCATGAGTTGGCCTCGGTATAATCCCCGCAATACGGCACGGCCAGGTCGATCCATGTGGCCAACAGGGCATTTTCATTTTCGGATAAACGCACATCGTAATGCCCCTTGTCCAGCAGGTCGATCAAACCGCTTTTGGCCGCGCCGGCTGAATAGGGCGGAATCATCTCCGGAACGGACATGACATTGATCCAGTTGACGATCCGCCCCTGGTCGTTGCCGCGCCACACCGTCGCGCCTTCGCCTTCGGTTCTGAAGGCCTCCGTCATGGTCAGATACGACCGGTTCCACTTCCGCTTGCCCACGGGGTCTTCGATCTCTTCGGCCGACAGGTTATACACGGCCGTCTTTTTCCCGTCGTGGCAGATTACGCAATGCTTGTCGAGAATCGGCTGAATCTGTTTTCGAAAACTGAATCCGCCCGTTAATTCATAAAATGGCTTTAGCTCTTCCGGCCCGGCTCGCATCGCCAGAGTTGGTCGGCCGCCCATTTCCGCGGAGGTATTCTTATGCTCGTGACAGCCGACACACGAGGAAGATTCTCCCGGCTGTAAAGTGGACCAGCTCCGCATCGTCTGGACGACATGATTCCGCGAATCCAGCGCCTGAAAATACACCGGTGTCCGGGCCGGTACGCGAAAACACGCCGAGCCGTCCTCATAGACTCGCGCCGTGCCAAGCACATGCTTAGGGTCCCAGCTTCCGTTGCCGATCGCCACCGGCGTGCTGGCCAGCGCATCGCCGCCCGGCCCGGCGTTGGTCGTCATGCCGATCCCCGCGCAGCGGAATTCCAGCGCCACCACCCGCAAACTCTTGACCGTCCCGCGCGGCACATCCTGCAACCCCGGCCCGGCATAGAGATCCTGCAGATAATAGATCCCCGTCGTCTGGGTATAATCCACCGTGCTGGGCCGATGGTGCGGGCGTTTCCGAGCCGTAAGCGGCACCGGCTGGTGGCAGGAAATCCGCGGGTCCGCGGCCAGCAATTCCCGATTTCCATTAATGTCGAACCAGTATAGATTGAATTTACGCTCGTGCGGATACTTGCCGTCCGGCGGCCATTCGCCCGCCGGGCAAAACGCCGCCAGAAACTCCGTCTCGTTCAGCGGATACGGATACGCGAACAGATTACCATCCTGCCCGTAGGCATCGACGCGGACCGCTTCCGTCGGCCGGATCGGCGCGATCAACTGAATCCCCGCCGCCTCCTGTCGCCCGCGCGACGGATCGACGACGATCGCTTTGCCCACCTGAATCGTGTGATGCCCCGTCGCGATGGCCAGGACCTTTTGTGTCCCCGGAATTCCCCGCGCATGCAGAATCGTGGTCGGAAACCACGAGTTGTTCCCATAAAATTCCGTCTGCCCCGTCCCGTCGGCGAACATCTGGAACAGCGGCTGCACGAAGATCTGCCCGCGATCGTTATACTCCCACCGCGTGTAGATCACCCGCCCGTCGTCGAGCACGGTCGGAAAGTTATCGTGTACCTGGTCGAAGGTCAACCGCCGCAGATACTTTCCGTCGGCGTCACAGGTGTACAAATTGCTTACCTCTGTCCACCAGCAGTCAACCGTCTGCACGCACCGCGTCGAGTTGAACACGATGTTGCCGTCCGGAAGATACGCGGGTTCGTAATCCGCGAATCCCAGGCCCGAAGTGATCGTCCGAATCGTTCCCGATGCGATCTCGTATTCGTACAGGTGGTAATCATCTTCGCGGTCGGACTTCTTCCACGAAAAGAGAATCCGGTCGCCTTCCCACGACACCGCCGGATCGCGAATCACGCCCCCGTCGTCGCGGATCAATTCGCGGATCGTCGGTTCGGCGCCGCGAAGATCCAGCAGGCACAGCGCCGACCCGGGTACAAAATGCCGCTCATGCTGCGCATCGGATTGTCCCTCGGTATAAGCGTAATGCGAGCCGCCGAGATTGGAATGCCGCGTGAAAACGACTTGCGGACAAAGGGCGCGGATATGCCGCAATCGAGATTCACGCAAGCGATGACAGCATTCAAAATACAGGTTCATCCATTCCGGATCGCCGCCGGTCGGATTCTGATGGATCAGCGTTTCCATGCGGGTGCGGATAATCGCTGCTTCGGTCCCCATCTTCTCCAGCACAGCGGCAATCATCCCCCGTTCGATTTCGCTGTCCGCCGAACCGGCAAGCCAGTCAACGATTCGCCCCGACGAATCCCGGCACAGCCAGTCCCATTCAACCGGATACTCCCTCTCCAATCGCGCCAGCGCCTGGATCGCTCGTGGCTCGATGGTTTCCGATTCTCCGCGCCCAACTTGGTGCCGCAACTCCATCAATCGTTTCACACAACCCAACGAATCCGATCCCGAAGCCGTCTCCGCCTCGGCCGATGAAATCGACCCGTTCCCCGCGAGGGCAATCCAGCCCAGTAGGAAATTGATTGCCCATTTCCGAATCATGGTTTCCCCAAATCCAAACGATGATCGTCTTGTGTTCTACAGCAGCGGAATCCCCGCTTCTTTGCACCGTCGCACGATATCCTGCGGCCAGATACTTGCCTGAACCTCTCCAATATGCAGCTTTCGCAGCAGGAACATACACAGCCGCGACTGTCCGATCCCGCCGCCGATGCTCAGCGGCAGGGCGCCGTCGAGCAATTTCCTATGCCACTCTTGTTCGACACGATTGGAAACCCCTCGGATTTGCAATTGCTGCAACATCGCCTCGCGGTCCACGCGAATCCCCATTGAACTCAGCTCCATCGCTCGCTTCAGCGGCGGATACCATACGAAGATATCTCCGTTGAGGCCCCGTCGGCCCTTGCCCGTCTCCGTGGTCCAGTCGTCATAGTCCGGCGCCCGGTTGTCATGCATTTGTCCGTCGGCTAATACGCCGCCGATGCCGATCACAAACACCGCGCCGTATTGTTCGGCGATCCGGTTTTCCCGTTCTCTTGGCCCCAAATCCGGATAGGCCTTCTGCAAATCCTCCGAATGCGCGAACACGATCCGTTCGGGAAGAACGGGAGCGATCGCCGGATAGAATTTGGCCACCGCCTTTTCCGTTTGACGCAGAACCCCGTAAATCTTCCGCACGATCGTCTTCAAAAATCCCAGGTTCCGCTCGTCTTTGGAAAGGATTCGCTCCCAGTCCCACTGATCCACATACACGGAGTGCAGATTGTCCAGGTTCTCCTCGTCCGGCCGGATCGCGTTCATGTCGGTATAAAGACCTTCCCCCGGAGCAAAACCATAGTCCGCCAGCGCCATCCTCTTCCATTTGGCCAGCGAAAACAGACATTCGGCGTCGCTGTTGTTGTCATCTTTAACCTGAAATGTCACCTTTCGTTCCACGCCGTTGAGATCGTCATTGACGCCCGAGCCCTTTCGCACAAACAGCGGCGCCGAGACCCTCTGAAGATTCAGCGCCCTGGCCAGATGAAGCTGGAAAAAATCCTTGATCATCTTGATCGCCCGCTCGGTCTCTCGTAATGACAACGCCGGCCGGTACTGGCCATCCAAAAACAAATCCGCCATATCCCGTTCCTTGATAAGTGAAAAGAGGATTCCACAATCGTAATCGTTTCCCGAAAATTGGGGGAAACGCTCATCCCCGGATCCAATCCCTCTTGGATTTTGATCGATCCAATCGGCATATTCCCGCAATTCCAGTCCACACTATACCCGAAATCATCCCCTCGGGTCGAGATAATTTCCCTTTCTCCCAAACCGATTTGTCCTTCCACCCTATCCCGCAATCCTGCACGAATTGTCCGAAACTGGGAACCCGAAAACCCACAACCAACGATTATGAAACGATTTATCGTTTTGATGACCCCCAAAATATAACCCGATTGTGAAAGCGCGTTTTGTACGATGCTTTACAGGATTCTATCAAGCGGATTTTATATCTCGATTTACTTGTACAAATATGTCTTGACCCGAATGGATTTGCATTATATGCTTACCGCTCATGGTTGGATAAAGGATTTGGTTCCATACCCTTGCGGGTTGTGGAGGGATTCCAATTCGGGTCAGGATACAATGTCGTGACCGGCCGACTTCGGAAGGTTGTGCTGTTTGTGTCATTTTTCCATCACCCATCGGGGTCCCCGGTTCGGTCTATGCTTCCTTTGTCCCGTTTTCCGCCGTGACTTATGGACACGGTGTTTCTTTTCCACAGTTGGTTCTTGATCGCATCTGGATCCTCAAGGAGGTTGTACGCAATGGAAAAATGTAGTCGACGATTCTGTTGTTTCGAAGGTTGCCAGGACCCAGCCGATGTTCCCGCCGATTCACCTCCGAATCTTCTGGCTTCCGCTCTCGAAAGACACAATGTTCCCTATCGGCTCCTCGTCGAGCGAATCGATCCTGACCAGTCATTGTACGATTCCAACTCGTGCGATCGGTACCCCCAGGATGTTGCCTCTCCGTCAGGTTTCCGTTATGAATTCCTTACCACCGATGAACACTATCATCGCGCCGCCCAAATTGCCGAACTTTTCCTCCGGCAATCCGATTCGACTCCTTCGTGATCCCCGTAAATCGTTCGGCGAAATACAAGCCGACCCTGACAATTGAAGAATGCGGACGAACGAGGGACGATCGAAAACGGGTTTCCGTACGAGGTTTGGCCAGGGTTCTTTGGGGCCGACAGGGGTACATTTGGATTCCCGTGGAAATTTGGTCGTTTTCGGGATTTTTCATCTCTCAACCGGGAGTTGTCAGCGGTGATACGATAGACGAGCATAACCCGAATGGAATGAATTCGTATGGGTCAAGACAGACGCACGGTTGAATTTCTTCGGTTTTATGTCCGGTATCAGCAGGCAATCTACGCTTAGGGTCTGTACCTTGGCGATTCCTGTCCATGACGCCGATGAATCATTGTCGATTCGTAGTTTAGCGGTTATTCTATTCGATGGTTGAATTATCTGGAGCGAACCTCGGCGAGGGGAGCGGTCCTTGATTAGAAACACGGGAATGTTCAATGCGGGAGACGAATATCATGATTGACGGGAATCGAAAACTCATCGCACTTATTCTGGTCCTTTCGGGATCTGTGACAATCGCCCAACCGTCTGCGGAGCCGCTGACTCTGTGGTACCGCCAGCCGGCCAAACAGTGGGTCGAGGCCCTTGCCGTGGGCAATGGTCGGCTCGGCGCGATGGTGTTTGGCGGGATTGAACAAGAACGGATCCAATTGAACGAAGATACGCTCTGGGGAGGCGGGCCCTATGATCCGGTAAACCCCAATGCCCTGGAGGCCTTGCCGAAGGTGCGGGAATTGATTTTTGCGGGCCGTTATCGGGAAGCAAGCAATCTGGTCAGTCAAAAAATGATGGCAAGACCGTTGACCCAAATGCCCTATCAATGTGTGGGCGACTTATTGCTGAAGTTTCCGGGGGCCGATGGGGCGACGGATTATCGGAGAGACTTGAACCTCGATACGGCTGTGGCCACGGTCGGATATTCGATCGATGGAGTGCGGTATTTGCGAGAGGTCTTCTCCAGCCCTGTAGATCAGGTCATCGTAATTCGGATAACTGCGGATACGCCGGGCAAGATCGGATTTACGGCCAGTATGAGGACCCAACAGAAAGCGACCGTGACCGTGGAACCGTTTAATACTTTGGTCATGCGGGGCGTTAACGGGGGAACTCGTGACATTGCCGGCGCACTGAAGTTTCAGGCCCGCGTATCCCTTGCGGTATCGGGCGGTCGGGTCGAACCGGGGGATGGCCAGATCAGCGTTTTCAATGCGGATTCGGCAATTCTGCTGATTTCGGCCGCAACCAGTTACAAGAGTTATCAAGATGTATCCGGTGATCCCGAAGCACTAACCAAAGACGCCATCGCCAAGGCCGGTGGAAAACCTTTTGAGGCATTGTTAACGGATCATATTGCCGAACACCAAAAGATGTTTCGTCGGGTTACGCTGGATTTGGGAACAACGGCGGCTGCCGATCGCCCGACGGACGAACGGATCCGCGAACCCGACAAGACAAATGACCCGCAACTGGCAGCGCTCTATTTTCAATTCGGTCGGTATTTGTTGATCTGTAGTTCCCGGCCGGGCTGTCAGCCTGCAAACCTTCAGGGCATTTGGAACGACAGCATGAATCCACCCTGGCAAAGCAAGTATACGATCAACATCAATACCGAGATGAATTACTGGCCGGCCGAACCGACAAATCTGGCGGAGTGCGTCGAGCCGCTGGTGTCGATGGTGATGGATCTGTCCAAAACCGGTGCGCGAACGGCCAAAACCATGTACGACGCAGGCGGGTGGGTTACGCATCACAATACCGATTTGTGGCGGGCGACGGCGCCGATCGACGGTCCCCAATGGGGGATGTGGCCGATGGGCGGCGCATGGCTGTGCCTGCATTTGTGGGACCATTATGATTATTCTCGCGACAAAGATTACCTGGCCAGGGTCTATCCCGCCTTGAAGGGAGCCGCTCAGTTTTTCTTCGACACGCTGGTCGAAGAACCCAAGCATAAATGGTTGGTGACTTGTCCGTCCCTGTCGCCGGAAAATCCACATCCTTTCGGAACAAGCGTATGCGCCGGTCCCACGATGGATATGCAAATCCTTCGTGATTTGTTCACCGTGTGTATTCGTGCAGCGGAAATTTTGGGGGTTGATGAAGATTTTCGAAAACAAGCGGCCGCGACGCGCCAGCGTTTGGCTCCCAATCAGATCGGCAGCGCCGGCCAGCTTCGGGAGTGGTTGGAGGATTGGGATATGAAAGCCCCCGAGATTCATCATCGGCATGTCTCACATTTGTACGGTCTATACCCAAGCGATCAGATTCATGTTCGCACCACGCCCGAACTGGCGGCTGCGGTCCGCAAGAGTCTGGAGATTCGCGGCGACGATGCGACCGGGTGGGGAATCGGCTGGCGTTTGAACCTTTGGGCTCGTCTGCATGACGGCGAACATGCCTACAAGATCCTGACCATGCTTTTACGGCCGGAACGGACCTATCCGAATCTGTTCGACGCCCATCCGCCGTTCCAGATCGACGGAAACTTTGGCGGCACATCCGGAATCGGCGAGATGCTTTGCCAAAGCTGTGCCGGCGAAATCGATCTTTTGCCGGCCCTGCCCAAGGCCTGGCCGACCGGCTCTGTCAAGGGGCTTCGTGCCCGAGGCGGTTTTGAGTTGGACATTCAGTGGAAGAATGGCAAGCTTGCCAATGTAACCGTACGATCGCTTATCGGCGGATCCTGCCGACTTCGCTATGGCCCCGTTACTCGAGACTTGACGCTGGCGAAAGGACAAAACGCTCAATGGGATGGGAATCCATAAACGGCGCTCGAACGGATCCGCGGGAATGAATATCGTCCGGTCTGATGCTCAACGGTCCCGACGCTTCGATTCCGCTGAAAGTTATTTTGCGGATTCATGCTAAAGGGTTTCAAGCGATCCGAATTGTGCATACCGGTCCGAAAGCCGATTCGTTTAACATCGATTCCACCCCTTGAAGGGGGAGCGACCATGTCAGGACACTCCACTTTTCGTAAACAGAAATGTTAGAGATTGACAGAAATCTACATTTTTGTTATTCTGTTCGGCTGATATACCGAAGTGTTTATTGTATTTCGTTTTGGACCCAATTCCATGACCGCAAAAACATCGGAACGCGAAGTTGTTTTATTGGCAGATATTGCCAAGGCATTTGCCGATTCGCTGGATTTGGAAGCGACGCTGGAGTCGATCCTGAAACTACTGGATACGCATATGCGGCTCAAGCGTGGCGTGATAACGCTTTTGGACCCGGAATCGGAGACGATTCAAATCAAAGCCGCACACGGTTTATCGGCAGAGGCGCGTGCGACCAGTTACAAGCTCGGAGAGGGCATCACGGGGATGGTCGTTCAGTCGGGAAAGGAAGTGGTGGTTCCCGATATCAAGAAGGATAGTCGGTTTTTGGCCAAGACCGGTCCCCGGGAGGTTACGCCGGGGCAGCATGTGGCCTTCTTCTGCGTTCCTATTATTCTGGAAGGCCGGACAATCGGTTCTTTGAGCGTGGATCGCAAAACTCCCAAACCGGAAGAATTCGAGGATCATGTCCGTTTATTGAATATTATTGCGACGATGATCGCACAGGCCGTCAAACTCAACAAACTTTTTGAATCCAGCCGTCGCCAGCTTCAGGACGAAAATGCCCGCTTGCGAAGGGAATTGAAGACCCGGTTCAATATTCACAACATGGTCGGAACAAGTAACGCCATGCAGGAAGTGTATCGACTCATCGAACAGGTGGCCAACAGCAATGCCACTGTGCTTGTACGGGGCGAAAGCGGAACCGGCAAAGATCTTGTCGCGCACGCCATCCATTACAACAGTCTTCGTTCCGATAAACCCTTCGTCAAGATTAATTGCACGGCTCTCCCCGAAACGCTTTTGGAAAGCGAATTGTTCGGGCACGAGAAGGGGGCCTTCACCGGCGCAACGGATCGGAAAATCGGCCGGTTTGAACTGGCCAACGGGGGAACCTTATTTCTCGATGAGATTGGGGATTTTTCGCTGAATCTTCAGGTTAAGCTTCTTCGAGTGATTCAGTTTCGTGAGTTTGAACGGGTCGGGGGAAGTCAGACGATCCGCTCAAATGTTCGAATTATTGTCGCCACGCACAAAAACCTCGAACAGGAAATCCGCAACGGCCTGTTCCGCGAGGATCTGTACTATCGAATCAATGTTTTTCCCATCTTTCTGCCGCCCCTGCGGGAGCGGAAGGATGATGTTATGTTGCTGGCCGATTATTTTCTCGAAAAGTTCGCGCGTGAAAACGGGAAGATGATTACCCGGATTTCCACTCCGGCGATTCGGATGCTGACCAGCTACCATTGGCCCGGCAATATTCGGGAACTCGAAAATTGTATGGAACGAGCCACACTGGTTTGCGATGGCGATGTAATCCGATCCGAACACTTGCCGCCCTCGCTTCAAATGATCCGGGACAATGAAGCCGTTCCGGTTCGGATGACGCTGCCCAAGGAAGTGGCCAATCTGGAGATGGAACGGATTATCGACGCCCTTAAAAAATCCGGAGGACAGCAACGAGCCGCCGCAAGAGAATTGGGATTATCCGAACGGATGATGGGATACAAACTGAAAAAATACCAGATCCTTCCCAAACAGTTAACCTATGGTTGATTCCAACATCAGGAATCGGTATGGATCGGCCGTCCGATGATGTGGCAACACCCTATTGCGAATACATTTATGTAGAAATGTTAATAAATCCTACGCTTATGTAACTGTATGATTTCTTTGAGACAGTTCGTCGAAATTCTTAAGTCTTTGTAAAAAAAAGAGATAACTTCCTTTATGGAAACCTTTTCTGCTTCGGCACAATCCTTGCTCTCCGATTTATGATTGTCAAAGGCCTGAGATCATCAGGGAGCGAAACATGAGTTTGGAATTGAATTGTCGGAAAGGAAGTTGCCAATGGAACGGTTAAAAGCGACATGGAGTAGGTATTGTTTGATTTTGGTTCTTGTCTTTGGTTCTGTTGTGGCGGCAGAGGATTCGCCGATAACGCCGAAAATCGGACTTTCGATGGATTATGTTGGAAAATATATCTGGAGGGGACAGAACCTCCAGGATGACAGTGCTTTCCAGCCATCGGTATCCTTGACCTACGGCGGATTGACCGCGGCCATCTGGGGAAATCTGGAGATGTCCAATTACAACGACAACGACGGAGAAATCACGGAAGTGGACTACTCTCTGGACTACACAACCCCCATTCCCGGAATGGAAATTCTATCTGCATCCGTGGGGGTCATTAACTATACCTTCCCCAATACGGAACTGGACGATACTACGGAAATATACGGTGGGTTCACCCTGGGCATTCCCTTGAATCCGTCCATTAAGTTGTACCGTGATGTAGATGACGCGGACGGGACCTATATCGCTTTCGGTTTGAGTCATTCTATTGAGAAGATCGGTGAGATCGCACCGGATATGCCGGTGGGATTGACTTTGTCCGCGTCCATGGGCTGGGGCAGCTCGGCTTACAACAAGTTTTATTGGGGTCTTGACGATGAAAGCTGTAGCGATTTGACCCTCAAGCTCGGTTTTCCCATTACGATTGGCGAATGGACCCTGACTCCCAATCTGAACTATGTAACTCTTGTGGATTCCGACATCCGCCGCAGCGACGCGTTTGATTCGGCCAGCGATTATTTTTTTGCCGGAGTCAACCTATCCCGGCAGTTTTGAATCTGCGGGATGTGTAAAAGGAGGACATAGATTATCCTGATATGACGGCTGCTGTGGAGAATCCGATTCTTCACGGATGCTTCCCTGAGGCGGATCCGTAAATCCCGACGGATCCGCCTATTTGTTTTTTGCGGCCTGATCGGACTCCGGGCTTTCAGAATGGAAGTAAACAATCAATTCCGAAATTCATGCTGCAAGAACAAGGATTGCAGATAGGAATAAGGAAAAAGATACATAAATGTTATCGTTGAACCAATGGATACATTTATGTAGAAAATTTCCTTGCAATCCTTCATGATTAAGGGTGTTCATAAATCTATATACAACAATAACTTGTGCCTTTTTATGTGGAAATTGAACTGTAGCACAGTTCTTGCATGATTTCTCATCGTGCAGTTGACAAAGACCCAATTGATCTTTTATCAGGGAGACAAGAATGAGCCGGTCGTGTGAAAAAGTAACCGAGATCTTTGGAATCAATGTGTTTTCCGACGCCACCATGCGGGAGCGGTTGCCGCGGAACATTTATAAGTTGTTCCGCGAAACGATTGACGAACGCAAACCGCTGGATCTGAGCGTGGCCAATGTGATCGCCAACGCAATGAAAGACTGGGCGATTGAGAAGGGAGCCACTCACTTTTGTCACTGGTTCCAGCCGATGACCGGGCTTACGGCCGAAAAACATGACGCCTTCATATCTCCGACCTCTGACGGCCGGACGATCATGGAGTTCAGCGGCAAAGAGCTGATCAAAGGAGAACCCGACGCATCGTCCTTTCCCTCCGGCGGTTTGCGGGCCACTTTCGAAGCGCGGGGCTATACCGCCTGGGACTGTACTTCCTCGGTCTTCGTGAAGGAAGACGGGTCCAATATTACGCTCTATATTCCCTGCGCTTTCTGTTCGTATACCGGCGATGCTTTGGACAAGAAGACCCCATTGCTCCGATCCATGGAAGCCCTCGATAAACAAGCGACTCGGGTGTTGAATTTGTTGGGAACCAAAGCCCGTCATGTGACGGCGACCCTCGGTCCCGAACAGGAATACTTTCTGGTCGATCGGCCGTTTTACGAAAAACGGATGGATCTGGTCCTGACGGGACGAACGCTGTTCGGCGCCCCTTCGCCTCGCGGTCAGGAGATGGAAGACCACTATTTCGGTACGCTCCATGAGCGCGTAGCCAATTTCATGTGTGAAATCAATTACGAGCTCTGGAAGCTCGGAGTATCGGCCAAGACCCAGCATAACGAAGTTGCACCGGCCCAATATGAACTGGCTCCGGTCTTTGCGACCGTCAATGTCGCCACGGACCACAATCAACTTGTGATGGAAACCATGCAAAAGGTCGCCGTACGACACGGATTGGTCTGTCTGCTTCACGAAAAACCCTTCGCCGGAGTCAACGGCTCCGGGAAGCACAACAACTGGAGCATGGTTACCGATGATGGCGTCAACCTGCTCGATCCCGGTGAGACGCCGCACGACAACATGGTTTTCCTGGTCTTTTTGTGCGCCGTTATTCGAGCCGTGGATAAATATGCCAAACTGCTTCGGGCCAGCGTTGCCAACACCGGAAACGATCACCGTCTGGGGGCCAATGAAGCGCCCCCGGCGATTGTGTCGATCTTTCTTGGGGATCAATTGACGGATATTTTTGATCAACTCGCTTCGGGGCCCGCCAAGTCTTCCAAAAAGGGCGGTATCCTTAAACTCGGCGCTTCGACGCTGCCTCCCTTGGCGAAAGACACGACCGATCGAAATCGGACCTCGCCCTTTGCCTTCACCGGCAACAAGTTCGAGTTCCGTATGGTAGGGTCTTCGCAATCGACCGCTGGTCCGATGTTCACGCTGAATACGATCGTCGCCGATGTTCTGATGGAAATCGCAGATGAACTGGAAAAGTCCAAGGATGTCAAAGCTGCCGCGATCAAGGTCCTCCACCGCATCGCGAATGATCACAATCGGATCGTTTTTAACGGCGACAATTATTCCGAAGACTGGGTCAAGGAAGCTTCGCGTCGCGGGCTGCCCAATTATCGTTCGACTGTGGAGTCTCTATCGACGATTCTGGAGAAGGAGCATCTGGCTCTGTTTCAGCGGCACTCGGTTCTCAGTCCCGCCGAGCTGCACGCCCGTGTCGAGGTGTTTTTCGAAAACTATGCCAAGGCGATTCTGATCGAAGCCAAAACCATGTTGACGATAGCCAAACGACAAATCATGTCCGCGGCCGTACAGTATTTGGGCCGTTTGGCTTCTTCGCTTGGCGCCGTAAAGAATGCCGGTGTTTCCTCCGAAGCTCTCTCCGCCAAGGTCGAAACGGCCGATGGATTGCTCAAATCCCTGGTGGAGACCATCGAAGGTCTCGAGTCCGCGACGGCCAAGGCCGTCTCCACAAGCGGGGCCGAAAAGAAGGCCTTTGTCTGCCATGATCTGGTCGTTGAGGCCATGAGAAAACTCCGGTCGGCCGCCGATGCGCTGGAGACCGTAGTTGATGCAGACCTCTGGCCGTTGCCGACTTATGCCGAAATGTTGTTCCTCAAATAATCCAATCGCGATTGCGGCTGTTACGGAATTGCTGGCCCTGTCGGCGAATCGGATAGTTCGGCCGACAGGGCGTTTTCTGTGTATCAAAAAACGCCCGAATCGCCACGGGATTGACGGTTTGCGGCGTCCGAATCCTTGACTTTGTGCCCAAAACAGGATAGGGTGTGGGGCGGTCAGTGACTCGGATTTTCAAGGATTTCTTTGATTGTACAGCAAAGGGGAAGTATGCCATTGGGTTTTCCGGATCAGGGGTTGTACGAATCCCGACGGGAGCATGACGCCTGCGGGATCGGGGCCGTGGTTCATATCAGCGGTCACCAGGATCACTCGATTGTCGAGTACGGCAAGCAGATCCTTGTGAATCTGCATCACCGCGGCGCCGCCGGCGCCGACGACATCACGGGAGACGGTGCGGGAATTCTCACGCAGATCCCGCACGAGTTTTTGTCGGCGGTTGCATCGGCGGAAGGGATATCCCTTCCGCCCCGCGGACGATATGCGGCAGGTCTTGTGTTTGCTTCGAAAAACGACGATCTTCGCGAGAAGTGCGATTCGATTTTGCTTTCAGCCGTTCAGCACTACGGGCTCAAGTGTCTCGGCTGGCGAAAAGTCCCCGTAAACCCCGAGTGTCTCGGCGTTATCGCTCTGGCTGCTGAGCCGGACATCCGCCAGATCTTTATCGACGGCTGCGGCGTTGAGGCCGAAGAGTTTGAACGCCGTCTCTACCTGGTCCGCAAACGCGCCGAAAAGCAAGTCCGCCGTCGTTTCGGCCCGGCCGGAGAGGATTTTTACCTTCCGTCGTTATCCAGCCAAACCCTGTGCTATAAGGGAATGTTCATGGCCTGGCAGTTGTTTGCCTATTATCCCGATCTGGCCGACGAACGCTTCGCCTCGGCGCTGGCCATCGTTCACCAGCGCTACAGCACCAATACGCTGCCCAACTGGCGACTGGCGCAACCCTTTCGCTGTATCGCCCACAACGGCGAGATCAACACCCTCAGCGGCAATAAAAACTGCATGCGGATCCGCGAGACCACGGTGAAAAGCTCGGTCTTCGGCGAGGCCTTGTCGGATCTGTTGCCGGTCTTATCGCCCAACACCAGTGACAGCGGTTGTTTCGACAACATGGTTGAGTTCCTCGTCCGTAACGGTCGAAGTCTGCCGCACTCGATGATGATGCTCATCCCCGAGGCCTTCGGCGCCAAGTATCATATCAGCGCCGACAAACGCGCCTTCTATGAATACCACTCGGCAATCATGGAACCGTGGGATGGCCCTGCGGCGATGTTGTTTACGGATGGACGCATCGTCGGAGGCACCCTCGACCGAAACGGCCTGCGTCCCTGCCGGTATTTGGTGACCACCGATGGTTTAGCGATCCTGGCCAGCGAGACCGGCGTCGTTGAATTTCCGCCGGAGAAGATCGCCCAGAAAGGCCGGCTTCAGCCCGGTCGGATGTTTCTGGTCGATACCGAGGAGGGCCGCATCGTCAGCGATAATGAAATCAAAAGCAAAATTGCGCGGCAAAAACCGTATCGTCGCTGGCTGGAGCAGAACCGTATCGAACTTCGCGGTCTGTTCGACACCCCTCAGGAACTTGAAAGCGATCCGATCACTCTTTACCGCAGGTTGCGGACCTTTGGCTATACGCGGGAAGAGTTGCGGATGGTTCTGACGCCGATGGCGGTGAACGGTCAGGAGCCCGTCGGTTCGATGGGGAACGATGCCCCTCTTGCCGTGTTGTCCGACCAGCCGCGACTTCTGTTTGACTATTTCAAACAGATGTTCGCGCAGGTGACCAACCCCCCGATCGACCCCCTGCGCGAGGGTCTGGTTATGAGCTTAATGTCCTATACCGGAAAACGACGAAATTTTTTGGAAGAAAGCCCGGAACATTGCCGACAGCTCAAGCTGCCGCATCCAATTCTGTCCAATGAGGACATTGTTCGTTTACGGGAAGTGCATCGCTCCGACTTTCGGGTTTGCACGATTTCCTCCACTTTCGAGATCGATCCCCAGCGACCTAGCTGGGCCCTCAAACGAGGGCTCGATCATCTCGTACAATCGGCGGAGGATGCCATCGTCCGCGATGACGCTTCGTTGATTATTCTCAGCGACCGTGAAATCTCCGAGACTCGTGTCCCGATTCCGTCTCTTCTGGCCGTATCGGCGGTGCACCACGGCCTGATCACCCGCGGCCTGCGGGCCGAAGCGGGACTTATTCTCGAAAGCGGTGAACCCCGCGAGGTTATGCATTTTTGCCTGCTGTCCGGGTATGGAGCCAATGGCGTCAATCCGTATCTGGTTTTCGAGTGTATCGACGAACTCCGCCGTCAGGGCGAGATCGATCCCCAGATCGAACCGTCTTCCCTGGTCGATCACTATATTGCCTCGGTCAAGAAGGGTATCCTCAAGACCATGAGCAAGATGGGGATCAGTACCTTGCGAAGTTATCATACCGCTCAGTTGTTCGAGGCGATTGGATTGGATCAATCCTTTGTCGATGAGTACTTTACCGGTACCTCGTCGAGAATCGGGGGCATCGGTCTTGATCAGGTCGCCCGGGATGCGATCCGTCGCCACCAAGACGGATTCTCCGAACGATCGGTAGGGGCGTTGGAACTGGATTTCGGAGGGCAATATCATTTTCGCCGGGATGGAGAATATCATCTCTGGAACCCAACAACCATTGCCCGGCTGCAACATGCTGTTCGGTTTGAAGATCCAAAGGCCTACGCTGATTATGCCAAAGCCGTCAATGACCAGGCAAAAACTCTTTGTACGCTTCGCGGCCTGTTCGAATTGATTCCGGCCGATACGCCCATACCGATCGAAGAAGTTGAGCCCGCCGCCTCTATTGTCAAGCGGTTCTGCACCGGCGCGATCAGCCACGGTTCCATCAGCAAAGAAGCCCACGAATGCCTGGCCATCGCCATGAACCGACTCGGGGGGATGAGCAACACCGGCGAGGGCGGCGAAGATCCGTCTCGTTACACTCCCGATCCCAACGGCGACAACCGCAATTGTGCCATCAAGCAGGTTGCCAGCGGTCGTTTCGGGGTAACGATCCATTACCTGGCCAATGCCCGCGAGATTCAGATCAAAATGGCCCAGGGCGCAAAACCCGGGGAAGGCGGGCAGCTTCCGGGTCACAAGGTCACCAAGGAAATCGCCGGTTTACGATACGCCACTCCCGGCGTAACGCTGATTTCGCCGCCGCCGCATCATGATATCTACTCGATCGAAGATCTGGCCCAGTTGATTTATGACCTCAAGTGTGCCAATCCCGGAGTCAAGGTATCAGTCAAACTCGTTTCCGAGGTGGGGGTCGGAACGATTGCTGCCGGCGTGGCAAAAGGCAATGCCGATGAGGTCCTCATCAGCGGCCACGACGGCGGTACCGGCGCCAGCCCGTTATCGTCGATCAAACACGCCGGCGGTCCGTGGGAACTCGGCCTGGCCGAAACCCAGCAGGTTCTGGTGATGAATGGCTTGCGCGACCGAATTCGGGTGCAGACGGATGGCCAACTCAAGACCGGCCGCGATGTGACAATTGCCGCGCTGCTGGGGGCCGAGCAATTCGGCTTCGGTACAGCCGCGCTGGTGACGCTCGGCTGTACGCTGCTTCGCAAATGTCACGAAGGCGCTTGTGTCTATGGGATCGCCACCCAAGACCCGGAACTTCGGGCACGCTTCGCGGGAAAACCGGAGTATATCCAGCGTTTTATGCTATTTGTTGCCGAAGAAATCCGTCAATGGATGTCCATGCTCGGATTCCGCCGTTTCGAAGATATGATTGGTCGTTCTGATCGTTTGCAAGTGACGACCGCGATTGAACACTATAAGGCCAAAGGGCTGGATTTCTCCTCGATCTTTTATCGGCCGGATATCTCCGATGGCCGGGCGATTCGATTGACTCGAACCCAGCCCAACAAACTGGACGATCATCTCGACTGGAAGATTCTCGAGGCGGCAAAACCGGCAATCGAACGGCAACAATCTACGACGGTCGAGTTGCCGATCCGAAACACCGACCGTACCGTAGGCACAATCATCAGCAATCGAATTGACCGGCAGTATGGTCCGGCCGGTCTTCCGGACGACACGCTTCGTATCGTTCTTCGAGGATCGGCCGGTCAGAGTTTGGGTGCGTTTCTGACCCGCGGAGTAACGATTCACTTGATCGGTGATTCCAACGATTATGTCGGCAAGGGTTTGTCGGGAGGCCGTATCATTGTACAAACGCCTCCCGGTTCCTCCTTCCCGGCCCATGAAAACATCATTGTCGGAAACACGGTCCTCTACGGAGCCACTGGCGGCGAACTTTTCGTCAATGGTATGGCCGGAGAACGCTTCGCCGTCCGCAACAGCGGCGCCGTCGCCGTGGTCGAAGGCGTCGGCGATCATGGTTGCGAATACATGACCGGCGGAACCGTTGTCGTTCTCGGCAAAACCGGCTGTAATTTCGCCGCGGGAATGAGCGGCGGGATCGCCTATGTTCTCGACGAGATGCAACTGTTCGACACGCTGTGCAATCTCGACATGGTCGAGCTTGAAACCGTTCGGCTTCCCGAAGACGCCCGGCTTCTGGAAGAGCTTGTTCGTCGTCATCACCAGTGGACCGGTAGCGAGCGTGCCAAAGCCATTCTGGACGCATGGCCGAGCATGATCGGCAAGTTCGTCAAGGTTATCCCGTTGGACTACCGCAAGGCCCTCGAGAAGATGCGGACGGAGGAACGCCGCGATACCGAATCCACCCCCGCGACCGAGGAGGTGTTCCGTGACTGAGAAAAAACTCGGATTTCTGCTCCATAAGCGCCAGGAAGTCGGCCATCGCTCGGTCGAGCAGCGCGTTCGCGACTTTCGCGAATTCGATTTGCCCCTGACCCCGGACGATCTGATTCAACAAGCCCGCCGTTGTATGGACTGCGGCATTCCCTTTTGCCATGGCGCCGGATGTCCGCTGGGCAATCGGATTCCCGAATTCAACGAACTGGTCTATAAGGGCCAGTGGAAGGCGGCCTGCGAAAATCTGCACTCGACGAACAATTTTCCCGAGATCACCGGCCGTATCTGTCCGGCTCCCTGCGAAACCGCGTGCACGCTTGGGGTGAACGATCAGCCGGTTCTCATTCGCCACATCGAATTCCAGATCGTCGAGCGGGGATTCAACGAAGGATGGATTGTTCCGCGATTGCCGCGCCACAAGACCGGAAAGCGCGTAGCCGTCGTCGGTTCAGGACCGGCGGGTTTGGCCGCCGCCCAGCAATTGGCCCGGGCCGGACACGAGGTCGTCGTTTTCGAGAAGGACGATCGACCCGGCGGCCTGCTTCGGTTCGGAATCCCCGATTTTAAGCTCGACAAGCATATCATCGATCGTCGTCTGGCGCAGATGGTGGCCGAGGGTGTCCAGTTCCAGACCGGCGTTCAGGTTGGCTTGGATGTTTCCGTTCGTTATCTTCAGAAACTGTTCTCCGCGATGATTCTGACCATGGGTGCCGGCCAACCCCGCGATCTGGTCGTTCCGGGCCGCGGGTATGAGGGGATCCATTTCGCGATGGAATACCTGACCCAGCAAAATCGTCTCAATTGCGATTTGGATTTGGCCGGGGCCAAGGCCATCAATGCTCGCGACCGCCATGTTGTCGTAATCGGGGGGGGCGATACCGGAAGCGACTGTGTCGGAACCGCCCGTCGGCAGGGGGCTCGCTCCATTACGCAGGTGGAAATCCTGCCCAAGCCGCCGGACAGTCGTCCGCAGGATACGCCCTGGCCCTATTGGCCGCGGACGATGCGAACCAGTTCTTCGCATGAAGAGGGCTGTGACCGCCGGTGGAGCATCATGACCAAACGGTTCGAAGGCGGTGAAAAAACCGTGTCAAAAGTGTACGCCTGCTCCGTCGAGTGGTATCAACAGCAGGGCCAGTGGAAATGCAGAGAAATACCCGGCAGCGAGTTTGTTCTCCCGGCGGACCTGGTTTTGTTGTCTACCGGTTTTGTGCATGTTGTTCATGAAGGACTGATTGAGAATCTCGATCTGAAGCTCGACGATCGCGGCAATGTCATCGTCCAACAATACCAGACCTCCGTTCCTTGGGTTTTTGCCGCCGGGGACACCATCAGTGGCGCCTCTCTGGTCGTGCGTGCCATCGACAGCGGTCGTCAGGCCGCCGCTGCCGTCGATCAATGGCTGAGGAGCAATCCATGACTCTTCGCGTGGCCCTGGCTCAGTGTAATCCGACGGTGGGAGATCTCTCCGGGAATCTGGATCTGTTGCGCCGCAATCTGGTCCAGGCCCGTTCGCACGATGCGCATCTGGTTGTCTTTCCCGAAATGGTCCTCAGTGGTTATCCGCCGGAAGATCTGTTGCTGAAGAAGCATTTTCTGTTGGAATGTCGTCGTCTGCTGGACGCCTTTGCCGCCGACTGCAAAGACCTGACCGCCTTGGTTGGTTTTCCCGAATTCGACGGCGAAACCTGTTACAACAGCTTGGCCGTCTGCCGTCGCGGCCGCATCGATGCGGTCTATCGTAAGTGTCTGCTGCCCAACTATGGCGTCTTCGATGAACGCCGTTATTTCCTTGCCGGCGTCAATCCCCTGTCCATCGTTGAAAAAGACTTGTCGCTGGTTTTAACCATTTGCGAAGACCTCTGGGATATCGAAGCCCTGGCCGACTCTTTGGCGTCATTGCCGACAAAGAATATTATCATCAACATCGCCGCCTCCCCGTTCCACGCCGGCAAACTCCGTCAGCGACAGGATGTCATCTCTGCCGCTGCCCGCCGATTTGGTTGCGCCGTCGTCTATTGCAATCTCATCGGCTGCCAGGATGAGTTGATTTTCGACGGTCGAAGCATGGTCTTCGACGCCGCCGGGACTCTTGCCCTGCAGGGGCGGCCGTTCCGCGAGGATCTGATCGTTTTCGATATGGCGTCTGGAGACAAGGGACCGGCGATCATTCCGATTCTGGTTTCTTCGATGAAGTTGCCCGGCGATCCGGTGGCCGAGGTTTATGAAGCCCTGATCCTCGGCATCCGCGATTATGTCCGTAAAAACGGATTCCAGAAGGTCCTCATCGGTCTGTCCGGCGGAATCGATTCGGCGCTGACCGCGGCGCTGGCCGTCGATGCCCTTGGCCCGCGCAATGTCGTCTCGCTGACGATGCCCACCCGCTACAATTGCCCCGAAACGATCGGCGACGCCAAGCGTACCGCCGAGAACCTCGGCATCGACATCCACACCGTTCCCATCGGCGATTTGCTTTCCCACTTCAGCCGCACGCTGCACCAGGTTCCCGGCTGGGATGAAAAAGGTCTGGCCTACGAAAATCTTCAGGCCCGCATCCGCGGCACAATCTTGATGTCGCTGTCCAACCAGCTCGGCTGTCTGGTTCTGACCACGGGCAACAAGAGCGAAACGGCCGTCGGTTATTCGACCCTCTACGGCGACACCGCCGGCGGATTTGCCGTCATCAAGGATGTCCCCAAGACGCTCGTCTATGAGCTTAGCCACTATATCAATCGTCTGCATGGCCGCGAGGTCATTCCCCATTCGGTTATCGACCGCGTTCCTTCGGCTGAGCTTCGGGAAAACCAGAAGGATTCCGATTCGCTCCCGGACTACGATCTCCTCGACCGCATTCTTAAGGGGTATGTCGAGCAGATCAAATCCGGCCAGCAGCTGATCGACGAGGGTTTTCCGCCGGATATTGTCAACAAAGTGATTCGCCTGATTGACCGAAACGAGTATAAGCGACGCCAGTGCCCGCCCGGGATCAAGATCACCCCGCGCGCTTTCGGCAAGGACCGCCGAATGCCCATCACCAACAAGTATTCCTTCTGATCCTCGATTGCCGAAACTTGGCTCCTTTGGAGTTGTCGCGTTTTTCTTCTGGACAATCCGGATAACTTGGCCAATAATAGTGTTTGCGATAATCGGAAATATTCCCTGGGTCAAGAACAGGAGGTTTCAATCAATGAACGCGTCAAAAAAGTTCTGGATTCGGCTCGGTTGGGTGTTTTCGTTCGGCGTCCTGTCTTGTGTTCTGCCCGGTTGTGGTACCTTCGATAATCAACGGGCAAATTCACTCTTCACTGAAAACGACGCGATCGGTTCGTTGCCGGCCGATTGGGAAGTCGCCGAAACCAATGGGGCCGGAACTCCGACCGGGTGGGAAATCATCGCCGATTCAACCGCGGCCGATGGCCAAAAGGCCTTGGGGATCACCCGTACGCAAAACGCCGGCCGGACCTTTAATATGCTGGTCCATCGGAACATTTCCGTCGGAGATACGCTCTTCCGCGTGAAAGTCAAAGCCCTATCCGGCAAAGAGGATCAGGGCGGCGGCCCCGTCTGGCGATATCAGGACAACAACAACTATTACATCGCCCGATGGAATCCGCTGGAAAACAACTTTCGCTTGTATGTCGTTAAGGATGGCAAGCGAAAGCAACTCGGATCCGTGGATATAAAAACCGATCCCGCCGCATGGCACACGATTCAGATCGATCATTCGAAAGATTTGATCCGGGCGAGCTTTGACAAGGACCATTTCATCGAAGTCAGGGATAACACGCTCTCAAGGATCGGCAGGATCGGCCTGTGGACCAAGGCCGACGCCGCAACCGCCTTCGATTCACTCCAGATATTTTATCCGATAAAGTAGGGCCGATTCGATGTCGCTAATACCTACATCCTAAATCCTATATTCTGATCGAATGTCCAAGCTTCGTATCCAACTCTATTCGAATCTATCGACCCTGCTGGCGGCTGGTGTGCCGGTTCTTCGCGCGATACAGACGGCCCAGTCGGCCTTGCCGCGGCGGGTCACGAGAGTTTTGAAGGATCTTCACGGCCGGATTACCCATGGTGAATCGCTGGCCGAATCCGTCGCCGCATGGCCGCGAACATTCCCGATCTTCGACCGCACGCTCATCCGCGTCGGCGAAGAATCCGGCCGGTTGCCTGAGGTTTTATCTGAACTGGCCGACTGGCTGACGCTGGCCCGTCGCCTGCGGGGCAGGTTTCTATCGGCGATGGTCCTTCCGGTCTGTGTTTTGATGATCGCCGCTCTCGTCGCCCCGCTGCCGCGTCTGATTCTGGGCGATATTTCCATGATGGAGTATGCGCATTCCGTTCTGTTTACATTGTCGTTATTCTACACACCCGCCATCGTGATTTTTCTGATCCGTCAACTGACTCCGGCGTCGGGACCTTTCCGGCACATGCTCGATTGGATTGTTCTTCGTGTTCCCGTTCTCAGCAAGGCCGTCTTTCACTATTCGCTGGCCCGCTTCTCCAAATCTTTTACGATCCTGTATTCGGCCGGAGTACCGATTGTCCGGTGCATCGACCAGTCCCTGGACACGGTTCCCAATATCCGGATTCGACGAATGCTGGAGGGATCTCGTCGGGCCGTCAAATCCGGACAGTCGCCCTCCGAGGGCTTTTCGCGGGGGTTGCCGGTCGAGTTCATGGCCCTCTGGAAGGTCGGCGAGGAAACGGGAGATCTCGATCGCAGTTCCGCAAAACTGGCCCAGTTTGAAACCGAACGGGCCGAGACCTGGTTTACCGCTTTTGCCCAGTGGCTTCCACGGCTTCTGTACGCGATCGTGTGTTTGTATATCATCTGGCAGATTTTTGTGCTGGCTGGGGGAATTGTCGGTTCGATCGGGTCCGGCCTTCAAAATCTCTGATGACCCGATGAAAAATCCTTGGTTTTCCGGTGGGCATCGTTTTATAATCGTTTCGACATCGGGTCGATAGGGAAATCGATCATTTAACTCTAAATTGGAAAGGGTCCTCTATGAGTCTTCTCAAGGAATTCCGGGAATTTGCCGTAAAGGGCAACGCCGTGGACATGGCCGTCGGTATCATTATCGGAGCCGCCTTCGGCAAGATTGTGACCTCGCTGGTCAACGATGTCATCATGCCCCCCATCGGATTGCTGCTGGGTGGAACGGATTTTAATAAGCTTCAGATCGTTTTGAAACATGCGACTCTGGACCCGACGACGGCCAAAGTGATCGCACCGGAAGTCACGCTGCGATATGGGGCCTTCATCAACACCGTTCTGGATTTCCTCATCGTTGCCTTCTGCCTATTTATGGTCATCAAGCTGATGAACGCCGCCCGGCAGACCGTGTCCAAATCGGATTCTCCAAAATAATTGGGGTTTCCAGCGTTCGAAAGCCGGAAACCAATTCAGGATGGTTTGAGTCTTCCCCCTCCAACCATGCAGGCGTGAAGGGATAGGGTGAATCCATCCCGCGACGATTTGTGAATTGCCGCGGGTTTCTTTCTTTTTATCTGGATCCGATTGTCGCAACAAGGAATGGCGGCGCAGAAAAAAAGCGGTGGACGCCATCGACGCCCACCGCTTGTGAAACATTCACGCTTGCTTACCGAGCCGATTATTCATAGAAATTGGTGGCTTCGGTTTCCATTACATCGCGTCCAATCTGCTTGCTGTTCATGGTTGTCGTGAAGCGGACATCGCCCGGCTTCAACGCCTTGACTTCCACTTTCCAGGTTGCCTTGGCCTTCGGCGCCAGCGATCCCAGCGGCTGGAAGGTCACAACGCCGTCAGCATGGCTGCCCGCCGTTGCGCCCGAAGCGCTGACAAACTGCATCGTATCTTCCAGTTTGCATACGATCTTGATTTCCGTATCCGGGGCCGACCCCTGGTTTGTGACGGTGATGATATAGGTCTCGTTCTTGCCGACCTCGATCGGATCGGAGACATCGATGACTTCCAGCAGAATGGCGCCGATACCGGCGACATCCGTCTTGGCCGAGGCCTTTACCGTTTCGGCGCAAGTTGCCACGACAGAGGCCGTGTTGCTGAAGCTGCCCGCCGACTGCGGCAGATATCCGATCGTGACTTTGCGGCTCTGGCCCGCTGCGATCGTGCCCAGATTCCAGGTCGCGGTCCCGCCGGCCACCTGGCCGCCGTCAGAGGCGACGACTTCGGCTACGCCGGCCGGAACCGAATCGGTCAGGACCACATTGGTCGCCGCGGCGTCGCCCTTGTTGGCCACGGTGATTTCATAGTTGATCTTGCGGCCCAGATACTGTTTTTCGGGACCAGTCTTGGTAATCGCCAAAATCGGCTGCTTGACGGTTGTGGCGCACACGGCGGATTCGGCCTTCAGATTGCCATCCGCTTTCGCGCTTGCGCCGCTCTTATACGAACCGGTCTTGGCCGCCTTGGCCATGACGCTGTAGGTCATGCACTTGCCCGGGGCCAAATCGCCGACCTTGATATCGACGGTTTTTTGACCGGTCGCCTGGGTCAAACCGTCCGGAAGAACATCGGAAATCATCACATTCGACGCGGTTCCCGTTCCCTTGTTGCACACCGTATATTTCAGAGGGATTTGATCGCACAGCAAGACTTCGGCCGGACATTCCTTGGTGACCGTCAGAGCCGGTTGTACAACCTGAGTCTTGGCGCAGGCCAGGATGACATAGGTCGCGTCCGCGCAGTTCTGTACCCACCCGACCTCCTTGGCGCTGCCGGTGACCGTCATCTTCTTGGAGGCATTCGGGCCGAGAGTGTCAATCACCCAGGTCAACATGCCGTCCTTCGGCATCGCGGCCGGATCGGCGCTTTTAAATTCAAAATTCGCGGGGATCCGATCGTTAATTGTGACCTGGCTCAGCTCGACATCGGTCAGATTGGTTGCCGTAATCGTGCAGGTAAACGGCTGACCGAGTTGAACCGTGGCCGGAAGCTCCTTGTCGATCCGAACAGACCCGCATCCCAGCTTGTCTCCATAGATCCGGGAAACCCGGTTCGTGGCCGGAACGGGAGCCGGGACTGGCTTGGGCTCAACCGCTTTTACCGGAGCCGGAGCGGGCGCGGCCGCTTTCTGTTCACATTCAAAACACTCGCAACCCACGATGCCCAACAGGGCGATGCCACACAATGCCACAAAAACTTGTTTGCCCATACAACACCTCCAAATCTGACAAAAATAGTAATGAGTTAAAATTCCCATTTCATGTAAACGCCTTGTTTTGTCTTAGGAGCTCTAACAAAACCTTATGATTCGTCGCCAGCAAATTAACAGGCA
>CAZXPW010000011.1:0-98788 GCA_964643355.1 uncultured Pirellulales bacterium
CCAGCACCACCACCCGCATCGTCTCCGAATCCTTCTCGACCGGAAAAACAAACGGCTCAAATTCCCGGGCCAGGACTTCGGGGAAAAACAACCGGCTGAATCCATTGTTGTTCGTTCGACAATCTCGTCCTTCGACCACCAGGGGAGTCAGCACCGACGCGGAAAAACCATATCCAATCCACCGGAGAATTCCCTCCGCCGTAATCAATCCGAAGACCGGAAACAGGACAAACATAAGCCGAAATACCCACAGTCGGCTTTTTCTCATCTTTGCAGATGAAACGGACAGCAAGGTCGGATTCCGTTTGGGAATCCTCAAATGTTTGTTATTTCGGGGATGAGTCGCCACGGTCCTGTCTCCTGGATCCCGCTTTGGCGATTGGATATTCAGTACTCCGCGTAATACTCCGGTCGTCCATCGTCGCTGTCATATCCGGCCAGGTCGTGCGAGGATTCGCTGATCTGCAATCGTTCGATCTGTTCGGCCCGACGCAATTGGGTATCGTAGGTAACCTCAATGGCGCTGATCCGAAGATCCTCGGTTGCGACCTCAAACGGGTACGGCATCTGGGTACGAAAGGCACGGATGACATTCTCCGTTTTGCGGCCCAGAACCGAATCATGGCTGCCGGTCATTCCGATGTCCGTAATGGCGGCCGTACCTCTTGGCAAAATCCTTTCATCGGCGGTAACCACATGGGTATGAGTGCCATACACACAGGCGACCTTACCATCCAGATAATATCCCATCGCGATCTTTTCGCTGCTGGCTTCCGCGTGCATCTCGACAAACACCAGATCCGCTTCGTTCTGAAGTTTGACCAGCAGCGAATCAATTTTGGCGTACGGGCAGTCAGACGGCTTCATGAATATGCGGCCGATCAGGCAGATCACCGCCACCCGTGGCCCCTTGGCCGTCTGATAAACCGCATAATCACGACCCGCCGCGCCAGGCGACAGATTCGCAGGACGAACGATATTCCCGGCCGATTCCAAAGTGGAAATGATCTCTCGTTTTCGATAAGCGTGGTCGCCCAAGGTCACCAGATGGACACCATATTTGAGCAACTTGTCGTAAATTTGCGCCGTGATCCCCGAACCGCCGGCGGCGTTTTCCGCGTTGGCAATCACGCAATCGATCGACCTTTGTCGAACCAGATCTCGAAGCGCCTGGGACAGGATATATCGACCCGGTCGGCCGACGATATCCCCGATACACAGCACTTTGATCTTCATGCCTGGTTCTCCGAGGGTTTGGGACTATCGGGCGTATTCGATGCAACGGGTTTCACGCAACAAGGTAACCTTGATCTCGCCCGGATAGGTCATTTCTTCTTCGATCTTCTTGGCAATGTCACGCGCGACCGTGGCCGCCGCGCCGTCATCAACCTTGCTGGCATCCACGATCACGCGGACCTCACGACCGGCCTGGATCGCGTAACAGGACTCGACGCCCTTGAAGCTGTTGGCGATCTCTTCCAGCTTTTCCAGTCGTTTGATATAGCGTTCCAGGGTTTCGCGCCTGGCTCCCGGCCGCGATGCGCTGATGGCGTCAGCCGCCGCAATCAGTGGCGTATAGGGATTGTCCGCGGGGATATCGCCGTGATGGGCTTCGGCAGCGTTGATGACAATCTGCGGTTCCTTGAAACGCTTCAGATAATTGGCCCCGATCGCCGGGTGTCCGCCTTCGACTTCGCGATCCATCGCCTTGCCAATGTCATGCAACAAACCCGCCCGTTTGGCCATCGAACCATCCAGCCCCAGTTCGTCGGCCATCACCTGCGCCAAAAACGCCACTTCGACGCTGTGCCGCAGGACATTCTGCCCATAACTGGTCCGATAGTGCAACGCTCCAAGCATACCAATGATCTTGTTATTCAGGCCGCGAACATCGACTTCCGTCGCCGCTTCTTTTCCCATTTGCTGGACCTTGGCGTGCACATCCTTTTTGGTCTGTGCAACCAGTTCCTCGATGCGCGAGGGGTGGATTCGCCCATCCTGGATCAGCCGCTCCATGCTCAGACGGGCCGTCTCACGACGGATGGGGTTAAATCCGCTTAACACAATCACTCCCGGCGTATCATCCACGATCACATCCACGCCGGTGGCTTTTTCGAAAGCCCGAATATTGCGGCCCTCGCGTCCGATAATGCGGCCCTTCATCTCGTCGTTGGGAATATCCACCATCGATACCGAAATTTCACAGGTTTGTTCGGCCGCATACCGCTGAATCGCCAAACTGATAATCTCGCGGCTCTTTTCTTCGCTGATCTCGTTGGCCTGTTCCAGCTTGCGCTCGATGAGTTTGCTCATGTCCCGATCGCATTCTTCTTCGAGCCGCTTGAGCAGCATCTCCTTGGCTTGTTCAACATCCAGATTCGAGATCTTTAGCAACTGGTTTTTCTGCTGGGCGATTAGATTGGCCAAGTGTTTGGCCTTGGCGTCGTTGGACTGGTGTTTTTGTTCCAGTTCCCGTTCGTTATCGCGGAGTTGTTTTTCTTTCTGGTTCAGGGACTCGGTCTGTCGATCCAGAGCGTCCTCCCGTTTGCTTAGACGCCGTTCCAGATTCAACAATTCCGCCTGGGCGGTTTCCATCTCGGCGGTAAACTTCTCTTTCTTCTTGAGGAACTCGTTGGCCGCATTGAGCTGGGCCTCTTTGACGATATTCTCGGCCTGTTGATTGGCGACTTCGATGCGGTTCTTGGCCTCCTTCTCGGCGGCCAACAATTTGTTGCCTGCGATGGTTTTCTGAATTATAAAGGTGACGATTACCCCGACGGCCAGAGCGATGACGGCAATTACGGCCGTCATCGTCCCGCTCAGGGCAAGGATGGGAAAAGAAATGAAACCCGGCATCTGACAAACCCTTTCTTATGATCTATAGATCACTTTCGTGCAAAGGTTTGGCAGAAGACCCGGCGATATCCGCTTAGGGGATGACGGATCGATTCCAGAACGATTTTCAAGATCCCGGCAAATCCACCAGCCCCGGCGGGGGCAACTGCAGGGATTGTCCGCAGAGAAGGGATTTTATCGTGCGGATCCCGGTTGTGAATGTGCCGTTTTTCGAACTCATGTTCCTGTTCTGTCTGGACGCTGTTGTCTGGTTCGATCCCAATACTCGCCGACACACGGGCAATTGTGGACTTGACAATGTTGAATGATGCGCCCATCCGCAACGATCGGAGCGTAATCTACTTCCTGCTCCTGCGGATGAACCATCCATTGCCTTTCGCCCTTGCCGGTGCAGTCGGCGTCCATGAAGCGTTAACACCAACTTGCCCACGCGGGGCTGGACTTCTACCGGTCGGAAAACGGTACTCGATTCCCATTCATTCCAACCACTTGCACCACAGTGATTCTTGTCACTGTTTTCTATCATATGAATCGACCAAGGTCAAGTGGAAAAGTAAACAGAATTCGCATTTGATTTGATTTCCTGAATAAGTCTGATAATACGATCTCGTATTCCTATTATTCCCATAGGATTTTAGTTGATAATTTTGAAAAAATTGGAGATCCGTTGGTTAATTGTCCTGGGCAAGGGGACGATGAGAGAACAGGATCGGGCCCTTGCCGGGCCGGACGAGTCTATGGATGATATTCGACTGGAATTTGTCGGGATGCAGGCACCAGCCATGAATAAACGCAAAGATGTACTGACAACCGGACAGGTCGCTCAAATCTGCAATGTGGCTCCTCGAACCGTCACCAAATGGTTCGACAGCGGACAATTAAAGGGCTATCGTATCCCGGGTTCGCGGGATCGGCGGATTCCAACGGGGGAATTGATTCGTTTTATGAAAGCCCACTCGATTCCGACCGATGCTCTGGAAATGGGTCGAACCCGGGTAATGATCATCGATAGCAATACCGCGGTGGCATCAGGACTTGCAGCCCAACTGAAAGACCGCAAGGACTACGAGATCCAGATCGCCGAAAACAGCTTTGACGCCGGCCTGGTCGCCCAAAAACTTCTGCCCCATGTGATCCTGATTAATCTGATGGCCAAGGACATCGATGCCGCTCATATTTGCCGGTATGTCCGGGCCAGTGACGACCTCAATGCCGCCAGGATACTCGCCATCGCCAATCGGCTCGGTGAAGCCGAGATCGCCGCCCTGATGAAAAAAGGGTTTGACGGCGCCGTTTCCAACGCCGGCGACATCCAGGAAATCATCCGCACGATCGAGGAAGCGACCGCAATAATCTACTAAATCCCTCTCGTTTTACATTTCGGACAATCGGCGCCACCGGAAACCGGAGCCGTGAATGATTGCATCCGCATCCGGAAAAGAATCCGATCCCGCCGGATATTCCACGGGAATTGAAGCGTCTTGCTCCCATGCCCGCAGGATCGGGGTTACCAGCGCCCAGGCCACTTCAATGTCATCCTGCCGCAGAAACAATGTCGGATCGCCTGTCATGGCGTCCAGAAGCAGCCGTTGATAGGACTCCGGGGCTTCGGAGCCGAATAAATCCCGATAGGTAAAATCCATGGAGAGCGTACTCATACAGACTTTTGAGCCCGGCCGCTTGGCCTGAAAACTCATCCGAATCCCTTCCTGCGGCTGAATCTTCAGGATCAGGACATTCGGTGGCAAATCTTCAAGGCCTACGGACGCAAACATCGAGTGGGGTACAGGCCGGAAGACAATCGCGATTTCCGTCACTTTCCGGGACATTCGCTTGCCCGTTCGCAAAAAGAACGGAACATCCTTCCATCGCCAGTTGTCGATCCACACGCGAGCCGCGACAAAGGTCTCGGTCCGTGAGTCGGATGTGATTCCGGATTCCTGCCGATATCCAGGAACCGACTGCCCATCCACACTCCCGGCCCCGTATTGGCCGCGGACGATATCCGTCGCCCAGGGTTGACAACGCAGCGGACGAACGCTTCGGAGCAGCTTAACCCGCTCGTCGCGGATCGCCTCGGCCGCAAACGCCACCGGAGGTTCCATCGCCACCAGAGCCAGCATCCCGAGAATATGGTTTTGAAACATGTCTCGAGTCGCACCCGCCTGATCGTAGTATCCGCCGCGATGCTCCACCCCTACCGTTTCGGCGATGGTAATCTGCACTTGCTGGACAAAGTTTCGGTTCCAGATCGGCTCAAAGATGGCATTGGCGAATCGGAACATCAGGATATTTTGTACCGTTTCCTTGCCCATATAGTGGTCGATGCGGTAAATCTGCGATTCGTCAAAGTGTCGTCGAAGAATGGCGTTGAGCGCAATCGCCGAATCCAGGTCCTGGCCGAAGGGCTTTTCCAGAATCAATATCGGCGTCCCCTGATCGGGTACAACCGCCGGTTGCGCCAATCCAGAAACTCCCAGTCCATTAGCGATGGTCCCATACAAAGTCGGCGGGACCGACACATAGAACAACCGTCGGCCGAATACCGACCAGCGCCGGTCGGCTTCCGCCAGTGCGGTTCGCAAACCCTGGTACAATTCAGGATCGGAATAATCGCCTTTCAGATAAGAGAACCGCTCGACAAATCGCCCCACTTCCCCGGTCTCCCGATCCCCCAGAGACCGGACAACAACTTCACGAAAGGTCTCATGGGTCAGGGGCGTTCGCCCGCACCCGATACAATAAAACTGATCTCCGAGCAACTCTTTTCGATAGAGCTCAAACAAGCTTCCATACAATTTCCGTTTCGCCAGATCGCCCGATGCCCCAAAGACCACCACCCCGCACGGCCTCGCTGGCGTTTCAGCACACAGCATCTCTTGCCGATCCGTCGTTGGTACCAGTGTATTTCCCACCGAATGATTGTCCATCGTCAATCTTCCTTCAATAGGCCATGTCCAACTCGCTGGTCTGCTGAATTATAGACCCCCCGCTGTCGATCGTAAAGCTTTCCGTCAGATCAAGTCGAGTTCCCATATTGCCAATCGCCGTATTGCCCGGTAGAATCCCTGCGAGAAACGGAGACTTCTTGTGCAATGGAAGGATCAATATGTCGGCCGGCCGCGGCGAATCGCGGGCCTGATGTCCGGGACTTCTCTGGACGGAATTGATGTGGCGGTGATTGATTTCTCCGTTCAGAGGCGCCGCGCGGCGACGCAGTTGATCGCGTTTGAGACCATCCCCTGGCGGGCTTCGATCCGAAAGGACCTGTTGCGCCTCTGTACCCCCGGAGGCGGCACAACAGCCGAGATTTGCCGTCTTAATTTTCTCGTCGGGCATCTCTTCGCCGACGCCCTCATTCGAACCTGCCGCAAACATCGAATAGCCCTTGGTTCCATCGACCTGATCGGCTCGCACGGCCAGACTGTTTGGCACCAACCTCAAGAGCATCAATCAAGTCGGCGGTCGATCGCCTCTACGCTGCAAATCGGCGAGCCGGCCGTCATCGCTCAACAGACAGGTATCACCACCGTCGCCGATTTTCGAACCGCTGACATCGCCGCGGGGGGACAAGGGGCCCCGCTGGTCCCCTACAGCGACTTTGTTCTCTTTTGTCACCCGTCCAAAGCCCGGGTGATTCAGAACATTGGAGGGATCGGCAATGTAACCTGGTTGCCCGCCCAATGCACCACGGGCGATATTCTGGCGTTTGACACAGGCCCCGGCAACATGGTAATCGACGGGCTTGTATCGTTGCTGACCCGGGGGAAACAGGCGTACGATTCAGGAGGTCATTTTTCCGCCAAAGGCGTTATCAACCGTTCGCTGCTGGCGCAGCTATTGCGACATCCGTTCTTGCGGAAGCGACCGCCAAAGTCAACAGGCCGCGAAGATTTTGGGATATTCTATTGCCACGAAATCTTAAATAAAGCCCGTCGACTCAGACTTCGCCATGAGGATCTTCTTGCCACCGTCACCGCTTTTACCGCCCAAACGATCGCCGATGCTTATCGCCGCTTTCTCCCCGAACTCCCCGATGAAATCTTTCTGGCCGGCGGCGGAGCTCACAACCATACGCTGGTCCGTATGCTCGCGGACCAGTTGCCGGGCATTCCCATGGGTACCACCGATGATCTGGGTATTCCCACCAACGCACGGGAAGCCGTCGCATTTGCGATTCTTGCCCGCCAAACGATTCTCGGCCGTCCGAACAATGTCCCTACAGCCACCGGCGCCAAACACCCCGTTATCCTTGGAAAGATCATCCGGGTCTTATGAAAAAACGCATCCTGCCTCTAACTGAGAAACGCAACCCCCGCAGTCGTAAGATCGACCGACTCACGACCCTGGGTATCGTTCGGTTGATCAATTTGGAAGACCGCCAGGTCGTCCCCGCCGTCGGCCGGCAAGCTCGCGCCATCGCCGCCGCCGTCGAAATGATCGTCGAACGCTTTCGTCGCGGAGGACGGCTTTTCTATATCGGCGCCGGAACCAGCGGCCGGCTCGGGGTTCTTGACGCGGCGGAATGCCCGCCAACCTTCGGAGTGCCGCCGACCGTTGTTCAGGGCATTATCGCCGGCGGTCGTCGTGCCTTGGTCCGCGCCGTCGAAGGCGCAGAAGACAACGAATCCGCCGGCGCCGCCGCGATCGACCGCCACCGCGTTCGTCCGCGCGATGTTGTCGTCGGCATCGCTGCCTGCGGACTGACGCCTTTTGTCCAAGCCGCGCTTCGCCGCGCGAAGGAGATTGGAGCCGGAACCGTTTTTATTACTTGTTCGCCTGAAGTCGTCCGGCAGATCCCCGCCGAAATCGTCGTCAATCCCGTCGTCGGTCCCGAAGTCATTACCGGATCAACCCGTATGAAAGCCGGTACCGCCACCAAGCTGATTCTCAACACTCTGACTACCGCCACGATGATCCGCATGGGCAAAGTGTACGGTAATCTCATGGTTGATCTGAAAGCCACCAATAACAAGTTGCGCGACCGCTCCGTCCGGATCGTTATGGAACTGACAAACCTATCCCGACCTGCTGCAACAAAGTTGCTGGCTCGCGCCGGCGGCCGGGTCAAATCCGCCGTTGTCATGTATCATCGCAAGGTGTCCGCCAGCCGCGCCGCCGAAATCCTCGATGCCTCGGATCAATCCCTCCGCAGAGCCATGGAGGATCGATCGTGACCGCCGCTGCCCTGCCGATTCCTGCCGCCGCGCTGGCCCCACCCGACTTGCTTGTTGTCGCCTTTGCCGTTGCCATGTTGCTGGTCATTTCCTGGATCTTCGGTCGGGAGGAAAAAGACACGGCGGATTTCTTCCTCGGAGGTCGCAAAGTCCCGCCGCTGGCGGCATCGCTCTCGTTCGTCGCCACCGAAATCAGCGCTTTGACCATCGTCAGCTTTCCGCATAACGGCTATTCCGAAAACTGGAGGTGGCTTCAATTCTTCGTCGGCCAGATCCTCGCGCGCATCGTCGTCGCCTGGCTCTTCATTCCCGCCTTCTACCGCTGCAACTGCACCAGCATCTACCAGTTTCTGCGTCACCGTTTCGGCCCCGACACCCAATACGCCGGCTCGGCTTTCTTTTTCGTCACGCGGCTGCTCGGTTCCGGCCTGCGCCTCTACGCCGCCTCCATGGCCGTGGCCGTCATCCTTCAATGGCCGCTTTGGACCACCCTGTCGCTGTTCACCGTTGTTAGTATCCTCTTCATCGCCTTCGGTGGAATCAAGGCCGTCGTTTGGGCTGGCGCCTATCAGGCCTTGGTTTTCTTGTCCGCCGGCATTGTGCTTATCGTCTATTTGCTTGGCCAGATCGACGGGGGGTTACCCGCCGCGTGGCAGACCGCACAGGCCGCGGACAAAATGAGCATTTTCAATTTCCATTTTTCCTGGTCAGACCACACGACTTTCTGGGCCGGGGTTGTCAACGGCTGTTTTGTCGCCATGGCCGCTTTTGGGGCTGATCAGGAAATGGTCCAGCGCCTTCTGACCGTTCGTTCCAGCCGGGCCAGCCAGAAAACCATCCTCAGTACCATCGTCACCGTTTTTCCGGCCTACTGGATGTACCTGATTGTCGGCACGCTGTTATATGTCTTTTACTCCGTACACCCCGATGTCACGCCCCCCGCCGAGGCCAAAAAGGTCCTCTCGCATTTTGTCTTGAATTCCATGCCCGTCGGGTTCAAGGGCTTCATCCTGTCCGCCATTATCCTGGCCAGCATCGATTCGCCTCTCAGCTCTCTCACCAGCAGCTTTGTCACCGACATCTATCGCCCCCTCATTCGCCGCAACGCCACCGAACGGCATTACCTTTTCGTCTCGCGGATCGGCGTGGTCGTCTTCGGGCTGGTCCTGGTGGGGATTGCCTTCGCCTGCACAGGCGTGGACAATCTGGTCTGGAAGGCCTTCGAACTGGTCGGCCTGCCGGCCTGCGCCCTTTTGGGAGTGTTCCTTTTTGGTTTGCTCACCAGACGCGCCGCCAACCGATCCAACATTATCGCGATGCTCGCCGGTTCAATGGTCACGACGATCCTGTGGAGTATTCTTCAATACAAGGATCCAATTCTTCAATGGAATTGGCCGTTGTTCCTCAGACCCGCGATTTCTTTTCTGACCTCTTTGGCCTGGACATGGTTAATCGTTATTGGCACAGCCATTACTTTTGCAACCGCATACGCCTTCAGCAAAGATAGACCTCCTTCGATGTCGGAGTAGCGGCGAAAGCCGGAGATGCCAAAGGAGCGGGTCATTTAAAGATTAATTAGATGTAATAGGGCTGATTTAATACGGATCAAAACTGTCGGAACGAAGGGCTAACGGCCGCCCAAGAACTTCCGAGAAAACAATCGCTTCATACAGATGATCCCGATTGCCGAGAAGATTTCCAAGAAATAGAGGACTTGTCGGGGCGGAAGCGGGCTCGGGTTTGGGAGGTTGAACCGAAGCCGGCGTCGGGGTCCGTGGCTTTGAAACGGCTGAACGATCTGATGCAGCCGGGACGGAAGTCGGACGGGATCGAGTCACGGTGGGAACCGATTGTTGAATCCTCGGAGAAGATTGCCGGGGAGAAGGGATCGGCGGCAAAGTCTGCGGCTGTGAACGGACTGATGGATAGGGTTGTTGCGGAATTTCGGGAGCCGCTATCCGTTGCGGACGGGATCGAGGGGCTGGTTGGGAACGAATCGGGACTCGGCGCTGCGGCAAAGGAGTCTGGTTCGGCGACTCGGCGAGTTTGGGGAGTTGAGGATTAACTTGATTGATCACCTGACCCGCCAGCCGACCCAGTTCCTCGGACAGGGTCGGCTGTTTTTTGATCGGTACTGCCCGTTTTAGAGGTGAAGTTATTTGCCGACGAACCGGCAGAGGTTGTTCCTTTTCAGCAGATACTGCAGGATCCGATCGGTCTTTTTTCCCCGACTCGATCACTCTGGAGATCAGCCAGTTAATGCCGTAAATCAACGCAAAGACCAACGGGACAAGAATGTCCATCCAATCGGAAATGTCTTTGCCCCGAGCCGCAATAATGTCAAACCCGAATCCCATGAATCAAGACCCCTTTTCCTTTTCCTTGCCCATTCCGGCAATCGAATCCCGCATCGAGGTGTCGGCCATGACATTCTTCATGCGATAGTAGTCCATGATCCCAAGGTTTCCGCTGCGGAAGGCCTCAGCCATGGCCTTGGGGATTTCGGCCTCGGCCAGGACGACCTTGGCGCGGTTTTCGTGGACCAGCGCCCGCATTTCCTCCTGGCGGGCAATGGCCATCGCGCGGCGTTTTTCCGCTTCGGCCTGAGCGCGGGCCTGGTCGGCCAGTGCCTGGGCCTTCTGGAGTTGGGCGCCGATGTTATCGCCCACATCGACATCCGCAATATCAATAGAGAGAATTTCAAAGGCCGTCCCTGCATCCAGACCCTTTTCAAGTACCGCCTTGGAGATGCGATCGGGATTTTCCAGTACGCTTTTGTGGTTCAGCGAACTGCCGATGGTCGTCACGATGCCTTCGCCGACGCGGGCGATGATCGTCTCTTCGGTCGCACCGCCGATGAGACGATCGATGTTGGCCCGAACCGTCACGCGGGCCTTGGCGCGGAGTTGGATACCATCCTGCGCGACGGCGTCAATGGTTTCCTTGCCCTTGGTCGGGTCTGGGCAATCAATGACCTTGGGATTGACGCTGGTCTGAACGGCATCAAGAATATCGCGGCCGGCCAGATCGATGGCAGTGGCGACCTTGAAAGTCAGCTTGATGTTGGCGCGGTCCGCGGCGATCAGGGCACGAACAACATTCATCACGCGCCCTCCGGCCAAATAGTGGCTTTCAAGTTCTTCCGCCGTAAGATCCAAGCCGGCGCGGATCGCCATGATTCGGCTGACGACGATCGTACGGGCGTTGACCTTCCGCAGAGACATTCCGATCAGCGAAAGAATCGAAACCGACGCACCGGAAAAGTAGGCCTGAAACCACAAACTTCCGTAGGAGATTGCCAACAGCAGAATGATTAACCCGATAAATCCGCCGATGATCGCTCCGGCCAGTTTCCAAATCGTCCAATTGACCGCTAATAGATAAACCATCGTAAACCCCTTTCCCTATTGGTTCCGTTCATTCTCTTTTGTTTCTGAATCATCCATCCTACGCACGGTTACCCGCATCCCCTCGACATGAACCACACGGACAACCTTGTCTTTGTCGATCATTCCCGATTCGGCAATGCATTCGACCCGTTGACCGTCAAAATCGCAGATGCCTACGGGTCGATGTTTGGAAAGCGTGATCCCCTTGCGATTCATCAGGGAGATTAACTGCGGACCGTCGGGAATCCCATCGCCTTTGTTCCGATTGGGTTTGCCGATCATGATCGCCCGGCCGATTGTGGTGTGGGGGAACAGTTTATATACGATAATCCAGACAACCGGGACAACGACAAAACCGACTACGACGCCGATCCAGCCGATAACAGGACCGAACTGAAAGAAAACCGCTCCGCCGCCGAATAAACAAGCGATCGCGCAGACCGTCAGAAGTCCCAAGCTGGGGACAAAGAACTCGACCGCCATCAAGGCGGCACCGACCATATACAAAAAGATTCCAAACGCGATCATCCATGCCATGTTCATATCAGGCCTTGACCTCCCGAACGATCACGCGGTTTCCTTCGATGGCTCGAATCCGAATGTCGGAACCGGCGAGGATAAAGGCCCCCTCCGAGACCACATCAACAACCTGGCCAGAAAACCGGGCCTGACCGGCCGGCCGTAAGGTGGTGATGGCCGTGCCGTTGTCGCCGACCTTGATGGTTACCGAGGGATTGGGAGCTACGACGCTGATGGGAAGAGTTTGTCCGGCCGGAACGGGGGCCAAAGTCAGCCTGCTGAACAACCTGGATTTCGGCAGATGTTTGGCCAGCACAAATGCCAGAATCAAAAAGCCCAGACACCCGAAACTGATCGCCACCAGACCATTGAGGAGAGTTTGCCATGCCCAGTCGTCCGTCGGCCAGGGAATTTCGCCGGGGGCGTTGCGAATGAGCATTCCGAACAAGCCCGCAAGGATACAGGTGATCCCGGCAAATCCCGCGATTCCAAATCCAGGCAATAGAAAAAGTTCCACCGCCAACAGGACCAGTCCGATGATAAAAATCGCGATTTCGATCCAATTGGCCAGGCCAATCAGATATTTGCTGCAGATAATCAAAATCAGACAGATGACCGCAACCCCCCCGGCCAGCCCCAGGCCGGGCGTATGAAATTCGACATAAATCCCGAGCATGGCCAGCATGACCAGAATACTCATCACCACCGGAGAATTAAGCCAGCGGACCATCTCCTCTGACCAGGATGTGGTCAGGATAATTCGCTGCGGGGAAAAGATAACTTTGTCGCGGGCGGCCAGAAATCTCAGAGCCCCTTCCAGATCTTTCACGACTTCACGAGCGATACCATATTCCTTGGCCTGGGCAGCCGTAAGGGTCAGGATCTCGTCGGCTGAATCGATCTTTTCCTTGCCACCGAGATGATAGACTCTCTCATCGGTCGGCAAATCGTCTCCCTCGAAATACTCCCACGAATTGGTCTTGACATTGCGAACCCGATAGACCTCGATCTTCTGGGTGACCATCGCTCTCAGCAGCGGAGCCGGATACCCGTTCTCTTCGGCGGCCCGCATGAATGCGGCGCGGATGAAGCTTTCCTGTTTTTCGCGTTCGACCCCCTCGAGAGAGTCGCCCATCAGGATTGGAGCGCAGTCCCCGATCGTCGTGTTTTCAAGCATGATAATATCGCGGCAGGACACGCTGATCATCGCTCCGGCGCTGATAGCCTCGCTGGTGATCCAGGCAACGGTACGGGCTCGTTTGCCGACATCGAGAATAAGGTATTTGGCAATATCATCCGCGGATTTGACCAGGCCACCGTAGGTTTGCATTTCAAAGAACAGATACCCGGCGCCCATCGCCAGGGCCTGGTCACATCGTCGGCGGATGGATTGATAGAGTCCGTCGTCGATCATGCCTTTGCAGGGGATCACAACAGCCAACACCTCCTGAGCAACCGAAGGACTCACGCTCGGTTCCCCTACCGCGTCACGCACCGGCTCCGACGAGCAAAACCATGCGCCCAAGCCAATGAAAATCGCCGACCAAACCGGTATTGTCGATCTGTCAATCTGTCGTTTCATGGTTGGTATTGTATCCAACTTTTCCGGAACAAACAAGTTCTATTGATTCGGTTTTTTCAGAAGTCACGAAAACCATTGAACCCATTCTATCCGACGGTCAAGTCGGTAGAAAGCTACAAAAAAACGCGCCAGGAGATAACCCGCTCTCAAAAATTGAAAATCCTTTTGATCCGGACAAAAAAATATCCTGTACGAAAGCGGGGACGGATTTTACACTATGATCCGAGTGTGCGAATCTCTGATTTCAACCGGCCGCCAGAGGAACGATCGTTATGCATTCGATAGTGATGGAGCTGCAGCAGTTTGTACTGCATCCGTTATCGATTCTTGCCTTGGGTATCGTCATCGTCATCGGGATGATTCTGTTCCTGCGGGTTAACGCATTTATCGCCATGATCACGACGGCGATGATCGTCAGTTTGCTGACCCCGGGCGATGGGTCGCAGAAGATCAGTCGTGTGGCGACGGAGTTCGGCGTGACGGCCGGCAAGATCGGCATCGTGATCGCGATGGCGGCAATCATCGGGGACTGCATGACGCGAAGCGGGGCCGCCGATCGAATCGTACGGGCGTTTATGCGCTTGCTGGGAATCAAACGGGGGCCGGTCGCCCTGATGAGCAGCGGGTTTGTCCTCTCGATTCCGGTTTTTTTTGATACGGTTTTCTACCTGTTAATCCCCCTTGCCAGATCCATGCATCGGCAAACGAAACAACGATACTTGTTTATTATTCTTGCGATGGGGGCCGGAGCGTCGATTACCCATTCGCTGGTGCCGCCGACCCCGGGACCATTGTTCATTGCCGAGAAAATGGGCATCGACATGGGATTAATGATCTTGATGGGAATGGCGGTGGCGATCCCCACCGGCGTCATCATGTATTTTTTCGTAAAGTTGTATTCGCCTCGTTTTGATATTCCGATGCGACCGCTGGAAGGTTCGGCGCCGGAACCGGAACCCTTGGCAGATTCCCAGTTGCCGGGTTTGTTTGTTTCGGCGCTGCCGATCCTTTTGCCGGTTGTTTTGATCTCGGGCCAGACGATTGTGACCAGTCTCAGCGCCAAAGCCGGAGCCCCTGAGGAACTGAACAAGGTCGCTTTAATCACAGGATTGATCGGAGAAAAAAATCTGGCCATGCTCGTCTCGGCGGCCTTGGCATTGTATGTGTATTGGAGGCAGCGTCGGCCATCACTGGAACAGATGTCATCGATGGTGGAAACCTCCCTGATGAGCGCGGGGGTCATTATCTTAATTACTTCCGCCGGCGGAGCATTCGGGGCAATGCTTCAGGCAGCCAATGTCGGTTCTGCGGTCCAACAGCTCTTTTCCGGATCAAGTTCCCAGGGCGAAAGAATCAGCGGCATGGGTATCCTGCTGATGGGCTTTTTTGTGGCTTTTCTGCTGAAGTTTGCCCAAGGTTCCAGTACGGTTTCGATGATGACGACGGCGGCCATGTTGGCGGCCCTGTTGAAGGATATCGGCCCAATCGGATTTCATCCGGTTTATGTGGCATTGGCGGTTGGATTCGGGGCCCAGTGCGGAAACTGGATGAATGACAGCGGTTTTTGGGTTTTCGCCAAGATGGGGGGGCTGACGGCAACGGAAACCTTAAAAACCTGGACCGTTACGGTCAGTTTGCTGGCCGTGGTGGGATTGCTGGTCACGATCGCGTTCGCGTACCGGTTCCCCTGGCCGGTCCAACCATAGGATGATCTGCAAAATGCACATTTTGTATCAAGATCAACCGAGATCAGGAAGGATGAACGAATGACGCAAACAGGCCGGCACATCGAAAAGGAGCAAGTCACAAAAAAGGCAATGGCTGCCACCCTCACGGCGGCGTTTCTTGGATGGATGTTCGATGGCATGGAAATCGGCCTGTTTCCGCTGGTCGCCCGTCCAGCCCTCAAGGAACTGCTCGGCCCGGGCACTGACATTTCTATCTGGTTTTCCGTTGTCATGGCCGTCTTTCTTGTCGGGGCCGCGGCCGGCGGCTTGCTGTTTGGCTGGCTCGGCGACCGTATCGGCCGCGTCAAGGCCATGTTCTGGAGCATTATGGTCTATGCCGTCTTTACCGGACTGGGCGGCTTTGCCACGGCTGCCTGGCAACTGGCGATCCTGCGTCTTTTGGCTTCCCTCGGAATGGGCGGTGAATGGGCACTTGGCGTTGCCCTGATCATGGAAGTCTGGCCGGTCAAGTGGCGGCCGATGCTGGCCGGTCTGATCGGCGCCGCGTCGAATATCGGTTTTCTGTTGATTGCCGTGATGGGCCTTGTCCTCAATCAGGCCAGTTGGCGGATGTTGTTCTTTGTCGCCGCCGCACCCGCCCTGCTGGCGTTCCTGGTGATTCTCTATGTTCCCGAATCCAAACGCTGGCAGCAGGCCGCAAGCTCAGGCCCGAAAAATAAAATATCCGACATCTTCCATCCTGCAATCCGACGCAATGCAATCCTCGGCACCCTGATCAGCACAATTATTCTACTGGGAACTTGGGGGTCGGTCCAGTTCATCCCCGCATGGGCCGATCGCCTGACCCACGGGGAAATGCCTGCCGCCAGGGCCTGGGCCCAGATCGCCTCGGCCATCGGAGCCATCCTCGTGGCGTTTCTGGCGCCGATTCTCGCCAATATCACCAATCGCCGCAATACCTACTTCTTCCTGTGCCTGACTTCCTTATTGGCTTGTCAATATCTGTTCCGCTGGTCCGGTCTTGAATATGGAACTCCGTACTTGATCTGGGTTTTCGTTGTCGGCGGACTGACGGCGAGTTTTTACGGTTTTTTACCCCTCTATTTACCGGAACTGTTTCCGACTCGAATCCGTGCCACCGCCCAGGGCTTCGCCTACAACGCCGGACGGGTTCTGGCCGCAATTGGAGTGCTGGGTTCCGGTCAAATCCTTAAATTTTTCAAGGAAGATTACGCCCAGATGTGCGCTGTCATCAGTCTGATCTACATTGCCGGCCTGGTTCTCATCTGGTTCTGCCCGGAAACCAAAGGGCATCCCCTGCCCGAATAGGTTCGTCAGTTTCGTTGTGGAATGGCGTCGAATTTTCAAGAAATAAAACGGAACCAAATATGGTAAAAAATCAACAACGGATTGAACAAATTGCCGGCGTGATCCTAATCGGATCGATCATAATCGGGTGCTGGTTGGTGTTGCGGCCGTTCACCTCGGCGATTCTCTGGGCGGCGATTTTGTCCTTTGCGACCTGGCCGTTATATGCGGCCCTGTTGCGGGGTTGCCACGGACGACGGAACTCGGCGGCGATCCTGATGACCCTGTGCCTCTCGCTGGTGCTGCTAGTCCCGTTTATCCTGATCGGTTTTACTTTCACCGATAGTATTCAGGCGGCTCTGGACTGGTTCGACAAACAAAAGGGCGCGACCATTGGCCCTCCGCCGGCATGGCTGGAACAGATCCCCATCGCCGGAAAAGACTTGAAGGAATACTGGGAGGCGCATGCCGCCGACGCCGGTTCGATATTGAACTGGATAAAGCCGTGGTTGCAGCAAGCCGGAGTCTGGCTTCTCAAGCACAGTCTGGATATGGCACAAGGAGTATTTCACCTGGCCATGAGCATGTTGATGTTGTTCTTTTTTTATCGGGATGGCGAAGAAGTCGTTCGATTGCTCCGGGAGGGCTTTCAGCGTATCAGCGGAGATTATGCCCAGGAATTGTTCACTGTGATTAAAGGTACGGTTCAAGGGGTGGTTTATGGCACCATCGGAACGGCCCTGGCGCAGGCGATATTGGCGTGGATCGGTTTTGTCATCGCCGGCGTGCCGTCTCCTTTGCAGTTGTCTCTGTTTACCTTTTTCCTGAGTTTCATTCCCATCGGTCCGCCCATCATCTGGATCGGAGCGTCGGTATGGCTGTTTTTGGAAGGATTTCCCGGCTGGGGGATTTTCATGATCGCCTGGGGCGGCGGCGTAATCAGTATGGTGGACAATTTCATCAAGCCCTACATTATCAGTCGGGGTTCACAATTGTCGTTTATCACAATGTTGCTGGGTGTTTTGGGTGGAGTCATCACATTTGGATTTATCGGAGTGTTTCTGGGACCGACACTATTGGCGGTAGGATATAGTCTCGTTCAGACGATGTTGGTCCGGCAACGACGGCACACTGTAGTCCCAGAAACCAAAGTTGCGGGGAACACTGGATAAACGCATTTTACGGGTCGACGCGGTACCGTTATGAGTCCGCCAGACGGTTGAGGATTTCAACCCCCTTGGCGATTTTGTCGTCGGTCGTGGCATAACTGATGCGGAAGTGGGTATCCTTTTCGCTAAAAACATTGCCCGGAATTACCAGGACATTATTTTCAATGGCCCTTTTCACAAATTCGGTTGCGGTCCCCTTTCCCCCGGGAACGGGAACAAAAGCATAGAACGCGCCGCCGGGCCTGATCAGGCCGAAACGATCTTTGAGACCGTTGAAAATCATGTCGCGCTTCTTATGATAACCGGCGATAAACCGGCTCATATCGCAATCGAAGGTCGTAAGCGTGGCCTTCTGAAAAGGAGTCGGAGCACAAACAAAGGAGTATTGCTGAATCTTGGTCATCGCCTCGATCAGCTCATGCAATTTCGGGCCGGCAGCGGCATATCCCATTCTCCATCCGGTCATCGCATAGGTTTTGCTGTATCCCTTGAGAACCAGCGTTCGATCATACACCTTGCCGACACTCTCAAAGGGCTGATCATAGCAGAAATCCTCATAGATTTCATCGCTGACGACCGGGAGTTGCCGGCGCGAAGCCACTTCGGCCAGATCGGCGATCTCCCCGGCAGTATAGACCGAACCCGTCGGATTGACCGGAGAGTTGAGCACGATCAATTTCGTGCGATCGGTAATAGCGGCGGCAATTTTATCTACAGGAAGTCGGAAATCGGGATAGCTATCGACATATACACAGGTCCCCCCAAACATGCGGGCCAGATGCTTGTACATGACGAAATAGGGGTCTGGAATGATGACTTCGTCGCCGGGATTAATCATGGACATGAAAGCCAGGAGAAGACCGCCGCTGACGCCGCTGGTAATAATGACTCGAGGGTCCCATGGAAACCGGGCCTTGGCCTCGGCGGTGACGCGAGCGATCAATTCTTCGTCTCCGGCAGTCTGCGAGTAACGATTAAAACCGCGTTCGATGGCTTCTATCGCGGTTTTCTTGACGGCGTCAGGCACATCAAAGTCCGGCTGTCCAATGGAAAAATTGACCGGATCTTTGAGGGTTGCCGCCAGGGCAAACACCTTTCGGATTCCGCTGGCATCGATCAGTTTGGTCCGTTCGGCAAGAACCGATTCCATGGCCATACTCCTGTCTTAAACATTGCATTATCGCGCAGAACAAGGCCGCTACGGGCAACGAGGGTCTCCCATAGCGGCCCGGAAAATCGAAATTGGATACCGCTATTTCGCGGGCGCTTCGGGTTTCGCCTCTGCGGCGGCGCCTTCGGCGGCGGGTTTTTTCTCGGCGGCCTTTTTGCCGCTGTGACTCTTGCGGTGTCCAACCTTGACCAGACCTGTAACCTTGTCGCCCTCGCCCCATTTTTCCAGCAACTTGAGGGCCTCAATCCGCTCGGCACGCGATAGAACATTTCGATGGCGAGTCAGAGCTCCACGAACTTTCAATGAACGATCGATCGACATATCCAAATACTCCTGCTATAGAAACACCTTACTCTTGTTTGAGTTTCATTCCATAAGCATCCTGAAAGGGGGTATTGTCAAACCTCTCAAATCCTTTCGGCGCCCGGTATTTCGCTCCGATCTGTTTGATTTTATCCAGGGCCGCAGCCCCTTCCGATCCCGGTTTTCGGGGATTCGGATACCGCTCTTTGGTTACCAGATAATAATACGACCCTCTTTTCAGGATCTCGGTTTCGATTCCATTTCGGCCAAAATAATCCCGAACCGGCTCCAGATCTTCATTTCGCATATAAGTCGCAATCACCAAAATATGATCGCGAACCACATCCGCTGACGCAGGAATCACCGGCACCGACGGCTTGGGTTTGACCGCAAGTACCGTCTGTGGATCGGACGCAACCTGCGGTTCTTCCGACACACGAGATGCATCCGACTTTACAGGATCTTTCGCCTGAACGGAATTTTCCGTCTGTGGCTGGGCCTTTGGCTCGGTTCGAAACAGCCCCGAACCGACAACAACGGCCAACACAATCACTATAATACCGACAAAAATCCAACCAATTCTGCCCGCCATCTCCTTCCCGAACAGGCCCTTCCCAGCCGCTTTGGGTTGAGCCGTTACGGCCGGTTTGGATGTCGCCCCCGGTTTGGGCGATCCCGTAACTTTAGGCGGAATCGGAGGTTGCGAAACAACCGGCTGCTGTTGTTGCTTTAGCAAAGACAGATCCGATACCTTCTTTTTTTCCGGGGATTGGCGGCTCCAAATAGATCGGGAGGTCTGTCCCAACCGAGGTCCCAAGAGCTTTCTACGGCTCTTCTGGATTGCCTCATACATGGCAATTCGTTTGGGATTTCGCATTCTTATGCCTCAAACCTCGATGCCAGATAACCGCACGGCTCCCTTGTTTTGAAAGCCATCATCCATTGGAAACTTATATAGTTAACCGAAAACCCCAGAAAATGCAACTCTTTTTCATTCAAAATAACATTTTTCCTCGCCAGCACGGGCGTGTCCCGAAAAAAACCGTCTTAAGACCACAAAAGTTCTTGACAAAGTCCGACATAGGCACTATTAAAGCATGTTTTGTGTAATTGCAACAGGCATCATACTGTTCCATTGGCCCCGAAGCACTGTGGTATGGGACGGCGGATCGGTTTTGAATCGGATCTGAAGTAGGAGTCCAGAGAACCTATGTTACCAGTAAAAAAACGAAGCAAATCGCGTACACGGACACGACGGGCCCATCACGGCCTGAAGCCGACTCATTATTCGTTGTGTCCCAAATGCAGTTCGGCCAAATTGCCCCATGCCGCCTGCGGTAATTGCGGCTATTTGAATGCCCAGATTACCCTGAACCTTGGCAAGGAGGCCACTACCTAATTATGAGGATTGCACTGGATGTAATGGGCGGGGACTATGCGCCGGATGAAATCATCAAAGGCGCCATTGAAGCCAAGCCCCTGCTGGAAACGGACGACCGGCTGATCCTGATTGGCAATCAAGGCACGATCGAATCTTTTTTGCAGAGCAACAACTGTTCGACCGGGGACTTTGAGATTGTGGATGCCCCGGAGAATATCGGAATGGACGAATCTCCGATCGACGCTCTGCGAAAAAAACGGAAAAGTTCCATCGCGGCCATGGCCAAAATGTCCGCGCATAACGAAACCGATGCGGTCATTTCGGCGGGCAATACGGGAGCGTGTGTGGCGGCGTGTCAACTTCGGATGCGAACCCTGGAGGGAGTGCTCCGTCCGGGAATCGCCGTGGTTTTGCCCACGCTCGGGGGACCGGTAACCATGTGCGATGTGGGGGCCAATGTTGCCTGCAAACCGATCAATCTGTACCAATATGCCGTCATGGCCAGCGTGTATTCTGAGCGTGTTCTCGGAGTCAAAAATCCCCGGATTGCGATCATGAGCATCGGCGAAGAGGATGCCAAAGGCAACGAACTGGTCAAAAAAACCCGGCAACTGCTGAAGTCGGATTCCAAGTTGAATTTTATCGGAAATCTCGAAGGACGGGATATTTTTGACGGGGTGGCGGATGTCGTCGTGTGCGAGGGATTCGTAGGCAATGTCATCCTCAAGCTCACCGAAGGTCTGGTTAGTATGATTTTCAAAGCCATCAAGCAGGAACTGTTGGCGGCGAGTATGAAACTGGCCTTGGAATTCAAACCCATCCTGACCGAGATCTACAAAAAATACGACTACCACGAGTACGGCGGAGCCCCGTTGTTGGGCATCAATGGCACCGCGCTGATGTGTCACGGAACCAGCAAAAGCCGGACGATCAAAAACGCCATTATGGCATCCAAAAAGTTCTTTTCGATGCGAATCAACGAGCAGATCAAGGAGTATCTTGCCAGCACGACCGTAAAACCCAATGGCGACTAAACCCAAAATCCCGTTTAATCTTCCCTGCAATGCGTTGATCATTGGTACGGGGTCGTGTGTTCCCGAAGCGATTTTGACCAACGAGGATTTCGCGCGAAGAATGGAAACCTCGGACGAATGGATCACGACTCGAACCGGAATCAAATCTCGGCATGTCTGTTCGGAAACCGATACAACGGCAACCTTGGCCGCAGAAGCCGCCCGGCGAGCGATCGCGGATGCCGGCCTGACCGTTGACCAGATCGACCTGATTATTGTCGCCACGATTACGCCGGAAATGGTGTTTCCCTCGACGGCCTGTTTTGTTCAGGATCAGATCCAGGCCGTCAACGCCTGGGCGTTTGATCTGTCGGCCGCGTGCAGCGGATTTGTCTATGCGCTTTCGATCGCCCAGCAATTCGCCTGCAGCGGACGATACAAGAATATTCTGGTCATCGGAGCCGAAACGCTCACCAAGATCACCGACTACTCCGATCGGGCCAGCTGTATTCTGTTCGGCGACGGAGCCGGGGCTGCAGTGATCCAGAGCCGCGACGACCAATCGAGGGGGATTCTGTATTCCAATTCCGTCTCGGACGGCAGCGGCTGGACGAGTTTGTATTGCCAAGCGTACGGGTCGCGCCACCCGGTCAGCAAACCCCTGCCGGATCCCAAAATGGTGTATATGACCATCAACGGACGGGAGGTTTATCACATGGCGGTGCGGAGAATCGTCGAAATGGTGGACGATTGCCTGGCCAAATGCCAGATCACCATCGACGACATCAGCATGTTCATACCCCACCAGATGAACGCCAGGATCATTGAATCGGTGGGCAAGCGGATCGGATTGCCGTCGGAAAAAATCTTCATTAACATCGACAAGTACGGGAATACATCGGCCGCGTCGATTCCCATCGCTTTGGACGATTGCCGCCGCCAGGGAAAAATCAAAACCGGTGACATTGTTCTTTTGGTGGCCTTCGGGGGCGGTTTGACCTGGGGCGCCAACATCATTCAATTTTAACCGCACGGATTGCAGGAGCCGGATTTCAGGATGAAAACCGCATTTTTATTTCCGGGCCAGGGCGCACAGGTTGTGGGTATGGGAGCCGATATCGCCGCGGCCTGGCCGGTGGTCCATGACTTTTTCGACCGAGCCCATCAGATTGTTGGTTACGATCTGAAATCGTTTTGTTTTTCGGGACCGGAAGACAAACTCAACTCCACGACGATCTCGCAACCGGCGATTTTCACCGTTTCTGCGGCGATTCTGGCCATTCTTCAAAGTCATCCCAAAACTGCGGCAATGCGGCCGGATGTAACGGCGGGCTTGAGTCTTGGAGAATATACGGCCCTGTATGCGGCAGGGATTATCGACTTTGAAAATACTTTACGACTGGTCCAGCAACGCGGCCAGGCAATGCAGGCGGCGGCCGATGCTTCTGCCGGGGGAATGGTCAGCATCCTCGGATTGGATGAATCCCAAGTTCGGCAATTGTGTTCGGAAGCAGCCGAAGGGGAATTGTTGGTTCCGGCGAATTTTAATTGTCCCGGACAGATCGTAATCAGCGGTTCGATGGCCGCCTGCAAGCGGGCGATCCCGATGGCCGAGACAATGGGAGCCACCAAGGCCATGGAGTTAAAAGTGGCCGGCGCTTTCCACAGTGAGATGATGCGGCCGGCGGCCGAAACGCTGGAAAAGGCGTTGGCCGGTTGTGCAATCCGAAATCCGTCGGAGACTCAGGTAATCGCCAACATTCGTGCCGACTATTATTCCACCGCCGACGAAATCCGGAAGGGATTGATTCACCAGTTGCTCGAACCGATCCTCTGGCAAAAGTGCATGGAAAAATTGCTGGCCGACGGAGTCGAAACATTTTATGAAATCGGTCCTGGACGGGTCCTGACCGGCCTGATGAAACGAATTCATCGCCGGGTAAATGTCGTGAATATCAGCAACCTCGATTCCCTGAAAGCCGTTTTGGGATAACCTCTCGGAACAGGTTGCATCAAGGTAAGACTGGGAGATCAAGAGCATGTCGGATAAACGCTTAGCCATCGTAACCGGAGCCGCCCGGGGAATCGGGCGGGCTATCGTACTGGCTCTGCTGAAACAGGGTCGAACGGTGGCGGGACTGGACCTCAATGCCGAACAACTCCGGCAACTGGAAACCGCGGCGAAGGAGACAGGGTATTCGGTAATCACTCGATGCGTGGATATCACCAACGACGCCAAGCTGACGGAAACCCTCGATAGTCTTTCCGAAGAATTTGGCGGGGTGGGCATCCTGGTGAACAACGCCGGTATTACCCGCGACAAATTGATGATGCAAATGGACGCCGAAGATTACGACAAATTGATGGCGGTGAACCTGCGGGCCGCATTTATGGCCACCAAGCATGTTCTTCGGTCGATGGTGCGAAACAAATTCGGCAGGATTATCAACATCAGTTCCGTAGCCGGGGTTATGGGACAGGCCGGTTCGGCCAACTATGCCGCCAGCAAAGCGGGCCTGATCGGTATGACCAAATCCATCGCCCGTGAAGTTGGGAAAAAGAACATCACCGCCAACTGTATTGCTCCCGGCTTTATCCAGACCGAAATGACCGATATTCTCCCCCAGCAAGTCAAGGATGCGGCCATGGAAGTGATCCCCGTCAAACGAATGGGGACCGTGGCGGATGTCGCCCATGCGGTGGCATTTCTTGCGGAGGATGAATCCGGATACATCACCGGTCAAGTGTTGTGCGTGGACGGGGGAATGGCCATGTAAGGAGACGACGAATAACCCGAAGAAAAATGAAAAATTAGATTGAAAAAGCCCATTCCCATGGGTATAGTACCGCGGAACTTTCCGGCGATGAAGGTATGCTCGTCGGGAGAATGCGGTAACCAATAACGGATTGAAACCAGCAAAGTCAATTAGGATATGAATTGGAGGCTTCCAACCGTGAGTGATATTGATGTCGGAGTCATTGAAGCGAAGGTAATCGAAATCGTCAGCGAGCAGATGGGCGTGGATAAGTCCGAAATCACTCGTGAAACCTCATTTATCAACGATTTGAATGCCGATTCTCTGGATACCGTCGAACTGGTCATGGAATTTGAGGACGAGTTTGACATGAGCATCCCGGACGAAGAAGCCGAAAAAATCCAGACCGTTGGGGCGGCGATCGATTATATTGTCAACATCGTCAAGAACCAGAAAAAAGAATCCTGATCTCGGGGATTTATGAACAAGCGTCGGGTTGTTATCACCGGGATGGGATGTGTAACATCGCTGGGGGATTCCGCGGAATCCCTTTTTTCCGCTTTGTGCGCCGGGAAAAGCGGAATCTCCACCATACAATCGTTTGACACCTCCGAATATCCGGTCAAGTTTGGCGGAGAAATCCGAAATTTTGAGGCCGAAAAGGTGATTCATTCGCGAGAAGTCAAACGAATGGATCGATTCACTCAAATGGCCTTGGCTTCGGCAATTGAAGCGGTTCGAGATAGCGGTCTGGATTTTCAGCAAGAGCGCAAGGACCGAGTCAGCGTTATTGTCGGAACCGGCATTGGCGGGATTCAGGAAATCGAGGAACAGTATATCCGTTTGTTGAACAAAGGCCCCCGCAAGGTATCTCCGTTTTGCGTTCCGAAGTTGATGGGAAACGCTGCCAGCGGAACCATTTCGATTTTCTGGGGTTTGACGGGACCCAATATGTGCGTGGTAACCGCCTGCGCCTCGGCCAGCAACGCGATCGGGGAGGCGTACTACAATATTCTCAGCGGCCGTAGCGATATCTCCATCACGGGGGGTTCGGAAGCTGCCGTATCGCCGATCGGATTGGCTTCCTTCTGCGCGTTGAAATCTCTGAGTACCCGCAATGACAGCCCGGAAACCGCCTCGCGACCCTTTGATCAAGACCGTGACGGTTTTGTCCTCTCGGAAGGCGCTGGCATCGTGATTCTGGAAGAATTCGAACACGCCCGGAAACGCGGAGCCAATATCTACTGTGAGTTTCTCGGATATGCCGCAACAGGGGACGGCCACCATATTACCGCCCCCCTGCCCGACGGGAAAGGCGCCGCCGAAGCAATGCGCCTGGCGCTGGAAGTCGGAGAAATCTCCCCCGACAAAGTCGATTATATTAACGCTCACGGCACAAGCACGGAACTCAACGATGTGGCCGAGTGCCTGGCGATCCAAAGCGTTTTTGGCGATCATGCCTATCGAATGCCGATCAGCTCCACAAAAAGCTGTACGGGGCACCTGCTTGGCGCCAGCGGAGCCGTCGAACTCATCGCCACTGTCAAGACCCTTCAAACCGGGATTATTCCGCCCACCATCAATCTGGACCATGTGGATCCGAAGTGCGATCCGAGGATGGATTTCGTTCCCAAAGTGGCACGAAACGCCCATGTGAACATTGCCATGAGCAATTCGCTGGGTTTTGGAGGCCACAATTCCTGTCTGGTGTGCGGAAAAATCTGACCCGTTTGTCCCCATCCGGATCCTGGTCCCGTCGCCTACATGCTCCGCGTCGGGACTTATTCTTTTGGAAATTTGATAATCACCCAAGAGAGGAACTTGACGCACAAATCCCGACTCGATACTCTATTAAAGGTATAGAGCTCATATAAATTGTTCTGGTTTGTAGAAACAGTCGTGTTCAAATTGACCTATGGAGGTCGGAAAGGAATTAAGATGTTCAAGCGAATTGTTCTTTATGGCATCGTAGCGGTTATGGTCCTTGGATTCTGGATGAATGGATGCTCCAAGTCAAAACCCACATCCACCAAGAAACCCACCCGCGTAACTCCCAAAGAAACCATCAAGGTAGGAGCCGTTCTTTCGATCACCGGTCCCGCTTCTTTTTTAGGAGACCCGGAATCAAAAACTCTGGAAATGTTCGCCGACAAGATCAATCAATCCGGGGGGGTATTGGGTCATAAGATCGAATTGATCATTAAAGACACCGGCGGGAAACCGGAAAACGCCGTTTCGATGACCAAGCAATTAATCGACGAGAACAAGGTTCTGGCTATTTTGGGACCCTCGACCAGCGGCGAAACGATGGCCATTAAAACGATCTGCCAGGAAGGCAAGACCATTTTGCTTTCCTGCGCCGCGGCTGAGGACATCGTCAACCCGGTTGCCAGTTTCGTATTCAAGACCCCACAAAAAGACAGTGATGCCGCTCGATGGATATTCAAAACCATGAAGGACAAGGGAATTACGAAAGTTGGCGTCATTTCCAGCAATGATGGTTTTGGCACGGCCGGAGCCAAACAATTGGCCGCACTTGCCCCGGACAGCGGAATATCGATTGCCATCTCCGAAGTCTATGACAAACAAGCCACGGATCTTTCCGACATCCTGACAAAATTGAAAGGCAAAGACATTCAGGCCGTTATCAATTGGTCGATCGTGCCGGCCCAAAGCTTGGTTGCCAAAAATATGAAACAAGTCGGTCTTGAAGTTCCGCTGTTTCAAAGCCATGGATTTGGCAATATTAAGTATGTCCGGGCCGGAGGCGAGGCCGCCAATGGCACCATATTTCCAGCCGGTCGGTTGTTAGTCGCCGATGTTTTACCGGACAATCACCCCCAGAAGAAACTGCTTTCGGAATACAAACGAGAATATGAAGCAAAGTACAACGAAGATGTCAGCACTTTTGGCGGACACGCTTACGACGCCCTTCTGATCCTGGTCGAAGGAATCAAGAAAGCCAACAGTATCGAACCCGAAGCCGTCCGATCGGCGATTGAAACTCTCCAGGGGGTGGTCGGGACCGCCGGAATTTTCAATATGTCACCGGAGGACCATAATGGCCTGACGCTGGACGCTTTCGAAATGTTGACGGTAAAGGATGGAAAGTTCGCTCTATACGCGAAATAATCCGCCTTACCAGCATGGCCCGCGGAGTCTAATCGAATGAGCGGACCCCAATTTGTTCAGTATTGTCTGTCGGGGATTACCGTCGGCAGCGTTTACGCGATCGTGGCGATCGGGTTCAACATTATCTATAGCGCAACCGGAATCATCAATTTCGCCCAAGGCGAATTTCTCATCGTTGGAGCGATGACGGCGATCAGTTTGAGTCACTGGCTGCCGCTTCCGGCCGCTATCCTGACTGCCGTTGCGATCACGACGCTGCTCGGCGGACTGATCGAATGGATCTTTCTGAGGCGATTGGGCAATGCTTCCATCCTTCGACTGATCGTGATTACCATTGGGATATCGATTTTGATTCGCGAGGGAATGCTGCATGTCTGGGGCCAGACCGTTCGATCGCTGCCTTTTTTCACCGGAACTTCCATTTCGACTCTGACGATTTTCGGGGCCCAAATATCGCCCCAGGTTTTATGGGTACTGGGAACTTGCGGGTTGATCGTCCTTGCGCTGACGGCATTTTATCGATTTACGCTGACCGGCCAGGCCATGAGGGCCTGTGCGGACGATCGAATGGCGGCCCGTTTGTGCGGGATCAATGACCGTTGGATGGTAACATTGTCGTTTATGCTCAGCGCCGGGATCGGAGCGGTCGCCGGTTGCGTCATTTCCCCATTGACCCAGACGCAATACGACATGGGGGCGCCGCTGGCCATCAAGGGATTTACCGTAGCGATTCTCGGAGGGCTGGGCAACAATGCCGCTGCGGTCGCCGCGGGATTGTTGCTGGGGCTCCTGGAATCTTTTACGGTCAGCCAATTCGCATCGGCTTATAAAGAAGTCGTTTCGATTGTCATACTGTTGCTGGTCCTGATGTTTCGGCCTCATGGATTGTTTACCCGCCGTGAAATCGGCGAAATGAGGACACAATAATGGTTCGGCGGTATTGTCCTATCCTTGCCGTGGCGGCAATCGTTGTCGCGACTCAACTGGTCTTGTCGGCAACGGAAGCCACCTACTATATGACGCAGATCACCATGTCCGTTTTTTATGCGATGGTGGTCGTAGGATTGTGTTTATTGATGGGATATGCCGGTCAGGCCTCTTTGGGACATGCGGGATTCTTCGCCATCGGCGGATATGTGTCCGCCGTCATGTGTACCATCAATCTTGCGCCCTATCAAGACAGCATTCTCATGGCCGTTTTTCGTTCCCTGGGATTGCTCCATTCATGGAAGAATATCTACGGAATGGATATGCTGTCGTTCTCCTCGTGGACCGGATGTGCAGTTGCGCTGGTCCTGACGGTTCTCATTGCACTTCTGATTGGACTGCCTGTCATCCGCCTCAAAGGTCATTATCTGGCCATGGCAACCTTGGGGTTTGGGTTGATCGTCTATCGAATTGTCATCGGGACCAGACTTTTCGGCCAGGCGGACGGGATTTCAAATGTCCCCCCGTTTTCGCTGGGTTTTGGATTGGAGGTGAATGGTCGCGCCGCCTTCCGCGTGGAAAGTTACTACATCGCGTGGGTCGTTTTGCTGGGGATGATGCTTCTGTCGACCCAACTGGTAAATTCTCGCGTGGGTCGCGCTCTGAGATCCATTCATGAAAATGAAGAGGCGGCCCATTCGCTGGGTATTAATACCTATCGATACAAACTGGCCACCTTTGTCTTAAGTGCCATCCTGGCCGCTATCGGGGGGATCCTCATGACCCATTACAACGGCAGCATCGGCCCATCGGAGGCCTCGGTTATGAAATCGGTCCGATATGTGGTCATCGTCGCGGTGGGAGGAATGGCGAATCTCTGGGGAGCGATGTTTATGGGGATCGTGTTAAATTTCCTTTCGTTGCGGGGCGTATTCGGGACCTATGACGACGCGGTTTTTGCGACTATTCTGATCGTGATTATGTTGTACGCTCCAAATGGGCTGTTACGCATGCCTTCACTCGCTCGATTGAAAATGGTATGGACAAGGCGGACACTTGAATAATTTTTTGCTCGAGATTCGGGATCTCAGTCGTTCGTTCGGCGGAGTCCACGCCGTCCGATCGATTCATTCGTCGGTAACAGAGGGGATGATCAAGGCCGTCATCGGTCCCAATGGCGCCGGCAAGACCACCTTGTTCAATCTCATTGCCGGGACTCTGGTTCCTCACTCCGGACAGGTGCATTTTCGCGGACGCCCCATCACGGGTTCCAAATCCCACTTTATCGCCAGTATGGGGATCGCAAGAACCTACCAGACGACCAAATTATTCGGCCATATGACCGTCCTGGAAAATGTCATGGTGGGTCGCCATCCCCGCACCCGTGCGGGATTTATGGCCGGGATGTTCAACCTGCCCTGGACTTGGACGGAGGAACGGGAAATTCAATCCAGCGCCATGATGATACTGGAAGAATTCGGTCTGGGAAATGTCGCAAACGAACGAGCATGCAATCTGTCGTTCGGACAACAGCGAATGGTGGAATTTGCACGAGCCATGGCCACCGAACCGATTCTGCTGCTTCTGGATGAACCGGCCGCCGGCCTGAATATCTATGAGACCAAGATCCTGTCGGAACGAATCTTGAAGATCCGCGACCGGGGCGTAACCTGTCTGATTGTGGAACATGATATGTCTCTGGTCATGAATATCTCCGATGAGGTCATGGTATTGGATCAGGGTCGGAAGATCGCCGAAGGATCTCCGCGGGCGATTCAACGAAATCCCGATGTGATTCGAATATATCTGGGTGAAGACCATGCTTCGAATCCGCAATCTTGAGGCCGGATACGGTGCGCTTCGCGTACTGAAGGGGATCTCGCTGCATGTTTCCGAAGGAGAAGCCGTCACTTTGATCGGAGCCAACGGGGCCGGAAAGACAACTCTGCTCAAGACCGTCTCGGGAATCCTTCGTCCCCGTTGCGGCACTATCCTTCTGAACAAGCAACCGATTGAAACCCTACCGGCCGAACGGATTGTCCGGCGGGGTTGTGCGCTGGTACCGGAAGGCCGACATGTATTCAGTACGCTGACCGTCCGCGAAAATCTGATTCTCGGTGCGTTTTCCCGGTGGAATCAGAACCATCGCAAAGAAGTTGATCGAACGCTGGAGGAAGTGTACTCTTTGTTTGAAATTCTTCGGGAACGACAAACTCAACTGGCCGGGACTCTTTCCGGCGGCCAGCAGCAAATGCTCGCCATTGGCCGCGCTTTGATGTCCCGGCCGAGACTGTTGATCATGGACGAACCCTCTCTGGGCGTGGCGCCGCTGGTGGTCAAAGATATTTTCAAAACGATTTCAGTCCTGAAAAACAAGGGGTTGACAATCTTGCTGGTCGAACAAAACGCCCGCGCCGCCTTGGCCGTCGCGGATCGTGGATATGTAATGGAAACCGGCCAGATTGTGCTGGAAGGCACCAACCGTGAGCTGGCCGACAACCCAGAAGTGCAAAGGGCGTATCTCGGAAAAGAATATCAACGAATCGACGAGTGAATCACATGAAACAGACTTGCATGTACAATCCGAAATCCGAACGCATGGCGCGAGATGAACTGGTTCAACTCCAGATTGAGAAATTGCAATCAACACTCAACCGCGTTTATCGGAATGTTGATTATTACCGGACGACTTTCGACGCCCATCGCGTCAACCTGGAAACCATTAAAGACCTGTCCCGACTGGCGGAGTTGCCCTTTACTACGCGGCATGATTTGCAGAAAAGTTACCCGTACGATATGTTTGCCATGCCCCTGCGGGACATTGTTCGGATTCATTCGGCCACCGGAACTACGGGCGCGCCGATTGTCGCCGGATACACTCGCAATGACCTACGAAACTGGACCGAATGCACCGCTCGACTCCTGGCTGCCGCGGGAGTCACCGAACATGATGTCGTTCAGATCGCCCTGAACTACAACTTATATCCCGGGGCTTTTGGTTTCCATCAGGGGGTCGAACAACTCGGGGCTTCGGTGATTCCGGCATCCTTATCAACCAGCGTGGAAAAGCAGATCGTCATAATGCGAGATTTCAAGACAACCGTTTTGATCTCCACCCCGAGTCACGCCGCGGTACTGGCCGCCGAGTTGGACAACTTGCATGTCCATCCGGAACGATTACAGCTTCGATTGGGTATTTTCGGCGGCGAACTTCTGGAAGAATCCCGGCGACAACAGCTCCAGAATCGGCTTCGCCTGTCGGCAACGGCAATATACAGCATCAACGAAATCCTCGGGCCGGGGGTGGCAGGCGAATGCGAGGAACACCATGGGCTTCACATCAACGAAGATTATTTTATCGTCGAAATCGTGGATCCGGACAGTTTGCTGCCGGTCAAACCCGGGCAAGAAGGCGAATTGGTTCTGACAACCCTGACCCACGAAGGATTTCCCTTGATTCGCTATCGAACGGGTGATCGGTCTCGGATCCTGCCGGAGCCCTGTCCGTGTGGCAGAACATTCCTGCGAATGACCAATGTCACCGCCCGCACAGATGATATGTTCTTCTTTCAGGGAATGGGGATCTTTCCATCGCAGGTCGAGCAAATTCTTTTCGAAGTGGATACCACGCAACCGGATTACCAGATTGTCCTCGACCAGGAGTCCGGCCGGGACACCATGGAACTCCGCGTCAGTATTTCCGATAAAGTTCAATCCCTCGACCAACTCAAAATCCTGGAGAACCTTCGCAAACAGATCGCCCGACGCATCAACACCGTTTTCGACATCTCCATCCGGGTCTCGTTTGTCGAACCTCAGACGCTACAACAATCCGGGGTTGGCGTTCGGGTTTGCGATCGACGATCTCCAGGACAATCGCAGTCCCAGAAATGATCAAAAGGCCGCGGCACGGCGAGATTACGGGAACATCAGACAATCCGTAAAAACGCTCTGAAATACCGGCTGGTGGGCAATTTCAATGTACTCAATCCGACCAGCGAGAGAAGAAGCGATTGTTCGAGCCGGTCGGCTGACCAGAGTCATTTGCGCTCCCACCGACGCGGCATTTCCCACAAAATGGATTTTTTCCACTTGGATATCCGGCAGGAGGCCGATTCGCAGCGCACTTTCCCTGCGGATATAATTGCCAAAAGCCCCCGCCAAAAGAACCTGGTCGATTCGACTGTCGTCGATCCCGGCCTGTTGCTGGAGCAGTCGAATGCCGGCGCGTATCGCGGCTTTGGCCAGTTGCATTTCCCGGATATCCTTCTGGGTCAGAACCACTGCCGGTAAGCCATCTCCCTGCCAAGCCAACACAAACGCCGGCTGGCCATTCCGTTCGATTCGGCGTCGCAAAATCCCGCGAGGCAATCGTTCTTGAATTCCCTCAAGATCGACGAACCGGCCCGTGGAATCCACAATTTCAAGATCCAACATTACGGCAACCGCGTCGATTAGTCCGCTGCCACAGACACTGCGGGGCGGACCGTTTCCAATAACATCGACATCCACATCTCCGTCACCGACGATGACCGCCTCGATCGCACCGTCAACAGCCCTGCTGCCCTGCGAGATTCTCGCCCCTTCCAGCGCCGGTCCGGCCGCACAACTGCAGGCAAACATTCGATCGCGCGTCCCAATCACTACCTCTCCATTGGTGCCGATATCCACTGCCAGCGTGTTCTTCGTTTCCTGGTCCATCCCCACCGCCAGCGCTACCGCCAGCGTATCGGAACCGACAAAACCGGCCAGGTTTTCCAGCGTATGAAGACGGCCGGCCGGATGGATTTGGATCCCCAGTTCCCCGGCCGAACGGTCCTGGGCCTGGCAGGTAAAGGCCCGATAGGGGGCCTGGCCCAATTGTTGAACCGGAAAACCCAGTAAAAGATGAGACATCGTCGTATTCCCCACCGCAACAATCTCAACAATGTCCTTGCGACGAATCGAAGCATCGTGACACAACTGGCCGATTTGCTCATTTAGACTTTCGACAATCGCCTCTTGAAGTTGCCGATCTCCCTCCGGACGGCTGGCATAAAGGATACGGCTGATGACATCGTCTCCATAACGAATCTGGGGATTGGTGGTCGCCGCCGTAGCGAGGACTTGGCCATTGATCAGATCCACCAGCTTGGCAACGATGGTGGTGGTCCCCACATCCACGGCAACCCCATATAGAAGGTCCGTGGTGTCTCCGGATTCAAGGGAAACCGCCTCCCACAATCGATTCGAATCTCTGGGATCGTCTCCTACCCAATGCAACAGGATAGTAAGTCCATTCTGGGATCGATCGATTGAATTCAACTGACAAGACAGGATTTCGGGAATTCGGACTCGGCAGGACACCGCATCTTCAAGTTCCTGAATCGTCCAATCCCGCGGACAAAAATGCCGTTTGGAAAAGACGGGATTGACCGGAACATCTCGGCCACGGCCGGAAGACAGGATTTGATGCCGGGAAAAGCGACTTGTGTTCGGGATCTCCACCCGCAAGTCACGAAAGATCGGGTATTGACAGGCCAAAACCAGCTCGCGTTCCGGCAAAAGCCGAACCTGACACTTTTCACAGGTTCCCTGACCCCCACAGGCCGTATGGAGAACAATACCCGCATGCCGGGCCGCATCAAGAATCATAGCGCCGGAATGAATTCGAACGGTCTTGCCATCGGGCTGGAATACAACATCGTAGTGCTTCATGAATCAGATCTCATAGCCCTGCCCCCCTCATAAACAATACAGACAAGATTCCCAATGCCCAGGCGCAACCCCATCCGGGACGATTGATCATCCTGTCTGCATCAAACCAACTTCGCCAGAAGATCAGCGATGAATTATCCGCTGATCTTGTGACGGATTTTCCATTTTCTCCTGCGTTTCTTGCTGCCAATTTTGCGTCTTCTTCTGGGCTTGGCCATTCAGACCTCCAAACACTATGGACTATTCTCTTTTACGAATCCGATCGCTGTGGTATTATACGGAATTAAATCCCAAATGCAAGGGTACCATAGGTTTTTTTCCGATCGGAGCCGTGCCATGATCCAGTGTAAAGACTGCGAAATGTTTGAATTACGGCCGGACGGCGGACGCTTGTTCCGCTGCGATCCCTTTTCCACCATCAAGGAACCCGAATGCCTGGCCAAATGGCAGCTCATGCGGATCGAGTTGCTGGTCGGGACTTTTCGTTCGATGGCCGCCTGGCAGGAAAAGCTCGCCCCCGTCCAGGACAAGATTCTCAAATATGTTAAACGGGAACTGCAGGATCTTGATGAAACCGAGCGATGGAAACTCCAGGAAGATGAGGAACCCGATGATCCTCCATCCTATCCGGTTTGACCGGTTTCGTGGGGCAAATAACGCCCCGTTCCTTTGAAATCGAAGTCTCGGACCGATAATTTTTTCTATTTTCGGATTTTTTTCAACAAATGCAATATCGAAAACCACGATCGCGTCTAAGTCATTGATGGCTCGGCGGATATGGAATCATTTGAGACTCCGGATATCCAAGAGCTTGTATCCCGGTGCCAGGCGGGCGAAAACCGGGCGTTTGATGAATTGGTCGATTTGTACGCAAGTCGTTGTTACGGCTACTTTTACAGATTGACTCGGAATGTGGACATCAGCCATGACTTGCTTAGCGATTTATTTGTCAAGATTGTTGAAAAGCTGGATTCTTTCAAGGGGGGATCCTTTGAAAAGTGGCTTTTTACCATCGCGGGGAACCTGTTCCACGATTATCTCCGGGGGCGATACAGACATAGAAAAATGTTGGAAGCCAAGGCCCGCGAGTTACAGGATGAGCCATTGCCTCGTAAGGCAAACTCCGATCTAAGCGACCAGTTGCAGATGTTTCTGGCAAAATTGGACGAAGATACATTAGAGGTGATTCTGATGCGGTTTTATGGGGATATGAGTTTCAAAGAATTGTCCGAGATCCGCAATGAACCCATCGGGACTACCCTATCAAAAGTCCACCGCGGCTTAAAAAAACTGCGTGAATTTATGGGAGAATCCGGTGACTGAAAACCCGGAACAACTGAAAGAACTCTTGGATTCATTCCTGGATCCCAGGTCGGCTGACAAAGCCCTTGAGGACATCCAACAGGGTTTGAACTTGTTATCAACTTTCCCGGACCCGACCCCAGCCCCCCAACGGATTGCCCTACTCAAGAGGGAAATTCATCTCCGCGCCAGAAAAATCCGTCGATTTCGACGGATCTTCCGTTGGATCGGTTGGTCGGCTTGTGCCGCCGCTGTTGTTGTGGTTATTTTGTTTCAGACGCCCTTGTTTCGAACTGCCCCTCTCGCCTTGCGGCCGGGCTCCGAAATCTCCTGTCCCGCTCCCTGGAAAATTGACACAGAGCCGCTATTATCCGGATTCATGGCCCATTCTGAAGAGGTTCGAAGTGAAATGTATAAATCTTATCCGGATTTGTATGATGCCGACATGCCGAATCCGATTGAGGCCCTCGAACAGGAACTGAAAATGCTGGCCTCCAGCGACGATTTCTGGAAGGGATAATCCCATGAAGAAACACCCCCCTGCCGGAAGGTGGATTGTGCCCTCGTTTCTGATTCTCGGACTGTGGGTCTATTTGCCGGCTCAGACCGATCCAGGTGACTTATGGGCCGAGGAAACGGCCGTTCAAACCGATTCAATGGAACTGAATCGAGATATCATCGACCAATTGATGTCTCAATTGGAAGGCGAAGCCCCTGCGCTGGCGGGCCAATTGCGTCAATGGCGAAAGGAAGACCCCTTCCGGTTTGTTCTGGAAATTCGGCGAATCGCCCTGGCCCGAAATCCCAAACTGGCCCGAAATCCAACACGACAGCCCAAAGCCATATCCGAAGAACCTATTGAGCCGTCTGAACCGGTTCGACCTGCGGAATGGCGGCAGACGCAGGAAAAACGAATCGAGGAATTCATGGAATGGTTCAAAACCGCATATCCAGACAAAGCCGAACCGCTCCAGCAGATCCGCATAAAAGATTATGAAGATTTTCTCACCCGGATTTCTTCGATTCGCAGAAGGTTCGAACCCCTGATGCGGGCGGAAAAACGAGATCCGGTTCTGGCCAAAGTCTTGAAAAAGGATATCGAGCTTCAGGATCAATGCGTGAACCTCTTATCTCAGATCGCAGCACATTCCAACAACGAGAAAGACCGTCGGGGTTTGATCGAACAACTCACGCAAGTGGTTGCCAATCAATTTGACATCATCATCCAGAAACGACGGATTCAGTACGCCACGATCGAGTCCAAAATTCGCCAGATGCAAAAAGAGGTGGAGGAGCAAAACAAGCAACTCGACGAACTTATTAACAAAAAAGACCAACTAACGAAAGATCGTGTCCGGGAACTCCTGAATCCACCGGCCCAATCCGACAAGCCCTGATTGACTTGTCAACTCCATAGGAAATTGGCGATTGCCAAATCGGATCCATCCCGCTACACTTGCATGGATGCGGCCGTATCCGATGATTTGTGAACCCATTTTCAAACCCCGTATCTGGGGGGGGCGGATGTTGCGCACTTCCCTGGGAAAACGGATTCCCGAGAATCTCCGTATCGGAGAAAGCTGGGAGCTGGCGGACCTGCCGGAGGATAAAACCCGTATCCGTAACGGCTGTTGGGCTGGAATGACCTTAAATCAGATCCCCATCGAACATCGTTTGGGGCTCTTTCCGGACATCCCCCCCTCAGTTCCATTTCCATTGCTGGTCAAGTTCCTGGACGCCCAGGATATTCTCAGCGTCCAAGTCCACCCGGACTCCGAAACCTGTCGGATAATGGGGCGAGGCGATCCCAAAACCGAATGTTGGTACATTCTTTTTGCCGGTCCGGATGCGGCCATTTACAAAGGTCTCAAATCCGGGACCACCCGGGATCAATTGCGACAAGCCATCCTGGAGGGAACGGTCGAGGTTTTGCTGAATCGCGTACCTGTCCATGCGGGGGAATGTCACTTCATTCCTGCCGGTACCTGCCATGCCATTGGTGCCGGAATGTTGATCGCGGAGATTCAAACCCCGTCGGACACAACTTACCGTCTCTTTGATTGGCATCGGCTCGACGAACAAGGCCTGCCGCGCCCCCTGCATGTCGAGGATGCCTTGCAAAGCATTCGCTATGATCAATGTCCCGAAGATCTGACGGTCCGAACCACAGGGATCCTCGCGGATTGTCATTATTTTCAAGTTCAGACCTTGGATGTTTGTGCCGGCCGGTCATTCCCGTTGAAATTTGAAACAACGAGAATTCTGGTCGGAGTATCGGGTAGCGCTACGATTGTTCAGTCTGATGAAACAGAAATTTCTTTCAAGACCGGCGATACGGCCTTGATTCCCGTCAACCTCGAAGAGGTGTTAAAGTTCGATTCGGATGGTCGGATCCTGATAATCCGCGTCAAAACGCCATAATGGCCATAGACGAATCGACTCTATTTCGACTTTGTATTTTGCGAGGTTACGGCATCCAAAATAAAATGGAAGATGTCCGTGTTGTCCATCAGCCCAACAAACAGCTCGGAAGATTTTCCACAGGCATAAACGGGTACTTTCGTCGCAGTATGCCCTTTGGTACTCCAGCGAACAGTCGGGTAATTCCATATTCCGTTATTCCTGACCACCTGTAATCCGCCGGTTTCATGGTCGGCTGTTACAACGATCAGGGTATCATCACGATTCTTGGCCCAGTTCAAAACCACTCGAACGGCTCGTTCAAATTCGACTATTTCTCCAATCGTCCGGGGCAGGTGATTGTCATGACAAGCCCAATCGATTTTTCCCCCCTCAATCATTAGAAAAAAACCGTCCGGATCATTATCCAGAACCTTCAGGGCCATCTCGGCCATCTGCGAAAGATGGGGGAAATCTCCTACTCCTTCGGATTCAAAGGGAATCTCTATCCCAAACAAGCCGCAAATCCTCTCGTTTGCCTCCGTGTCGTGGTTTCGCAGGGCCTTGGCTGTTCGAAAAAACAAATACCCGGATGAATCGGCTGTGACTTTGGCCATCCCGATGGATCCCCCCCCTAGCAGAACCTCCGGACGGGACCGTTCCATGTAATCTTTCGCGATCTCCCAATCGCTTTGACGGCTGCCATCGTGGGCGCCAAAACCCGCTGGCGTGGCGTGTGTTATGGGAACGGTTGTCACCAAACCCGTACTTTTCTTGAGCGACTGCATTTGTTCCAGAATAGTGGGGACATCCGACTCATCGCCGGGACGAGCGACGCTAATGACGCCGTTGTTGACCTTGCGTCCTGTCGCCATCGCCGTGGCCGCCGCCGCCGAATCGGTTATCTTGTGATCGGCGGAATAAGTGGTCATTCGCGTTTGATGGGGAAAACTTTCAAAAACGAGCGTACCCTCCTCTCCGTACGCATACATCCCGGCGGCCCTGATTTGCTCATGACCCATTCCATCGCCAATCAACAAGATCACATTGCAAACCTGACTAAAAGATGATTCGCCACAACCCAATACAAACAATGTGATAAAAAAAAAACGACATGTCCAGTGCACTATCATTACAGTTCTCATAAGCGAATTTATACACTTGGGGAAGAAACAGAATCCGCCCCTTCAAAATAATATTCTATCAAATCAAACCCGACCATTCTACCCGTGCCCACGGTAAAATCCCCCCTCCGCAGGTTAGAGAACCTCGGCCAACGCAAGGATCAGCTCTTCAGTCTGTTCCCATCCGATGCACTTATCCGTAATGGACACCCCGTATTTCAGCTTGTCGGCCGGGACGACCGGCTGATTGCCTTCCTGCAGAAAACTTTCGAGCATCAGGCCGGAGATCATACGATTTCCTTGCCGAATCTGCCCCACGATATCCAGAAACGCGACTCGCTGGAGGCGATGGTCTTTGTTGGAGTTGGCATGACTGCAATCAATCACAACCCCGGTTTGAATACCGGCTTTGTTCAGCAGGATCTGGGCAAAAGCCACATATTCCGAAGCGTAGTTGGGCCCCCCGCTCCCCCCCCGCATAACCAAATGGCCGAATTTGTTTCCGGTCGTTTCCGCAACAATGGCCTTCCCGTTTCGGTCAATCCCCAGAAAAGAATGAGGGCTGAGAGCCGAACGAATCGCGTCCAGCGCCGGTATCAGATTGCCGTCGGTGGAATTTTTAAAGCCGATCGGCATGGACAGGCCACTTGCCATTTGGCGATGAACCTGGGATTCCGCCGTCCGAGCCCCGATCGCCGCCCACGACACCAGGTCGGCCAGATACTGCGGGACGATCGGATCCAGAAACTCGGTCGCTACAGGTAGCCCGATGTTGCTGATTTCGACAAGTATCCCGCGGGCCATCCGGAAACCCTGCTCAATATCATACGAGTCGTCAAGAGCGGGATCGTATAGCATTCCCTTCCAACCCAGCGTGGTCCGAGGTTTTTCAAAATATGTTCGCATGATCAAGAGAAGTTTGTTTCCAACCCGATCCTGAAGGGCCTTGAGCCGCTGGGCATATTCAATCGAGGCGGGCCGGTCGTGAAGCGAACAGGGTCCGGCGATCACCATCCGACGCGATTCCCGGTTCAGAAGGATATCCTGAACCCCTTTTCTCGATGATGCGACAATATGACTGATCGCTTCCGTCTCGGGCAGCTCTTCCTTCAACTGCCGGGGAGTTATGAGCGGCTTAAATCGCCGAATATTCAGATTGTCTGTCAGTTCCATATCTCCGGATACCTCGACGGATACGATTGTCCGGCTCGTATAATCCTTCCTGGAGGTCCATTTATTTTCAAGTTTGTATCGTACATCTTTTTCAACGAAAAATCAAGGGCAATCCTTTTGTCTTTCCGATTGAGTCGGGCCAGTTTTTCTCGTCCCAATGACCCTGTTTCCAAAAACAAGGGCACAATCAATCGGATTGTGCCCTTGTTGGCTGGATGGATCAACGAATATCGTTACCCACCTACCTTTTTCGAATATGTTTTTGAACGGCATTCAATAGCGTTTCCGGTTTGATCGGCTTTTCAAGAAATTCCTTTACCGGAAGCCAATTGTCATCCGGTTCAATCTGAAAAGGCAGATTCATCTCTTTTCGTACGCCGCTGACCATGACCACGGGAGTGCCCTTGAGTTCCGGAATCTGGCTCAGGTTTCGAGCGACATTGAACCCCTCATCTCGGGTAGTCATCATGACATCGAGCAGAATCAAATCGGGTTTTTCGGCCTGGGCCTTCTGGACTCCGTCCTGTCCATTGTGCGCCACACTGACGCTGTAATTCTTGGCCTCCAGCAGATTGGCAATCGACTCGACCAAGTCGATATCGTCATCAATAATCAGTACTTTGTTCGCCATGGCGAAATCTCCTATTTGTATGCGAATCGTCTCGCGTTTTATCCACGGAATGGGACCCGTCAACCCCGGGACGCGGATTTCCGCATCTGGTTAATCAGGTCCACCACTTTCTTGGCGTTTAATTCTCCATAGATCTTATCATTGATCATAATGACCGGGGCGATTCCACAGGCGCCCAGGCATCGGGCCTCCTGGAGAGTGAACAACCGATCGGGCGTCGTCTCTCCGACCTTGATCTTCAATTCGTTCCTCAGCGCATCCAGAACTTCCTGAGCGCCTTTGACATAACAGGCGGTCCCCAGACATACGCTGATCACGAATTTGCCGATGGGTTTGAGATTGAAATAGTGATAGAAGGTGGCCACGCCCCAGATATGGGCCGTCGGGATATTCATTGCCTCGGCAATCGTATCCATCGCCTCGCGCGGCAGGAACCCGAATAAGGACTGTGCCTTGTGCAGCACCGCAATCAGGTTTGACTCGAAGTACGGCTTGCCCTGGAACTGGGTAATGTACTGTCGCAATTCGTCGAGTTTTTCTGGTTGAATATCGATCATGTCCGATTTCTCCAATCACTTCAATTCCACGCTGGGGATGATACCCCGGGGCGTCTTGGCATGGTAATGGGTATGTAGATACTTGTGCGATACGGGACTCAGCGGCCGCTGGAGGAATTCCCGATATAGCTTCTGTACATCCGGATTGTCATGGCTGCGACGAATGGTTTTATGCCGGTCCAGATCATACAGGGCCTGAGCCCGTTTTTTCAGGGCCTCCTCATCCAACGGGATCGTATTGACCGCCGCATAAGGTTGTCCGCCGCCGCCGACACATCCTCCCGGACACCCCATGATTTCCACAAAATGATACCGCTGAGGGTCCTTGCGAACCAGATCCAGTAACTGGCAGGCGTTTCCCAAGCCGTGCGCCACCGCCACGCGAATTTCGGCGCCATCCATGGTCAGCTTTCCTTCTTTGACGCCCTTGAGGCCCCGGATCGATTCAACCTCGATATCCACCAGCGTCTCGCCGGTATAAAGTTCATAGGCCGTCCGAATCGCCGCTTCCATCACGCCGCCGGTGGTTCCAAAGATCGCCCCGGCTCCGGAAGACATCCCCAGCGGGCTGTCGGGTTTTTCCTTTTCGATATGCAGAAAATCGATGCCGGCCGACTTGATCATCCACGCCATCTCACGAGTGGTCACAACCACATCCACGCCCCGCCATCCGTCGATGACCAGTTCCGGCCGAGCCGCTTCGTACTTTTTGGCCGTACAACACATCGTCGCAACGCTGAAAATTTTGCTCGGATCGGCTCCGATCTTCTCGGCAAAATAACTCTTGATCATGGAACCCGCCATCGACATCGGCGAGCGACAAGTGGAAACATTCTCGATCAAATCCGGATAGAATTGTTCCATGCACTTCATCCAAGCGCTGGAACAGGAAGTGATCATCGGCAGCTTGCCGCCGCTCTGCAGCCGTTCGAGAAATTCGCTGGCTTCTTCCATAATCGTAAGATCCGCCGCGAATTGGGTGTCAAAGACATAGTCAAAACCCAGTTTTCGCATGGCCGCGATCAATTCGCCCTCCATGTTCCTGCCCGGCTCCAGATTAAAGGCCTCTCCGATGGCCGCCCGTACCGACGGGGCGAATTGCGCGACCTTGATTTTCGACTTGTCATTGAGGACCTCGAAGAGTTCCTGCGTGTAATCCCTTTCCAGAAATGCGGCTGTCGGGCAGACATTGATGCACTGTCCACATGCGGTACAAACGCTCTCACTGAACGGAATGTTATACGCCGGCATGACCACGGTCTTGAAACCACGATGGGCCTGGGTCAGATTGTGAACCTTCTGGATTTCCGAGCACATGCGCACACAACGCCCGCACAGAATACATTTGTTCGGATCGCGAATCACCGCTTCGGAGGACAGATCCTTCTCGTAATGTTTTTTCTCGCCCGTAAAGTGCCGTTTGCGGATCCCCATGCTATACGCCAATCGCTGCAATTCGCAGTTGTAATTCCGCTCACAGGTATGGCAATCTTCCGGGTGATTGTCCAGGATCAGCTCAACGATATCGCGCCGGGTCTGTCGTAGCTCTTTGGTGTTCGTCCGAATCTTCATCCCGTCGCGAATCGGATAAGCACAGGAGGCCACAAAGTTGCGAACGCCTTCGACCTCGACGATACACACCCGGCAGGCGCCCTCGATCGACAGTTTGGGATGATAGCACAATCGGGGAATGTGATATCCCAGATGGTCGGCGGCTTGCATAATCGTCTGGCCGGACTCGACCTTGTATTCCTGATCGTTAATGAAAATGGTAATCTGACTCATGATGAGTTCCTTTATCCTTTCCGAATCGCCCCGAACTTACAGGCCATATAACACTGACCGCAATGAATGCATTTTTGGGGGTCGATCGCGTGCTTTTCCTTGCGTTTTCCGGAGATTGCCTCGACCGGGCAGACTTTCTTGCAGGCCCCGCACCCAACGCAGGTGTCGAGAATCTCAAAAGTCAATAAGCTTGTACACACCCCCGCCCGGCATTTGTGCTGATGAATGTGTTCCTCGTATTCCTCCCGGAAATTCTTGATGGTACTGAGGACCGGATTCGGAGCCGATTGCCCGAGACCGCATAAGGAGGACTTCTTGATCATATTCCCCAGCCGTTCGAGTTTTTCGATGTCTCCCGGTTGACCGTTGCCTTCGGAGATTCGCGTCAGGATTTCCAGCATCCGCTTGGTCCCCTCGCGGCACGGCGTGCATTTGCCACAGGACTCGTCCTGCGTAAACTCCAGGAAAAATCGGGCCATATTGACCATACAGGAATCTTCGTCAATGACGATCATGCCTCCGGAACCCATAATCGATCCGGCCGCGGCGAGAGATTCATAGTCGATCTGGGTATCGAGGTATTGTTCGGGCAGACATCCGCCGGAAGGACCGCCCGTCTGGACGGCTTTGAATTTTTTACCGTTGGGGATCCCCCCGCCGACATTGAAAACGATCTCCCGAAGGGTCGTTCCCATGGGAACTTCGACCAGTCCGGTGTTCTTGATCTTGCCTGCCAGCGCAAAAACCTTGGTTCCCTTGCTGGTCGGCGTGCCGATCGAACGAAACCAATCGGCCCCATCCAGAACGATGACCGGGATATTCGCCCAGGTTTCGACATTGTTAATCAGCGTGGGTTTGTTAAAAAGGCCGGCCTGCGCCGGAAACGGCGGCCGCGGTCGGGGCATCCCCCGCGCCCCTTCGATCGAATGAATCAGGGCCGTTTCCTCGCCGCAAACAAACGCTCCGGCCCCCAGCCGAATTTCGATGTCGAACGAGAAATCGGAACCAAGTATCTTTTCGCCCAACATGCCGTTCTTTCGGGCATCGGCAAGGGCCTTTTCCAACCGCTTGATCGCTAAGGGATATTCAGCCCGGATATAAATGATGCCCTTGTTGGATCCGATTGCATACCCCCCGATGATCATTCCCTCCAGGACCGTATGAGGATCGCCTTCAATCGCGCTTCTGTCCATAAACGCGCCGGGATCGCCTTCGTCGGCATTGCAGATCACATACTTTTCCGGACCGGGTTCCTTGGCGGTCAGTTCCCATTTGACGCCGGTGGGAAATCCCGCTCCTCCTCTTCCTCGCAACCCGGATTTCTTGATCGTCTCAACCACCTGTTGCGGAGTCATTTCCGTCAGGACCTTGGCCAGCGCCTCATATCCCCGCAACGCCAGATAATCGTCGATATTCTCCGGATCGATGATGCCGCAGTTCCGCAGGGTGATTCGCATCTGCTTGCCGAAAAAATCGGCGTCCCCGAAAACACGAAAGAACCGGTTATACAAATGATCTTCATCAATCGTCAACCGCGCGATCGGCCGACCGTTGACCAGATGCTCCCGGACAATCTCGGCCGCATCATCCGCGGTCACATTTCCGTACATACTGTAACCGGGATTGACGATGACAATCGGACCTTTCGAGCACATCCCCAAACAACCGGAAAGATGGATTGCGACCCGATCGGCAATTCCGGCTTTCTGGATTTCCGCTTCCAGCGCCGTCCGAATCTCGCGGGATTTCTTTTGAATACAAGTCGTCCCGTCGCACAGAGTAATCACATATTTTTCCATCGCAGGAAAATCCTTTCGTTCAGATAACCCATTCCTGAATGATCTCGCCTTTTTTCAGATGGCGGTCGATGATCTCGCGGGCTCTTTCGCGGGTTACACGGCCATACTTGACGGGAATCTTGCCTTCTTCAATCACTTCGACCGTCGGCTCAAGATTGCACCGACCGGCACAGCCCTTCTGGCTCAAATACACATCCCGCAGGGTTCCACTGGCGATCGCTTCGCGAAAGACTTCCATGACATCCTTGGAGCCGGCTGCGATCTCGCAGGTCGCCATTCCCACATATACCCGCTTGGTGCTCAGATACCCGCTGCTGATAATGCGTCCCACCGCCTGGGCCCGTTTTTTTCGAATCAGTTCCAACGGCGTAACCATCTTTATATGCCCCTTTCAAACTCAAAGATAAATGAATTGCCCTTCTCGGCCGGTTCCACCCAGATACGCCCGCCATGCGCTTCCACGATTTGCTTGGTGATATACAATCCCAGTCCGGACCCCTTGACAGTCTTCTTTTCCGGAACATCCAGACGCGAAAATTTCCGGAATAGTTTCTTTTGTGCCTCTTCGAGAATCGGCCGACCGTCATTGTACACCTCAACCCGAACCCGATTGTCCACGGCCTTGGATCGCAACCGAACCTGACCGTCTTCAAATCCGTATTTGGCCGCGTTGTTGATCAGGTTATTGGCCACGATCATCATCAGATCCGCATCCACAAGAATGGGAAAATCCGGTTCGACTTCGTTGCGAATCTTCATACGCTTATCCTGAAATATCTTGGAGAAGGTTTCCAGAGAAGGATTGATGATGTCCTCTTTCAGTCGCACTTTCGTGCGATTGATCTCCAGATTGCCCCGTTCGATCCGGCTGAGGTTCAGAAACTTCTTGACCGTGGCCGTCAAATAGTCCAGGTTCCGCGTGATCGAGTCAATCGCCTTTTTTTGCTTAAAGTTGATCATCCCCAGAAAACCGTCTCGGATGGCGTACGCGTTCATGATCGCCGAAGCCAGCAGTCCCTTGAGTTCGTGCGCCACGAAACCGATCAATTCGAGATAACTCTTGTTGGACTCCTCGATTTTCTGCTTGGAAACATGCAAATTCATCTCCCGCTCTTCGAGCCGGGCGCTCATTTCATTGAATGCCCGGGCCAGTTCATGCAACTCCGCAATGGAAGCTTCGGCCGTGATAATATGGCCAAGATCCCCCTTGGAGATTCGCTGAGTCGCATCCAACATGTGCGTCAGCGGACGGGATATCGATCCGGCCAGAATAAAGGACAACGCCGCTCCCAGCGCCGCAACCAGGATTAATACCAGAACAAAAACCAACAGGATCTGGCGAGCCATGTCGGAAAACTGAAGCTCCAACACACCCACATACAGGATTCCAACAATTTGATTCTCGATATCCCGAATGGGCTCATACGCCGTACGATACCAATCCGTCACAACGAATGCCCGATCCTGCCAGGTCCGGCCTTCCTCGACCACCCATTGATAAACCTGTTCCGAAATGCGAGTCCCGATCGCTCGTTGGCCTTCCTTGGTTAGAACATTGGTGGATATCCGAACATCGTCCTGGAATATCGTTACCGTTCCGACGGGCTTGGAATCATAGACCTCCTGACCGAACACGATCGACTTGATGCGATCCACCAGATCGTAGTCCTGATTAATGATACGACCTCCGTACAATACGCCCGTTATCCGACCGCCGGAATCCCGGATCGGGATTGCATATTCCTTGGCCATCCCCGTATCCAGGACGGTTTTGGTCGTCGGCCGGGCCATCGGAGTTTCCAGAATCGGGATGTGGGTTCGCGACTGAACATCCGAGTTCATCCGGCCCAGTTCTTCGCGAGAAATCAACCGTGTTCCCCCAACGCCTTCTCCCGTTTCCAGCGATTTTCGAACAATCGGATTCGACCCAGCCCGACCCTCCTCGACCGTCACCCGGTCCAGATAGTGCAGGTTCATTTTCTTGCGAAGGATTTCAATGTCGTCCGCAGGATCTGCAATTCGTAATGCATCGCCAATACGATTGATTTCCGCCAGATAGGCGGTATGGGCACCCTTCAAATTGGTCAACACCTGTTTTTGGGCCCGACCGACAATGTCGATTGAAATAACATAATACCCCAGAATCAGAATGCTGACCCCAAGCGTCAGGATGATCATCAAATAAGAAATAAACAAACGGGTTTTTAAACTGGTCATTCGCATTTGAGGGGATTGGCCTTGGAATGAGCGTTCACAAAGTAAATCAGATTTTCCAGTTCGGATTCCAGATTGATGTTATTAATCACTACCTCGTCAGTTCCCCGAAGTTGGATCGGCGCGAAATTCAAAATTCCCTTGATCCCCGCCGTTGCCATAATCTCGGCGATTCGCTGGGCCGCCGTATCCGGAACGGTGATAATCCCTACACGAATCTTTTCGTCTCGAATATACTGAGTCATTTCTTCCAGCGGCCGGATTGGAACCGTCTCATTGATCTGATACTTAGCCGGATCAATATCGAATGCCGCCACAATCCGAATCCCCCCTTCTTCAAAACCCTTGTATCGCAGAAGAGCCGCCCCGATTCGTCCCGCTCCAACCAAAATGACTCTTTGCTCCTCATTTTTCCCAAGGATGATCTGGATCTGCTCAATTAACTCATCCACCTTGTATCCACCCCGTTTATTTCCCGTAATTCCGAACAGGGAAAAATCCTTACGAACCTGGGAGGGGGTAACTCCGGCCGCATCCGACAAATTGTCGGAAAACACCTTGATAAACCCCAAGGCCTTCAAACGCTTCAAAGCATTTTTATACCTTGAAAGACGGGTAATACATTTCCGATTCGAAATCATTAATTTATCCCATTCTTGGCAGAATTAATCCCCGAATCACCATTTCACACTAACTATAACGGCCATTTGAAACCATGTCAATACTATTTTGTGAATATTATGACAATATACAAAACACAATGAACATAAAACCAGTCAGTTGTGGCTTATTATGATTTATTGTGCACAATAATACCAAAGATATCAGCAGTAATATCCAAGATAGGCCTTCAGGAATATATAAATGCAGAATGACCAGCTTGCAAGTTTTTCGATTTGGCAAATTAACCGATAAGAACAGAGCCATAATAAGGGCCCCAGGATGACTCTTAACTCTTTATTTAACAAATAGATACAGATTACGATAGGATGTTTGCCATGCCTATCCGAGTATTGTTTTGATTCAACTCGTGAATTCTTGACAGAAAACCCTGGATATGATTATAATACGGTCTCAGAAACTGGAGGAAGGGGTGATCAAAATGTTGACCGTCATCAGAGGTACAAAGTGTGCGTCACATATAATTCAACTCTGCAAGGAGTATCCCATGCGCTCAAGAGTCCTTCGTCATCTTTGGTTGATCGTCTTATTGCTATCCTTTGCCACTGGATCGGGAACCAGCTTGGCTGGTGAGTTCGCCCTGAACTTTGACGGAAATGACGACTATGCCAACACCGGAAAGGTCGCTTCGGTTTTGGGTCTAAGCGGAAATGCCCCACGAACCGTCACCCTGTGGGTATATACACGCGCGTTCAATGGCGGCGCACCCTATCAGTTTGGAACCCTCGGAAGTTGCGGCCAGGATTTTTCCAACCGCACGATCGATTTTAATCGTTGGAGAATTGAATATTATTGCACTTATTACGATGTTACTATAGACACCGTAAACAAATGGGTTCATTTTGCCCATGTTTTTGATGGCGCGACGACCAGCTACTATGCAGATGGTAAGTTGGTCCTGAACTGGAATCACGGCGGGATCAACACTACGGATGGATATGCTCTCGCCTTTGGAAGATGGGGTACGGCATACTTCAACGGAATGGTCGATGACATCCGCTTGTACAACCGCGCACTATCCGAAGCGGAAGTTCAGACGCTCGTTTACGGTGGAGATGTTGCAGACGGTCTGATGTCCTATTGGCCGTGCGATGAAGGAACTGGCACAATTGCTGCCGACATTATCGGGGGCAATGACGCCACTTTCGTCGGCGACACTTCCTGGGTCTCCTCTGATTTGATGACTACGATTCAGCCGGATCTGCAAATTCGAACCGATAGCGAAACACTGTACCTCGGCGATGACATCCATAACAACCTCGCCGCCCAGAATAAGGGTCAGGTGACCGGTCCCGGAATGACAATGATCTACGATGTTCTCCTGCAAAACGAGCGAGTTGCCATCGATCGCATGGTTCTGCAAGCGACCCCGGGCGACGCCAACTGGACGGTAACGATTCTGAATCTGACCGATCAGACGGATATCACCGACGCCGTCACAACCTCCGGCTGGTCAACACCGACCCTGAATGCCAAGTCCCAAATCGAATTGCAGATCCAAATCCGGCCGGCGGACGGAATGGCAACCAACGGCGCCAGCAAAGCCGTTACCTTGTCCGCCGCTTCCATGACGGATTCCTCCAAAGTCGATGCCGTCAAGGCCACCGTCACATTTCTCAAAACCCTCACGCCTTCCTTGAAGCGAACCTACACTTCCAATTCCGACTTCGACCAAGGCCAATTGGCCGGCTTGGAACACGACACGATTCCCAATCAGCTTCAGCCGAACACCTTATCAACGACGCTGCCGTTTATCTGGGTACCCAACAGCAATCAGGGAACCGTATCCAAAGTCAACACCGCAACCGGCCGCGAGCTGGCCCGCTATCGAACCTGCCCATCCAACCTCACCGGCCAACCGTCTCGAACCACGGTGGATCTCTATGGAAACTGCTGGGTGGCCAACCGTCAGATCGGTACTGTCGTAAAAATCGGCCTTCTGGAAAACGGCCAATTCATGGACCGGAACAACAACGGGAAAATTGAAACCTCACGAGACCTTAATGGAGACGGAGATATCGCCGGCGAAGAAATATTGCCCTGGGGTTCGGACGAATGCGTGATCTGGGAAGTTGTCGTGATTCCCGGCCGCGAAGGCACTTTTTTCCCGGGCCAGTTCACCCATATCGGATCCAATCCCAACGATCAATACTACAACGATTATTGGAATCCCGGTCCCCGTTCCGTGGCGATCGACAAGACCAACAACCTCTGGGTCGGCACTTTCAACACCCGGATGTTCTATTATGTGGAAGGATCAAGCGGCCAGATTCTCAAGTCCATTGACACATCCTCCGTCAACCATACGGCCTATGGCGCCGTGATCGACTCGAATGGAATCGTCTGGTCGTCCGGCGGAGACAAGAACCATATCCTGCGATTGGATCCGACCACCGGAACATTCACGCGAATTGACATTCCCCACTATACTTATGGTCTTGGGTTGGACAAATTCGGACATTTGTTCGTATCCGGATGGCAAAGTTCCCGTCTGACTCGGATCAACATCAACACGGGGGCCATTGAGTGGACCAAACCCGGGATTTATGAATCTCGCGGCGTGGCCAGCACCGACGATAGCGATGTCTGGGTCGCCAATTCCGGGCCGGGGACCGTCGTTCGCTTCAGCAACGATGGTGAAATCAAGGCCACCATCCCCGTGGGAACGACTCCGACCGGCGTATCCATCGATAATGCAGGCAAGGTCTGGGTCGTCAACAACGGCGACGAATACATCAAACGAATCGATCCGGCTACCAATACCGTTGACCTGGCCAAACGGATTATCACCGGAACCAATCATTACGGCTACAGCGACATGACCGGCATCGTATCCCGTTCGACAACCACTCGAATCGGCACTTGGAATGTCATTCATAACACCAAGCAGTTTGATTCGGAATGGGGAGTCGTCTCGTGGACGGCCGAATTGCCGCCGGCCACTTTGGCCAAGGTCCGTGCCCGCAGCTCCAATGATCGACGGAACTGGTCGCTCTGGGAGGAAATCAAGAACTTCGACGCGCTCCGTCAGACTCCGCCGGGTCGTTATCTGAATGTCGAAGTCACCCTGCAAACCTTCAGCAACTCGGCGATCCCCATTCTGTATGATCTGACGGTAGGAGCCGGCTCGATCTGCGGAGACCTCCAACATCCCTACCCCACCGGCGACATCAATCACGACTGCACTGTGAATCTTCTGGATTTGTCGCTCTTGGCCGAAAACTGGCTCAAGAAATCGTAATCTCAACAGCCCAACAACAAGGGGCAACCCATGTGGTTGCCCCTTTCGCTTGAGATTCCTCAACGGGATCGAATGGTGTGTCCCAATCAATGATTCTACAGGCGCTTCTGGGCATAGTTGACCGCATTACGAAAGATCGTCAAGCCGTCGGGTTCCCGTTCTCCCAGGCGCGTCCAATGCGGGTGCTGGGTCCGATGGATATGGCGTTCCGGATGCGGCATCAATCCCAGAATCCGGCCGGTCGAATCCGTCAACCCGGCGATCGAATCGACCGCTCCGTTGGGGTTGATGGGAAACCCTCCTGTTCGCCCGTCCGCATCAACATATCGAACGGCGATATACTTCTCATCTTGTAATCGCTTGAGAACCCCCTCATCGCGGGTGACAATCTTGCCCTCCCCATGAGCAACCGGAACACATAACCGCCGCCCTGGCGTAAGGAACACGCAACGGTCGCTGACCGGTTCTAAATAAACCCAGCGACATTCGTACTGGGGTCGGTCGTTGTCGGTGATACTCACCGGAAGTTCCGCAAAGGATCGGGATCCCACGGCCCCATCCCAACCCGGCAGAAACCCCGCCTTTAACAGAACCTGAAATCCATTACAGATGCCCAGAACAAGTTTCCCGTTTTCAACGAATCGGCGAATCGGTTCGAGGAGATGATGGACCACTTGATTGGCCAGAATCTTGCCCGCCGCGACATCGTCGCCATAACTAAATCCCCCCGGAAACACCAGAATCGCAAACGCTTCGAGCATCTCCGGCTTGTCAATTAACCGATTGATATGGACGCGCTGGGATTTTGCTCCGGCCAATTCAAACGCATAGGCCGTTTCCTCGTCGCAATTAACCCCCGCCGCCCGCAATACCAGTACTTGCGCTGTTTCCATTGTAATTCCCGAAACATTCAAGATTGACCATGCAATCGCTATTTCATCCGATTTTGTTTTGCCAGGCGTTCCGGATCGCATCCAGGCCGGTCCGGATCAGAATCGTTCCACCCTGCCGGATCGTCAGATGCGATTCCTCAACCACCCGACCGACCTGTCCAAATGGCAAATTCAGCATGAGTCGCGCAAAGGCGTCATACTTGTCGGCGGGCACTTCGACCACATACCGCCCGTTGGACTCGCTGAATAGTCGCATATCAGCCCGGATACAATCCTCGCTGCAGGGCAGGCCCCGCAGATCCGCATCGATTCCCAGATCACCGGCCAACGCCATCTCAGCCAGGGCCACCGCCAGCCCCCCTTCCGAGCAATCATGGCAACTCACGGCCACACCTTGGATAATCGCCTGATGTATCCGCTTTGCCGTTTCAGCCGAACGCAAGATTTCCACACCCGGGACATTCGCTCCCAATTCGCCGTGAAGTCGATAATAATGCGATCCGCCCAGCTCGTTCTTCGTGCATCCCACAACAAACAGCCAGTTACCCGCCCGCTTGACATCCATCGTGACACACTGATGGATATCATCCACAATTCCCAGCCCGCTGATCAGCAGCGTCGCCGGGATCGCAATCCGGCTACCATCTTCGCAACGAAACTCGTTGTTGAGCGAATCCTTCCCGGAGATGAATGGCGTCGAATACCCGATCGCGGCATCGTAGCAGGCCTGGGCAGCCCGTACCAGCGACCCCATCGTTTCCGGCCGATTGCAGTCGCCCCAGCAGAAATTGTCCAAGATCGCGATCCGGTCCGGCCGGGTACCAACGCAGATCAGATTGCGGATTGCCTCGTCGATACCGGACAAGGCCATCCAATAGGGATCGATATCTCCATACATCGGATTCATCCCGCAGGCGATCGCCACTCCCCGGGCGCTGGTCAGTTTCGGCCGGATCACCGCCGCATCTGAAGGTCCGTCGTGTCGCGCTCCGACCAGCGGCTTGACCACGCTGCCACCCTGAACCTCATGATCGTATTGACGGATCACCCATTCCTTGCTGGCCACATTCCATGAACCCAAAATCGCCAGCAAGTCGCTCGAATAGTCGTTTTTGATCGGCAGACTCGGTTCATAAAGTTTGGGGGTTCTCCACACGGCCTTTCGTGTCTGCTTGCCGATCCCCTCATGCAAAAATTCCATTTCCAACCGGCCGACTTCCGTGCCCTGATACCGCAAGACAAGCTGCCGATCGCCGGTGAATCGCCCGATAACGGTGGCCTCGACATCTTCCGACGAAAACAATTCCAGAATCCGGTCGGCATTCTCCGGCGGTACGGAAATCACCATCCGCTCCTGGGCCTCGCTGATCCAGATCTCCGTATAATTCAACCCCGCATATTTCAGCGGAACCTTGTCCAAATCAACCTCCGCTCCCAATTCGGCGCCCATTTCCCCAACGGCACTGCTCAGACCCCCGGCTCCGCAGTCGGTAATGGCCGAATACAAACCTCGGTCCCGCGCCTGCAGGAGAACATCGAGCATCTTTTTTTCGGTGATTGCATTCCCGATCTGCACCGCGTGCGAAAAAATCTGATCGTGCTCGTGCGTCATCTCGCCGCTGGAAAAAGTCGCTCCGTGAATGCCGTCACGACCCGTGCGGCCTCCCACAACCACCACCAGATCGCCCACCTTGGGGTGCTTAAACGCCTGATCCCGAGGAATCAATCCAAGATTTCCGCAGAATACCAGCGGATTGGCGATGTATCGCTTGTCGAAATAGATCGCCCCATTCACCGTGGGAATTCCCATCCGGTTTCCATAATCGCGCACGCCGCTGACCACGCCTCGCATGATTCTGCGCGGATGCAATACGCCGCGCGGAACTTCGGACATCGGGGTATCCGGCGGCGCAAAACAGAAAATATCCGTATTGGCGATCGGTTTTGCCCCCATCCCGGTTCCCATCGGATCGCGAATCACCCCACCGATGCCCGTCGCCGCCCCTCCATACGGATCCAGAGCCGACGGGTGGTTGTGCGTTTCAACCTTAAAACAAACGGCGTCTTTGTCATCGAATTCAATGACCCCGGCATTGTCGGAAAAGACCGAGATACACCACGGCTTGGCCAGTTCCTGCGTGCCGCGAAACACCGTTTCTTTCAGCAGATTGCCGAAATGAATCTGGCGGCCGTCCAAGTCCATTTCCACTCGGCTCTTGAGCGTTTTATGCACACAGTGCTCGCTCCAGGTCTGCGCCAGAGTTTCCAGCTCGATATCCCGCGGATCTCGTCCGAGCCGCTGGAAATAGGCCTGGATCGTCCGCATTTCCGCGGCGGTCAAAAACAAATCCATTTTCTTGCTGACCTGCAGCAATCCCTCATCGTCCAGATTCAGAATCGGGATCTCCCTCAGTTGCATTTTGTAGGGCCGTATGTGGGGGCTGGGCGGCTCGGCGTCGGCGCCGAAGATCACTTCTTCGATGCAGTCGTTGGCCAGATTCCGCGCAATCAGATCCCGCTGACTGTCCGTAATCGAACCCAGAACCACATACTTCCGTGCCGTTCGTACAAAGGCGTTCGGCACGCCCATATCCCTCAGCGCCATGACCACCGACTCGGCCACCGGATCGGTTACGCCGCTTTTCAGATGTACTTCGATGATCGACGCAGCTATCGGTCCGGCCGGTATCGCACTGCGGCCGATGTAATAGTCCTGGCATACCCTATCCGTCAGCAACTCTTCCGCCACACGCTTGGCCATTGCCGCGTCCATTTCGGCCTCGATCAAATACACTTGCGCCGATACAACCGCCTCTATGGCGGGAATCCCCAATTCTCGTAGCTCATCCCGCACAGACAGGCCGCGCGCATCCGCAAAACCTTTGCGGCTTGATACCTCTATCCGCCACTGATTCACGATCGTTCCTCGTCAGGAATTGGAAAAAATAATTACGGAAAGACAACAAGATAGCAATGCCGCTCACGAAATGCAACTCTAACCTGAAATGGCGAAAGGTCGAAGGTCGGATTTCGTCAGAGCCCCCCTGCCGTGGAAAACAAAAGGGAAAAACAGTCGGTTCCTCAATCCGCCCAGCCGAATATTCTTTTGATCCACAGAAGGGTCTGGTCCGGCCGGGTAAACGCCGTTATGAGCCATGGGAACAGCATATAGAGTCCAATGCTGACCACATACGAAGGCACAAATAAAAACATGGCCTTGAAGACCGTTTTCATCGGCACATCTTTGGCAATGCCGGCCACGACATACATCGTCGCGGCCACCGGCGGCGTAATTGCACCCATGGTCGTAATCACCGTCAGGACCACGCCGAACCACAAGGGATCATACTGAAGTTTTTCCGCCAACGGAAAAAAGATCGGAATCGTAAGAATCAACAGGGCCAGCGCATCCATGATCATACCGCCGATCATATAGATCACAAAGATCACGATCAGGATCGCCGCGGGAGGAACCGGTAATCTCGCGGCCCAATCGGCCAACTCTCGGGGCAATTGCGTTACGGCCAAAAACTTACCGAAGATAAACGCACCGGCAACAATCATCAGAACCATACTGGTGGCGACCAAAGTATCCTGAATCGAGGACTTGAGGACCGTCCAATTCATCTTGCCTTGGAGGGCCGCAATAACGATCGCGAAAAACGAACCGATCGCTCCGGCCTCACTGGGCGTAAACCATCCCCGATAGAGGCCAACAATCACCAGAACAAATAAAAGGATCATCTCAAAAGCGCCGGGCAAGGCCGCAAACCGCTGTTTCCAAGTGGCCTTAGCTCCGGCCGGACCCCATCCGGGACGAATCTTACACAACACCCAAACCGAGCACACCATGGCCACGGTTAAAACCAGTCCCGCGCCAAAACCCCCGTAGAACAACTTGGCAATCGACTGGTTGGAATACAATCCGATCACAATCAGGACCACGCTGGGAGGGATCACTACGCCAAGCGTGGACCCAGCGCCGACGGATCCGACACTGAGCATCGGGTGATAGCCGTACTTTTTCATCTCCGGCAGGACGACCGTCGCCATCGTCGCGGCCGTGGCGGTATTGGAACCGCAGATCGTCGCAAAAGCCGCGCAAGCCATCACCGAAGCCGCCGCCAGTCCTCCACGAATATGCCCTACCCAGGCATAGGCAGCTTCAAAGAGCTTGCGGCTGACGCCGGCGTAAAATGCAATCTGCCCCATGAACACAAACAATGGAATCACCGTCATTCCATACGAAGAAAATGTCGCCCATACCTCGTTGCCGACCATTGATAAGGCGGCATCCCATGACATGACATACCAATACCCTGCAAATCCCACCAGAGCCATGGCAAATCCGACCGGCATGCCCAGGACAAACAAGACTAGGAGTAACACGACAATACCCATAATCCCGATCATCGCGGTTGCGCTCATTTCGGGGTCTCCTTTTGGCCGGACAGGTCATGGATCAGATCGGCGGCAAAAAGTAAACCCAGTACCACAAATCCCACGGCTACGCCAAAGGCAAACGGATAATACCGGAGCAGCAGGGTTTCGGAAACCTCACCTGTCGCGTAGAAAGTCCAGCCCTTGATACTGACTTGCCAGACGGCAATCCCCACAATCAGGATACAGACAAGGTAATTGAGGGCATGGATGATCCTCCGGATCGGATCGGAATAGGCGTTGACCAGGATATCCACCCGGAGATGGGCCTTTTTGACCTGAGCATGGGCCAGACCGCAAGTGATCACGATCGCTCCGCAGTATCCCATCAGTTCATAAACACCGGAAATACTGCGGAGAAACGGCCGCATTCCGATATTGTAACAGGTCAACCCCAACATCGTCAGCAGGAAGAATCCGCCGGCGAACAACAACAGGGACAACAATATCCGATTCAGATAATCCAATACTTTCATGATTTCTCTTGCCAAGCCGAAGATCAAATCGATAGGCCGGCCATCTCTTTGCCGATGCCGACCCGGATCGATTTGCATCCAGCTCGCTAAGAAGCTCTATCTTTACGAGCCATAACCTCGTTATTGACACTGAAAATGGCCATTTTCGTCGGTATTGTTATAGGCCCTAAGGCAGTTATCGGGCTTTGGCGTATTTTTCGGTCAGCGCCATGATGTCGGCCAAAATCTGTTCGGCCGGCAGGTTGGCCTTCTTGGCGTCCTCGATCCACCTGGTCTTGAGACTTTCCAGGGGTTTGTTCCACTCCGCCAACTGTTCCGGCGAAAGAGGGATGATCTCGACGCCCTGTCCTTTGGACCATTCCAGCGATTCCTTGACATGTTTATCCATATAATCGCCGGTCCATTCGCATTGCTCCCGGGCCAGATCGTCCATCACCTTTTGGACATCCGCAGGAAGAGCATCCCAGGCCTTCTGGTTCATCACCACCGCAAATGGATAGATCACCGTCTCGGTCAAGGTCACATACTTGCACAGCTCGGCAAACTTGAAATCCATCATCACTTCCGCCGAGGTGTACAAACCCTGTACGACGCCCTTCTGCAGAGCGTCCGGCGTTTCGCTCATCGGCATCCCCGACGCCTCGGCGCCCCAGGCCTTGAGCACCTCGACCGCTCCGCCCGACGCCCGCAACATCTGACCCTTGACTTCAGCGAGCGTACGAATCGGCTTTTTGCTCATGATGTTCGACGGCGCCGTCGCGAACATCGTTAAAACCTTGACCTTGGCAAAGGACTCCGGTTTGTACTTGTTATACAAATCCCACAGCACCAGCGATCCGACTTTGGCATTGGGAATCCCCAGCGGAAGGGCCGTGGCATTTTCAAAGACAAACCGTCCCGGCTGATACGCCATGCACAAACAGCCGATATCCGCCTGTCCGGCGATCACGCCGTCGATCATTCCCTTGGCGTCCAGTAGCGTGCCGCCCGGAAAGGTGTCGATCTGAACCTTGCCGTTGGTGCGCTTCTGGACTTCCTCTTTCCATCGTTCCATCTGCACGCACGGAAAAGTCGGCGCCGGAGGGAAATTGGCGTACTTGAGTTTGATAACGGCTTGCTGGGTCGGCTCTTTTTTGCCACACCCGACCGTCAATCCCATCGCCGCCACCATTACAATTAACAATATCCATTTTGCCTTCATTGTTCTTGCCTCCGCTAAATAGAGTTTCGGTTCCAACCTCCGGTTTGTTTTCATGGATTATTAACCGATTTCTTTCGATTTGAAAAACACCCTCTTGGCCTTGCCTTCCTGCCGAGGCAATTTTCCGATCGGGAACACATCCCCTTTCGGGCTGAATCCAAGGGCTTCCTTCAAGACCTTTTCAACGGTATACCCGGTCACTTGCGGTTCGGCCTCGACATGGACCGTAACTTCGCGGATCCCATCGGTATCATCGACGAAGATCTGATAATTTGAACCCACGCCGGGAATCTGCATCAGGGCCTGCTCGACCTGCCTGGGGAAGAAATTGACGCCCTTGAAGATCAGCATGTCGTCCACCCGCCCGGTGATCGGCGCGATACGCACATGCGTTCGGCCGCAGGCGCACCGTTGACGCGACAAGATCCGCGTAAGATCTCCCGTGCGGAACCGGATCACGGGCAGCGCCTGCCGTGTCAGCGAGGTTACCACCAATTCGCCTTCCTGCCCGTCAGAGATCGATTTTTCGCTGCCGGGCTCCAACACTTCCAGCAGATAATGATCTTCCCAGACATGCGTGCCATCGTGGGCTTTGCAATCCATTCCCAGCGTGCCCACGCCGCCGGTCTCGGTCATGCCGTAAATATCGAAGATTTCCGCATTGAGTCCGATGGCGAGTTTTTTCTTCAACGAATCCGAAAAAGTCTCGGCGCCGAAGATGCCGATCTTGACGGTATCGAGTTTCTGATCCGTCTCCTGCAGGACCTCCATGATCCGCACCCCATAGCTGACCACGCCGGTCAAAATACGCGTACCAAAATCGTTGGCCAGCCGGATTTGCCGCGGGGTATTGCCCGCTCCCGCCGGAATCACAAACAATCCCGCCTCCCTCGCCCCGTGATACATCCCGAAACCGCCGTTAAAGAGGCCGAAGGATGGCGTAATCTGTACGACATCGCCCGTCTCGGCCCCCGCCATGCAATAACACCTCGCCATGCACTGGCCCCACTGATGCAGGTCCGAATCCGTATAGGGCATCACCACCGGAGTTCCGGTCGAACCGCTGGACATATGCATCTCGACGATTTGCCGGACCGGAACACAGCACAATCCCAATGGATAGGCCATGCGAAAAAGGTCTTTATCCATCAACGGCAGCTTGGAGACATCCTCCGCCGAAAGAATATCCTCGGGAGACACACCCCGTTCCTTGAAACGCGATCGATACAACTCATTCGAAGTATAGACATTTCGCACAAGCTGCCGCAGACGGGCGTCCTGTATGCTGCGCAGCTCATCCTGGGAGGCCTTCTCCAGCGATTTTTCAAAAAAACCAGAATCCATCACGCACAACTCCTGCCGATATCAAATGCCCTGAGGTTGATCTCTCGGAATTTTGGTTTGACAGAATCCTCAATCGCTTTTTTCCATACCTCCGGCGGAAAATCCAGTCCCGTCGAAAGCGCCCCCAACAAAACCACATTCGCCGCCCGGATATCGCCGACCTCGATGGCCTTTTGACTGGCGTCGAAATAGATCAACCGCGGGAAGACCGACCGCAGCTTGGTTTGGACATCTTGGGGATATTTCGCCGCCCCCATCGATACCGTCACCGGCGTGATCGTCTGCGAATTGACCACGACCAGGCCGCCCGGAGCCAGATAGTCGGAATACCGCAGGGCCTCGATCTGTTCGAGCGCACACAAGACCCTTGCCGTCCCCCGCGCCACCAGCGGGCTAAATACCTTCTTGCCGTAGCGGATCTGCGCGATGACCGAGCCGCCGCGCTGGGCCATTCCGTGGACCTCGTTGGTCTTAACATCGAAACCGGCAATCATCGCCGCCTTGGCTAAAATTTCGCTGGCCAGCAAGATCCCCTGCCCCCCTACTCCGGCCAGAACCACGCTTTCAATCAAGCCATTATCGCTCATGACTTTTCCTCCACCGCTGAGATAGCGCCAAAGGCGCACATCTGCTGGCACAAACTACATCCATTACAGAGAAATGCATTGATAAACGGCTTCTTTTGGGCCCCATCGATCGCCGGACAACCGATCCGGACACAGGCCCGACAGGCCTTGCACAATTCCTGATCAATCCGCCGAACCGGGCCGACCTTTTTCCGTTCGTGGAGCGGACACGGTCCCCGTGAAACGATCAGCGATGGTTCGCGAACTGACAATTCCTCGTTTAGAACTTCCAGAGTCTCTTTCACTTTGTAGGGATTAATCGTCCGAACCCGCTTAAATCCGCACGCCCGGCCGAAATCTTCGATTGACAAGGTCACCGTCGGCTCGCCCATCAGCGTCTGCCCCGTTCCGGGGTGATCCTGATGGCCGGTCATGGCGGTCGTGCGGTTATCGACAACGATAATTTTCGAGCAGCCGCGGTTGTAAGCAATATCCATCAGCCCGGTCACGCCGGAATGGAAGAAAGTCGAATCCCCGACGATCCCAACGACGGTCCGATGATCGCCCGCCTTGTCAAGGCCATGAGCCATCGAGATCCCGCCGCCCATGCAGAGGATGATATCCAGTCGATTCAACGGCTTAAACGCCCCCAGACTGTAACATCCGATATCACCGGTTACGATCACCTCGTGCTTGCCGAGAGCCGCAAAAACCCCCCGATGCGGACAACCCGGGCAAAGCACCGGCGGCCGGCCGGGAAGTTCATCGACAAACGGCGCCGGCTTTTCCGCCGGGATCTCGCGGCCTTCCATTTTCGCACGGCTGGCCTCCAAGATCGTCACCGACAGCTCACCGATGTTGGGCACAAACTGTTTGCCCACACAGGCGATTCCCAGCGCCTTGATATGTTCTTCAAGGAAATCGTCCAGTTCTTCCACCACCAAAACTTTTTGTACACCGGCGGCAAATTGCCGGATGAGATCATCCGGGAAGGGATACGAAAAACCCAGCTTCAGGACCGACGCCTGGGGCCAGACCTCGCGGACATACTGATAGGCGATCGAGGCGGTTACAATGCCCAACGATTTGTCTCGCCACTCGATCCGATTGACCGAAGACAAACATGCCTCCGTCCGCAATTTGTTCAGCCGATCCTCGACGGTTCGTCGCATGACCCGCGCCCATTGAGGCACCGGAACCCACCGCGGAGGATTTTTTTCCAAGGCGATCTGCCGCGGATTCTCCGTCCGTTCTTTCAGTTCCACGATACTCCGAGAATGGCTCACCCGCGTGGTCGATCGCACGATCACCGGCGTCTTAAATCGTTCCGAAATCTCGATCCCCAGTTTGAGAAAATCCTTGGCCTCCTGGCTATCGGACGGTTCCAGCAGCGGAATCTTTGCAAACCGCGCATAATTTCGAGTATCCTGTTCGTTCTGCGAGGAGTGCATCCCCGGATCGTCGGCCACGATCGCCACAAAACCGCCCTCGACTCCCAGATAACTCAAGGTCATCAGCGGATCGGCCGCGACATTCAGGCCCACATGTTTCATCGTCGCGATCGCCCGCGCCCCGGCACAGGCCGCCGCCGCCGCGACTTCAAAGGCCACTTTCTCATTGGGCGACCATTCACAGTAAATCGCTGGTTTGAACTTAACGGCGTTTTCCAAAATCTCCGTCGAAGGCGTGCCCGGATACCCACAGGCCACAGTCACTCCGGCCTCATACGCCCCCCGGGCGAACGCCTCATTGCCCGACAGAATTTGCATAACTTCCTCTCGGTATTCTTTTCGATCCGATTTCGGTTCCAGTCCCGATCCAAGGGTCCAGGAAACAGGGTTTCTATGAAAAGCAACAGTATAACGATTCCCCGTCGAAAATGCAAATCTCCCCCTCCAAAAAATCGGGTGTGGCCTTTGTGGAGGGCCGTGCTCCGTTGCGGCCGGGAATCGAACCCGACGGAGTGGATCCCTCCAATTGCCGTTTGTTGAACCTGCGGCATTCCGGACAATTGACTTTTCGGCCCTCGGCCGGTAGGATGGTTCGGCTATCTCCGATGGGAGTTAATCTTTCGAGTCACTCTGAAGATAGGACGATTCATGACCCAAAGCGTACAACTGAGACAACGACCGAATGTGATGATCATCCGCGACGGATGGGGCTACAACCCCAATCCCGCCGAGGATAAATTCAATGCCATTAAGCAGGCCCGCGTGCCGGTGGACACAATGCTGATGCGCGATTATCCGCACACCCTCTTGCGAACCTACGGCGAGGATGTAGGCCTTCCCGAAGGCACGATGGGTAACAGCGAAGTCGGGCATCAAAATATCGGCGCCGGCCGGATCGTCTATCAGGACTCCGTGCGGATCACGATCTCAATCCGCGAAGGCGACTTTTTCCAGAACGAACAACTGCTCAAGGCCGTCGAAAACGCCAAGACGAAAAAGAGCAAGCTCCATCTGATGGGCCTGTGCAGCGATATCGGCGTGCATTCCTTGTTGGGCCACCTTTACGGACTGCTGGAACTGGCCAAACGAAATGGCCTGGACTGCGTCTATCTCCATGCCTTCACCGACGGCCGCGACTCGCCGCCCACCAGCGGAGCCGGATATCTGTCCGACATCGAGAAAAAGATGGCCGAAATCGGCGTCGGCAAGGTTGCCTCCGTCATGGGCCGTTTTTATGCGATGGACCGCGACAACCGGTGGGACCGCGTGCAGGCCGCCTATGAATGCATGACTCAGGGCAGAGGCGCGCGGGCCGCCACCGTCTCCGAGGCCATCCAGGCCAGCTACGCCAAGGAAGAAACCGACGAGTTCATCAAACCCGTCAACATCTCCGGCCCGGATGGTAACCCCATCGCGCTTGTCGAAGACGGGGACAGCGTGATCTTTTTCAACTTCCGCGGCGACCGTCCGCGTGAGATCACCCGCGCCTTTGTCGAAGGAGATACCTTCAAGGGCTTTGCCCGAGCCGTCACTCGCAAACTGTTTTATGTCTGCATGACCGAATACGACGCGAAAATACCGGCTCCGGCCGCTTTTGAAAAACAAAAGGCACAGGTCAACATCGCTGGCGAATACTTCAGCAAACTCGGCCTCAAGCAGTTCCGCTGTGCCGAGACTGAAAAATATGCCCATGTCACTTTCTTTTATAACGGAGGCCAGGAAACCACCTTCCCCGGCGAAGACCGTCAGATCATCCCCTCGCCCAAGGTCCAGACCTACGATCTGCAGCCCGAGATGAGTGCTGTCGCCGTTTGCGAGGAGGTGCTCAAGCGACTGGACAGCCGACAATACGATGTCGTCATTGTCAACTTCGCCAATCCGGATATGGTCGGCCACACGGGTGTGCTGGAAGCGGCGATCAAGGCCGCCGAGACCGTCGATGCCTGCGTCGGCCGCATCGTCGACAAAGTCAAACAGCTCGGGGGTTCTGCCGTGATCCTGGCCGATCACGGCAACTTCGAAAAGATGTGGGACTTTGAAAACAACATGCCCCACACCGCGCATACCGTCGGTGATGTACCGTTCATCGTCTTCGATGAGCGATTCAAGAGTCGCAAAATGGCGCCGTTGGGGCGTCTCGCCGATGCCGTGCCGACCTTTCTGGAAGTCATGGGCGTTCCGAAACCGGCTGAAATGACCGGAAAAAGCTTGCTGCTGTGATCCACCAGCGAGGGGGTGCCTCGATGGGCAAAATCGTCGTCCTGGACGACACGATGGTCAACATGATCGCCGCCGGCGAGGTCATTGAGCGGCCGGCCAGCGTCGTCAAGGAATTGCTCGAAAACAGTATCGACGCTGGAGCCGACCGGATTCTTGTGCGAATCGAAGACGGCGGACGCAAGAGCATCGCCGTTATCGATAACGGAACCGGTATTGATCCCGATGATCTTCCTCGAGCGGTCATGCCCCACGCCACCAGCAAGCTCGCCGCCATTGAGGATCTCCACAACATCCGCACGATGGGTTTTCGCGGCGAGGCCCTGGCCAGCATCGCCGCCGTCGCCGCTGTATCCATCGTCAGCCGACCGGCCGATTCGATCTCTGCCTCGCGACTGGATATCGACTGCGGCTCCATCGAACCTGTTCGACCTTGCTCCGGCTCCGTGGGAACCACAATCGAGGTTCGCGACTTGTTCTACAAGTTGCCCGCGCGCCGAAAATTCCTCCGAACTGCCAACACCGAAATGGGCCACATCACCGAACAGTTCACCCGAATCGCACTCGCCCATACCAATATCGACCTGACCCTTGAGCACAACGGCCGAACGCTCTACCATCTGACTGGCGGACAAGGGCTGCGACAACGAATCGCCGAGTTATTCAGCCGGCCGGTCGCGGATGACTTGCTCGAAGCAGCCGCAAGCGAGCGCGGCATGACCGTCAATGCCTTGATCGGCACGCCCACCGGGGCCCGCGGGACCGGCAACCTTCAGTATATCTTCCTCAACCGCCGCTTCATCCGGGATAAATTCATCAGCCATGCCCTTCGCGAGGCCTATCGCGGCCTGATCGAACCTAACAAATACCCCGTCGTTTTCCTCTTCCTGGAAATGCCAACCGAGGAATTTGATGTCAATGTCCACCCGACCAAGATCGAGGTTCGCTTTCAGAACGGCAACTTCGTTCATTCCCAGGTCCTGGCCGTCCTCCGCGAAAAACTCCTCGGGACCAATCTCGATGTCCCCGCTCGTCTTCGAACTCCGCGCGCGGCACTTCCATCGGAATCGGCAGAACCCGCCGGTGATCTTGCCCGCAAGGAGCGGATTGCCCGGGCAATGGCCGAATTCTTCCAGAACCACAAACCCTCCACACAACCCCGACTGGAATTTCCGGATGCCCAACCCATCCGCCATCCGTCCTTGACTTCGACGCAAACGGGGACGACCTTGGAGTCGGCTCAGCCAACAACCGCTACTTCTGAACAATCGCCTTCCGTATATAGCGAACCACATCCTGCGGTCGTACCTCTTCCCGACCTGCTCGGCGGCCGATACCTCCAGATCCACAACAGCTACATTGTCACCCAGTCCGAGGAGGGTTTCGTTATCATCGATCAGCACGCCCTCCACGAACGAATCCTCTACGAACAACTTTGCCGAAAAATCAGCGAAGGCCCCCTGCCTTCCCAGCGTCTGCTGATCCCCGAAACACTGGATGTTTCCGACACCCAACTCGAAGCCATTCGCGAAAACTCCGAACTGCTGGAGCAACTGGGCCTGGAACTGGAACCATTTGGTCCGCGAACTATCGCCATCCAGTCGTTTCCGGTACTGGCAGCGAATCTTCGTCCTCTCGAATTTGTCCAAGACCTTCTCGACCGCCTGACCGACGACGCTCTTCGCGTGGACCGCGAGCGGCTCCTCCACGAAATCCTCGACATGGCCGCCTGCAAGGCCGCCATCAAGGCCGGCCAACCGCTCTCCCCACAGGAAATCGAACAGCTCCTTGCCGATCGAGACGCCGTCCAGCGGGCCAGCCGATGCCCTCACGGCCGTCCCACCACAATCCGATTTACCCTTGGCGAACTCGAAAAACAATTCAAACGAACGGGGTTTTAATAACGAAATAGAGATTGTCGGGGCACATTTTTGGAATAGGAGGCGATATGAAGAAACGACGGTTCTGGCTGGTTCTGGTAATTCTCCTGGGAATGATGGCGGCGGGATTCAGCTATTGGCTCCGTAATCAGATGCGTTACGAAATCATCGAAATCCCCTTGCCTGTCGGATTTAATGAGCCCTATTCCGTGCAACTCAACGATGCCGGAGCATTTGTGACCATCATGAATTCCCTTTCCGACAATTCCCAGCATATCTTTTCCTGGAATCGGGATATCGGATTCAACGATCTGGGGAATCTAGGAATCGACGGGCAGGACATTGGAATTCTGGATATCAATAACGCCGGCCAGTTTGTCGGCATCTATTCAGTCCCCTCACAATTGGTCAAGGAGGCCGATCAATTGAGCATCAAACCCAGACAACTCTGTTCCTTTTTCTATGATCCCCAGATCGGCCTTCGCAATATTCCCCCCACCCCCGGCCGGATTATGCCCTGGGCTACCGCCATTAACAACCTCGGCCAGGTCGCCGGAATGGACCACACTCCTCCCGACAACAACGGAAACATCAGTATGAACCTGTTCCTCTGGACCCTCGATGGAGAAACCGAAGACCTTAAGGCCCCCGGCTTCCCCCAGGACATCAACGACTCCGGCCATATCGTCGGCGAGACATTTCGACCCAACAACGGCTTTTTCTGGTCGAGAAAAACCGGACAAATTCTATTCGGGATTCCCGCAACCAGCGATCGGTTTTCGGCAAAGATCAACAACGCCGATCAGGTCATAGGCCTCTGTGGTCCGGATCTGAATCAATGTCGTCCCTTTCGCTGGGATGTCCGACGCGGGTTTCGCCCATTCGGACAGAGAAACAACAATCTGTCCAATGTCACCGATATCACCGATGACGGCGGTTATTGCCTGTGGATCCGACGATCCTGGAAACTGCCCTTCGAACTGGGCGAGGGACAAAAGGAGCAATCCATCGTTGCGATCCCCGGTCGATCCAAAACCAACTTGAATCGCCTGTTTGGCAAGTCGGGCATCAACTTTATCGCCGCCGACATGAACAACAACGGCTGGATCCTCGGCATTACCCGGGATAAACAATCGAATCAATTTCGAGATCTGATTCTTTTGGTCCCCACAAATTATCCGAAATCCAAATAATCTTTACACCGATTGCGCCTCCCCCGCCTCGTCTTTTTGCTTGATATTGGCCCCCGGTAGCCGATAATAAAGGAGGTTCGTGAAAATCGAAAATCCCGATTGAATGGATGGATTATCGGATGTTGCTGGATAGCCGCTTAGTACAGATCTGGGAAAACCTGGCCTTCAACAAGTTGTTGAAGGCCTTTCCCGTTGCCGTTTCACCGACTCGCCTGATGCTCGGACTGTTGGCTCTCGGTTCGATCGCACTGATCGGCTGGCTAATGGACCTGGGCACCCGCAGTGTTCTGGTCAAATTCCCCCCTCAGTCCCCAGCCAAGGAGGTCGCCATCTATGCTTCAGACCTCGAACAAACGATCCTCGAATATGGCCAGCGCACCAAATCCATCATCGAGAAAGCCCGGCAAGCCAAAACCACCGACAAATCCCCCGTTGAAATCCGTCTTGGCGTATTCACCACCCTGTGGCGATTCGGGTCCACACAATTTAACGAAGCGGCAATGGCTCTTCTGACACCCAATCGTGCCAATCTTCTCGATCGGTTTTCGGCGATTTTAACGCATATCGCTTTCTGTTTTGTCGGCCTGTTCTGGGCTTTCCGGGATCACACACTCTATAGCAGTATCTTTTTTTTGCTTTCCGGTTTACTCCTCTGTTTTTTTGGCGGCGCGATCTGCCGCAGTGCGGCCCTCGACTATGGTCGGGGGGAAAAACCCGGCCTGCTTGAAGTCATGTCGTTTAGCGCCCAGAAATTCGGTTCGCTGATCTCGGCGCCAGCCCTTGTGATCGCTATCATGATCGGCTCCGGATTGTTCGTCGTTCTGCTCGGCGCTTTGGCCAATATCCCCTGGGGAGCGGGTCCTATTCTTTTGGGGCTGGGGCTAGGGCTGGCCCTGTTGTTCGGCCTGTTCACCGTCCTACTGTTAATCGGTACCCTGGCCGGAGCCAATCTGATGTTTCCCATCATCGCCTATGAAGGTTCCGACGGCTATGATGCCGTCAGCCGTTCCCTCCGCTATGTCTTTTCCCGTCCCTTTTGGGTCCTGTTCTACAATCTGGCTGCCGTTATCTATGGCATCCTGTCTTATCTAATTGTGCGACTCTTCGCCTTCCTGGTCCTGCTCACCACTTATGGCCTTCTCCGTCTGGGTCTCTATACCTCCGCCGGAGCCGAGCGGCTGGACCGGCTCTGGTCTTGTCCCTCTTTCTTTTTCCTGATCGGCCCGGACGGTTCCCCACAAGGGGGTCCTGAGACCGTGGGGTATGTCCTGATCCGCTTGACTCTTCTGTTCGTTGTGGGATTGGTGGTATCGTTTGTAATCAGCTTTGTTTGCTCCGCCAATACGATCATTTATTCTCTCCTTCGACGCCATATTGACCGAGTCAGCACCGTCAAGGTCCATGTCAAACTCGACGAAGTTCTTGGCCCGTATTCCCGCCTCGACGCCGAATCTTCCACCCCCGAAACCAAAGAATCCCTCTTTCGGAAATAGCCATGGCCGAACCCGCTCCTTCCTCCTCCGCAACCGATCCCACCCCAAGGCCCAGGGTGGAGTCCGTCTCCTGGTTCCTTCGCTGGCGAAGACCGCTGATCGTCGGAGCGCATCTGGCATCCTTTATCCTGTCGATGTTTCTGGCGTTCCTGTTCGTCCACAGTATGCACCTCGACCGACGATGGATGGTCTTTCCGTTCCCAATCCTCCTGCTGGTGGCCGTCCCGATCAAAATCGTCGTCTTTGGTTGTTTCCGGCAATATCGCGGGTGGTGGAGATATGTCGGAATCGCCGACCTTGTGGATATCGCCAAAGGGGCCGTTCTTTCGGCGCTCCTGATTATTATTCTATGGTATATGCATTGTAACAGAATCATACCTTCCTATCGTTGGATGAACGGCGACGAAATTCAGGCGGAATTTGACGATATTCTCAAACAGACTGAAATCCTCCGGCAGCAATTGGTAATCAACCCCGATGAAGAATTAATCCGACAAAGACTGTCGCTCGCCAAACGCCGATATAATCTCCAGGGAATGCTGGATCTGGTGAATGCAACGCAATACAACGATATTCGTCGGCAACTGATGGAACTGCGAAACACCCCCCTTTCCGCCGACGAACAAGAAAGACAATTGCAGATCGAAAAGATCGAAGCCCTCGAATCACGAGGCCTTGAGATCCGCCAGAAGCAGATGGCCATCGAAGGCGTCATCATGATCGATTTGTTCGCCACAATTCTGATTTTGGCCTCTCTGCGAATGTTTGTCCGTCTCTACCATGAAGAATTTTCGGCCGACAAATCGGCACGCCAAAAACGGCTCCTGATCGTCGGCGCCGGAAACGCCGGAGAGGCCCTCCTCCGCGAGATTACCCGTCTTCGTTCGGGATTCAAGGTCGTGGGTTTCGCCGATGACGATCCTCACAAGCGAGGGACCAGTATTCACGGAATCCCCGTCCTCGGCAGGTTGGAAGATCTACCCAAAATCTGCAAAAAATTCGATATCGACGAAATCGCCATCGCGATTCCCAGTGCCACCCGTCCTCAGCTTCGGCGAATTATTCAAATCTGCGAAGGAACCCAACTTCGTTTCCGCACCGTTCCATCCATAACCGACATTGCCTCCGGAAAATTACAGGTTTCCCAGATCCGAGATGTCGAAATCAACGACTTGCTCGGCCGAGATGTCGTGCAACTGGACCTGGACAAGATCGGGCAATTTCTGCGAGGCAAAGTAATCCTTGTCACCGGCGCCGGGGGTTCGATTGGTTCGGAGATGTGCCGCCAAGTTTGTCACTTCGATCCCAAATGTCTCCTGCTTCTGGAACAGGCCGAAAATCCCCTGTTCTTTATCGAGAGGGAACTGCGAAAAGGATTTCCCAAGCTCGACTTGCGTCCGGTTATCGCGGATATCACCGACCGTGTCCGCATCGAGCAAATCTTTGAACAATACAAACCCGAAGTGGTGATTCACGCCGCCGCCCACAAACATGTTCCGCTGATGGAGGCCAACCCCGGCGAGGCCCTCAAGAACAACATCCTCGGAACCATGACCATCGCCAATGCCGCCGATCGCTTTGGGGCCGGCAGCTTTGTGATGATCAGCACCGACAAAGCCGTCAATCCCACCAGCATCATGGGTTCGACCAAACGCATCGCCGAGTTGTACATTCAGGACCTGAACACAACCAGCAAGACTCACTTCATCACCGTCCGTTTCGGGAATGTGCTGGGTTCCAATGGTTCGGTCGTCCCCATTTTCAAAAAACAGATCGCCGAAGGCGGCCCTGTAACGGTGACCGATCCCGAAATGAAACGCTACTTCATGACGATCCCCGAGGCCAGCCAGCTCGTGTTGGAAGCGGCCGCGATGGGTTCCGGAGGCGAAATCTTTGTGCTGGATATGGGTGATCCGGTCAAAATCGTCCATCTGGCGCGCGAACTGATCACCCTGAGCGGCTTTCGTCCCGACGAAGACATCGAGATCGTCTATACGGGCCTGCGGCCCGGCGAAAAACTGTTCGAAGAACTCTCGATCAAGGGCGAGGATATGTTGCCCACCCGGCATCCAAAGATCGCCATCTGGAAAACGATCCCCACGGATCGCCAGGTTCTGCGGGACAAAATCGGACGCTTGCTGGAAACCGCCGCCACACAAGATCGGCAGACCATTATTGCGGGAATTCGGAATTTGGTTCCCGAATTCATGGGCAAGATCGAAGGGTAACCCTCCCGTCAGGCCGTTCTCTTTTTTGCGGCTCGTTTGCGGATAAACCAACAAACGAGAATGCTGGCCTCATACAGCAGATACAACGGAATCGCCAGCGCCAGTTGTGAAATGATATCCGGCGACGGCGTTACGATCGCCGCCACGACCACGATTCCCAAAATTGCGAACTTGCGAAACGAAGACAACTGCTCGATCGTCACCAGCCCCATTCGCTCGGCGAAGATCAGGGCTATGGGCATCTGGAATGAAAGCCCGAACACCAATGCCAGCAGCAACAGAAGGTTCACATAATCCGAGAGCATATACACCCCCGGCTTGACATACTGTACGCCGACATTGAACTTGACGCAGAACAGCATCATCCCCTTGGCCACGACCAACAGGAAAAACAACGCTCCAATCACGAACAGCACCGCACTGGCCGGAGCGGCCAGCTTGATCATCCGTCGTTCATGGCGATACAGTCCCGCCGAGACAAATGCCCACAACTGGTAAAACACCCAGATCGAGGAAAACACCAGACCCGCCACCATACAGACTTTTAAGTAGACGAGAAATTGCTCCAGCGGTTTTGTCGCTAGCATCTCCGGTTCCAGCTTGACCTGGTCCATCGCCCACTTGTAGGGAGACATCAGGAGCCCGAAAAAATACTCGCGAAAAAACAAACATATCCCAACGCACAAAACCAAACCTCCAACCGCCCGGACCAGCCGGTATCGAAGTTCTTCTAAGTGATCCCCCAGCGACATGGAGACGAGTTCTTCTTCCTCGTCATGCGCAGGATCCTGTTTGTCCTTGTTTGGATCGGTCATCGTCGTTCGTTCAGGATTTCCGCGTGATCCGTTCTCGACCGCCCATGTAGGGCCGCAAAACCTGCGGGATTGTTACCGATCCGTCGGCGTTCTGATATAGTTCCAGGATCGGGATCAACACCCGAGGCGAGGCGATCACGGTATTATTCAGCGTGTGGCAATACAGGTTCTTCTTGTTCTCGGCCTTGTATCGAAGATTCATCCGACGCGCCTGAAACTCGTAGAACCGGCTGGCCGAATGCGTCTCCCCATAGCTTTTGCGCGACGGCATCCACGACTCGATGTCGAACTTCTGCACCTGCCCCCGTCCCAGATCGCCCGTGCAGACATTCACCACCCGGTAGGGAATCCCCAATGCCTGAAGAACGCTTTCGGAATTGCCCAGGATCTCCTGGTGATATTGCTTGCTCTTTTCTTCGTCGTTTTCGCCGATAATCACCTGCTCGACCTTGTCGAACTGGTGAATGCGATACAGGCCGTAGGTGTCCTTGCCCGCGGCGCCCGCTTCCCGACGAAAACAGGTGCTCAGCGCCACCGACTTGATCGGTAACTCGCTGGCGCTGAGCATTTCGCCCGATCGGTACGCCGTCACCGGCACCTCGGCCGTCCCCGCCAGATTCAAATCGTCCCGTTCCATCCGGTAGGTCTGCTCTTCGGAGCCCGGATAATAACCGGTTCCCCGCATCGCCTCATCCCGCATCAAAAGGGGCACGACCATCGGCGTATACCCCCGCCCGATCATGAAGTCGATCGCAAATCGAAGGACCGCCCAATGGAGCAAAGCCCCGTCACCCTTGAGAAAATAATTTCGCGTCCCTGCCAGCTTCACACCGCGCTCGACATCGATAATGTCCAGTTCGGTTCCGAGCTGGATGTGGTCCTTCGGATCAAAATCGAACTGCCGAATCTGGCCCCATTTGCGAAGCTCGATATTTTCGGTGTCATCCTTGCCCAGCGGAACGCTCGGATCCGGCGGCTGCGGAACCTGCAGGATCATCGCGTCAAACCGCGGCTGCAATTCCTTGATGGCGTCGTTTAATCCCCCCTCTTCCTTCTTCAACTCAGCCAGCCGATTCAGTGCCGTCGTTTTCTCATCGCCCGAAAGTCGCGGAATATTTTTGCCCAGCGAATTTTTTTCCGTGGCGATATCCTGCAATCGCTTCTTGGCTTCGCCGAGTTGCCCGTCAATCAAAAGGAGCCCGTCGATATCCACATCGAATCGCTTGTTCTTGGCCGCATCCCGGAATACCTGCGGATTGCCTCGAATGTCCTTGATGTCGATCATATTCGAATTCCCTTCTTTGCCTTGCGGCCCGAATCCGAACGGTTACTTTTCCGTAAAATCGCGGACGATCACCACATTGTTCTGTCCGCCGAAACCGAACGACTCTTTCAGGATCGTCCGAACCGCCATCTTCCGCGGCCGGTTCGGCACATAATCCAAATCCAGAGCCGGATCCGGATCGTGGAGATTCATGGTCGCCGGAACGATCTGGTCGCGGATTGCCAGCACACAAGTGATCAGCTCGGCACCACCCGTGGCGCCGATCAGGTGCCCGAAGACGCTCTTGGGGCTGCTGATCGCCACCTTATAGGCGTGGTCGCCGAAGACTTTTTTGATGGCCAGCGTCTCGATCGAATCATTCTCGGCGGTACTGGTCCCATGGGTACTGATATAATCGATCTGGTTTGGCTCGATCCCGGCGTCCCGCAATGCCGACTGCATCGCCTGCACCGCTCCGCGGGCCTCTTCGTGCATGTCCGTTACGCGGAAGGCGTCGTTGCTGCTGCCGAACCCGATCACTTCCGCCAGGATCTTGGCTCCGCGCCGCTTCGCCGAAGTCAGCGATTCCAAAATCAAAATCGCCGAACCCTCGCCGAGCACAAATCCGTCGCGCGTCCCCGAGAACGGCCGCGAGGCTGTGGTTGGGCTGTCATTGCGCGTCGAAAGCGCCGTGAGCCGATTGAATCCCGTCACCCCCAGCGGATGAATCATCGAATGGGTCCCGCCGGTGATCATGATATCCGCTCGTCCCCGCCGGATCAACATCGCCGCCTCGCCAACGGCCTGTGTACTGGCCGCGCACGCCGTCAGACAACTGCGAATCGGCCCCCGGGCTCCCGTCAGCAGTGCCACATGCCCCACCGGCATGTTCGGCTCCTGTTCCAGCTCGCGCATCGCCGTCATCCCCGCAATCGCCACATCCGACCACGCCGCCCAGTCCATCGCCTGGCTGTCGGCCTTCCACCCTCGTACCAGCGCCGGGAAAAATACCTCCGGATCCGTCGGCCCTTCGCCGGCGCCCAGATACACCCCCAGTCGCCGTCGGTCGATCCCGTCGGCTGGGGATTCGCTTTCCGTCTCGATCCCCGCCTGTCGGCATGCCTGCACCGTCGCCCCCACCGCAAACAGTGAGCCCCGGTTGCCGTGCTGATGCCGCTCGGGATATTTCACGAACCGCCGATAGTCGTACTCTTTGACCTCGGCGCCGAATTTCGTCGGATAAGTGGAAGCGTCAAACAGCGTCGTCGGGGCCATCCCGCTGCGGCCAGCCAACAGGTTTGACCACATCGTCTCCACATCATGTCCGATCGGACAGATGATTCCCATTCCCGTGATGACGACTCGTTCTTTCATTCGTTATCCCGCTTGCCGATTCCGGATCACCATCGCCGCTGCCTGTCCCCCAAACGAATAACTGCAACACAGTGCGTGACGAATTGCGACAACCCTCGGTTGATTCGACAAATTCAATGCGCACCCCTCAAACGGCCGGTCACAATTCTTCGCCGGCCCGATCTTGCCGTCCCGCATCGACAGTAGCGCCGCGATCAAATCCATCGCCCCAGCCGCCGCGCCGGTGGCGCTGACCATCCCTTTGATCGGCCAGCATGGGATTCGCGAAACTTCCGATCCCAGCGCCGCCGCAATCGCCTTCGCCTCCGCACGATCATCCTGCGGAACGCCCAACCCGCACGGAATAATCAGGTCGATCTGGTCGGCCCCGATCCCCGCGTCGTCCATCGCCTCGCGAATCGCCAGTTCGATCGCCTTGCCGTCCGGCTCGATATGCTCATACGCCGGATTCATGCTGTTACTGGATCCGAACCCCGCGATCTCAGCCAGAATTTTCGCCCCGCGTTTGCGGGCCGCCTGTTCCTCTTCCAGCACCACCGCAGCCCCCGCCTCGCCGAATACCGATCCGTCGGCGTCGCAATCGAACGGCCGCACCGCCGTTTCCGGCCGGTCATTGTGCGTAAAGGTCGCCCGCTTCAAAAGGCACTGCCGTAGCATCACAATTGGATTGACTTTCGCTTCACAGCCACCCGCAAGCTCCATCTCCGCATCGCCCCGCGAGATCACATCCGCCGCTTCGCAAATCGCAATTGCCCCGGCCGTCTCGCCGGTGGTGATCGTATTGCTCGGCCCGCGGATGTCGTGAATGATCCCCACATGACAGGCCAGCATGTTCGGCAGGTACTTCAGCAGCCAAATCGGCGTCAGGTTCTCCATCCCTTTTTGCCCCCACTGTCGGATATCGAACTTTCCCTCCACCCCGCACATCGCCACCGCCGGCGCGATTTCCACAAGATCACAACTGATCAGCCCCGCCCCGAAATTGATCGCCATCCGCTCCGATGCATAAGTCGTCGCCTCCGTCTCGGCCAGCTTGGTCACGATCCCCGCGTTCCGCAGCGCCTCATTGGCCGCCACGATCGAAAGCTCGATATCGCGGCTCATCAGCTTGGCCGCCTTGCGATAGGCCTTCGGCAACTCGTCCCGCAGTTTGTATTCCGGCGCCTCCCCGCCCAGCCGACATGGGAACCTTACCGGGTCAAACGCCCGGATCGGCCCGATCCCGCACCGTCCGGCCAGCAGCCCCTCCCACAATTGCCCGACGGTGGCCCCAAGCGGACTGATCGCTCCCATTCCGGTAATGACGACTGGACGGCCCCCGCGACTCACGGCTTGGCTTCCTTCTTCTGCCCGACGAATCCCCGTAATAGGGAATTAAACATATCCGTAAATACAAAATTCTCTTCCGGAAACTCCTTGCCCGCCAGGTTCTTGTCGATATGGCTGAACATCAGCGAAATCTCGGCGATCAGCGTATCGCCCCGCGTAATTCGTCCGGCCGTGCTGGCTGCCTCCGGCGCGATCGATTCCATCTCCGCGTGAATCAGAATTGTGTCTCCCGGCCGCACATACTGATGAAACACCGCGTTCTTGATCTTGGCCAGGATCACTTTTTCCGAAAATCCCCGCGCCTCCCCGACCAGGATCCCCGCCGTCTGAGCCATCCCCTCAATCATCAGGCACTCCGGCATCACCGGAAACCCCGGAAAATGATCGTGCAGATGCTCTTCGGCCAGCGTGACATTCTTCAGCGCGACCGCCCGCTTGCCGCTGTCGAACTCAACGAACTTGTCAATCCAGATCCATCGCATAATCAAGACAAACAGGGCAACCCACTGGTTGCCCCGAATTTCCTTTCATAGACCAAAGGCCGCATGCCCTTCACGCCGCCTGATTCAGTTTCCGTTCGACGAAATTCACCACCGCCGCCACCGTGAACAAATCCGTCAGTTTGTTGACATCGGGATTGGCCTCGAATTTGGAAAAGTCCGAATGGGGCATCCTGGCCTTGAACTCTGCCAGTCCCTTTGGAGTTAATTTCCCCCCGCTGACAAAATCTGGGTTGTTCATCAAGCTTTCGGCCGGAAACAGTTCCTCCCGCGGAACCTTGATCCCAAAGGCCTTCTCCAGCCGGAACACGATATCCAGAAAATCGATGCTCTCGGCCCCGAGATCGCCCATCAGCGTCGCCTCTTCCGTCACTTCATCCTCGTCCAGACCCAGCGCATCAACCAACACTTCCTTGACCTGGTCCAGGATTTCGTTCCGACTCATTGCCATGTCTTCGTCTCCCTGACAAAAATCCGATTTCCGGCCGCTGGCCGGACCATTCCACTCGTTCTTATCCCGCTGCTTTCCGCGCCGCCGGATACAGCAACACCCACCTCCGCCGCATCGTCTCGACGATTTCCGCGTCGATCGCCGCCATCGCCGGATTCTCGTCGGCCAGGTTAAAATGCCGCAGCGAAAACTTCGCCTCGACAATCGCCTCATCACCGCAGATGCCCGTGCCGCTGAATCGACTGACATTCTCTTCGATCCCCGCACAACTCACCTCGTAGGCAATCTGCATCCCCGGCGCGGCGAAACTTTTATATCGTACATTCCGGGCCTGTTCCAGCAAAACCATACTTTGCCCAAAATCCCGTTTCTCCCGAACCAGCCACGACGCCGATTCGATCAGCCCTTCTAACAACAACACCCCCGGCAACACCGGAAAGGTCGGAAAATGGTCTCCCAGATACTCTTCCGCCAGGGAAACACTCTTCACTGCCCGGATTCGCTTGCCGCTGTCCAGTTCCGTAATCTTGTCGATCAACACAAATTTCATAGCCCGGTATTGTATCCTCCTCTTCGTCCATTTCCAGCATTTTTTCCATTTTTCCCGACCTTGGGACAGACTCCCACCATTTACGAATTGAATCCCATAACCGATTCGTGTAGGATATCCTCCGCGACAACCGAGTTAATAACGACCAAATCCAAGCCACAATCAGACACAAGGAGAGACAAATGCATAAGACACAAATCGCAGCGATCTTGGTGGCTGTCGGAACCCTTTTGAGCATTTTCATATTTTCTCCTTTCGGTTCCGCCGCCGCTCCGGAAAAAGACAATGTCGCCCCTCCGGGCTTTCGGGCCTTGTTCAACGGCAAAGACTTCGCTGGCTGGAAAGTCCCCGAGGGCGACAACGGCCACTGGAAGATCATCGACGGCGTCATCGACTACGACGCCGAAAGCCAGGCCAAAGGCGACAAAAGCTTATGGCACACCGAGAATTTCAAGGACTTCGTCCTTCGCGTGGACTGGCGAATCAAGGAAACCCCCTACATCAATCCCCGCGTGCCGTACATCCTGCCTGATGGCACCCATGCCCGCGATATCTACGGCAAGGAATTGACCCTGTCTCTGCCCGATTCAGACAGCGGGATCTATTTGCGAGGCGACGGCAGAAACCAGGTCAACATCTGGTGCTGGCCCATCGGCTCCGGCGAATTCTACGGTATCCGCATGGACAAAAACATGTCGCCGGAAGTCCGTGCCGGCGTGACGCCGCGCCATCAGGCCGACAAGCCCGTCGGCCAGTGGAATCGGTTCGAGATCACCCTCAAAGGCGATCGTGTAACAGTTGTGCTCAACGGCATTACGGTCATCGACAACGCACGGTTGCCAGGCATCGCCCCGACCGGCCCCATCGCGTTCCAGCATCACGGCGGCAAGAGCAACGGGCAATGGAACAGTCCGCCCAGTCTCCTGCAATTTAAGAATGTCTTCATTAAAGAACTGAAATAGAATAATTACGATGTCCCTCAATCGAGAATCGTAAGGAGATCGCCATGACCGCCACCTTCAATCGTCGCCAGTTTCTCGGAACCGCCGTCGCCTCCGGCGCCTTCACCCTCGTCCCCCGCCAGGTCCTCGGCGGCGCCGGATTCACGGCGCCCAGCGGCCGGATCACCCTGGCCCACATCGGCATGGGCACGCAGGGATTTAACGAGTTCGGCGGCCTGCTCGAAGAACCGAACATCCAAATCGTCGCCGTCTGTGATCCGAATACCGACAGCAGCGACTATGTCGAGTGGGGCAAACACAGCGTTCGGAACACCATCCGCAAGTACCTCGATAATCCCAACTGGCGATCCGGCGACAACGGTTGTCCCGGCGGCCGTGAAGTTGGCCGCATGGTCGTGGACACCTACTACGCCAATCATCGTTCCGACCAGCGTTTTGGTGGTTGCGCCGCCTATGCGGATTTCCGCGACTTGTTCGCCAGACACAAGGACATCGACGCCGTCAAGATCATGACCCCGGATCATCTCCACGCGACCATCGCCGTCGCGGCCATGAAAAAGGGCCTGCATGTCCTCATGCACAAGCCCATCGCCAATCGTTTATATGAGGGCCGTTTGGTGATCGATACGGCCCGAAAGACCGGCAAACAAACGCACCTGCTGGCCTACGGCAGCGGCGAGGGCAACGCCCGAATCGCCGAGGCCGTCAAACGGGGCGTCATCGGCCGCCTCCGCGAAATCCACAACTGGACCAACCGCCCCGTCTGGCCGCAATACACCGAAATCCCCACCGACCGCCCACCGGTCCCCAAAGGTTTCGACTGGGACCTCTGGCTGGGCCCGACCCTCGATCGCCCCTATCACCCCCACTACACCCACACCGTCTTTCGCGGCTGGTACGACTTCGGCGGCGGCTCCATGGCCGACATGGGCATCTACAGTCTCTGGCCCGTCTTTGTCGCGCTCGATCTACCCACGCCCATCAGTGCCCAGGCCTGGGCCACCCACACCTGCACCATCACCGACAATGTCAGCACAACCGTTCACAACGACTTCGCTTATCCGACCGCTTGTTCGCTGCGGTTCCAGTTCCCGGCCGGTCAGAATCGGCCCGCCCTGGAGCTGTTCTGGTACGATGGCGGAATGAAACCCCGCCTGCCCGGGGAAGTCGAGGCCCACAATGTCCAGATGGGCATCGAAGGAATCCTCTTTGTCGGCGACGAAGGGATCATCATGGCCGACTTTCTCGGCCAAAATCCCCGACTCTTCGCCAAAGGTCAAAACAAACCTCTGCAATTGACCGATCTCGATGTCGCACGGCCGGCGGACCGCCGGTCCTCCTGGCTACAGGCCTTCCGGGGCGGCGACGCTTCGCCGGGAAACTTCCTCAACGCCGCCGCCATAACCGACGCCGTCAACCTCGGCACCGTCGCCCTCCGCGCCGGAAAGAAAGTCCTCTTCGACGCCGAAAAAATGAAGATCACCAACGCCCCCGACGCCGAAGAATTCCTCTATCGCCAATACCGAAACGGCTGGGAACTGTGATCCCTTGCCAAGGACCTATTGGCCTTTCGATTTGGGCCACAGTCGATTCCCCCAATTAAAGGGTCAGGCGTTCGCATCGGTCGGTCATCGAATCCGTCTCGGGGGGAGGATATGATGTCGGCTGGTGAACCAAAGTCGTGGATTGATTTGTCTGGACGGGATTGGCGTTTTCAGATACACTCTCGACAAGCTGCAAGGGAAAGGGGTTCGCCATGATGGTCCATTATTTGAAGTTATACGGTTGCACACTGATATCCTTTCTTGTCATCGATCTTGCATGGTTGTGGATCATGGCCCCCCGGTTTTACAGCAAGCAAATTGGATTTCTGATGAAGACCAATCCCAACTGGACGGTGGCCTTTGTGTTTTACTTGATGTTTGTTGCGGGGATTCTGGTGTTTGTCGTTACGCCGGGTTTGAAGGCCGAATCCCTGTCCAGAACCATTTTCCTGGGGGTCATGTTCGGCTTGCTGACCTATGGAACTTATGACTTGACGAATTGGGCGATGGTCAAAGATTGGCCGTGGATCGTGTCGGTGATAGATTTGATCTGGGGGATGTTTGTATCGGCCGTGGTTGGAACCGTGGGATATCTATGTGGCCGATGGCTGGCCTGACACGATGTCGTCAGATGGAAATGACAAGAATCCAAGAAGGAAATAACGATGAATGCCGTGATACTATTCTTCCTGGCGTGGGCCATCATGACGGTCGTTATGGCGATGTTTTATCTTGTCCAGAGACGGACCCGGAATGCAACCGTCGTCGATGCGATTTGGGCTTTTGGGGTCGGAGGCACCGGGTGTTTGTACGCGGCCTTGGCAACGGGAGATCCGGTACGGCGAGCGGTACTTGGGACAATGGCCGGGATCTGGAGTTTCCGGCTGGCCGTATATCTGGTTGTTCGAGCGCAGGGCAAGCCGGAAGACGGACGCTATGCCATGCTCCGGAAACAATGGGGGGAGCGGGCAGCCTGGAATTTTTTCATGTTCTACCAGGCACAAGCATTCTGGTCGGTTCTGTTTTCGATTCCGTTTCTGGCGGTGGCATTTAATGCGCGACCGATGTGGGCCTGGTATGATGGGGCGGCTGTGATCGTCTGGGTGGCGGCGATCGGAGGCGAGACGATCGCTGATTGGCAATTGGCAAGGTTTCGCGGCCGATCCGAAAATGCCGGAAAGACCTGTCGTGAAGGACTTTGGCAATACAGCCGGCATCCGAACTATTTCTTTGAGTGGATTCATTGGTTTGCGTATGTTCTTCTGGCAGTCGGTTCACGCGCATGGTGGGTCAGTCTGCTGGGTCCGGCGATTATGCTATTGTTCCTGTATCGAATAACGGGGATTCCTTACACCGAAAAACGCGCGTTGGAGACTCGAAAAGAAGATTATCAACGATATCAGCGACAGACTTCGGCCTTTTTCCCATGGAAACCCAAAAGGAACCGATATGAAATGGATCATTAACGCAATGGAACAGGGCTGGTTTCCGGATGGATTGATTCGATTCGGAATTCGGCATCTGGACCGGGCACGGTTGAAGCTGGAAAGCAAAGGCGGACAATTCCGCCAAATGGAAGCCAAGCGGGAGTTCATCCGCAATCTGCAAGAGCTTCCGATCGCAGTAGAAACGGAAAAGGCCAACGAGCAGCATTACGAATTGCCGCCGGAGTTTTTTGTTTCGGTATTGGGTCCGCATCGGAAATACAGTTGCTGTCTGTGGACTGACAAAACTCGAACCCTGGGCGAGGCCGAGGCGGCGGCTTTGGAAATGGTCTCGCAGCGGGCCCAAATTCGCGACGGGATGGAGATCCTCGATTTGGGTTGCGGATGGGGAAGTCTGTCCCTGTGGCTGGCAAAGCGATTTCCCGCCTGTCGGATTGTTTCGGTTTCGAATTCTTCTCCGCAACGACAGTTCATTCAGAATCAGTGTAACGAGTTGGGACTTGCAAATGTCCGGGTGATCACCGCCGACGCCAATCATTTTCAACCGGATCAGACTTTCGACCGGGTGGTCTCCATCGAAATGTTTGAACACATGCGGAATTACCGGCAGCTTCTGGAGCGGATCGGATCGTGGTTGCGGGACGGGGGCAAGTTGTTCGTTCATATTTTCACGCATCGCCAATACGCGTACTTCTTCGAGACTGAGGGAGAAGACAACTGGCTGGGTCGATATTTTTTCACCGGAGGGCTGATGCCTTCGGATGATCTGCTGTTGTATTTTCAGGAGCACCTGGTGATCGAGGACCATTGGAGATTATCGGGCGTCCATTACCAGAAGACCGCCGAGCAATGGCTGATCAATATGGATCGCAATCGGTTGCAGATTATGCCGCTTTTCGAATCGGTCTATGGATTGCAGGAAGCAAAGATCTGGTTCCAGCGGTGGAGGATCTTCTTTATGGCGTGTGCCGAGCTTTGGGGTTACCAAAACGGGACCGAATGGTTTGTCAGCCACTACCTTTTTCGCAAGAGAACGGGACGATAGAGCGTTGCGGCGATTCGGCTCAGAAGCGGGATCACCACCATCCATACCAACAGGATCCAGAAAAGTCCCGTCCAAAGGGAGGGGATCGACAGCGCCCCCAAACGCTTGCCGGCCAAATACGCCAAAGGCCCGAATACCATCCCGAGAATCGCCGCGGAGACAGGACGGTATTGCAGCCAGCGGAGCGATTCGTTCAAAGACAACGAAAAATTCAGCCACAGCATTAGTAGCCAGATCGTTGCGGACGGATGCGGCAGGAGCCAACGAGTTGGTTCATAGACCCTCAGCAGAATCAACACCGTATCCACTATCCAACCCAGAACCAGACAGATCAATCCCATCTTGAGAACAATCAACGGGCTGGTTTTCTCAATGGCGAGAATGTGGACAAAGACCAAAACCGGAACGACAATCAAACCAAGCCACGGCATGTTGTGCGCCGCTCCAAGAACGCAAGCGAACCAGCCGATATTCAAACTTACAATGTTCCATGCCATTTTCATGCAAACCATTTCCGGATCATGGCAACACCCCAAGGATCGGGTCGGGTCGCGCATGGGGTTTGCACCAGACCATTTGAACATCTCCGATATACCGTTCTTCAAAGGATCCCTCGCAATAGCACAAGTAATACTCCCACATGCGAATAAAACGATCGGAAAATCCCATTGCCCGGACCTGATCAAGACCGGCCATGAAATTATCGCGCCAGCACCGTAATGTCCGGGCATAATGAGGCGTGATATCTTCCAGATGCACCAGCCGCAAATCGGTGGATCGTGTGCTGACCGTACATAAATGAGTGACCGAGGTCAGGCAACTGCCCGGAAAAATGTATCGCTTGATGAAATCCACTTCTCTGACATGTTGGTTATATCGCTGGTCGGTAATAGTGATGGCCTGTAGAGCCATTAGTCCGTCGGGCCTGAGAAGACGGCTACAAGTTTGGAAGAAAGTGTCCTGGTATTCATGGCCGACGGCCTCGATCATTTCAATCGAGACGAGTTTGTCGTATTGCCCGGTCAGGTCCCGATAGTCTTTTTTCAGGATTTCGATCCGGTCCTGCAGACCGGCCTTTCGAACAACGGCCCAAGCATACTCATACTGACGATCGCTGATGGTGGTGGTAGTCACACGGCAACCGTAAAGGCCGGCGGCATGCAGGGAAAATCCTCCCCATCCCGTCCCAATCTCCACGACATGGTCAGTCGGCCCGAGTTGAAGTTTGCGGCAGATCCGATCATATTTGGCCAGAGAGGCCTCTTTCAACCGACTGGACGGCGTTTCAAAGATCCCGCAGGAATAGGTCAGGGTTTCATCGAGAAAAATGCGGTAGAAATCATTGCCCAGGTCGTAATGGGCCAAAATATTCCGGCGGCTCCCAAGCCGGGTATTGCGATGCAGGATATGGAAGAGTTTGTGGATGAGTCGGTTGATCCAGGCGGGACCAAACTCGGCTTTTTCCAGAATGGACAAGTTGCGGACAAGGATTCGGATCAGTCCAGCCAAGTCGTTGCATCGCCAGAAGCCGTCGATATATGCTTCAGCCAGTCCGATACTGCCGCCGAAAACGACGGCAGAGTGAAAACGAGAATCCAGCACCTCAAGCGTCACCTCGACCGGGTTATTATTGCTCGAAGGCCCCAGAGAAATTGTCTTGCCAGACTCCACCAGTCGGATTCGACCCCACGCAATGCGTCCAAGGTGCCGCAAGACTATCTTCCTTGCCCAACTCCCCAAACGACCGGTAGGATATTGGGGATCAGGCATGGATTCGTGAGGAACAATCGTATCGGTCATGATTTTCCCTCCTCAGGGGTTCTCTTTTCCGGATGGGTGTAGAAAGTCGCGCCTTTATACCACAGCCGCAAGGCCTGCCAGTAGATTCGGGCAAGGACCTGAACGGTCATGGCCGGATAGCGAATCAGAACCCGAGCCAGGGCAGAACCGGTGATCTCCATTCGCTGCAGACTCAGCGTGGCGTCGAACAACTTGGTTTCCTTGTCAAAGTTTTGCATGTGAACCTGGATCCGATCGGATGGTTCCTGAAATCGCCATATATAATCCAAATTCATATCCATAAACGGAGAAACATGAAAATCCTTTTTCAGACGATACTGTTTCCATGGATCGTGGTCTTCGTTCTCGGTTTCAGTGAGTACATGGCAATGACGCTGCTGCCAGGGAGTATTGGTAATCTCGGCGACAATCGTATCGACGCGGCGGCCCGAACTATCGAAGCAGTAGAAGAAGCTTACGGGATTAAAACAATGGCCGAGGTATCGCAAGTGGGTCAACAGACGAATCGGGCCGGAAGGTTTGGTTCCGGTTCGGTCGGCAATCAGTTCCCGCACGGCGCTGTCCAGCGAGATGCGAGGATCCCCGAAATGATCGGTCCGTCGAAAACAAGCCAGATTCCACCGATTCACAGACCAAAACCAGCGGCCGCGAAACACGGTATCCAGTTCATCCAGATCCAGGTACATCATGAACAGGCGATACTCAAATTGGTTTTGGACTTTGCCAAACCGTCGATGACGAACTGTGCCTTCGTAGATGGCGCTATGCACGGTTACAATCCCTTTCCGAAGTAGCGACAAACGGCCAATGCGCTGTTGACGCCGTCTTCATGGAATCCATTCCCCCAGTACGCCCCGCAGTAGTGCGTCCGATTCACGCCGCTGATTTCACCGTGACGGGTCTGCATAGCAACGGAGGCCGAATTGAAGATTGGGTGGCTGTATTCGATGACCTGGGCGATCTTTCGGCTATCGACGGCCTTTCCGGCGTTGAGCGAAACACAAACGGGGGCCGGAGCAGGGATGGATTGAAGAAGATTCATATAATAGGTGAGAACAACCTGGTCTTGCGGACCTGAAGGGATGCGATAATTCCAACTGGCCCAAACCTTCCGCCTCTGGGGGAGCAGGGACGAATCCGTATGCAGAATGGCGGTATTGGGTTGATATGGAATTGAGCTGAGAATGGCAGACTCGGCTTCGGTTGGATCCGCCAACAAGGCCAGGGCCTGATCGCTGTGGGTGGCCAATATTACATGATCATACTCGGCGGTTTGACCCTGAGCGGTTCGCACCGAGACACTGTCCGAAGTCCGACGGATTGCAACGACCGGGGTACGAAGATGAATCTGATCCCGGAAACCCTCGGTCATGGCTCGGACATACTGACGCGAGCCGCCGCGAATGGTCAGCCATTGGGGCTGATCGTGGATATTGAGGAATCCGTGATGATGGAAAAACCGAACAAAAAAACGGGCCGGGATGTTCCCAAACCGCTCGGGCGCCGCCGACCAGATGGCAGAACCCATCGGAATAATAAAGAAATCGCGGAAAAACCGGCTGTATCCGTTTTGCTCCAGCCATTCGGTCAGGGTCCAGTCGCCGGGATCGTTAAGGATCCGAAAATAATCGCGTTTGAACCGGTAAATCTCGAATAACATTCGCCAGAAACGCAGACGGAACAGATTGCTTCGCTGGGCCCAGAGAGCATCCAAAGATCGCGGGCTGTATTCCAGGCCGGTGGAATCGCAATGAACGCTGAAGCTCATATTGCTGTTTTGCCAGACGACTCCCAGTTGGTTCAATAAACGAATCAGATTCGGATAGGTCTTGGTATTGAAAACGATAAATCCCGTGTCAACCGGATAGGTAACTCCCTCAACCTCGATATCCCGGGTATTGGAATGACCGCCGATATAGTCATTTTGCTCAAAGACGGCAAGGTGATGATCGCGACACAGCAGGTATGCCGCCGTCAGCCCCGAGATTCCGCTGCCGATAATGGCAATCCGCATGGATGATTACCCAGGCAAGGATTGTACGCCCCGCCGCCCAGCGACGGAGACGGAGGAACGGTCTTGTTTGCGCCATTCATCCGTAAGTTCATTGAGATCCCAGACGATACCAAGCCATTGCAGAATTTTGAGAACATAGTAGGTCAAATCGAATTCCCACCAGTAAAACCCGTTCCGGACGGCGATGGGATAATGGTGGTGGTTGTTGTGCCAGCCCTCGCCGAAAGTGATGATGGCCAAAAGCCAGTTGTTTCGGCTTTGGTCCGGCGTGGGGTAACGCCGCCGACCCCACAAGTGATCCAGAGAGTTGATGGTCGATGTGGCATGGTAAAGGGCAACTGTGGAAATGAAAAATCCCCAAACGGCCATCTGAAGGCCGCTGGTCTTGGCCGAGGGCACATTCACCCTCAACCATTCACCGACGCCGATCAAGGCCAGTAGCAACAACAAAGGAACCATCGCGCTGAAACGGTTCAGAAAGACCAATTCCGGAAACACGACAAGATTTTTGACCAGTTCTTTGCGCGTTGCAAAATATTTCGGAGTCAAAAGCCACAGAACATGACTCCACCAGAATCCTTTCTGGACCGGGGAATGAATATCTTCGGGTTGGTCTGCAAACCGATGATGATGCCGATGGTGGCCGGCCCACCACAAGGGGCCCCGCTGGACGGCGGAATTCCCGAGAATGGCCAGAATGAATTGCCAAACACGCGAGGTTTTGTAAGTTCTGTGCGAAAAATATCGATGATATCCGCCGGTAATGGCCAGCATACGGATTACATAGAGGCCAACCGCCGTCATTACCGCAACCGGACTCCATCCAACCCAGATGACTCCCAGGCAGGCGACATGCAGGAACAAAAAGGGGAGGATTCGCAGCCAATCGATCTTTTCAATTTGTCCGGGGTCCTGAATGTCGAGAACGGCGTCATCATCGACCCATCGAAGGAAAGTTCTGAGAATCCGATTCTGTTGCTGTTTACTCGGATTTTCAATCATATACACAATCCACAACCAAACACGGAAAGTGCCGAAACAAACAATGCCGCTAATCCCGTTGAGCCGTCCGTTACCGTAAAAAGAATACCGGGTCCCATCTTGGAATCAACAACAAAATATGAATTCTCTTTCGCACATCAACAGAAGAATTGCACGAGGGCGGAGGATTGCCCGCTCGATTACGAAGGATTTAACCGGTCCTTCGAATGGCCTCCAGAGCCATCGCAACCGGCTGGGCCAAATCTTTGTCGTTAGTCAGGGAAGTAAGTTTTTCGACAGCCTCTTTGCCTCCGAAAGACTGTAACTCCTGAATCAGGTAGGCCTGGACGGCTTGCCGAACAATTCTACCAAATATCCTGGTCATTACAACCTATCGCTATACGCTCACTTTTTGATGACTTTTCTCCTTGAAATACGGTATGCGGAACCGCGATCTTCCGGACTTCCAGTACCTTGATATGCTTGTTCCCTGGCTAACCCAAAAAACTCAAACGAACCATTGACTCAGATCAAGAAACCAACAATACTCATACGAACCATGTTTGTGCGATCCGGGTTGACAGGAAATCGGTTCTGTACGAATTCTTTCGAGGATACTTGAATCTACGATATAATGTTGATTGTCGAACCGTTTGCCGCTTTCACTGAATCCGCTTTGGTTCCGAAATCCCCGGCTGGAGGGGTTTTGAACATGGTATGGTTGAAGAGAAGTCCATGATTCACGAGTCTTGTCCATTGAAAAAACGAGGATGAGTGTACCGATGCAGAAGATCCCCAATGTCATTTTGCTTGTCGATTCGGGAAGAGCTTTCGGAAGGTCCATGATCAGCGGGATAACAAAATATATTCAAGTCTATGGGCCCTGGGTCTTTTTCCCGGAAATCTCGTACTATCGAATGATTCATTCCAAATCGGGTAGTTCGGCGTATAGCGCTCAAGGGAAATGGGAATTGCATCGATTGCTTCGCAGCGGGAAAATTCATGGGATTCTGGCGGATATTCCAGATTCGATGACTGCCCGTAAATTGATTCCAAAAGGATTTCCCGCGGTATTGATTCCCGGTTGCGAACTGATCCACGATTATCCAAGCTTGACTTGCCAGGCCGAACAAGCCGGCACTTTGGCGGCCGAGTATTTCCTGGATCTGGGTTTCCGGCACTTTGGTTTTTGCGGGTATCAACGAAGCGTTTGGTCCCGGATGCGACTGGAATCTTTCCGCCGCCGTCTGGATGAAGCCGGGCATCTCGTTCATGTACATTGTCAGGCCAAAAGCCCCGGCAAACGGTTTTGGGAACAGGAATTGGACGAAATCCTGTCTTGGCTGCAATCCATTCCCAAACCTTTAGCTTTATGGGCTTTCAATGACGATTTTGCGTCGATTGTCGTAGAGGCGTGCCGAATGTTGGATCTCACGGTGCCGGACGAAGTGGCCGTCCTGGGAGCGGACAACGATGAAATGATATGCGATCTCTGCAATCCCCCATTGTCCAGTATCGCGCTCAATCATGAGCAAGTCGGATACCAAATGGCGGAGCTTCTGCATCAGCAAATCAAAGGGCATCCTTTAAAACAGACGACGATTGATCTACGGGCCACGCATGTCGTCAGCCGCCAATCGACGAGTATTCAGGCAACGCAGGATCCTGAAGTGGCGCGGGCCCTTCGTTTCATTCGGGAACATTCGAGTCGCCCCCTCCAAGTGGATGATGTTCTCAGGGTCGTAACGATATCCCGCCGCAGTTTATACAATCGCTTTCGGCAGGTCGTGGGCCGTTCCATCCATGCCGAGATTCGGAAAAGCCGAATTGACCTGATTGCCAAGGCCCTGGTGACGACGGATGATCGCATCACTCAAATCGCGGCGAAATTCGGATTCGACAACCCGAACCACTTCGCCCGCTATTTCCACAGCGTAAAGAAGGTAACTCCTCAGCAATTTCGCAAGATATACAGCTCCCCCAAATAAGACCCTGTCCTGCGTCATTGTTGGGGAAATCGGAGGAAATCCGCCAATCGCGAGATTGCACGAAATGGTGATATTTTTGCACGCAATGGCGTTGATACATTTTCCATACCACTGTAGAATAATACTTGGTCACGAGTATTCACAGGGGACAGTCCTTGTTGGTCCCGCGAAGAATTTCTCATTGTGGATGGGAAGAACAAGAGGGCCGGGCAATCTTATGCCGTCGATTACGCCAATCCCGAATGGAACACGAAATCCGGGAAGAGGAGATGCGAGCATGCGCCAGAAGGCGTTTACGCTGATCGAATTGCTGGTGGTCATCGCTATCATTGCCATTCTGCTGGCGGTGTTGATCCCGGCCCTGGAAATTGCCAAGCAGCAGGCCTCAGGGGCGATTTGTTTAACAAATCTGAGCGGATTGTCGAAAGGGTGGACCCTGTACGCCGAGGACAATAACGGCAGGATCGTCGGGGGGGATACTCCCCGTCTTCCGCCGGGGACCAAGGATCTGTTCTATAACTGGGTACAGCTTGCCAATTCGGGAACGGCATCGGAAAAGTTGGAGAAGGAACGGGTGATCCAGATCGGCAAGTTGTTTCCCTATGTCGAATCGATCAAGGGCTATCATTGCCCGGGCGACAAACGGTACCTATCTCCCAGTAAAGATCCCGATTCTCTTGGACTGAAGATCGGGGCATACCGGTCCTATTCGATTGTGGGGGGGATGAACGGCGTCGCGGAAACCGGCGCGTGGCAGATCGTTCCGCATGTGACGATGGCGACCTTGAAAAGCCCGGGCGACAAGTATGTGTTCGTGGAGGAGGCCGATGGCCGGGGTGATAACTGGGGTGCATGGGTCATCAATCCCAAGACGCATGAGTGGGTGGATCCGTTCGCCATCTGGCACAACGAGCGGAGCACGCTGGGATTCGGGGATGGGCACGCGGAAAAACACAAATGGATCGAACAAAGCACGATCGACATGTCCGAAAACCAAACCTTTTATCAGCAATTGTATGCCGGTGAAAAGGGCGAAGATCTGGCTTACATGGTTCGAGCGTATCCGTACGCACGGCTTTTGTAAGATTTATCCGGCCTGAAGATTGCATCAGGAAAAAACGCAATCCGGCCGCAGCCGGTCTGCAGAAAAGGGTGATCGATTGGTTCGATCAAGAAAATCGGTTTTCGGATAAGGAAAAACGATTTTTTAACAACAGAAGAGGAGTGGATGTCAGAGAATGGAAGAGGGTCACATCGCAATCGGGCTATCGAAATCCATCTTGCCATTCACCGCATGCCGATCCGGTCCGACGGGACCGAAGGACCATCAGAAAGGAGAGTGGGGAAACAACCAGGACACTCAAGGGGATGAGAAACCGAGGTAAGCCAAGTCTACAGATTGAAAAATCGAAAGGACAAGACCATGATACGATTCAATTTGTTTTTTCTGTGCGTTTTTTGCTTCCTGTCGTCCGGGCAGGCGGCGACGGTCAATGTCTCCCAGGGGAAACCCGCTACGGCAAGCAGCGTGTGGGGCGGATCCAGTGCCAGCATGGCGGTGGATGGGACTACCGCGTCGGGCTGGCCTATCTACCATTGCGGCGCCGGAGATTATAACCCCTGGTGGAAAGTGGATCTGGGGAAATTCGAACTGATCAAGAGCGTGGTGCTCTGGAATCGCGTGGATTGTTGTGCTACCCGTCTTCGTGACATTATCGTTGAAGTCCTCGATGAAAACGGGCACATCATCTATGCGTCCCAACTGCTTAACCCGGGTGGTATAGAAGGTGGACCGGGGAGCTTGACCCTGACGCTGGATGGGGCCATCAGAGGCCAATTCGTTCGTGTTCGCCGGATCCCGTTCAGCACCACCTCGGATGAAGGATATATATTGGCTCTGAATGAAGTCCAGGTCTTTGCGGACACGGAGGCGTCTTCCACAGCAGGTCGTCCGTCGCCCTTTTATGGAGAAACCGAGATACCGCTGAATGCCATCCTGGAATGGGATGCCAGTATGATTGTCAATCCCGAGAATGCCGCGGAATACATCCCCAATCCTAAGATTGTCGGACATATCCTCTATTTGAGCGACGGCTCGGTGAGCGATCCCAATCTGATTCTTCTGGAAGAGGTCGTAGCCGGTGGATCGCGGATCTCTTTTGGGCCCTTGGATCTGAAACGAGACGGGGTTTATTTCTGGAGGGTGGACGAGAAAATCTCCGATGTTAATGTCATTTCCGGTCCGGTCTGGACCTTCATGACGGTCAGTTCTGATCCTGGGATCGAGGCAAGTACGCCGCAGGATGTCGCGGTCAACGCCGGGGAAAATGCCGTGTTTACGGTTTCCGCGAAGAATCCGTTTACCGGCGACGCGGCCGGTTTGAGTTATCAATGGTATAAAGTCGGCGCTTCCAACACAGCCGTCGGAACCGATTCTGAGACCTTGACCATTCCCGGAGCGCAGATTGCCGATGAAGGGAATTACTTCTGTCGGGTCACGATTCAGGCCAACAACAAGTCGAAGGATTCCCGTTCCGCTTCGCTGACCATCAAACGGATGTTGCATCACTGGCCCTTTGATGGCGATGTGAAGGACATCGTGGGTGGTCGGGATGGCACGGCTGTGGGCGATCCGGATCTTTCGGTTGGGGGCGTTTCCGGGGGCTATGCCGTTGATTTAGACGCCGATGACGCTATCTACATTGGCGGCGCCGAGGAACTGCTGAATGTCTATTCCATCTCGGCTTGGGTGAGGCACCGAGGACTTCCCAACGATTTTCAATCGGTCCTGCATCAAGATGGATGGACGACCAATTCCCTGCACTGGCATTTGCGCAGCGACAAATCGTTCAGTTGGGGCGTCAATGGGGCCGGAGGCGACGGACGCACGGCGGCCAATGTGATTCCGGATGCGGATCGATGGTACCATCTGGTGTTGACGAATCAGGCCGGCCTTGTCCGTGCCTATGTGGATGGTCTCCTGATCCATCAGGCGATGCAGACCACTCCGGTTGCCTCCCGTCTGTTTCCGGGCACCTTCGGCGCCTGGAACAGCGGTGGATATAGCCGGTTTTTGGACGGGGCCATTGACGATGTCCGGATCTTCAATTACGCATTAAACACCATAGAAGTCGCCCTTTTGAATGCCGAGACGACCGGCAAACCGGTATGCTTGACTCGGCCCGAGTTTGACCTGAACGGAGATTGCCGTGCGACTCTCGAGGACTTCGCCCTTCTGGCAGCCGTTTGGATGGATTGCAATCGAATTCCCACATCGTCGTGTAATTGATTCCGTTACCATTTCGATTACTGAAAGCGATTTCAGGAAAGGATAATAAGATGAAAAAATTATTGATTCCAACATGCCTGATTCTGTTCTGTGTTTTTCTTGCCGATCAGGCCTGTGCTTATGAGCTGGTTTTGGAAAACTATGCTCTGGGGAAAGCGGTTTCGACGAGCGGCGATGGATACGGCTGGATTCGTCAGCGGCTGGTCGATAACAATGCCGGCCTCGGTTGGCACAGTTCCAGCGCTTCCAAATCGAACTGGGCGGAGGTCGATCTGGGACAGCCCCGGGATTTTACACGGATTGAGATCTGGAATCGAACGGATTGTTGCTGGACACGAATCAACGGAGTGTATGTTCTTGCTCTCGACAACGACCGCAATGTCGTATTCCAAAGCGCTCCCATCAACGATGTCACGGATGGTAACAGAAGGCCCGTCATTCAGTTTGATAATGCGGGGAGCGGTTTAACGGGGGTTCGATATCTTCGGCTGGAACGAACCAATGACGAGTGGTTCAATATTATGGAGCTAAGAGCTCTTAAAACGAGAAATGTGGCCTACCTTCCCAACGATTCCAATCTGACTCAATACGGAGCCGTTGCGGAACAAAGTACGAATTACTCCGCAACTAACTACCTGGCGAGCTTTGCCATCGATGGAGATTTGACAAATTTCTCGCACACAACGGAAACGACTCCGGACAACTGGTGGAAACTGACCCTGGTCAAAGAGTTCTACATCAGCAAGATCGTGGTGTACAATCGTACGAGTTGCTGTGGAAACCGTCTCATCAACCAGGTGCTGACAGTATCCAATGACAAAGGGGAAGTGCTGTTCATGCACAAGTTCGCCCCCGAGGATGGAGTCGCGACGGGTTCCGTCCATACCTTTGATATGCCCGTGGCCATGTATGGCCGCGTGGTGAAGATCGGCTTGGAAAACGGTGAAGCAAATGGCCAACCGATTACCGATACCAGTCCGGCAAACTTTACGGTTTCATTGGCGGAGGTACAAGTTTTCGGCGGCGATTACATGGGGGCATGGTCTCCTGTCCCCGCCAACGGCGCCGTGGAAGTGGATCCAATGCAGGTTCTCAGTTGGAAGCCGGGCGAAGATCCCAATGGGATAGTCCCAGGTACAACCGGATACCGGTTGTATTTCAGCTCGGATAAAGCGGCGGTAGATGAACGCGCGGCCAGTGCCGCGCAGGGCGGCCTGATTTCGGTGGGAAGCGAAAGTTTCGACCCAGATTTGACCAGGGATACAAAATATTTTTGGGCTGTGGACCAGAGACTGCAGGACGACCCCAACACAATTCCGGGTGTCACATGGAGCTTTACGACCCAGCTTACCCTGCCGGTTATTGAATCTCAACCGACGGGGGTTGTGACAATTGCCGGCGGCTATGCCAAATTTACGGTTTCGGCTTACGATCCCCTCGATGGCGAATTGACCTATGCCTGGCGAAAAGTCGGCAGCGCGACGGTTCTATCGACAACGGATACATTGGAATTAATGGATGTCACGATTGCCGATGAAGGTCAGTATCTCTGCGATGTCATGAACATCAACAAGACCCAAACCAATCCCGCGGACCTGAAGATCGCCAAGCCCGTGGTCCGGTGGAAATTTGATGAAACGGCCGGTAAGATGGCATCCGACAGTTCCGGCAATGGTATTAACGGCACCCTTGGAGACGGATTTACCGATAACGAATGGATTGCTGAGGGCGGAAGAACCAGCCAATCAGGGGATAATGCGATCTTCTTCCCCGGCAAGGCCAGTGCAACCATTACGGCCCTGAATGTGGATCTGGCAACCAAACCCGTCAACAACATCTTTCTGGGAGCATCGTCCTGGACGATCAATCTCTGGGTGAAGATTTCATCCACAAACCGCATCAGCATGATCGGGGGATTCGGCGATAATCTATTTATCGATGGCAGCGGTCTCAATGACAGGTATTTCAATACCTGGAATGGGACGATCGAATTCAACTTTGGTGAAGATGGTTTCTGGGAGATCCCATTCAACGCTGGACAATGGCAGATGTTGACATTGACCTATGATAGTGGATCCGACACCCTGACCTACTACCGGGACCGTGTGGCCATCGCGACCAAGACTGCATCTCTGATTGATGTTACCGAGAACTCAGTGAAGTTGGGTATCGGCGCCGTTGCATGGGCTGATACTCAAGTTCCCCTGGAAGGAATGATTGATGACTTCAGTATCTGGGATGAGGCATTGGGACCCCTTGAACTGGAAATGCTTGAAAAGGGGTACGGGTGTCTGGCGGCCCTTCCGGGCGATTTGAATGGGGACTGCCGCGTCAATATTGATGATTTGATCAAAGCATCTTCCAGTTGGATGGATTGTGGATTGATTCCAGCTTCCAGTTGTCCATAGGATGAATAGGACTGACTCAATTGTCAGCGGTCGGAGTCCGCATGATTTGTGTTCAAACAATGGGGCCTGTGCCAAAGAGCACGGGCCCCATTTAGCCAAGGCAGGAAGATTCAATTCATGAATGCCGGATGGATGTCAAGAATTTGTATCAGTGGGGTTGTGGCGGTAATCCTGTCGGGTTCCGGGATCAGAGGGGCTTGTCCGGAGGGTGACTTGAACAAAGATTGTACCGTCAACATGGAGGATTATGCAATTCTGGCCCGGTACTGGATGGAACTGGATGGCCCGGGCGATATCGACGGCACCGAGGGAATCAATTTGAACGACCTTCAGGTGCTTGCGAATCATTGGCTCATCCGAGAAAACCATGCCGTGATCAGCGAGGTTCTGGTATCGAATCACGATTCGCTTCTGGACGAAGATGGGGACAGTTCCGACTGGATTGAGATCTATAATCCCACGCGTGCGGAAATCGTACTTGACGGGTGGTATCTGACCGATGAAAAAGACAATCTGAAAAAATGGAAACTGCCGTTCATTCGGCTTCAGGCGGGCGAGTTTCAGACCGTGTTCGCATCCGGGAAGGATCGAAGAATCCCCGGAGGTAATCTGCATACGAACTTCAATTTGAGTGGCGGAGATGAGTATCTCGCATTGGTCAAAGACGATGGGAGAACTGTCATCGATTCCTATGATTTGGATCGGTACGAGCAACGCACGGATGTCAGTTTCGGAATCACTCAGAAGTCCCAATCCTATCCCTTGGTGTCTCGTGGTTCCCCGTGCAAGGTTCTTGTTCCCTCTGCAGCCGACGATATAAGGATCGGCTCGTCTTGGACCGGTGCCAGCGAACCGTTCGGCGACCCTGACTGGCAAAATGGTTCTTTGGGTGTCGGTTATGGAATGGTGATTGGCCCGATCAGCACCTTCAACGAGAATGTGGCACTGGGAAAACCCGCGATCCAGTCGTCGGAATGGGGTGGATTTCCGGCCTCATATGCAACCGACGACAATCTGGGCAATTTCTCCCATACTGCCACCGGGGATTTTGCACCCTGGTGGGAACTGGATCTCCAGGGATCTTATTTCATTAACCGCATTGTCTTGCACAATCGAAACAATTGCTGCCCCGAACGCTTATACAATATCATTGTCGAGATTTTCGACAGGGATGGAAAACTGGAGTATCTGTCTCCGATCCTGAATGAAACACCCGAAGGCGGCACTCCGGTTGATCCGGGTGAATTCCTGACCGTCGATTTGAGCGGCCTTCCGACGGGAGGGGTCACGGGACAACGAGTCCGTGTCAGCAAGACACCGATCAGCAGCGGAGGGGCGCGGGAATACCTGACCCTGGCCGAAGTCCAGGTATTTGTGACCCGGACTGAGACGACATACCCGAATATTGCCCTTGGCAAACCGGCGACGCAATCCTCGGAGTGGGATGGATATCCCGCATCATTCGGCACGGATGGTATTCTTTCCAATTTTACGCATACGGCAACGGGTGATCTTGCCCCGTGGTGGAAATTGGATTTGCAGGACTCCTTTTTTATCAATCGTATCGTTCTCCACAATCGCGATGATTGCTGCCAGAATCGTCTGTATAATATTGTCGTCGAGATTTTTGATGACGGTGGCAAACTGGTTTTTATGTCCCCGGTCCTGAATGAAACGGACGAGGGAAGTACTCCGTTGAATCCGGGGGAATTCATTACGGTGGATCTGAGAACCCTTCCGGATGGAGGATTGATCGGACGGCGGATCCATGTCAGCAAAGGGGTAATCAATAGTGGGGGACAACAGGAATATCTCTCGCTGGGCGAGGTTCAGGTATTCGGCGCGAAAACCTACCGGGACAGCATCGGTTCAAACATTGAAACGGATATGAAAGGACTCAATTCGTCCTGTTATATCCGGGTCAGCTTTGATTCGGATGATTCGGAGAATTACGATAAAGTTGTCCTGCGAATAAAGTACGATGACGGATTTATCGCCTATCTGAATGGAACTCGATTTGCATCCTCGAATACTTCTGCGGGATCCCCTGGGTATCATGCACAGGCCGATTCGGTTCATTCGGGACTGGATTATGAGGAATTTTCGGTCCCCTTGTCCCTCTTGCGCAAGGGGCGAAACCTGCTGGCCATTCACGGTCTCAACCGGGAAGCGAATGATACGAACTTTTTGATCCTGCCGGAAATGGTCGCATATAGGGTCGGTCTATCCGGAACCGGTTATTTTATCCATCCCACCCCGGGTGCACTGAATGGACCGAGTGTTGCCGGATTCGTGGCCGATACTCATTTCGACATGGATCGCGGATTGTACGATGCACCTTTCGATGTTCACATCACAACCGATACCCCTAATTCAACCATCGTATTTACGACCAATGGTAGTGAACCAACCCTGACGAACGGAACGCAAATCTCGGCATCCGATGGTCAATCGTCGCCCCTCGCAACCATCCGTGTGGCCAGGACGACCGTGCTTCGGGCCAAGGCTTTCAAAGAAGGGTACGAGCCCTCCGATACGGATACGCAGACCTATATCTTTCTGGATGATGTAATTGCATCCGCGAAAATGAACAGTTCAATCACACAGGATCCACGATATGCGCCGAATATCAAAGCCGGTCTTCGGGATCTTTGGACAATATCGTTGGTATCGGACCAAATTGTGAATGATTCAAATCCGGTCAAGTCTTCGGTCGAGCTGATCCGGCCGGATGGCGTGAAAGGATTCCAGGAGGATGTTGGGGTGCGCTATTTCGGCGGCGCATATACCTACTTCGATAAAAAGAACTTCCGTCTGTATTTCAAGAGCGAATTCGGATCGCCCCACTTGCGATATCCGTTGTTTTCGGATCATGAGCGGGGCATACCCGCCGTCGATGTTTTCGATCAACTCGAATTGCGGTCCGGTTCCCACGACATGTCCCTGCGCGGCTTTATGATGTCCAATACCTTTACCGACGACACGCTGCTGGATATGGGCAATCTCAATCCGCACGGGCAATTCGTCCACTTGTACTGGAACGGAAACTACTGGGGAATCTATCATCTTCGGGAACGATGGAACGCCGATATGCACGCCCATTATCTCGGCGGGGACAGGGACGATTATGAATCGATCAACGGGAATCTCAATGTCGGGGGTTGGTCCCTCGGCGTGCCCTATGATGGAGACGGTTCGACATGGGAAAAGGTCAAGACCTTGCGAAATAGTTTCGAGGCCGTCAAGCCGTTTCTGGATGTTCAGGGCTATGTGGACTATATGCTGATGTATATGTTCGGCATGCCGGAAGATGAATATCGATGTGTCGGGCCCAGGGAACCGGGAACGGGATTTAAATTTTATCTCAATGACGCCGACGGGTATCTTTATTCTCCGGATGATTGTGAGGTCTTTGGCGCCGATAACAAGACCGTCATGAATCCGAGTACGCGCCGCGCCAATGGTGACGGACCCGGCGGCTTGTTCGGTGCTCTGTTTGCCGAGGGAAATCCGGATTACAGGATGTTTTTGGCCGACCGTATTCATCGGCATTATTTCAATAACGGCGCGATGACACCCGCCCGGAATATCGATCGATTGATGCAACGCTGCAATCAGATCGAACGCGCCTATATCGCCGAATCGGCTCGTTGGTGGGGATACGGTTGGGCGGCCCGAACGCCCCTGCCCGACGCAAGAAATACCTCTCGGAAATCCTGGGCCGAAGCCAGGGATGCTTGTATCACGAAAGTGCTGTCGACTCGAACCGACACCATGATCAGATACTTTACGGCCGCCGGTTTATATCCTCAGATCCAGGCGCCGGTGTTCAATATCAAAGGTCAGTATCAGCATGGAGGTACAATTGCCTCGGGTACCCCCCTGACAATAATCAATCCCAATCCCTCAACAACGAGCATCGAACTGGTTCCTGAGGGTGCCCCAGTTTATGCGTTTGTCCCATCGGATAATACGCTGGGGACGAAATGGACGGCCAAATCCTATTTCGGGGGAAATGAATGGACGGATGGGTCCACCGGAACCGGAGTCGGATACGATACGCGAACCGATTACCGCGATCTGATTCGTACCGATCTGAAAGAAAAACTCTATAATCTGCAAACCTCGGTTTATTGTCGGGTTCCGTTTACCGTTGTCAACCCTTCTGACATCATCAACCTGAAGCTGCAGATCAAATATGATGATGGATTTATCGCCTATCTGAACGGATTAAAAGTCTGTCAAAGCTCCAATATAACCAGTTCAGTTCCCCCCGGTGCCTCCGCGGACAATCACACGGCTACCTTCTTTGAAGAGTTTGACATTTCAAGTTTTTCATCCATCTTGACAGAAGGAACCAATATTCTGGCCGTTCATGGAATTAACACTTCGAAAAGCAGTGGAGATTTATTGATTCTGCCAAAACTCGTCGCAGGAATCCCATCTGTTCAAACAACTGACATTCGGTATACAATCGATGGATCGGATCCTCGATTGCCAGGAGGAGCGTGGAACCCGAATGCACCGAGATATACCGTACCTGTTGTGCTGAACAAAAGTGTTTATGTCCGGGCACGGGTCTTGAATCCGCCAAACGAGTGGTCGGCGTTGAATGAAGCGGTCTTTGCGGTCGGTCCGGTCCAGGAGAGCGTGCGGATTACCGAGCTGATGT
>CAZXPW010000012.1:0-94333 GCA_964643355.1 uncultured Pirellulales bacterium
GGTTGCCTGTTAATTTGCTGGCGACGAATCATAAGGTTTTGTTAGAGCTCCTTATTTGTTTTTCGAATGGACGATGTCCAGCCATTCTTTCATATAAGTTTTCAATTCGACGGCCGTCATTTGCTCGACATGACCGTCCCAATACGACACATTGGCCTTGTCCCGATGACGAAACGCCGCCGTTCCGTAAGTGTCATAGCCGACCCAATTCTCGCCATAGTCAAGATATTTATCGCATTGCCAATAATTAAACCACCAGTCCATCGCGTCGGCCATGCATACGATTCTGCCGCTCTGGGATTCCAGGCGAGGGCGTACATAGAACTCGTAATCATACGCCTCGGAGTTGAGACCGTAACTGCGATTCATCGGATACAGACCGTCCTGGTCGTGGCTGAGGGCGTAACGGGCCGAGGGACAGATATATCGCCGCTCAAACGCGGGCTTATATTCCTCAAGCTCCCCGATATAACGCTGGCGATATTCGGAGCCGGTCGCGGGCAAATCGAGCAAATTGCGGAATTCGTCCAGAGAATGCCATGGATGCATGACGATCCCCCTGTCCCAGTCCTGAACCGAGATCGGCAACAGTTTGTTTGTCTCCACAAAATAGGTGTATAACGCCAGCGAATACTGTTTCAGAAGCGACTTACATTGAATCGCCCGAGCGGTTTCCTTGGACCGATTCAGGGCCGGCAGAATGAGACTCATCAGCAGTGCGATCACGGCCAGAACGACAATCAACTCCACCAGCGTAAAAGCGAAATGTACCCGTTTTGATTCCATATTGCCCCATCAGCATGCAAAGGAAGCCATACAATGTTATTTTATCATAAACCCGCCTGCAAGTTCGAAGAAAAACGCAAATCTGGACGAATCCGCGGAGGATCAGGGTCGGCGCAACCATCCGGCCGGTGTCCCGTCCCAAAGCGGGGGCCAATCCGTTCTTGACCGGCTCGACAATGTCGGATATTGTGGCGTTGTTTTATTACGGGATTAACCGACTTTTCAAGATTGATGGAGGTTGCCATGCGAAAAAAAATGTTCATCGCCATCGTTTCATTGCTGGTTCTGGCCGTTGCCTGGGCACAGGATGTCATCACCCTGCCCCGCGCCTTCATTGACGGCTCCGGCCCGGACTGGAAAGAGCTGACCGAGCAGGATTTCGCCCATGTCAACGGCGACCCCGAGACCTGGTCGTTCAAGGATGGGCTAATCTGCTGTACCGGCCGGCCCGTCGGCGTGATGAAGACCGTTAAGCAGTACACCAACTTCGAGTTCGTGGCGCAGTGGCGGCATCTGAAATCCGCCGGCAACTCGGGCTTCTTTCTCTGGTGTCCGCCATCGGCCCTGGAAAATCTCGCCCCCGACAAGCTCCCCGCCGGCGGCATCGAGGTCCAGGTCCTCGACCACGGTTATGCCGAGCAATACGAGAAACAGAACGGCAAAAAGCCGGACTGGTTTACCACCAACGGCGATGTCTTCGCCGTCGGTACCTCGAAGATGAAACCCTTCCCGCCCCTCTCGCCGGATGGCTCGCGAAGTTTCCCGCGAAAGAACCTCAGCAAGGGCGTGGGCCAGTGGAATCATTATTATGTCCGCGCGATCAACGGCCAGGTCCGCCTCTGGGTCAACGGCGAAGAGGTCTCCGGCGGTTCCGATTGCCAGCCCCACTCCGGCCACCTGTGCCTGGAATCCGAGGGCTCCCCCATCGAATTCCGCTGTATCCGTATCCGCGAGCTGCCGTAGGGGATTTCACTTTTGGGGCTTGAAATGAAAACTGCAAATAGCAATTTCTTTCGCCGGATAGCATGGTCCTGCGTGGTCGGAATAGTAATTGGATGCGGATTATTTATTCTGAGTGTTGTTATTACGATTATAACTCAATCCAAGAATTCTGCTACATCAACGGGAATCGCGAAGGCATATTGCTGTTTCATCTCCGATATAGTCGATAATTGTTTTACGAAGACGGGGTTTGTTTCAAATCATGGCGTTATTTCAGTTTTTTGCCTATCAACAGTTTTATCTGGTATATTTGGTGGATGTGTTGCGTTGTTGCTGATCGTATGCTTTGAAATCTTGCTCCATATGTTCGGATATAGCTCAAAGAGACGAAAACAAGAAACCATCGATCGATATGAATAAGCCCCGAAGGGGCAATGAGAATTTAGCCGGGGGCGTGAGCCCCCGGAATCCAAATGCGACACGAATTTTAAGCCCCGAAGGGGCGAAAGAAATGAGTAACGATGTCCTATACCAGTCTCCATTACCATATTATCTTCTCGATCAAAGGTCGAAAGGCCTTGCTGAACCAATCGGAAATGTCCCGTTTGTGTGAATACCTTGGAGGGATTGTTCGAAATATCGACGGAACCCTTCATCTGGCCGGCGGACCTGCGGATCATATCCATCTTGCGTTAACTCTGGATCCCAAAACCGCTCTGGCCGATATGGTTCGAACACTGAAGACAAATTCCTCTCGATGGATACACCAAACCTATCCGGACCTTCGAACCTTTGCATGGCAGGATGGTTACATGGCCTTTTCGGTCTCTCATTCCGGATTGACGGTGGTTGTTGATTACATTCGAAATCAATTGGAGCATCATAAGAAGTTGAGTTATCGCGAAGAATTGGAGCAATTTCTGGTCAAGCATGGAATCGCATATAACCCACGATACATCGAGGGCGATTAATTCTGTCGCCCCTTCAGGGCTTGGATTTCGAGAGGATTCGGGTACCGGAGGCTGACGCCCCCGGCTAAATTCTTACGGCCCCATCGGGGTCTTTTGTCGGTGGAGAGAATTTTGCCGTAAGCAGCTTTGGTAAAGGTTTGACAAGGAGAAAAAATGGTTCATCGATCAAGTTTGGTCAAAATCGTCGTCGCACTTCAATTCCTTTTGTTACCCGTAGCCCTGTGGGCCGCCGGGATAGAGATTACCGAAGCCGAAATGCAAACCGCCCGGCAGTGGGTCAAGGACCATCTGCTCGAATGCAAGGTCGATCCCGCCGCGGCCAAGCCCGCAGAAGTCACCCAGCAGCCCGTGCCGCGACTGGAGGTCTTGGCCAACTACGACCCCGTCATTCCCAACTCGCGCGGCCCGCGGCCGTTGACGCTGGGCCAGATCGAGTACAAACGCGGCCTCTATTGTCACGCGCCCAGCCGCGTCGTCGTCGTGTTGCCCTCACCGGCCAAATCCTTCTCGGCCGTCATCGGGGTCGATAACAACCCCGATACTGCCCGCGGTTGCGGCAGCGTCGTCTTCTCTGTCCGCGTCGGCGACAAGGCCGTCTTCACTTCCGCCGTGATGCGCCATAACACGCCCGCCCAGCCGATCACCGTCGATCTGGCCGGGGCCGACCGCTTCACGCTCGAGGTCGGCGACGCCGGTGACGGCATCTCCTGCGACCAGTCCGACTGGGCCGACGCCAAGGTCACACTCGCCGATGGTAAAGAGCTCTGGCTTGGCGATCTGCCGCTGATCGACACGCGCTCGCAATCCACCGTTGTCTCGTTCCCGCGCACCAGCAAGTTGCCGTTCTCGTTCGTCTATGGCGGCAAGACCTCCGACGAACTGCTCGGCGTCTGGAGCAGAACTGCCGACACCAAAAAGCTCGACGACAATCGCACGCAGCATTCTTTCGTCTGGACCGACGCTGCGACCGGTCTGGAATGCCGCTGCGTGGCCGTCGAATATGCCCGCTGGCCGGCCGTCGAATGGACCGTCTGGTTCAAAAACACCGGCAAGCAAAACACCCCGATCCTCAAAAACATCCTCGGCCTCGATACCGATTTCCAGCGGTCGGGCGGCGGCGAGTTCGTCCTCAACGCATGGAAGGGTGACACCTGTGCCCCCGACCTCTATCAGCCGATCCCCGTCGCCCTCGGACCCAACGCCAAGCAGCGATTCGCCCCCGCCGGCGGCCGCGGCAGTAACCTGGCCTTCCCGTATTACAACCTGACGATGCCCGGCGGCGGGATGTTTCTGGCCGTCGGCTGGCCGGGCCAGTGGGCCAGCGTGTTCACCCGCGATGACGGCCGGAACCTGAGAATCCTTGCCGGACAGGAACTGACCAACATGGTCCTCCAACCCGGCGAAGTCATCCGTTCCCCGCTTACGGCCTTGGTTTTCTGGAAGGGCGACGACATCGATCGTTCGCAGAATCTCTGGCGGCGTTGGATGTACGCCTGCAACATGCCCCGCACCGCCGACGGCAAGCTCCCCTCGCCGATCCTGCTGGGCAATACCTCGCTGGAATTCAACGAAATGGTTGACGCCAATGAGGAAAACCAAAAGTACTTTATCGATCGATATAAGCAGGAAAACATCAAGATCGACTATTGGTGGATGGACGCCGGCTGGTATCCCTGCAACGGCCAGTGGCCCATCACCGGCACCTGGGAACCGGACCTTACGCGATTTCCAAACGGTCTTCGCGCCATCAGCGATCACGGCCTGAGTAAGGGCATTAAAACCCTCGTCTGGTTCGAGCCCGAGCGCGTCGCCGGCGGCACCTGGATCTCCACCAATCACCCCGAGTGGCTGCTGGGCTCGACGCTCCTGAACCTTGGAAACCCCAAGGCCCAGCAGTGGCTCACTGACCATGTCGATCGCGTCCTCCGCGAGCAGGGCATCCACCTCTACCGTCAGGACTTCAACATGGACCCGCTTGGCTATTGGCGGGCAAACGACACCGCCGATCGCCAGGGCATCACCGAAAACCTGCACATCCAGGGGTATCTGGCCTATTGGGATCAGCTTCGCCTCCGACACCCCGGCCTGATCATCGACAGTTGCGCCTCCGGCGGCCGACGCAACGACCTGGAGACGATGCGCCGGGCCGTCGCCCTGCACCCGACCGACTACAATTACGGCCACCTGGCCGCCAAGCAGGCCTTTCACAGCAGCTTGTTCCAGTGGCTGCCCTATTACGCGTCCAACACGATCCCGATCGACACCGTCGATGCGTATGCCATTCGCAGCGGCTATGCTCCGGCCGTCGTTCTCGGCTATGACCTTCGCCGCAACGATTTGGATACCGCCCGTCTGCGGACCCTCACCGAGCAGTGGCGCTCGATTGTGCCTTTGTTTGCAGCCGACTTCTACCCGTTGACTCCCTACAGCATCGACGAGAATCAGTGGTTCGGCTGGCAATTCTACGACCCCGCCTCCGGCAAGGGCTGCCTCCAGTTCTTCCGCCGTTCCGCCTGCGACGACTCGACGAAAACTTTCAAACTCAAAGGCCTCGACGCCGGCGCTCAATACGAAGTCAAAGACTTCGACGCCGCAGCCCCGATCCTAAAATCCGGCCAATATCTTATGGACTCCGGTTTGGAAATCGCCATCCCCTCCAAACCCGGCGCGGTTGTCTTTACCTTCTCAAAAAAATAATCGCAATCCATAATCGTGGGGGCGAACCTGTGTGTTCGCCCTTTCTTTTTGCCTAAATCCTAACGCCTATACCCCAAATCCCCTTTTGTGGCTTTGCGGGAGAATCGCAACTCCGGGAATCCCATCATTTCAGCGTAATGATCTTCGGGCAGGCCATCAGTTCCGCCCCGTTTTGGTTGCCGACCACATTGTAAAATCCCTCGTCGCTCCAAAACACAAACCCCGCCAGTTCGGGATACGCCGTATCGAGTTTCCGGACGACATCCATGCAGTCTCTCGGCGCATCGTTTTGGCCGCGGATCCCCAGCTCCGACCACCAGATCACCTTTCCCGCCTGTTTTTTCTTCTCCACGGCCCATCGGTATTCCGAAAACGACAGGCCTGTCCCGTATGCGGATTTGCCGAGGATATCGACATAGGCGTCGCCCGGATAGTACTTTGCCAGGGCCCCGTCGTTGGAAGTGGTGTGATACGCCCAGATCAGATGATCGAGACCCTTGTCCTTCGTGAAAGTGTCGTGTACCAGTCGATACAGCTTGATCGCGTTTTCGCTTCCGCCCTTGGCGTGCCACTTGTTCTTGTCGTCGCTTTCGACGAACGGCGTATAGATCACGGGAATGCCCTGGTCTTTGAGCCACTTGAGGTTGACGGCCATGCGATCCATCTGCCGGTAGAAATTTTGCTTGGTCGGGTTGTCGCCGGGTGCGAAAATAAGGTCGATGGTTACCGGGCTGTTCCAGCGTCCGCCCGAAGGATTGGCGTAAAACGAAAACACGCCGACGAGCAATCCCCGATCCCACATCTTCTTGACCCCCCGGTTCCACAGAGAGTCCGCAAACGGGTTGTCGTCAAAATCATAAGTCACGCAACCGTACCGCGGTAACTTCCCCGTGTGATCGACCACCTTCCTGAGCCAGTTGCTTGGCTGATCCATGTCGGGATTTTCATTGTGCACCCAGGTCGCCACCTGCCCAAACAGATACGATCCATTCCCCAGGCCCCTCAAATAGGCCAAAACTTCCGCAGCGGTAGAGGGCTTGCTTTCGCCGTAAGCAACGAAAGACGAAAACAGGATAAATCCAACAAGGATCAATCGTTGTAGTGCCATGGAACTATCCCCATGTAAAAAGGAATCATCAGATTCGCTTCAAGACCCCGGCAATTCTACGATCAATCCCCGGCCTGGGTCAAGGTGCAAATCAAAGTCGGATCTGGGTCGCCATCGGGGTTGCCTTTCGCAAACGCTCTTTGAACCCCGGACCCTGTGGACGCCTTCTTGCCTTGCCCCCATTTGCCGACTACAATACCCAAAACGGATACAAAAAGGACGACCCATGACAGCCCCAGACATCATTGCGCAACTCGTCGAACGATTCGATCGCAATTGCGACGACTATCGCTCCGACCGCTACAACGAAACCCAGCTCCGCCGCGAATTCCTCGACCCCTTCTTCGAGGCCCTCGGCTGGGATGTCAACAACCGCTCCGGCCACGCCGACGCCTACAAGGATGTCATCCACGAGGATGCCATCCGCGTCGGCCCCGCCACCAAGGCCCCCGACTACTCCTTCCGCATCGGCGGCACGCGCAAATTCTTCCTCGAAGCCAAAAAACCCGCCGTCGATATCCAAAAAGATCCCGCCTCCGCCTACCAGCTCCGCCGCTATGCCTGGTCCGCCAAGCTGCCATTGTCCATCCTCTCCGACTTCGAAGAGATGGCCGTCTATGACTGCCGCATCCGCCCCGTCCACTCCGACAAGGCCTCAACCGCCCGCGTCAAGCTCATCGGCTACGCCGAATACCTCGACCGCTGGGATGAAATCGCCGCCATCTTCTCCAAAACCGCCGTCCTTCAGGGCTCCTTCGACAAATACGCCCGCACCGAAAAGGCCAAACGCGGCACCGCCGAGGTGGACGACGCATTCCTGGCCGAGATCGAATCCTGGCGCGACACCCTGGCCCGCAACATCGCCCTCCGCAATCCCGCCCTCGACAATCGCCAGCTCAATTTCGCCGTCCAGATCACCATCGACCGCCTCATCTTCCTGCGGATCGCCGAAGACCGTGGCCTCGAACGCTACGGCGAATTGCTCGCACTCGTCAACGGCCCGGACATCTACCCGCGTCTGCAAAAATTGTTCGAAAAGGCCGACGACCGTTACAACTCCGGCCTGTTCCACTTCACAAAGGAAAAGGACCGCCCCGAAGGCCCCGACGAACTGACCCCCTCCCTGGCCATCGACGATAAACCCCTCAAGGACATCATCAAATCCGTCTATTACCCCTGCCCTTACGAATTCTCCGTCCTGCCCGCCGAAATCCTCGGCCAGGTCTATGAGCAGTTCCTCGGCAAGGCCATCACCCTCACCGCCGGCCATCACGCCCGCGTCGAGGAAAAGCCCGAGGTCAAAAAGGCCGGCGGCGTCTATTACACCCCCGCCTACATCGTCAAATACATCGTCGAAAACACCGTCGGCAAACTCGTCGAGGGCAAGACCCCCGTTGAAGTCGCCAAGCTCAAAATCCTCGACCCCGCCTGCGGCTCCGGCTCCTTCCTTCTCGGCGCCTACCAGTTCCTCCTCGACTGGCACCTCAAATTCTACGCCGACCACGACCCCGCCTCCTGGCTCAATAAAAAGACTCCCCCCATCGTCGAAACCGTATCTGGGGTGGCAGCCACCGAGCGCAGCGAGGTGGATGGAGGGACCCGCTCCGTCGGGTCCGATAGAAGTAGCACAACCGTTGAGGGTGTGAATGATCTCCCCGGCGCAAGCCGGATTCCACAGGACCCGAAGGGTCCAACCCGAATACCCCCGGACCAAATCCGGGGTACGATCGCCCCCTCTACCCCTCCCAACCCCGAAGGGGTTGAACGATCCTCGGCCGATCCCAATGCCCTGACTCCTAACCCCTATATCCTAACGCCTTCTTCCAATCCCCCTTACCCCCCGGCCACATATCGCCCCACGAACCCCGCATCATTCAAGCTGACAACCTCCGAGCGCAAACGCATCCTCCTCAACAATCTCTTCGGCGTCGATATCGACTCTCAGGCCGTCGAAGTCACCAAACTCTCCCTGCTCCTCAAGGTCCTCGAAGGCCAAAAGGACCTGGCCCTCTTCGCCAAAGAACGCGCCCTCCCCGATCTCGGCTCCAACATCAAATGCGGCAACTCCCTCATCGGCCCCGACTTCTTCCACGGCCAGCAACTGGCCCTCTTCGACGACGAGGAAAAATACAAAATCAACGCCTTCGACTGGCCCGCCGAATTCCCCACCATCTTCAATGCCAAAAACCCCGGCTTCGACGCCGTCATCGGAAACCCACCCTATATCCGTATCCAAACGCTGAAAGAAACACAACCTGAATCAGCCGAGTATTTCAAAATCAAATACAAGAGCGCCGCTCAAGGAAACTATGACATCTATGTGCTCTTTATCGAAAAGGGATTGTCGGTATTGAATCGTTCTGGTGTCATGGGGTATATTGTTCCCAATAAATTCATTAACGCTCAATACGGAAAACCGCTCCGAGGGTTAATTGCATCCGACCAACATTTGTCTCACTTCGTCCATTTCAAGGATCATCAAGTGTTCGAAAATGCGACCACTTACACTTGCCTTCTTTTCCTGACAAAAGCTTCATCAGATGATGTTAGTGTGGATCTTGTTCACGACTTAACATTATGGCCGGATTCAGGTGCAGTCCGATCGGTAAGGTGTCAGGCAAACACGCTTGGAGATTCCGAGTGGAATTTTATTGCTGATTCCGATTCGACACTGTTCAAACGACTGGACCAAATGTTCCCAAAGTTAAGGGATATATCCCGGATATTTGTCGGTCTTCAGACCAGCGCCGATCCTATTTATATCGTGGATGCAACCTCAATATCCCAAAATGAAATTGTCGCCTTTTCCCCAGCTTTGGACGAATCCGTTACCTTTGAGGCTTCAATTATGAAGTCACTCGTAAAGGGTTCTGATATTCATCGATATTCTAAATTGCTTTCGGATAAACGACTGATATTCCCCTATCAAACCAAACCTTCTTTATTTCCAATATCCGAGCAGGAAATGAAACGGGATTTTCCAAGAACATTTGAATATCTTGGAAAATTGAAGTCTCGCTTGCTGAAACGAGGAAATGCCAAACCCAACGAATGGTTTCTATACACTTATCCAAAAAACCTGGATCAATTCGATCATCCCAAAATTGTCACCGGGGTATTAGCGAAGCGGGCATCTTTCACATATGATGAATCCGGGGGTGTCTATTTTGTTGGTGGTGGCAATGCGGGTGGGTATGGAGTATCCGTGAATCCCGACGCTGGTTTTGACGATTTGTATATACTTGCTCTTTTGAATAGCTCCCTTTTGGATTTCTATGTCAAAAGAATCAGTACTCCGTTCCGAGGCGGATATTATTCTTATGCTCGTCGATATATTGAAAAGGTTCCAATTGTCCAAATTGACCCCAATAGTGCCGCTAAAAAAACCGTCGATAAGTTAGTCGAATTGACTCGGTCCATGCTCGACCTTCACAAATCGCTGGCCGCCGCCAAAACTCCCCACTCGCAAACCGCCCTCCAGCGTCAAATCGCCGCCACCGATGCCCAAATCGACGCCCTCGTCTATGAACTGTATGGCCTTACGGACAAGGAGATTGCTCTTATTGAAGGACAGTTACGATGATCGACAAAATTGTCTCTCCGTGTGATATCGTTAAATATTTGAATTTTGATCTGTCATTTTGCTTTTTGATCTTTGATTTTTGATATGAACACCAATCTTGTAAATCCTGAAAATCCTGTCAATCCAGTGAAAAATAATCTTTGCGCCTTAGCGCCTTTGCGTGAGGATCAATTTGAATCCGTGTAATCTGTGAAATCCGTGGTTGAATTATACTGGAGCGCCTTTGCGTGAGACATTTAACCGAAATCGCCCTCGTCGAACAATCCGCCCAGAATAAATAGAAGTAGCACAACCGTTGAGGGTGTGAATAAATTCACCCCGGCGCAAGCCGGCTTCCAGACAGGCCCGAAGGGCCGGCAGTGTTTAGCCGGGCGGCGGAAGCCCCCGGTAGCCTGAATGATTTACACTTTCTGGCTGCTTTGTCTTCCCAAGGTCAAAACCGTCTCCACCACCAGCGTAACACACAATCCCAGCAAAACAATCCCACAGATCCCGCTGGTTATAACATCTTGTTTGACAGGGGGTTGCGACAATCCAATCCATCTCCACACCAGCGGCTGAACCTGCAAAACCAGTGCCGTCACCGTCATGACCAGCATAAACACCATCGGCCAGATCGTAAACCACGCCTTCCGGCTTGTCCTCACCAACCAGATCGAAATCGCTAATAGTGACAAGCTCGCCAGCATCTGATTGCTCGTCCCAAATATCGGCCAGGCAACGAGATACGCATCTTTCTCCGTCGCCATTAGAAACGCTAATGGAACCAGCAAGCTCGCCAGCGTCGCCCCCGCAATCCCCACAGCCCCCGTCCAACCCGTCAATTCCTGAAAAATATACCGTGCCAATCGCGTCGCAACATCCAAAGTGTCATACACAAAAGTCGAAAACGCCAGCAACGCAAACGGAAACGCCACTCGGTAATCTAACTTCAGTATATGCAAATACTTAGCGATGCCATCGGCATAGATGACATTCGGTTTTTCATCCAATCCCGCGCTGCCTTTCGGCAGCATCATCACCGTTCCCAGTGCCACCACAGCCACCAATGCTTCCAATAACATCGCCCCGTATCCGATCGGCAATGCGTCTTTTTGCTGATTTAACTGCTTGCTCGTGGTTCCCGAGCAGACAATCGCGTGAAATCCGGAACAGGCGCCGCAGGCGATGGTAATAAATAAAAATGGATAGATTAACTTGCCATTGACCGAGCTGGTCCATCCGTCCAGCAAAACGGCCGGATACTGTACCGAAAATCCACCGAACAGCGATCCCACAAGTCCTGCAATAATCGTAAGATACAGCAACCAGCCGCCCAGATATCCGCGCGGCTGAAGCAAGACCCACATCGGAATCACCGACGCGATAAAGCAATACCCCAGCAGCAGGATGTCCCACTGACGAACCGTCAGCTTCGCCAGCGACTGCAGGATCGAATCCGGCAGCCGCGGGCCGATCCACACGGCCAGCAGAACCAACGGCAGGATGATCGCAGTCGTTAAACTCAGCGGCAGCTTGAACTTATACAGCATGATGCCCATGACAACGGCCAAAATCAGATACAAAATCGACGAGCCGGCCACGGCCGGTCCGGAAGCGAATGCGTCGGTCGTCGCGTGAAATGTCTGTGCGGTGATATCCGTAAATGCCACCACCACATAGAGTAACGACAACCACATGAACGACAGAAACAGCCGATACGCCGTCGGCGATAGATGCGACCGCACCAGAAACGCGATCGAGGCGGCCTTGTTGCGGATCGACGCGACCAGCGCCGCATAATCGTGCACGCCGCCGATCAAAATCGAGCCAAACAGGATCCACAATAGCGCCGGAAGCCAGCCAAACCAGATTCCGGCCAGGATCGGCCCGACGATCGGCCCGGCCGCGGCGATCGCCGACAAATGCTGGCCCAGCAGCAGCGGCATTTTCGCGGGGACATAATCCACGCCGTCTTTGAATTCCCACGCGGGCGTGGGTTGTGCGTCGTCGGCGCCGAACTGGTTGCGCAGAAAGCGGCCGTACAGAATGTATCCGGCCGCGAGAACGGCGATCGATACCAACACCATTACGCTGATGGACATGCGTTTCCTTTCCCTGTTCGTTCGGGAACCGAGAGTATTGTAGAAGGTTCGAGTCAAAATGCAAAAGCATTAAAACCAGTCGATTTTACTTGACAATTCGGAACGGGGGAGAGTAAAATACAGTTTTGAATTTCCGGATCGGGATTCATCGGAGAAGCGGCCACGCAACGGGAGACCCTATCGAATAATCATTCAATAATTTCTTGCGTCCGGATTCTTTAATGATATAATTCCAAATCAAGCATATCTGAAAATAGGAAAAGGACAAGAAATAAGGAGTCAGGGTTATGAGATGGAACTCCCGGAGATCAGCAGCGCGTTATTTTGGGCATTGGGTGATGGGGGGCATGACGATTTTCGCATTTCTGTCATTGTTGGGTAATGCCGAGGGAGATAGTAACGATTCAGGAGTAGCGGATTCACCGAAAATCCTTTCCGAGCGGCGAACCGAGATTGCCGAAGAACGGAACCCTAACCAGCGCGTCTGGCACATTGTTCGACAGGTTGAAACGACAAATCCGATAACCAAACAGGTCGAGGCGAAATAGATATCGATATACCAGGGCAAAGAAATCGAGAAACAAGTGCGGGTTTGGGCGTGAAAACTGATTGTGGATATACAGAAAACACAAATAATAGGTGACTGTCCCCGGTTTCCGTCCCCGGTTTCCCCGGTTTCCCCCGGTTTCCCCAGTTTCCAGTAAACCTTTCAGGAGAGAGATTATGAAACGGAATATGATTTTGGCATTGTTTCTTCAAAGTACTATTCTTGTTTATGGCGGTCTCGATGCGCCCTTTCGGCGTCAGGTTACAAATGATGGATCTATCACGATTACAAATGAACCGCAGGCGGGATACATCGTCGATGGCGTCTGGCATGCGCTGGCTTCTCCCGCCCTGTCAAAAGGTAATGCGGCCGCGATATCTGGAAATGGTGTGGCAATATGCGGAGATATTCAATTACTTGATAGCCCATCCCCTATGGCAAGTTTATGGACTCTGAATGAACCATGGAACGACATTCCGACCTACACTTTCCAAATCTTACCTTCGTTGGACGGTTACGAAGGCGGCGGGGCTTCAAATCTTTCGGAGAATGGCAAGCATATTATCGGGGGCAGCTTTACTCCAACGGTTGCGTACAAGGCAAGCTACTGGGACGAGAGTTATCGCGTATTTGATCTCGGCAGTCTATTTGCCCCCTCGGTACGATTCGCATCCGAGGCCTGTTCCGTATCGAACAGCGGCGTCGTCGTGGGTTCGATTATTAACGAAGACGAACATTATCAACTCGCTTATATCTGGGACAAAAACAATGGGATGCGATACCTTAAGGATGTGCTTGAGCATGAGTACGGTTTCGATTTTTCGGGGAGTGTTCTTGCGGAGGCATATAACATAAGCCCGGATGGATCGATTCTATCGGGGGTTGGGTATGATAGCCAAGACAAAGGTTTCTATTGGGAAGTTACCATTCCCGAACCCGCAACAGCCCTTATGATCGGTCTGGGCGGGTTATGGCTGCGGAGACGGTCGTGCCGGTAGAAACCGACAAGCGGATTCGGAGCGTGCGATACGATGGTCGGGGGGATGGGCATTCGGGGTTATTTGAGTTCGGAAAGGCACTTTTTGGCCTGGGGGTTGGCGGGGTTGAGCTGGAGGACTTTTCGGAAGCGGTCTTTGGCCATTTCGGTTTGGCCGAGGTTGGCCAGGACGACGGCCAGATCGTAGTGGGCCTGTTCGAAATTATCCCGGAGGGTCACGGCCTGTTCCAGGAGAGATCGGGCCTGATTGAGATTGTCGGGATTTTGCGGGGCTTGCTGGAGGATAGACTTGGCGAGCAGGTAGAGGGCCTGAGGATCGCGGGGTCTGGCTTTGACCTGGTGTTCGAGGTGAACCCTGGCCTCGGTGGGTTTGCCTTCCTGAAGAAGCAGGAGGGCCAAGCGCGAGCGGGCTTCGGCGAAATCGGGGGACAGATCGACGGCTTTTTGAATATATTCAATCGCTTTTTGTCGATTTTGGGGATCGGATTTTTCGGCCATCAGGCAATATCCGCGATAGAACCACACTTTGGCCTCGGTCGGATCCAGCTCGGCGGCGCGCTCGATCTGGTTTTTGGCTTCGGAAAACGCCGATTGGGCCATCCGGACCGAGGCGAGGGCCAGATGGTTGTCCGGGGAGTATGGGTTATACAAGATGCTCTTTTGCATGAATTCTACGCCTTCGTCGAGGCGGTTCTGTTGCTGGCGAATCACCCCCAGGCCGAGCCAGGCGTCGGCGGTATAGGGATTTTGCCGGAGCGCCGTCCAGCACAACGATTCGGCCCGGGCCGGATCGCCCTCGAGAAACGCCAGTTTGCTCATCTGGTTGTAGCCGTCGGTCCACTGGGGATATCGCCGGAGGAGGAGGTCAAGATGCTGTCGGGACCGGCGGGTGTCGTTGGCATAGACCCACAGCCACCTGGCGTAGAGCAGATGCAGCCAGTCGCCGTCGTCGATGGTGTTCACGGCGGACTCGTAGCGGGCCAGGCAATCCTGAAGATCGGGACCGGAACGAAAGCGGTCGAATTGTCGCTGCATTTGCTGGAAATGATCGACCTGATTCCGGTGATCGCTCTGGGAGGTGAATGGGGCGCGAAGCAGCCGATTGCTCATTTGTCGGGCGATGACCAGTTGGTCCAGGCCGGTGAAGCAGAGGCGTTTTTCGCATTCGCGCTGGGAGAGGATCGGACGGCCGGAACATTTGCTCCGGACCCAGTCGGGCAGCATTTCGCGGATTTGCTCGGTCATCGCCTCGGCGACGACATGGGTTCCGGAGAAATTCAGATGGACATGGTCGTAAAACCAGTCCAGGCCGGGGAGTCGATCGGGGCAGCGGTTTTCGAGAATCGCGGCGGCATCGACGAAATGGACGGAATCTTTCGAGCCCGATTGGGCGGTTTCGGCGATGATTCGGTTGATTTTGGAATCGGCGCGAAATCGCAGCGTGTCCAGATCGCAGGCGCGACGAAAATGATAAGCGGCATTGTCGAGGTCTTTTTCCCGGTGATAAATCTGCGCGATTCGAAAATGGAGATCGGCATAGGAGTCGTCAATTTCGATGGCCTTCCGGAGAGCGTCCCTTGCCTGGGCGGGATTGGAATCCCGTAGGAAATCTTCGGCCTGTTTGCCGAGAGCGGTTGCCAGACTTTGCTGGTCCGGACCGCATTGCGGCCGGTGTTTGGAAGCGAACGGGCCACAGTCTTTGAGATTGACAGCCACGGAGCTGAGGAGCAGGGGGATTTTCCGCGTGTGGGCAATATCGACGATGTCGCGGAGGTTGGCCCGAAAATTTCGGTAGGTGGTCTGGAGTTGGGGATCGTGGGCCGAGACCTGACGGTCGAGGAACATCTCCATTCCCAGCCAGGGCGCCGGCTCCCGGCCGTGTTCGACGACGGCTCGTGTGACGGACTGCAGGACCTGGCCGATGCGGGAACGACGGGCCGCCAGGTGCGCGGCGATCAGCGCACGGCTGGAGAACAGGGGAGAGAACACGGTCCCGGCACCGAAGGGGCCAGTGACTTCGTTGTTGCCCATATAGACGACGAAGAGATCGGGTTCCAGATCGGCGCAGGCGCGGGCGATGCGGAGAGTGACATGGGAGTTGATCGCGACGGCGGCGGCGTTGACGACTTCGAAGTGGACGGTGGGGTATTGGTCGGCGAGCATGGTTTTGAGGATGCGAGGAAGGCCGAACAACGGTTCGGGATCGCCCTGTGCGGCGGAACTGCCAAGGACGAAGATGCGGCAGGTGTTGTCGGGTTTGGGTGTGGGCAGAGCGAAGGGCTGGATTTCGCGGGCCATCTGCGGCTGGAAGAATTGCCAGGTGAAATAGGGATTACTGAGAGCGACGGAGCGGCCTTCGACGACGGCCGGATACGAGAAGGCCATCGGCCGGCCGACTTCGCAGAGGACGAGGATGGATTCGACGGCAGCAAGGATGACCAGAGGAGCCACCACGACGAACAGGAGACGGAAGAGCCAGATTCGGCGGCGGGAGATTGGCGGGCGGGGATGAAGCGCGGGTTTGGGTTTGGATGGAACCGGCGCGGGCTTGGCGGCGGGGCGCGGGGCACTGGCGGAAGGAGATTTTCGATGTCGAGACTTTCGGGCTTTCACGGGATCGGCTCATCCTCGAGATTTATGAACGGCTCGCAAGCGAAGTCCTTTTGAGCCAGAGGTATTGTACGGATTTTTCCCTGAACGGCAAGATGGAATCGGAGTCCGGATCGGTTGGCAACCGATCCGGAGTCGGGAACGGTTGGCTTTTTCCCGGGACGGTTCCGAAGCGATGGGGTGATGCGTTCAGGGGCAGGACAAGCGTCGTGACAGACGCTCCAGAGTCAGGGGCGCGCAACCCTCGAAGTGGTTGTTGGCGTGGACGAAGGTTCGCATCTTGCGGAACATGTTCTGGCGAAGGATGGCGATGAGGGCGTTGAGGGATTCATCCTGAGGTAGCAGGACGCGATCCCAGCGGCCGTCGGCAAGCTTTTCGATCCGGGTGCGGTCAGGGCCCTGGAGGCGGATGACGCAGGGGCCGCCGGTGGCGATGTCGTGTTCGGCGGCGACTTGGGCGATAGGGGGCATGTAATACCCTTCGATGAGGACCACGCCGTGCCGGCGGCGGCGGAGGAAATCGAAATATTCCTTGAGCAGGAAGTTGGGATTGCGGATCTCCACGACAAAGTCATAGCCCGTGGGCAGTTGATCGAAGAAGGCGTCGAGTTTTTCGAGAAAGACCTTCAGCGAAGGCATCTTGCTGCGGTTGAGGTATTCGAACTGGAAGATCAGGGGGCCGAGGCGTGATCGCATCGGGTCCAGTCGCCGGAGAAAGTCGGTCATCAGGCCGACATCCAGAAAATGCGGATTGGGGCGGTTGGCGTGATCGGCATAGACGGGCGGCTGTTTGGCGTAATAGTGGGTCAGGGTAATCGAGTTTGGGACTTTGATGGAAAACAGAAAATCATCGGGCACGGCCTCGGCCAGTTCGCGGGGTTCATTGGGTGGCGGCAGTTTGATCCCAGGGGGAAACAGGGACCAGAACCAGGAGTCGATCTCAACACAGTCAAAGATGCGAGCGTACTCACGGAGATAATCGGCGGGACCGCCTGTGAAATTGGAACGATAGACGATCCCTTTCCAGGAGTCGAATTTCCACGAACAGGGGCCGATGCGGAGGAGGCCGCGAAATTCTTCGGGCACCGACAGGCGCGACAGGGCGGGGGGCTTATTGTCCCACAAGGGCAGGGAAGATTCCATGGACGCCCTTTCGAATCATCATGACGGCGATGGCGGCCAGGATCGTGCTGGCCACTTTGGATACCGCCTGGGATCCTGCCTTGCCGAGAATCCGCGCCCAGAAGTCGGCCGACAGCAGAACCAAACCGGCGATTCCGATGTTGGCGACGATGGCCAGAATGGTGGCGACTCGGCCGTGAACGCTGACGAGCATCAGCTCCGTCGTCAGCACGGCCGGGCCGACGATCAGGGGAATGCCCAGGGGAACGGCCCCGATGGCGTCGATACGACGGGCATATTTGATGCCGCTGAGCAAATCCATGGTGGCGATGATGAACAACAACGCGCCGCCGGCGACCATGAAGTCATACATGGTGATGCCCAGCCAGTCAAAGAGATACTTGCCCACATATAAAAATCCAATTGCGACGGCCAAAGCGGTGAGGATCGACTGGCGAATAATATGGCGGCGCTTGTCCGAATCCATTCCTTCGGTCAGGCCGAGAAACATCGGCAGGGTTCCGATGATGTCCACCGCCACAAACAGAGGCACAAACGCCAGCAGAAAATCGTTGAATGACATTTCCATTCCTCAAGGAGTCAAGTCGAATTGCGACGATAAACGGCTCAACCACTGTAACCACCAGAAAAGGCAAGAGCAAGTGAATTTATCGTCTTTCGAGAAACGCTGACATTCTGGACAGAAATCCGCTGAGTTTGTAGAATATTGGGACCGAATGATTGGGATTCCACGATGAAAAAATGGTTTGCGATTGTTGGACCGATCATCAGTTTCGCGCTGTTTGTGGCGGCCGCGACCATTCTATATCGAAAGCTGCATCAGGTTCATCTCAGCCAGATACGGGAAGCCCTGCGGGCGATCTCTCCGTTGGCTCTATTGGCGGCGGCCCTCCTGACGCTGGCCGATTATGCGGTCCTGACGCTGTATGACCGGCTTGCACTGTTTTTCTTAGGTTAGCGGCAGCGATATCGCGACACGGCGCTGGCATCGTTCGTAGGGTATATATTCAGCCACAATGCCATTTTTGCCGGCGGCAGCGCTGCGCGGTTCCGGATGTTTACGATGCTTGGCGTGTCGGGGACAGATGTGGCCAAGCTGGTCGTGTTTGACAGCGTGACCTTCTGGCTGGGTTTTTGCGGCTTGATTTCGGCCGGATTCGGAACGGGGTTGTTTTCGATTCCGACGGCGGCGCCAATCTCTCCGACGCTGGTACGGTGGGTGGCGGCTCTGTTTGGGCTTGGAGTTGCGGGGTATCTGGGGGTTCTGGCCTGGCGTCGAAGGATGGTGACGATCCGGGGTAAGACGCTGCCGGTCCCGTCGTTTCGGCTGGGTTTGGCCCAGTTGGGAGTGTCAACGGCCGACTGGATGTTGGCGGCGGCGATTCCCTATGTGCTGTTGCCGAGTTCCGGAGTTTCGTTCGAGTATTTTCTCGGCGCGTTTTTACTGGCGCAGATGGCCGGCGTACTCAGCGCGGTACCGGGCGGGATGGGCATTGTCGAGACGGTGGCGGTATTTATGCTGTCGGACCGAATGGACTCGACGACGATTGTCGGGACACTGCTGGTGTATCGGATTCTCTATTACCTGGGGCCGCTGGTGGTTGCGTCGGGGATTCTGAGGGCAGTGGAGATCGCCGGACGATATCCATTGAAATGGCTGCAAACGCCCGGTCGCATTGTCCGAGCCGTCAGCACGACTTTTGTTCCGTATGTGATTTCGTTTCTGGTGTTTCTCGGCGGATTGATTCTGATGATCTCCGGTTCTCTGGCCTCCGATCCGGGGCGACTGCGGATGGTTCGGAGGATCGTTCCTTTGCCGGCGATCGAGATGTCGCATTTCTTTGGGAGCGTTCTGGGCGCAGGGATGTTGATTCTGTGTTACGGCCACCAGCGACGCCTTCGAGTCAGTTATTACCTGGTTATGGCCTTTCTGGCCGGCGGCATTGCGACCTTACTGGTCAAGGGGCTACATTTTGAAGAGGCCCTGATTCTTCTGTTATTTTTGGCGTTGATGATTCCCTGTCGCAATCACTTCTATCGAAGGGCCTCGCTGTTGACTCAGCCATTTTCGACAACCTGGGTTCTGTGGATGCTGGTGGCCTTGGGTTGCACGATTTGGATTACCCTGTTTCGGTATCGGCATGTGCCGTACTCGTCGGAATTATGGTGGCAATTTGCGTTTGACGCGCATGCACCGCGGTCGATGCGGGCGGCGACGGCTTCGGCGGTGATTTTACTGGCGTATGCGATGTTTCGATTGCTGCTACCCGCGCCCTCCCGAAGGGTATCGACCCCGGATGAACGGGACAGAGCGCGAATCCGTGATCTCGTGGAGTCCTGTCCACGGTCCAGCGCGTATCTGGCCCTGTTGCCGGACAAGCGATTTGTCTGGAGTGAAGACGGGAAGGCCTTCATCATGTATGCGATTGAGGGACGAAGCTGGATTACGATGGGAGATCCGGTGGGTGCGGAGGAGTCCTGGCCCGATGTGATCTGGCGATTCCATGACCTGTGCGATCGGTATTCCGGATGGCCCGTGTTTTATCAGATCGGGCGGGAAACGCTGGGGTATTATACCGACCTGGGGTTGGGTTTTCACAAGCTTGGGCAGGAGGCCCGCGTCGAGTTGGCGGGGTTTTCGCTGGACGGCAACCGGGCCCGCGACTTTCGGAATACGCGAAACAAGATGAATCGACAGGGATTTCGGATGGAGATTGTGCCCGCCGAGAAGGTTCCAGCGTATCTTGATTCAATGGAACGGATATCGCAGCAATGGTTATCGATCAAGCACGCGCGGGAGAAACGGTTTTCGCTGGGATACTTCGACCGTGCTTATCTTTCCCAGACTCCAAGCGCCGTGGTTCGAAATGACCAGGAGATCCTTGCGTTCAGCAACCTGTGGTTGGGGGGCGGCAAGGAAGAATGTTCCGTGGATCTGATGCGGTATGATCCGGAGTCGGGACACGGGGTGATGGATTTTCTATTCGTGGACCTGATGCTCTGGGCACGGCAGGAGGGGTATCGATGGTTCAATCTGGGAATGGCTCCGTTGTCCGGTCTGGAACAGAGGCCACAGGCCCCGCTGTGGCAGCGGGTGGGCGGCCTGATATACCGCCATGCGGAACATTTCTATAATTTCCAGGGATTGTATCAATATAAAGCCAAGTTCAATCCCCAATGGACCCCGCGGTATCTGGCCTGTCCGCGAGGGTGGCAATTGCCGACCATCCTGGCGAACCTGATCTCGCTGATTTCCGGCGGGGTATCGGGAAGTTTCCGGAAATAAAACCGGCGGGGGGTTTGAAAAAAGGCCGAAAGGAGGCAATCCTTTCGGCCCTTTGAAAACGATCATGATCACTTTTTGTCTTTGCCCTTCTCGGCGGCCTTGGAGGCCGGAGTGGCGGGCGTCGCAGGTGTTGCGGGCGTGGCAGAATTGCCTTCTCTGCTTTGATCCTGGCGAGTTTTCATTTCTTCCATGCGTTTTTGCATCTGTTCCTGCATTTTTTTCATCTGCTCTTCCTGGGCCTGGAATTCTTTGTTGACCTCGGCCTCTTTCTGAGCGATCAGTTTTTTGATGGCCTCGGCGGTCTTGGCGGCCTTTTCATCCTCGGCCAGTTTCAGGATGGCTTTCCACTGGTTTACCTCGGCCATGGCGGTGGCTTTCCTGGCTTGCAACTGTTTGGTGCGGCTTTCCATTACGCTGGCCATGTCCATGCCGGAGGGGGGTGTTCCGGGTTTTGTCGCCGGGGTTGGCGGAGCGGCCTCACGAGACGAGCGAGCTCGGATCCGCTGTTCTTCGTTGCGGGTCTGATCTTTCTTCTCTTGCTGGGCAAACGCCGCGACGGATGATGCGGCGATGGCCGCGACGACCAGTAACGCAATCCACTTTTTCATTTTCTGTCTCCTGAGAAATACATTGGTTCTGTTTGGTCGGCCGTGCCGGCCGTTCATCCATCTTGAAAGAAAGACGGAAATCCACACGGATTATTGCGTCCGCGTCAACTGCCGACAAGTTTCGTTTGGGCAATGAGACGATTCTTTGTTTATCGGCAGATCGGAAATCGAAAGGTGAATCCGGAGTCCCTGAATCTTCCTAACTGTTTGGAATTCAATCACTTGCGGTTCGGCCCGCGAAGGTCGGATCCGATGATTCGGGCAGAATTTTTCGGCGGATCAGGTCTTGCCGGAGGATATCGGCTCCGCGGAAAACGACGGCCTCCATCCCGATCCCGCAGGCCCCCTGGACATTGGCCGGAAGATCGTCGATGTAGAGACAATTCTCGGGCGGAGTACAAACGGAATCGGCGGCGCGACGGAAGATGACGGGATCCGGTTTCATCGTGCCGACCTGGAAGCTCAGGACCGGATGGGGAAAGATGGACACGATGGGAAAGTGGTTGCGGATATGCCGCCAATGAAGAATATCGGTGTCGGACAGCAGACCCAGCGGAAGACGACCATGCAGGGACCGCAGAAGGTCTTCCATTCCGGGAATCGGAGTGAAGATGTCGCACCAGAGTCGGCTGAATTGACTTAAAGGAACCTTCAATCCAAAACGACGACAGAGGTCGGCATGAAATTGTTCCGGGGTAATTTGTCCTTTGTCATACTGGACCACCAGGGGATCGCTCATCATGCGGGAAATGGTTTGCACGGGGTCTCCTCGGGTCAGAACCGTACCGAGATGGTCGGCCAGACGGGCAATATCGACATCGACGATGACGCGACCCAGATCGAAGATGACGGCTTTGATCGGCTGAGTCATGAGAGGGCATCCTGAGCGGAGTGGATCTCTTCCAGCATGTCGCTGTAGGATCGATCGATCCGGTCTTCGGGCTGAATATTGAAACGAACCATCCAGTGGCAGCATTGCTCCATCAACAGGTCTGGGCCGAGGGAACCGTCAGCGTCGATGGCCTCGATTTCGACGAAAGAACCCAGCGGCTCGACCTGATCGAGGTGAAATTTGACATTGTCGATGAAAAATATTTCTCGCCGCTTGATGACCTGGATGCGGACGCCGAGGGCCTGGGAGAGGACCTGTCGAAATGCCGGGTCGGGATGGACGCGGCACAACGACACATCGGCTTGTTTGGGCCCGGGCCGGTCAGCGCGGCGGTAGAAGATCAGGGCGTTTTCAATATTGCCTTCGCGGAGCTTGAGGCGGCCGGTTCTGCAGGGAAAATAGGTGTCGGTCTGATGGTCAACGCCGCGAAAGTCAGCGTCGTGGCTTCGCAGAATTTCCCGAATCCTCGACAGGTCAGGGCATCGGGCCTTGATTTCGATATTGATATGCGACATGAAACCGGACCGGGGATTTACTCAACTTTCTGATAGACGCGGACATAGTCGATGAGGAATTTCTGGGGAAAGATCGAGTCGTCGATGCCCTTCTGTCCGCCCCAAGCGCCGCCGATAGCGGTATTGAGGATCAGATAATGAGGTTTATCGAACGGCCAGACATCGTTGCCGGTTCCTTCGTTGGCGAAAGAGAAGTACTTCTGGTCATCGAAGAAGAAATCCATGTGATCGGGGTACCAGTCGACGGCGTAGATATGAAAATCCTCATAGGGGGTTTTGGCTGTAATGCGATTTCCCTTGTTGGTTTTCATGACATGGTTGTAGGCCCGGGTGTGGATGTTGGCGTGGATGATCTCGGGATCGAAGCCGACATTTTCCATGATGTCAATCTCGCCGCAGGCGGGCCAGCCGAGCGAGCGATTTGCGCCAAGCATCCAGATGGCCGGCCAGGTTCCGCGCCCGGTCGGGATTTTGGCGCGGACTTCGATGCGGCCATAGACCCACTCGGCCTTGCCGCGCGTGATCAAGCTGGCGGAGGTATATTCGCCCCTTTCGAACGGTTCCTTTCGCGATTCGATGACGAGGTTGCCGTTTTCAACGCGGGCATTTTCGGGGCGATCCTGGGTGTAATATTGTTTTTCATTGTTGCGGACAAATCCCTTTTCGTAGCCCCACCGGGCCGGATCCGGCCGGCCGTCTTTGTCAAATTCGTCATTCCAGACCAGTTTCCAGGTCTGGTCGCCGCGCTGAATCTCTTGCGGAACCGCGGCCGTTCGAGCCGGAACGACGGGCAGATTGTCCGGTTGCGAAAACGATTCGACCGGAAGGGTCCATTTCGATTTCAGTGCGGTCTTGTTTTCCGTGTCTCCCCCGGTCTGGAGGAAGAAGCGATTGCCGTCCAGGCCCGCGTTGATATTCATTGTTGGCGTATTGTCCGCGGTGAAGGTCGCCTCCGTCAACGGAAGCCATTTCCCGTCAGGGGTCTGGACCCAGCCATTTCCGAATCGAGCGCGGCGGGACTGTTTGGCGCTTTGGCCGTTGCGGAAGAAGTCTTCCACGAAGGAATAATAGCCCTTGAGCCATTCCCCCCCGGTCAGGGTTTGAAAACTGGCCATGTGTTTCCATTCGTTCTTGTCGGGCAGGGCGATGAAAGCCGAATAGGTGGTATATTTTCCCTCTACTTCGGCGCGGACCAGGCAACGGATAGTCTGGCCGATTGTCCAGTCGAAGTTGATCATGCTCTGGCCGCCGGTGCCTTCGTTTCCAAAGCGTTTGATCCGGACACCCTGGCCGGAAGCGATTACTTTGACGCGCTGGTCTTCGGGAACGGCATTCGGATTTTTCTGGTTGCCCGGATCCCAGACGGAAAAGATCGCGACCTTCTTTCCCGGCTCAATCAGATCCTGGATACCGAAGTATCCGTGATTGAACCCGCACACGCAGAAATAACTGCCTCTCTGGCTTTCCTGAACGGTGACTTCATTGTAAAATGCCACGGCATCGGGGGCTTTATACCAGAGATGTACCGAACGAGCGGCATGAGGCGGAGTTTGCTGGGCTACAAGCAGCGGGATAGCGGGGGCGAGCAAACAAATCCCCACGAACGCGGTTTTGATTCCTCGTCGCATCATGATCAATCCTTTCGATGAATTGCAAAGTCGGCGGTATTATATCCGGCTTGGGGAGGGCTTACAATCCTTTGGCTATATTGGGTCGAACAACCGGATTCTTTGCTTGTCGGCGCAAATGCTGCCCGATACAATAGCCGGAGTTTTTGTTCTCGATCCCAGGAACCGACAATGCTATTGCCAATACGAACCAGTATCGTACCCGCTCGAACGCCGTATGCCAACTATGTGCTGATCGGTCTGAATGTGGTCATCTTTCTGTTGACCTACCATCCGCATTATATCCGGATCGGGGGGGCCGTTCAGGCCGAACCGCTTCGGTTCTGGGCCCAGCAGTTCATGCTGCACCCGGCGAATGCCTACCTGTGGCAGTTTGTCAGCTACGCTTTCCTCCACGGAAGCTGGATGCACCTGATCGGCAACATGTACTTTTTGTTTCTGTTCGGTCAGAATGTCAACGATCGGCTGGGCACGATCAGCTATGTTTGTCTGTATCTGGCCGGGGCGATTTTTTCCGGGATCGGCCATATGATGTTCAGCACTCTGATTCCGGTTCTGGGGGCCAGCGGTGCGGTGGCCGCGATCACGGGGGCTTACCTGGTTTTGTTTCCTCGAACGCTGATTACGGTGGTTTATTGGTTTTTCATCATCGGAACGGCGGAATTCTCGGCCCTGTTTTTCATCGCCTTCAAGCTGATCGTGTATGATAACATCCTTGAACCCCAGTTTGCTCCGGCCGCAGTCGCGTATTCGGCTCATTTAGCCGGATATGCGTTTGGGATGATCGCTTCCCTTCTGCTGATTGCCCTGGGTTTTATCGGACGAACGCAGGAGGACCTGTGGTTTATGCTCCGCCAATGGAATCGCCGCCGTCATTACCGCGACATTACCGCCGACGGATACGATCCCTTCCGAGGCCAGAGGGTGCGTAAACCGATCGATGCCCGCGTCAGCGACACTTCCCCGGTCTCATCCGTGACCGACGGAGCCGGCAACCTGCGATCCGACATCCTCTCTCTCCTCCACGGGCATAACCTGCCGACGGCTGCACAACGATATCAGGAACTCCTGGCCCAGGATCCTGCGGCGGTCCTGCCCCGGCAGGCCCAGATGGATGTGGCCAACCAGTTGATGTCTGTCGGCCAGTGGAAGCCCGCCGCGCAAGCGTATGAATTATACCTAACGCATTACGGCGGATATGAATACGCCGAGCAGGTTCATCTCATGCTCGGATTGCTGTATGGCCGATATTTACAGAATCCGGACCGGGCGAGAGAATTTCTGCGCAGGGCGTGGGACTCCCTCTCGGATCCGGCCCAGAAAGACTTGTGTAAAGCGGAATTGGATCGATTGGGCGGATAATTCAAAGGGGGTGAAACCTTTGGATGGTTTGCGTGTTTTTCTATGGGATGGTTTCGATCCTGGGTCGAAACCCGGAGGGTGGTTTCCTGTTGCCGAAACAGGCCGCAATCGAATAGAATACATTGGAAAATGATCGATGATTCAGATATTGGGGAGTCGAACATGAATGCTTTCAGGATGAAAATGACAGGTAGCTATGGATGGCTGTTCCTCGTGATGCTGCTGACGGCAAGCTCCACGGGACAGCAACCGGCCGGACAGCCGGCCATGCCGGAACCGGAAAAACCCTATATCGCCGAGGTCGTCGGCGCGGATGTGTATGTACGCTCCGGTCCGGGAACGGCCTATTACTTTACCACCAAGCTAAGCCAACCGGCAAAAGTCACAGTCCTGGACCACAAATTCACCTGGGCCCAGATCGTCCCCCCGGATGGAAGTTTCTCCTGGGTATCCAAGAGTTATGTGAAACTTGATCCGGCCAATCCGGGGATCGGTATCATTGACGGGCAGGCCGTGCGAATCTGGGCCGGTTCCGAGGCCGTTGAGCCGATGCGATCCACTTCGCTTCAGGCCAAACTCAACGACGGCGACACCGTCAAGCTCCTGGGTCCCGTCGAGGCCAAGGGCGATTATTACAAGATTGTCCCGCCCGCCAGCGCCCGGTTGTGGATCAGCCGGGAATTTCTCAAATATGTGGGTCCGGCCCCGAAGACGACGGTGGTTCTACCGCCTCGACCGGGAACGGATAAACCGACGACTCCGGGAACCACGACAACCCCCGCACCGACTCCGGGAACCACAACGACGACCGCGGCCCCCATGGGTCCAAAATCGGAAACGGAAAAACCGGTAACGCCGGAGATTCCATCGCCCGGAACGAAGACGGAGACTGCGGCGACCCCTCCGACGCCGGAAACGACAAAGCCGGTCGTCGAGGAAAAAAAGGAATCGCCGGAGAAGATTCGCGAGAAGGAGCTGATCCAACAATGCCGGAAACTGGCTGAACAGGTAATCGCCGAACTCAACAAGCCGTTGCAGGAGCAAAACTACAGCGCGACCCGTCAACAACTGGAAGCGATCTCGGCCGATCCGATGGCCGGGAATGCCAAGATCTTCGCCGATTACTACATCGAGCGTATCGACGCCTATGAGCTGGCCCGCGAAGCCGGAAAAGCCATCCACCAGCAGGACAGCACGCTGGACAAAATTCGTCAGGATATTCGCAAAAATCTGGCCGAGAAGCTGGCCGCGATTCCGGATCCGGGAAAGTATATTCTGACCGGCATCATCAAGGAATCGCTGGTCTATACGCCCAAGACCGGGCAGAAACGATATCTGATCGTCAACGAAACCGGTAAGATCCTCGGTTATGCGATTCCGGCCAGCAACACCGCCGAATCGATGGTGACTCCGTTACTCGGCAAGAAGGTCGGCCTGATCGGAAAGCCCGGACCCGATTCGAAAAATCCGATGGCGCTGATCGAATTTACGGGAATTGAGGAACTCCAGGACACGCCGGCGGTCAAACCTTCGGAGGTCAAACCCGCGGAGAAGCCAGCCGCATAAGGCGGACTCCAGAGCGCGAAACCTCAAAGACCTTTCCGAGGAATCCGGCGGGAAGGTCTTTTCATTTGATGCGCCCGGGAAGGCACTCGTTTATTGTATCAGCCAGAGACGAGCGATGATTTGCAGAACGATCATCGTCTGGATTCCCGCGGCCAGATCATCGCAGAGGATCCCCCAGCCCCTGGGAAGATTTTCCAGTTGTCGGGCGGGGGGCAGCTTGAGGGTGTCGAAAAGGCGGTACAAGAAAAATCCGATCCCCATCGTCCACAGGATTGTCTTGCCCTCGGCAATTGCCGGCAGAGCGAGAAAGGCGATCGCCTGACCGGCGACCTCGTCACAGACGATCTGGCCGGGGTCCTCGTCTCCGGCAATGGCAATGACCTCGGGAGAGAATCGCACACAGATCACGGAAGCCGTTGCCGCCACGATCAGCAGCGCCGCGGTGATCGCCCAGGGGGGCGTTGCCGCCGCGCACAACAGTCCGAACAACAAAGTCGAGGGAATCGACCCCCAGGAGCCCGGAGCCCACGGCAAAAACCCCATCCCCAGACACGAAGTGTACCATTGTTTCCAATGTTTCATACGGTTCCCTTCAGCCGGCTGAGACAATATCGATCGGTCATCCCCGCGATATAATCACAGACGGTTCGCTGCAGGCCCTGTGATTCGATCCTCTTGCGGTAATATCGCGGCATCTTTTCGGGTGCGGAACACAAGTCGTTGAACACATCGGATATCCACTCTTTGACTTTGCGGCTCACCTCTTGCAAAGACGGATGCAGATAGAAATTCCGCAGCAGAAACGCTTCGAGTTCGCGCAGATCCGATTCGACGGCCCCGCTCAAGCCGATGAGCGGCCGCCCCGCCGCATAGACTTGCTCAATCGACCGCGCTCTCGACCGCCCCAATGTATCCCGTGAACTTTCGATCACATTCCTGACCAACAAGTCCAGGAGCGTTTTGACGGTACGGGTTCGGCGGATTACGCGGTCGGCGATTCGATCGGCGCCGATTTTCTCCCGTGCCAGGGCAAAGAGCCGAACCGATTGCAGGTCGGATTCTTCGATCAATCCCGACAGAAGGCCATCCTCCAGATCGTGACAATTGTAGGCGACACGGTCGGCAGCGTCGGCGATCTGTCCTTCCAGCGTGGGGACCGGCTCAGAGAACTCGTCCGATTCGGATGTGTCGTATGGACTGTGGTGTCGCCCGAAACCCAGACGGGTTTCGTAGCACAGGTTCAATCCCTCGAATGTCTCGTACGGATGTTCCAGACAATCGACAATCCGCAGGGTTTGCCGATTGTGCTCGAAACCTCCCCAGGGTTTCATCAACTCGTCGAGGACCTGTTCTCCGGAATGGCCAAAGGGACTGTGCCCCAGGTCATGTCCCAGACAAATCGCCTCGGTCAGGATTTCATTCACTTCCAGAACCCGCGCGACGGTGCGGCCGATCTGGGCGACTTCGATGGTGTGCGTCAACCGGGTTCGGTAATTCTCGTTGATGCCGGGGGTGAAGACCTGCGTTTTCCCCTCCAGACGGCGAAACGCGGAACAATGGATGATGCGGTCACGATCGCGTTCGAAGGCCGAACGATAGGGGTGTTCGGGTTCGAGAATCGCTCGTCCGCGGCTGCGGGATTCGTCCATCGCGTAGGGGGCGAGGGGGGGCTTCATTTCAGATGATATCCCTCTACAAAGATGGAAGTTTTTGTTCTTCACTGATTTGTCGAAGCTGGTCGTACAGATCCCGCAACCCCTGGCTGATGACATCGATTTGCCCACAGACGGCCATGTAATTGGTGTCGCCGTTCCACCGGGGAACCACATGAATATGCAGATGACCCGGCAGGCCGGCCCCCGCGCACCGGCCGAAATTCATGCCGACATTGAATCCCTGCGGATGAATCGCGGCCGTCAGGACCTTTTGGCATTCCCGAACCATCTTGATTAACTGGGTCATTTCCTCCTCGCCGGCTTCGGACAAATCGGCGATGTGTCGGTTGGGACAGATGAGCATGTGCCCATTGTTATAGGGGTATCGGTTAAAAACGACAAAGGCATATGCGGTCCGCCAGAGGACCAGGTTGTCGACATCTTGCAGGGGATTGCGGACATATTCACACAAAAAACAGCCGTCGGGTCTGTGCAGACCCCGAATATATTCCATCCGCCACGGCGCCCACAGATTCTTTCGTTTCACGCGTCGCTCCCCTGCCCAACCGGGCCCTTCCGAAATCTCGGCCTACTCGGCGATTTGCCGGATGCTGACTTGTTGATCGACGGTGATCTGGGGCAACGAATTACCCAGCGGCAACAGAAACTCGGCGGCGATTTCGACTTTCCACTTCTGTTCATCGCTCTCCAGCAAACCCTGATCCAGATTGATCACCGTCGTCCCCGATCCCTGCAGGGTGTTGAAGCGGTAATTTCGCATCACGGCAAACAAGCTACCCTTCAAATTGAACTTTCCCTCGTAGGGCGTCGGCCAATTGGGGATTTCCTTGTCGGTGAGCGCGAATGTGCTGGCAATGATCGCCTTTTTCGGATTTTCCTGATCCTGCACCTCGGCCAGTCGATAGGTGGTTTCCCGGCCAATGGGCAAAGGGAGGGGGGACATCAGCAGTTGGACCGCTTTCCATTCTTTGTCCGGCCGGACGCCGGCGGTGGGATTCTTCACCGCGGCCGAACTGTCCCACAGATACCATTGCATGGCGATAAAGTCGATCAGCATATCGGGATCTTTGACGGCCGTCGGCGCCTTAACCCCTTCGATGAAGGAAGCGGCCGCCAGTTCCTTGACGAGCTTGTTCAGTTCCGAATAATCCTCGATCCGGCCGGTGGGCGTGACGGTAAACCGGAAGGTCTTGCCGGCCAGATCCTCGGCCACATCGCGGGTTTTCCCGGCCGAAGTCCCGCGAATCGAATCGCGATTGACTTTGGCGGAAACGCACTTGCCTTCAATGGTACTCAGCCCGAACGGATTCGATTCGACGGCGCGATACTCCATCGTCAGCTCCAACGATTCGTTGACGGTATGGCTTTGCGTCCGCTCCGGTTTGTCCCCCGTCAAACGGATTTCGACTTTGCGCTGCGTGCTCATCGTGTATCGCACGGGAGCGTCCGTCGGAAAATCCACCAGCAGGACCGTTGGCGAACCCGTTTGGCATCCCGTCAAAACCAGTATCAGGATGACCGTTGTCGAAACCTTGATCCCTTGTCGCAAAGGCCGTCTTCCTTTCTGATCGAATTGATTGGCAGTCTGATCGGGTGGATTATTGCACTTTGGCCAGATCGAAGTTGTAGGTGAACCGCATCGTCAGAGTATCCGGCCCCTTGTCCGGTTTTTGATCGGCGGGGGCTTCGGAAGCCAGGTAAGTCACTACGAGTTTTTCCTGATACTTTCGGACGATTCCCGTTCCGGTCTCTAACACCAGTTGTCCCTCGTAGCTTTCCTGCGTGTCGAACATTTTGGCGAAAGGTCCCATGGTGTCCATGGCTTTGGAGCCATCCTTGACGGGTTCCTTGCTTTCTTTGCCGATCATCTTCACGACGGCGACGGGATTGTCCTTGCCTCCCTCGACCTTGTCGAGGGTATATACCTTCTCGTAATTTTTCGGCGCCAGCAAACCGGCCGGCGACTGGACGACCTTTGTCCAGCTCTTGCCCGACGCCATGGTTACCGAATCGCCTTCCGGCATCGCGACAATCTGGTGTCGTTCGACAATCCGCTCATCAGACAAAAACGCCTGGGCCAGCTTGCCTTCGTAGCCGGCATCCGAAATCTTGCGGGCCTCGGCGGCGTCCAGAACGCTGACCTTGCCGTCGCGGCCGAGAGTGATCTTGTAGCTTTTGCCGATCAACTGGGCGAAAGGTTTTTGCAGATCTTCCGGTCGGGCGCTATTGAAGTCGAACTTGACGCTGTTTTTGTCGGTAACGATATACTCGATTGCTTTTATCGTGATTGTCGCTATCGCGCCGGCCTTTGGATCTACGGCGTCCACCTTCTGGTCATAGGTTACGACAGCCAGCGTCTTGGTCTGATCTTCCTTGACTTTCGGCGGTTCCATTGACGGCTGTTCGAATTTGAAATCCTTGATGGTTTCGGTCATGACCTTGTAGGTCGCCATCTCGCCGGCCTTCAAATTCAGGGTCATCTGGGCTTGAGAGCCGCAACCGGCCATCATCGTCAGCCCCAGCCCCGCCACTGCTATCATCGCGATCCGCATGTTTCGATTCATTGCCGACTCCTTCCTTGCGAAAGTTTGGTTTTAGACTTCACAGCACTTACCATTATACTCGCCCGATTTGCGGCGACAATTCCCATTTTATCGGAAAAACCTTCCCCCAGACATAAATTCAAAACCCTATCAGGCAGACAATGGGATTCTGTCAGCCCCCGACATTTTCCGGCCCGATTCTCAGCATCAATTTTTGGTTTGATATCGGAACAAGGGACTTGCGGCCAGGCCTTTTTGTTTCATGGACACGACCTCCTCGGGCCTCAGGGGCGTACATTGAGGAGCCAGTTGCACGGCGAGTTTGAGGCATTCGGCGCTGGCCGGAGTCAGGGCGGTCGTGACTGGATGCGACAAGGTAAAACGCAGACCCATCAAGGCCTCATCGGGATCGGTCATCGGCTGATACCAGCAATTCGGATGGGCCGACCGGTCGGCATCCTTGGGCCAGGGCTGTTTGGCCATGGCCTTCAGGGCCAGGATTCCCATCTTTTGTTCCTGGGCTCTGGCCAGGACCTGAGGGCCGAAGTTCCCCGCGTGCCAGGTGGCATAGTTGACCGGAAACATGATCGAGTCGAAACGGAATCGGTCCATCAACGCCAGCGCCGCCTCCACCGAATGCGCGGAGAAACCGAGATAGCGGACCTTGCCGTCTTTTTTTGCCTGCTCGAGGGCTTTGATGGCGCCATCGTCGCCAAAGATGGTTTCGACTTCGTCCAACCGCGTGACATGATGAAGCTGGTACAGGTCAAAGTGATCCGTCCTCAGGCGTTTTAGGGAACGGTCCAATTCGGCGGTTGCCTCCGCTTGTCTTCGTTTTGCGGTTTTACAGGACAGGAAGACCTTCTCGCGAAACGGCTGAAGGGCCGGCCCCATCAACTCTTCCGCGGTGCCGTATTCGGGGGCGACATCGTAGTGATTGACTCCGGCCTCAAAGGCAAGGCGAATCCATTGGTCGGCCTGTTCCGGCGTTGCGCGATTCAGCATAAATCCCCCGAAGGCAACGATGGAAAGTTTCCGGCCGGTCTTTCCCAGGGCCCGGCGTTCGATAGTTCCGGTGGTCGTATCCCTTTCAATCGCTGAAAGTGTGGCCGGAAAACACCCCAACATGGCGGCCGCTGTTGTTCTTTTCAGGAATTCGCGTCGTTTCATGATCGTCTCCTCTATCGTATCTATGTTTTTTTGCGCCCGGTTTTTTCCCCCGATCTCGCATAGGGCAGAATACTCCCCTTCGATAGTGTGGTCAATCCAATTTCCTGTTGCTCTTTCCAATTCTGTAAACGATGATTATAATCATTGTTTTAACCGTTTCAGGAACCCCGGCCCGGCCGGGATCAATTTGGGAGACGACCATGAACAGCGATACCGTCAAAAAAGGATTTCAGCGAGCGCCTCATCGCGGGTTGATGCGGGCATGCGGGCTGAATGAAGCCGACATCCACAAGCCGTTTATCGCCATCGCCAACAGTTTTTGCGAGATTGTGCCGGGACATGTGCATCTGGACCAGGTGGCCAAGGTGGTCAAGCAGGCGGTTCGGGATGCCGGGGGCGTGCCCTTCGAGTTCAACACGATCGCCATCTGCGACGGCATCGCGATGGGCCACACGGGCATGAAGTACTCGCTGGCCTCCCGCGAGATCGTTGCCGATTCAGTTGAAGCCATGATTCGGGCGCACTGTTTTGACGGGATGATCTGCATTCCGAACTGCGATAAAATTATTCCGGGCATGCTCATGGCCGCAATGCGGCTGAATATCCCAACGCTGTTTGTCTCGGGCGGGCCGATGGCGGCGGGCAAAACCAAAGACGGCAAGACCGTCGATCTGATTTCCATCTTTGAGGGCGTTGCGGCGATGAAGGTCGGCAAGATCAACGAACAGCAGCTCACCGAACTGGAGTGCACCGGCTGTCCCACGCCGGGAAGCTGTTCGGGGATGTTCACGGCCAACAGCATGAACTGCCTGTGCGAAGCGATCGGCATGGCCCTGCCCGGCAACGGAACGATCCTTGCGGTCGATCCGCGGCGGCAGGACCTGTACAAGCAGGCCGGAAAGCAAATTCTGGAACTGGTGCGGCGCAACATCCTGCCTCTGGATATCGTGACGACAAAATCGCTGGACAACGCTTTTGTGCTCGATATGGCCATGGGCGGTTCGACGAATACCGTACTTCATGCGCTGGCCGTCGCCAATGAAGCCGGGGTCAAATACAATCTCAAGCGGATCAACGCCATCAGCGCCAAGTGTCCGAATATCTGCAAGGTCTCGCCGTCGAGCTCTTGGCATATCGAGGATGTGGACGCGGCTGGCGGGATCTCGGCGATTCTCAACGAGATCAGCAAGATCCCGGGATTGCTGAATCTGGATTGCCCGACCGTCAGCGGCGTGTCGCTGGGCGAGCGCATCAAGTCGGCGAAAATCGCCAATCCGGAGTGCATTCATCCGTTGGAAAAGGCCTACAGCAAGACCGGCGGTCTGGCGATCCTCTACGGCAACCTCGCCCCCAACGGTTGTGTGGTCAAATCCGCGGGCGTCTCGCCCTCGATGCTCAAACACGCGGGCCCTGCGGTGATCTTCGAATCGCAGGAAGACGCCTGCGAAGGGATTCTTGCCGGCAAGGTCAAGCCCGGCGATGTCGTCGTCATCCGCTACGAAGGCCCCCGCGGCGGTCCGGGCATGCAGGAGATGCTCTCGCCGACCAGCTACATCATGGGAGCGGGGCTCGGCGAATCGGTCGCCCTGATCACCGACGGACGATTCTCCGGCGGAACCCGCGGGGCGTGTATCTGCCATGTCAGCCCTGAGGCGGCCGTCGGCGGGCCGATCGGCCTGCTGAAAAAGGGCGACATCGTTGAAATCGATATCCCGAAAAATGTCATTCGCGTCAAGCTTACGCAGAAGGAACTGAAAGAACGAGCCAAGAAATGGAAACCGCGCAAGCCGCGCATCACGACCGGCTGCCTGGCCAAGTACGCCTCGATGGCCCAGTCCGCCGACACCGGCGGCATCCTGAAGTGGTAAGAATTAAAGGGTGATAACTATGAGCCAACATTCCCTTTATCACTACAGCATTACTTTATCGACCGACGATGAAGCGGTATTGCACTGTTTGCGAGCACTAAGCCAATACGCTCAAAAAAGTGGGAATGTTCGAATTCCTTGGGGAGGAACGAAAAGGCCTGATTGGAAAAGGAATAATCATAAAGCTAAATTCCACTTCTCCGATCCTGGCTATCGAAAGGTTTTTCGAAACGAAATCGAAAGAATAATTCCCTCAGGTTTGTGGAAATTTATTGGCGAAAACGATAACGATCCTGCTGAACCTCAGAACGAAGATTAACATCTTTTCCGTGGGGCTTCGTCTCCTTCTTTCTGCGTCCCCGGATACGGTTCCGGGATCGCTGCGTCGTCTTTGCGCGGGTCCGATGCACCGTAGTTGACCCCGTCTTTCGGACCTCCAAGCGGATCAGCGTTTGTATCTTCCCTTCGGTAATTTCGGAGCGTCCAGCTCGCCGTGAAAACCGATGGGTTTGCGCGGCGGATCCGGCGGACTGAAAAGATGATTCAGCAATTCGAAGATTTGCTGGAATTGTTGGTCAACGCTCTGATCTCGTTTACGCATCTCTTGTTCCAGGCGAGTCAGTCGATCGGCCAACTCCCGATGTACGGCCAGCAGCTGGCGAAGCCGCACAAACGCCCGCATGATCTGGACATTTACCTCTACAGCCCGTGGGCTGCGAAGAACGCTGGAGAGCATCGCCACCCCCTGCTCGGTAAAGGCGTAGGGTGCAAATCGCCGACCACCATGAGCAGATAAACTTGAGATCGCAAATTGCGATCTCAAGTTTTCCCACTCTTCCGAGTTGAGCCGGAACATAAAATCATCGGGAAATCGTTCAATATTACGATGAACCTGCTCAATAAGTCGGCGAGTTTCCACGCCGTAGAACTGGGCCAGTTGCTCGTCCAACAATACCTTCTGACCCCGCACGACAAGGATGGCCCGCTCGATTGCGTCGGCTTTTGCCACCGGCACAATCGCCCGCCCGGATGCTCGTCTCAGTTTGGCCACAATCGATCTCCTTTTCATTCAAAACCCGATACAATTGTGCCGAAATCCCCCATTTTTGTCAAGCCAAAGATTTCTCAGATCATTTCCTTCCATCGGCAAACTTGAAATCGCATTTTTTTTGACCTCAAATTTGAGATCGCAAATTGCGATCTCAAAGCCACCTCTTTCCCGGCCGGTTTTGAGATCACAATCTGTGATCTCAAATTTCCTTCCTTACTTGGCCGTCTTGATCTCCAGCAGGGTCCGGACCGTTTTGACATCTCCGGCCTTGCGGACCTCGAACCGAATCCCCCGGCCTTCGACATGTTTCTTCGCCATCCGCAATCCCTCCTTGATCGCTTCCGGCACATCGCTTGCCTCAATCATTTCGACGGTCTTGTCATTCAACATGCTCAGGGCCATCCCGCCACTTCTTCAGATCCTCCGTGCCATCCCAAATCGCTAATCTATTTCACCTGGTCCGGCGAGATCAGGACCGTCTTGCCGTCCTTCCAGATTGCCAGCGGACGGCCGGTCTTTTTGTGCCGCAACACCACCTGCCGCACCGCCTTCTTCATTGCGGCCATTGCTTTGTCTTCCAAACTCATCCGCTTTTTCTTCACGGTTTTCTCCAAGACGAAATAATCTGTTCCCATAGAGATGGCTGGATCACTTCAAGAAATCCATCTTTCTCATTGGCAATCAAAATTGGTTTGACACCCGAATTATCAAATACCATCCAACGATCCATCATCGGCCGATAGATCGAAAAGAAATTCCGAATCCCCCGGTCGAACCGTCGCCGCACATCCGCCGCTGGGACCGAATGGCCGCCCTCGGCCACGCGCTGGCGAATCCGCGCGATGGCCAATCCCGGCCGCGGAATCCACAGGAAAAACAGGTGCAGCGAGTACCCCCGCTCCTTCATCCGCTCCAGTAGCCGGGCATATGATCTGCCCGCCAGCGTCGTCTCGAAGGCAAAATCCACTCCGCGATCGGCAAACGCCCGGATCTGTTCGAGCACCAGCTTGCCGGCGCGGATCGCGGCCCGATCCGGGGCGAACGGCGAAAGGCCCGTCGCGATCAGATCGGCATTGACGAAGTTCGGGCACCGGACATACTCCGGCAAAAACGACCGCGCAAAAGTCGTCTTACCCGACCCGTTCGGTCCGGCGATGATATACACATTCTTTTTTCGTCCATTGGCCATACCTGATTCCTCGCGGAATGATTATACCCGATCCGCGTCATCCGCGAAATCTGTGGTTTATTTCGAATCGAACTTCACTTGCTGATAAACTCAATCCACGATACCACGGCATTCGAGGTCGTTCGCGCATTTTCGATGCGGATGAGGACCTTGCCGTCTTTGGATTCTTCAGGCGTAACGAGCGCTTCGATCCACATTCCCTTCTGAAAATTCTCGACAACGAAGCCCGGCGATTTCTCGCCGATGATCACCTTCTGTTTTCGTCCGCCCTGGAAGTTGTCCGGGTCGATCACGAACATCCGTACCTTGCCCTCGGTTCCTTTCGGTACCGTCAGTTCGATTTCCAGCATCTTGTCGGCCGCACGGCAGTGATAGTACGGCAGTTCCCAACCGTCGAAGGTGTAGCCGCTTACGGCCTTGGCGCCGTATCCCGGTTCGGCGTAGAAGACTTCCTTTTCCGGCCGGCCGCACAGCATCAGCATCCGCACACCACGGCTCTTGAGTTCCTGGACATCCGGCACGGGTTCCTTGTCCGGCCAGAACGGCAGCTCCGGTCCCGGCACCCGATCGGCCGCGGCCGCCATCGCCGGCAGCGATTTGTGCGGCTCGACCTGGTACCAGTAGGTTGTGCTCGAAAGCTGCAGCGTACTTCCGGGCTTGCTGAACTCGCGGCGGAACGACGGGTCCTCGCGCTGGCCAAAGCCGACGGCGACCTTCAGCGACTTGTCGAACGAGATCGCATCCTCGACGAAGAACCGATAGCCGCACGCCCCCTTGAGAAACGGAAAGTACCCCGTCCGCGGGAAAATACTCTGCGTCTCCGGAAAGCCCCAACTGAAGCCGAACGAATCCTCCAGCCCCTGGAACTCGATCGACGCGGTCGCCTCGCCATCAATATAAAATTTCTCGTTGCCATCGACGGGATACCCCGCCCGCCCCGGCCGGCGGATCGTCACATTCCAGCCGACGAACTTGCCGCGGCCGACCGCCTCCATCGCCAGAAAGTCCTGCTTGCCCAAGAGCAGCGCCTCCTGCCGCCACGACGCGTGGAAATACGCCTCATCGGCCGCGATCGCTTCGCGCGTCTGCCACATCACATAGCTGTAGCACGGCATGATCTGCCACAACGCATCGCCCGGCTCGACCGTGCCGTCATAGACCAGCACGATTTTGGCCGACTTGCGGAACGGCATGGGAAAATAGCAGTTGTAGCCCCGGCGCTTGTTGACCAGTTCGGTGTTGACCTCGTCGCGCAGGCCGGCCGGGTCGCAGAAGAAATCCACCAGCGGACAATCGACGCTCGGCTCGGTCTCGCCGTCCCAGTACATCCGCAGCAACAGGTCCCGGTTGAGCTTGAGCACCGCCGGCATCGCAAAGTGAATCATCGTAATCTGCGCGGGCCCTTTGATCTCGCCCACGACGACCGTCTTGGAGGTGTTGAACCGCGCGGTCAGCTCGTTTTCAATCCAGAGGGCATTCTGCATCCGCGTCTGCCCCTTGCCAAGCTTGGCCAGCTCCGACACATCCGCCCGCACCCCCGTTGCAATCCCCATCACAATAATCGCAACCATCCACCGTTTCATGTGTGTCCCTCCGAAATTTTCAATAGTGACCCAAAATGTTTAATGTTACGGTACAATCACTCCTGCATGAAATTGAATCCTTGTTGATACGACTGCGTCAATACAATATGATCTACGCCATGAGTTAATTTCCCGATTTTCCTTTCGGCGATATCAATCAGGTAAAGCATGCTTCCGTTTTCAAACAGACACTCCTTGCCTTCTTGAATGATAGAAGGTTCATGAATCCATCCCCACGATAGGGGGGCAAAGAACGGTGAACCCGAAAATGAAAACAAGGTTTCCTTGTCTCGGGTAATGGATATGAATGACCCCGCAGAAGGATGTGGATTGAGAGAAGTCCAAGCCTTGAATTCCCCGAAGGAATCCGAGAACCGATTAATGTATGCCTTACCCCCGGCAAAAGACGGATGTCCAAATCTGCCGTAGGTATTCGAAAAGGCGAGATTGTTGGGATCCTTCAGAGATTCGACTGTGATCTGATCCCTTGAAATGACAAATTCGGCGATATCCTGAATCCCCGGAATGTCGGAATATTGAATAGGAGGACACCGAACATAAATCGACTCTTCCTCCTCTGACCATGCGATGACCGAACCCTTCGATCTATAGTCCAACTCTAGTGTCTTACCGGTTGTAAGATCATAGACATAGAGCTTCCAGAAATCAGTTTCCCAGTGTCCGTGCGGCCCACCACTTCCATCCTTCACAGGTAATACCCAGGCCACTTTTCCCCCTGATGGGCTGATTGCGATCTGTTGGATGGTACGGACCACTCCCATATCCCCGTAAGGGGACGAATCATAGCCATGACGTTCCGATTCCCACAATTTCGTCAGGACGCCGTTGGCGTTATTGTAATGAAACAGTTGCTTCCCTTCGGAAAAAAATACAACCTGCTCCAGATCGGCGGAAACAAGGTATTGTTTCATCGGGTGAGGAACCAGTAGACGGTTCCCTGATCCGTCGGTTTTGATCGTCCAGAGATTTTGGGTATCCTTATCCAAATAGAGGACATCGACCGGCGGCTGAATCGCCCAGGCCGTATCCTGCGTGACAGAACGGACCTGTTGCCAGGGAGAATGGAAATAATAATGAATCGGAACCAGCACCAAATAACTCACAATGTTGGCTTCGATGAACGCTTTCAACAGATCCTTTTTCAGGATATTCGGCTGATTTTTCCGCTTCCAGTCGATACCGTACAACCATTCGATGAGAACGCTGAAAACATAGTACACCGCATAGGCAATCAGAGAAGCGGCAAAGAATTGATGGACATACGCGTATAAATCATTTCGATCCGCGTTTCCTGAAAGGTGAATCGGAACAAAGAAGAAAAGACATCCCCCGATGATCCCGGAAACGATATTGGCCCCAATCGAAAACCGAAAGGATGTCCAGAACGGCAGCCGCAGAAACCTGAAAATCACATAACTCTCAGAAAACATGGCAAACAGGAAACAGGGAATAAGAGCCGCCAGACCCGGTGTCAAATAGAAACTCGGTAACAGGATATCGGCCAGGATCATGAAACAACCTCCCTGTGAGAGCTATTTTGATCAAAGCGAATATGGATCTATACCCACTTCAATACAACCTCCATACAAACCTATGAACCCCGATTCAAAGAGCGATCAGTTCAGATCCAATTATTTCTTTCCCGGTTCGATGGGCCGGAGCATGGATTGAATGCCGGAAAAGATGGTCAGGGCGATCATCAATGCGTAGGTCACCAGCGTGAACCAGTCGCCCCACTCGCGGCGCACGAACGCCCAGCCGACCATGATCGTGCCGATGCCGAAGGATTGCACGAACATTTTGAGCTTGCCGTAGATCACGGCGCCGAAGGCCACGCCATGGGCTTCGGCGACATGGCGGCGGATGGTGACCCAGACCTCGCGGAGGATCAGGATTGCGACCGTTCCCCAACGGACGGTTTCGCCGAAGGCCGGACCCCAGTTGTGCGGCGGGCCGACGAGATTGGCCAGCTTGGGCTGGCCCACCCATGCAAAACACAAAAACGCTCCGCAGACCAGGACCTTATCGGCCAGCGGATCGACCACGCGGCCGAACTTGCTGGTTACGCCGTAAAATCGCGCGATGGGGCCATCGAGGACATCGGTGATCCCCGCGACGACGAACAGTACGAAGGCCGCCATCAGGAACGAGGCGGGCTTTGCCTGTCCAAGCTGTGGCGCGTAGAGGATCATTCCCAGAAAGACCAGCGTCAGGATCACCCGAATCACCGTCAGGGCATTGGGAATCTGGCGAACCCAGTTGTTATTTTCAAATTTCAAATTTCCAATTTCCAATCGGACAATCAAGATTTCGATGGAATGGATACCACAAATTCAAGAACCGATCAAGTCTAAACCGGATCGACGATCAGGTCATACTCATGGCTGCCTGCCACGCGGACCTTGACAAACTCCCCGGCCTTGACAGCCCCGGAACGGATCCGGCACACCCCGTCAATCTCCGGCGCCTGGCCGTAGAAGCGACCGAGAGCGGAACCGTCGGGTTTGACCTCATCGACCAAGCAATCGAGCGTCTGGCCAATACGAGCGGCGGCCAGTTCGAATGCGATTCGTTGCTGCGCCATCATGATCGCCTCCTGCCGCTGTCGCTTGATTGCGTCATCTACTTGTTGATCCATCCGTGCCGCGGCGGTGCCCGCTTCCGGGTAATACACAAAGCAGCCCAGCGCGTCGAACCGTGCCCATCGGACGAACTCGAGCAGCTCGGCAAATTCGCTTTCGCCCTCGCCAGGCAGGCCAGCAATCAGCGTGGTTCGAAGGATCACATCCGGCATGGCCTTTCGCAGCCGCTCGATGAGGGCAATGGTCTTTTCCCGTCGGTCGCTGCGTCGCGTTGCGCGGAGGATGCCGTCATTGATGTGCTGCAGTGGCATGTCGATATATCGAACCACCTTGGGTGATTCGGCGATCGTTTCAATAAGACGATCGGAAATCCCCGTCGGATACAGATACATCAGCCGGATCCATCGCGGACCGTCGATCTCGCTAACTTCCTTGACAAGCCCCGGTAAACCATCCTCGATCTTCAGATCCCGTCCCCACGCAGTGCTGTCCTGCGCAATCAGGATCAGTTCGCCGACGCCGTTGGCGGCCAATTCTTTTGCCTCGGCCAGGATCTCTGCCTTGCGTTTGCTGTGAAATCGCCCGCGGATCGACGGGATCGTACAGAACGAACATCGCCGGTTGCAGCCCTCGGCGATCCGCAAATAGGCGGTATGCCCGGCCCCGATCAGCAAACGGCCGCGGTCTTTGGCCGCTGTCCCCGCCCGACGGCCCAGATACAATGTCGGTTGTTCGGATCCTTTCGATCGGACGGCTTTGGCAACGATGGCGGCGATCTTATCGCGCTCTCCAAGACCCACAATGGCGTCGATCCCTTCGGCCTCGTTGCCCAGTTCGGCCCCCATCCGCTGGGCCAAACAACCGGCGACGACCACCCGCCCTACGCGCCCGCGGCCCTTGGATACCAAAGCGCGCCGGATGACCTCCAGGGCCTCCTCTTTTGCCGGCTGGATAAATCCGCAGGTGTTGATCACCAGCACGTCGACGCCTTCCTCGTCGCCGGTGACGACGCAGCCGGACTGGCCGAGCAAGCCGAGCATCTTTTCGCTATCGACCTGATTCTTCGGGCAACCCAAGCTGACAAAGCCAACCCGTACTCCTTGACTGTCTTTTTTCATGTTGTCATTATGCTCTTTCCATCGTCACTGGTTTCCTGAATCGGTGGATCGGTAGTTTTGATGGAAACCAACTTTTCCAGAATAAGAATACCGTTTTGCGTCGCCGACGACCACAAGAAATTGAAGAAAAACAACGCGAATTGTCGGCATACAGAACCGTCCTGAAGATCCTTCGTTTACTTGCTTGCGCCCAATCGATATACTCTCTCAGATCGGTGTTTCATAAATCAAAACAAAGCGAATCAGAATGGGATTTGGATATGCATCTGAATCGAATCGTTGCCGGCATCGTCGTGTCAAGCTGTCTTGGCATCGCGGCCATTCAAACAGACGCTCGGACGATCGGCGGAGATCTGGCCTATGTCCCGGCCCCGGTTCTGAATCCATTGAAAGGGTTTGTCCCCTACGCCGGGCAGGGTCGGCGTTTTCCGCACAGTCTGGAATTCAACTACCTTCCGCTGCGATCGCTGATGACCGGACCGGAGGCGTTTGATTGGAAACCGCTGGAAGACCTTCTCAATGATATCGCCTCCCGGAATTGTCAGACTGTGTTCCGCGTGTATCTCGAGTATCCGGGCAAACCCACCGGTATTCCGCAATACCTGATCGACGGAGGACTCAAGCTCCATGAGTACATGAACACCAACACCCAGCCGTTTCCAGCCAAGCCCGTCCTGACGCCGGATTATCAGGACGCCAATCTTCGGGCCGCATTGAAAAGTTTCATCGCCGCGCTGGGAAAAAAGTACAACGGCGACCCGCGGATCGGATTCATCACGGCCGGCCTGCTGGGGACCTGGGGCGAGTGGCACACTCATCCGCGGTCGGATTTGTGGGCATCGAAAGAGGTCCAGATCGAAGTGATGGACGCGTACGAAAAGGCGTTTGGCAAGACCTTCATATTGTTGAGATACCCGGCAGGTGATAACGACTATTCCTATGCGCCGACTTTCGGGCGCCGGATGGGCTATCATGACGATTCGTTCGGCTGGGCGACGCTGGCGACGGGGAAAAAAGGCGACGAATGGTTCTTTCTGACGCGCATGGCGACCGGCGGCGAGGCAGGAATGAATCTTTGGAAACGGGTTCCCATCGGCGGGGAGATCCGGCCGGAGTTGTGGGGTTGCCTGTGGAACGAAGACGGTTGCGCGCCGAAAGGCCAGGATTTCGCAGAGTGTGTGCGGCAAAGCCACGCCACTTGGCTGATGGACTCCAGCACAAGCCGAAACCTGAACGAGGATCAACACTGTCGTGCGGAAACGGCCGCGGCCTTGCTGGGGTATGAATTGCATGTTTCGAGGTATTCGGCCCGGATGCAATCCGGGCGATTGCAATCGCTTTCGGTCACGGTTCAAAACCGCGGCGTCGCTCCGTTTTATTACCCTTGGACAGTTCAAGTGGGGATTTTCGACTCGGCTGGCAAGGTGTTACGATCGTGGGATACGGACTGGAAACTCCCTTCGATCCTGCCGGGCGAATCGGCAAAAATGGGATTTGATATTCCGGATCCACCTCTGGATGGAGGGACCTTTGCGGGGATACGAGTGATCAATCCCATGCCGGGCGGAGTTCCGCTGCGGTTTGCCAATGCGACGCAGGATCAACCTATTCCCGGGTGGTTGACGGTAGGGGGGCTGAAACCGGAGTCGGGGGATTGACAAATCATCGCTTATGCGCCGGTTGTTTTGAGGATCTCCCGTATTTCGGAAATCTGTTCGACGGCTCGGAGGATCCGGGAGGCGACGGCTTGTTTGGTGGCGATGATCCGGACCCATGGTTTTTTGCCGGTTTTGATATGGACCGCGACTTTCGCTTGCCCGATCGCTTCGGGCGTATTGGCAATGACCAGATCGAGATTCTTGGCGGCCATCTTTTCCTCCGCACGGGCCAGAAGATTCCGGTCCTCAAGAACAAAACCCACCAAAATCCGGTCTTTCTTGTGCTTGCCCGCCCATGCCAGAATATCGGCCGTCGGCTTGCAGCGAATCACCAGTTCGCCGGCGCCCTTGTGCAGCTTGGTAGCGGAGGTCTTTGTCGGTGTATAATCCGACACGGCCGCGGCCATAATCAGACAATCACAGCGGGAAAATTCCTTCTTGACGGCCTCAAACATGTCCGCGGCGCTGATTACCGGAATCACCCTGACGCCGCGAGAGGGTTTCAACTCGGTCGGCGCGGTAATCAGCGTGACATCATGCCATAGCCGCTGGGCCGCTCGAGCCAGTGATACACCCATGCGGCCGGAACTGCCATTGGAAAGAAACCGAACGGGATCGATGGCCTCGCGGGTTCCTCCCGCCGTAATCAGAATTCGCAGCCGTTTCATGACGCATCCTTTCTCCGTCCTCCGTGGGCCATCCAAAATTGAGGTTCACAATCCGGCTCGAACGGCGCGGATCACATCGAGGATCTCCGACGGCTCGGCCATGCGGCCCAAACCTTCGCGGCCACACGCCAACCGGCCGGAAACCGGGCCGACGATTTTCCAGCCGCGACTTCGCAGCGTTTCAACATTCTGGAGAACGGCGGGGTTGGACCACATCCGGTCATTCATCGCCGGCGCAATGATCGTGGGCTTGTCCCAACTGGCGCACAAGGTGGTGCTCAGCAAATCATCGCACAATCCGATAGCCGCCTTTGCCAAAAAGTTTGCCGTGGCCGGAGCGACGACCACCAACTGGGCCCGGTCGGCCAAAGAGATATGGCCGATCCGGTATTCCTGCGGCGCCGACCACAAGCTGGTTAAGACCTCGCGACCGGTGACGGCCTCGAAACTTTTGGGCGCGACAAGCTTGCAGGCGCTGTCGGTGAGGATACAATGCACCACGGCGCCAGCGCCGGTCAGCTTGCTGGCCAGATCCACGGCCTTATACGCCGCGACTCCGCCGGTCACGCCCAGGATGACTTCCAGCCCCGTCAGGTCCGACGCCATCGGTTCAACCTCGTCACAGCTTGGGAAGTTCGATGGTGTCGCGGCTTTCAAAATCCATCGCGATCTTGTTGCGGAGGATTTCGTCGATCACGATTTCCATCTGCGTTTTGCCTTCGGTGTCTTCGATCAGCGGACGACCACCCTGCATCAGCTCCAGCAAACGCTTCTGGATCAGAGCCGACAATTTAAACCGTCCGCCCATCTTGTTCATGGCTTCGGTACCTTTTAACGCTTCAATCATCTTCAGACTCCACTTTGCGACCGTATTGCTTCGATGACCTCTTGAACGGCTTTGTCCAGGTCATCATTGACAATCATTTTCGAGTAAAAACTCCGGGCTTCCTGAATCTCCCGGTTAGCGGCTTCCAACCGGCGCCGCAGGGCTTCGGGATCTTCGCCCCGTTTTCGACCTTCAATCCGTTCGGCCAGGGCCTTTTGATCCGGCGGCAGAATAAACAACAGCAACGCATCCGGAAACATCGTTTGCACCGCCCGGCCGCCCTGAATATCAATCTCCAGAATCACGGTCTTGCCTTCGGCAAGTTGCCGCCGAACCGCGTCGGCCGGGGTGCCGTACCAATTTCCGAAGACCTCGGCATATTCCAGGAATTCGCCGCGGCGAATCTTGGCATCAAACTGTTCCGGCGTCAAAAACCAGTAATCCCGCCCGTTGACTTCGTGTCGCCCCTGAGGCCGAGTTGTCGCTGATACGCTCAGAGAGGCGCCCAGTTGCGCGACCAGACGCCGACAAATCGTACTTTTGCCCACGCCCGACGGTCCACTAAGAACGACCAGTTTGCCCGGAGGATGCGTTCCGCCGACGGGCCCCATCGCACCGTCACTCGACATTCTGCACCTGCTCCTTGATTCGCTCGATGGCACACTTGATCTCGATCACCGCTCGACCGATAGTCGCGTCGGAGGCCTTGCTGCCGATCGTGTTGGCTTCGCGAAGCATTTCCTGGCCGATGAAGTCCATCCGTCGCCCCGCGCTTCCGTCGCTTCGGCATTGCGCTTCAAATTGCTCGATGTGCGATTCCAGCCGAGTCAACTCTTCCGAGATGTCGCAGCGGTCCGCAAAGACCGCCACTTCCCGCGCCAGCAATTCTTCGTCCAGACGCAACGGTCCGCCTGACAGCAACTCGTTGGCCCGTTTCTGCAATTTTTCGTGATACTCTCCGATCACGGCGTCTTTTCGTTTTCGGATTTCGAAGAGATGTTTTCGGATCGTTTCGCAGTTTTCGAGCATATCCTCGGCCAGAGATCGGCCTTCGTCCTGCCGCCGTCGCTTGAGTTCCACCAGCGCTTCGTTCGTCAACTCCAAAACCGTCTTTCGCAGTCGCTGGACCCATTCGTCCTGCGGCTCGACCGGCTGCACCACGCCGGGCAGCGACAACAAGCCCGCCAGATCGATCTGGCAGGGGATCGCGCTGGATTTTCCCAGACCTTCCAGTCGACGCAGGTAGGCCTGAATGGTTCCTTCGTCGATATCGAACAGGGCTGGGCCTGTTAGATTTTTCATGTGCAGCGAATATCCCACCGTGCCGCGTGCGATCTGATCTCGAAGCAGTTTTTCCAGTTCGCCTTCCAGGAAGGCCGCCAGATCCGGCAGCCGAAGGTGCGATTTGAAATACCGGTTGTTGACGGAGCGAATCTCGACGGTGAAAACCATCCCGTCCGCTTCCCGCGACGCTTCGCCATAACCGGTCATACTGCTGATCATCAGGCCTTTTCCTATTCGCGTTATTCCAACAGCCGATTCCCCATGCGTGATTCAACGATGCAAGATCCTTTTGTCGGGATCTGGAATCGACAATACAATCCTCGTTAGTTTCCCGGAGGAGTCACCGGGGTTGTCGGCGTCGTCTCTGCGGGCGCCGGTTGAACTTCCGTCGCAGCGGAATCGGTCGGGGCAGCGGGAGCCGCCGTTCCAGTACCGTTGCTCGCCGGGGCCGCGGGAGTTTCGGCGGTCGTTGGGGCTGCCGCATTGTCGGTTCCCGGAGCGCTTGACGCGGGAACCGTAGCGGGAGGGTTCTGGAGTCCGGTCGGGGCCGACGGACGATAGAACTTCACCAGGAACGCTCCAAGTCCCAGAAAGATCACCGCCAGCGAGATCGTCACCCAGGTCAGCACATCGCCGGTCTTGGTGCCCAGCAAACTGGACGCTCCCATTCCGCCAAAGGCCGAGCTGAGGCCGCCGCCTTTGGCCTTCTGGATCAGAACGATCAAAATCAACAGCAGGGAGATAATGATCCACAGGATCAGCAACAGATTCATGAAAATTCCAACCGCCAGCGGCAATGTTAACATGTTCTTCCTCGTGATTCCCTGGTTCTCTTTGGATAACGGTTTCGCGCGATTCCCCGCGCCAGGATTGCCCGGCCATAACCGGGATCGGTTCAGGCGATGGTCTTGACCATCGCGGCAAAATCTTCCACTTTCAGACTGGCCCCGCCCACCAGCAGGCCATCGACATCGGGATTTTTCATCAGCTCGGCCGTATTCGACGGCTTGGCCGATCCGCCGTACTGAATGCGAATCGTGTCGGCGATCTTCGGCGAATACATCTTGGCCAACAATCCCCGGATCATTTCGTGCACTTCCTGGGCCTGCTGTGCCGTGGCGGTACGGCCAGTACCGATCGCCCAGACCGGTTCATAGGCGATGGTCACCGCTTGGACTTTTTCGGCGTTAATCCCCGCCAGTCCATTCCGGACCTGGTCAGCGACGACCTGCTGGGTCTTGCCGGATTCGCGTTCTTCCAGCAACTCGCCGACGCAAAAGATCGGCAACAATCCGCCGCTGATCGCCGCAGATACCTTCTTGTTGATCAGTTCATCGGTCTCACCGATGACATGCCGCCTCTCGCTGTGGCCGAGGATGACATAGGTGCAGCAGACATCCTTGAGCATCTCGCAACTGATCTCGCCGGTGAACGCCCCGTTGGGCTGAAAATACACATCCTGCGCCCCCAGAGCGATATTCGACGAACTCAGGGACGCCGCCACCGTTTGCAGATAAACAAACGGCACACAGACCGCCACATCCACGGTGGTTACGGATTTGAGTTCCCTGACCAGTCCCGAGGCCAGCGCCACGGCACCCTTGGCGTTGGTGTTCATCTTCCAGTTACCCGCAAGAAACGGTTTTCTCATGCTATTCTCCCATGGTTCGCCGGTTTTTTGGCCCTTGCCCGTTGGTTACAGTACTCCGGTGCTTCGAGGAAAGCTACCCAGCACCGACAACTGCAGGCAATGACTTTTGGCCTCCTGCAGCGCGGTCCGGACATTCTCATCCTCGCGATGACCCAGAAAATCCACAAAGAAGTAATATTCCCACTCGCGTTTTTTGTTCGGACGCGAGCCGATATTGGTCATATTGATCCCGTAGGTTTTGAAGATGCTGAGCACATCCACCAGCGCGCCGGTTTTGTGGGCGGTGCTGAATAGGATGATGGTCTTGTCGTCGCCGGTCGGCTTGGCATCCTGCTTGCTCAGAATCAAAAACCGCGTAATATTATTCGAAATGTCCTCGATATCTTCGCACAGGACCTTCAGGCCGTAGATTTCCGCGGCCACTGTCGAGGCAATCGCCGCGGCGCCGTTTTCCTCGGCCGCCATCTGGGCCGCACGCGCGGTCGAGGCCACTGGAATCGTCTTGGCCTCGCGAAACATGCTGCTCAGCCAGTTGCGGCACTGGGCGAACACTTCCGGCTGCGAGTAGATCTTCTGGATTTTGTCCAGCGGGCAATTTGCCAACAAGTTGTGGTGAATCGCCATGTTTACTTCGCCGCAGATCAGCACATCGGTTTCGATGAAACCGTCCAGCGATTCGCGGACGCCGCCGCCGGCGGAATTTTCGATCGGCACCAGGCCGAAGTCGGAATGGCCTTTGCTCACTTCTTCGAAGATCGCCCGGATATCGGCGACGGCCTCGAACTCGACGCTTTGTCCGAATTTCAGCAGCGCGGCCGTATGGCTGAAACTGCCTTCCGGTCCCAGAAACGCGATGCGGATCGGCCGTTCAAGGATGAACGACCCGCTCATCAATTCTCGCCAGATCGCCGCCAATACCTTGTCGGGCAATGGTCCTTTGTTGGCGGCCAGAATCTTATCGATCACGGCCTTTTCCCGATCGGGCGAATAAATCGGCGCATGGTCGCGGTTTTTCAACCTTCCAACCTCGACCACGATCCGAGCTCGCTCATTGAACAACTCGACGAGCTTGGCGTCAATCGCGTCGATCTGATTTCGTAACTGATCTATGGACATTCCGTCTTCCCGAATCTCCGCTCTGCGCTGATTCGTCTTCGTCAACAAATTGGAAAACCCATCTATTTAACAGATAAATCATTTTCGGTCAATGATTTTCACCCGTTTTTTTCGTTTCAATCCCCTCATGCCGAACCTCGTGTTTGTCCATAAGAAGGGATCTATATTCCCCATATTAACATTTCAAGTAAACCCATTTTAACATTTTGCCAGGTCAGATTGTTGTTTGAATGCAAAATGGCGGTTAACAAACCCTCTGAATTGAGTTTGCTATCCAATGCCGGCACAGATACAATCCGAAAAGCCAGAAGGATTTTTTTGGCGGAGGGACGCTGTGTTATTAGAATGCCCATTGAGGAGCCGATCATGAAAGCCACCGGATTGCCCGGCGACAAGCCAGGGTCTTCTTGGCGAGGTTTATTCAGAAGGTTGTGCGGATTGCACGACAGGGTTGTATTCCAGACAGGGGATGGGCTGCAATCCTTTGGGATTCAAGGACGCCGGATCAACCCACGGAGCATCTTATGTATGCCCTGATTGCTATGTTTGGGGCGTTGTTGTCTTTGGTTGTCCTGTTGCGACTGAAGGTTCGGCTGGGACAGTCGATGGTGTTGTCGTCCATAATTTTAGCGCTGCTCCTCCAGGCGGGACCGGAACAATTATGGAATACGGCCGTTGCAGAATGGCGCGACAAACCGATCGGCCAGACAACGGGTTATTTATTTGTTTCGCTTGCCGTGCTGTTGTGCATGGTCAATGTTTTGGGGCTTGCGATGCGCCAGACCGGTGTATCGGGACGACTGGCCGTGGCGTTGCAAGGTTTGTTTCGTAGTCGCCGGGCGGCGCTGATGGCGATTCCGATGTTAATGGGACTGTTGCCGACGCCCGGGGGGATTATGTTGTCGGCGCCGATGGTTCGTGATCTGGGCGACAGTATTGGAATCGATCGGACCCATTGTGCCGCGATAAACTTCTGGTTCCGTCACCAGTGGGAAACGATCTGGCCATTGTTCCCCTCGATTCCGTTGATTCAAAGCATGCTGGGCATAACAGCATTTCAGTTGATGTCGCACAATGTCATGATCCTCCTGGCCGGAACGCTGGGGGGGGGTGTTTTCCTTTTATTCTTAGGGATTCCCCCCAGGGATCCCAACCATGCCCATCGTGCCCAGTGGTGGTTGAATGTCCGGGATTTCCTCGGCGCCTTCTGGCCGATCGCGCTGGTTGCCGTTCTCTATGCCGCGATCAATCTTCCCCCGGCGGCGGGTATCATTCTGGCGGCCGGATTGTTTGGTTTCTTTCATCGACTGCCGGCACAGCAATGGAAAGCCGTCCTTCGTCAGGGACTGGAGCCGGATTTTGTACTCTTGGTATTCGGTGCGTTGCTGTTTAAGTTGATTCTTGAGGCCGGCGGCGCGATTCCCTCGGCGGTGGCCTTTCTTCAAGAGATTCACACGCCCCCCCTGGTTTTGATCTTTCTTCTTCCCTTCCTGGTGGCGTTCCTTACGGGGGTCACCATGCCTACGGTGGCCATCACCTTTCCGTTCCTGATGCCCATGATCGGCGGAGAAGGACGAATTCGAATGGGATTGGAGACCCTGGCGTTTTCCGGGTTGATCTGCGGCCTGATGCTCACGCCGGTTCATTTGTGCCTGGCCATGTCTGCCAGTTATTTTCAGGCCCCTTTGGGCAAACTGATCGTCAAGCTGCTGGGACCGGCCGCCCTGGTTGCAGCGGCGGGTCTAATATCGGCTTGGATGTTTCCCTGACAAGGAGAACAAATCATGAAAAGGTCCCTGATTATGCTTTCCCCGAGCCGAGCGAGTCGGGATAGAACTGTCATTTTTCTTTTGCGTATCACCGGCATCGCCATGCTCACGGCGCTGGTGTTTTGCGTCTGTCCCTTCTCCTGGATGCAAGCGATCCACGAACGGATGGGTCTGGGAACCCTGCCGGATCTTCCCATCGTCCGTTATCTGACGCGCTCTTTGTCGGGAATGTACGCGTATCTGGGGGCTCTTCTGTTGTACCTGGCGGGGGATGTCCGCCGTCATCGTGGAACGCTGTTATTCCTGTCGGTTACGGGGTTGTTTTTCAGCGTTGGCATCATTGTCCTTGATTCGGCGGTGGGAATGCCGTTGTTCTGGACCGTCACGGAAGGGCCCTTGACGCTGCTGTTGTGCGCTATCCTTTTATTTTTGCTGTTGCGCGGCGGCAGCTGATCGGTTTAGCTTGGCATTCTCCCCGGAGCCAGCCACGATCGGTGTTCCTCCGACAGAACAATTTTCTCCTCTGTCAAGCGTTTATAGAAACGACGGCTCAATTCTCTCCTCTTGTCAGGAGCGATGCGGCTCGATAGAATGAACCGCGCCGGTGCACCGGGATCAACGAAACCGGATGATCGACGAAAGGAAGGGAAACGACAGAAAATGGAACGATCGAAGGGATCCTCCATGTCACGGAAAATTGTGTTGAGCGTCGGCGAGATCCGGGTAATCGCGGAACTGCGCGATACACCCACGGCCGAGACGATAGGCAAGTTATTGCCGCTATCCGGCCAGACGCAACGATGGGGCGGCGAGATTTACTTTCCGGTTTCGGCGGAGTTGCCTCTGGAACCGGACAGTCGGGAGTCGCTGTTGCCGGGCGAACTGGGGTATTGGCCCGAGGGAAAGATGTTCTGCATCTTTTTCGGTGCGACGCCGGCATCCGAGGGCGACGAAATTCGGCCGGCTTCCGCGGTCAATGTGTTCGGACGGCTCATTGGGCGCTGGTCGCCCATCAAACAGGTCCCCGCGGGCAAAACGATTCGGGTCGAAGCGCTTCCCGATGAATGGACGGTGAATGCGGCGGAACCTGCGGCGACCTTGCAGGACAAATCCTCGGCGGACTCGATGTATTCGCCGACCGCGATCGAGGGTGAGCCGAAGTCGGAACTCCAAGCCGAAGCCGTAGCGCAACCCGAGGCCGAAGAGACGCCAAAATCCTATACGCCGACACCGGAAACGGGATTGCTTGAAACCCGGCCGGAAGAATTGGGTGGCGAACCTGCGGCCGAGCTACCAGCCGAAGAGACGGCCTCGGCGGCTGAGGAGATGTTTGAGGCGACCGATATTGGCGAGGGGATGACCCCGGCGGTATCGAGTCCTAAATCCGCCTTTATCAAAAAGATCGGACACGACAAATTGGCATGGATTGTAGTGGCGGCTGCGGCGATGGTGATTTTTTTGCTGGGGATGCTGGTAAGCCAGATGGGCAACGGAGCTTTCAAGAAGGAATTGGCGGATCTTCGCCGGGATGTCGGGGATCGGAAAAAGGCGATCGATTCACTCGTCGAAGAAACCATTCCCAAACTACAGTCCGACCTGAGGACGGAAAGCGAGAGAACAAGGTCGGCCCTGCAATCCCAGATGAATCAACAGATTGCCGTTTTGAAATCTCAAACGGATGCCCAATTGGCCGCCTTGCGCAAGCAACTCAGCGAGGGCGGACAGGGACAGGGCGTTTGGGTGAAAAATCCCGCGAATAATCACAGCTACTGCGTCAGTCCGATTCCGCTGCCGTGGCATCAGGCGCGGGATGCGGCCAAAAAGATGGGCGGATATCTGGCAACGCTGACAGACGCGAAGGAAAACGAATGGGTGGTGGCGACCTTTGGCGAGCAAACGGAATTCTGGATCGGCTTGGACGATGAATTGGAAGAACGCAAGTGGGTCTGGGCCAGCGGCGAGAAGTTTGAGTATGCCAATTGGGCGCCGGGCGAACCCGACAATTACCGCAAGAACCAGCATTATGTGGTGATTAATTCCATCGTTCCGGACAAAGGCCATTTGGAGCCGGGTCGATGGAAAGATGTATCCTGTAACGAAATCCATCTGGCCATCATTGAACGGAATCCATAATCGAAACAGGGGTCGGGGCGGAGGGGAAAGGAGGATGGCAATCGACGGTCGTTTTGAACATTCGCAAGGTATCGACCAGTGGCTGCGGCTGATCCGGGCCGATGGCGTCGGGCCGGTCTTATTCGGGCGGTTGCTGAATTTTTTCGGGAGCGTGGATCGGGTTCTGGGCGCGTCCATGTCGGAACTGGCGCGAGTGGAGGGTGTCGGCGAGAAAACGGCGCATCGGATCTTTACCAGCCGAGACCAGTTTGATCCCGCCAAGGAGATCCGCCTTGCCGAAAAATACGGCGTTTCGATTCTTCATATTCAAGACCGACGGTATCCACCGTTGCTCAAGGCCATTCATGATCCTCCGCCGGTGCTGTATATGGCGGGGAACATTGAAGATCGGGATACACTGGCCGTCGCGATCGTAGGGTCGCGGCGTTGCAGTCATTATGGGCTGGAACAAGCATCGCGTTTTGCGCATTTGTTGGCATCGGCGGGGTTCACGATTGTCAGCGGGATGGCCAGAGGCATTGATTCGTCGGCGCATCGTGGCGCTTTGGCCGCCAAAGGGCGAACGATTGCGGTGCAGGGGTGTGGGTTATCGAAGGTATTTCCACCGGAAAATGAGGACTTGTTCCGGATGATCGTCGAATCCGGGGCCTGTGTCAGCGAACTTCCGATTGAGTATCAACCGTTGTCGGAGAATTTTCCGGGTCGCAATCGGATCATTGCCGGATTGAGCATGGGCGTGATTGTAATCGATGCATCCGGCCGCAGCGGGGCTTTGTTGACGGCAAAGGCGGCCATCGAATACAACCGAGAAGTCATGGCGGTTCCGGGAAGGGTTGATTCTCCCAGTAGCGTGGGGGCTCATCGGCTGATCAAAGAAGGGGCTCGATTGGTCGAAAGCGTGGAAGATGTGATGGATGCCCTGGGCTATGTCGGGCAAGGGCTTAAAGAACATGCTTGCAAATCCGCCAAAGCTGCCGACGAGGGGACAAATGCTCCGTTGTTTGAGCAGCCGAAAATCCCCCTTGAAAGTTCGGAGAAACAGGTATTTGAGGCCCTTGGATCCGAACCCCTTCATGTTGACCAAGTCATTGATAATACTGGACTTACGGCATCTCAAGTCGGCGCCGCAATGGTCTCTCTGCGACTGAAAGGTTTGATTCGAGATCTGCCGGGGAATTGTTTTGTGAAACGAGGATCAATATCCGTTTCCGATTCCAAAAGGGTCCGATAATTCTCCCTGTATGCCGACTGATGTGAAATGGCCTATAATTTTTTTAATTTTTTCTTGACAATACGCCAGATGGCGTTATTTTCTACACAACTTTTGTGGGCGTTAGCTGAATTTGCTTTTTTCCGCCTGTTTGACCTGCACCGGGATTTCCATCGTAGATATGAAACGATTAAGCGGGTCAATTGTCTAAGCCATATGAGATCCCCAAGAGGGATGAACTATATGCACGGGAAAAGCGTATAAATATACGAGAATACCAGCAATTGCTGAGTGCATAAATTTCATCACCCTCCTCCGGAGCCAGATTCGGTTTTTGTCTGAATCTGGCTTTTTCTTTTCCTTTGTATCCGTATATTTCCCATAGGAAATCAGGACAGAAGTCGGAAAAGACAATTCCTTTCATTTTTTGTGAGTGTAGGCCAAATTGAACGATTTGCGAGTTGACGAGGTGCCCGATCAGTCGTACGATGAATCGGGAATACAATCATCAGGGATGAACATGGCAGAGATCAACCTGAATTTGGAGCGTTGCAAGGGATGTGGGCTTTGTGTCGGCGCCTGTCCGGTCGATAACCTGCGGATTGGCGAGAACTTGAATCAACAAGGCGTCGAATACGCCGAGGTGATCGATCCGAACCGGTGCACGGGGTGCGGCATGTGTTATCGAGTGTGCCCGGACATGGCCATAGAGATTCGTCGGATACCCTCAAAGGCGGGCAGCGGGGTGGCCGGTTGAGTACCAAGGTTGCCAAGATTCTGCTCAAGGGTAATGAGGTGATGTGCGAGGCGGCCGTACGGGCCGGATGCAGGTTTTTCGCCGGGTATCCGATTACTCCCCAGAACGAAGTCCCCGAGTACATGTCGTGGCGGTTGCCGCAGGCAGGAGGCGTGTTCGTGCAGGCCGAATCGGAGCTTGCGGCGATCAACATGATCTTCGGGGCAGCGGCGACAGGCAGTCGGTGCATGACCAGTTCTTCCTCGCCCGGGATCAGTCTTAAGCAGGAAGGGATCAGTTATATAACGGCGGCGGAATTGCCTTGCGTGATTGCCAATGTCCAACGGGGGGGGCCGGGACTGGGCAATATTCGCGCCGCACAGGGCGACTACTTCCAGGCGGTCAAAGGCGGTGGGCATGGGGATTATCACCTGATTGTACTGGCGCCTTCGACGATGCAGGAATTGTACCGTCTGACGATGAACGCCTTTGATTATGCGGATCATTATCGCAATCCCGTGTTGATTCTCATGGACGGAATTCTTGGCCAAATGGTGGAACCGGTCGTGGCGGAAGAGTACCGGCCGCTTTTCGGGCCGGAGCCCAAAGAGTACATTCTGGACGGTTGCCGGGGACGAAAACCGAGGATCATCAAGACGCTGCACTTACAGCCGGCCGAGTCGCTGGTGGATGTCAATCGGCAATTGGTCGCCAAGTATGCCCGGATCAGCGGCGAGTTGAAGCTAAGCGAAGAGTTTCATACGGATGACGCCCGACTGGTTGTCAGCGCATATGGAATCCCCGCGCAGATTTCCAAGGGTGCGGTTCTTCAGGCCCGCGAAAAAGGACTGAAGGTTGGATTGATCCGGCCGATTACGCTGTGGCCGTTTCCGGATGGGTCCTATCGAAAGGCGGCGGAGACGGCCGAGAAATTTCTGGTTGTGGAGATGTCCAACGGCCAGATGATCGAGGATGTGCGGCTGGCGGAACAATGCCGCCGGCCGGTGGAATTCCTGGGCGTCGGGGGTGGGTGGTATCCGACGATTGAGGAAGTTTTGAAGGCGATAAAAGAGAACTATCCGGCATGACAATTGAGAATCAGGCCGGAAGGAATGAGACCAACGCATGACGCAGTTTAAGCGCCCCGAAGTTCTATATGATGTCCCGACGCATTATTGCCCTGGATGCGGACACGGGATTGCGCACCGACTGGTGGGGGAGGTGATCGACGAGTTGGGAATTCGCGAGCGAACCATCGGCACGGCGCCGGTGGGATGCGCAGTCCTGATGTATGATTATTTCAATTTCGATATTATTGAATGTGCGCATGGACGAAGTCCGGCGGTGGCGACGGGAATCAAGCGAATGCTGCCGGATCGAGTGGTGTTTACCTATCAGGGCGACGGCGATCTGGCGGCGATCGGGACGGCCGAGACGATTCATACGGCCAATCGGGGCGAGAATCTGACAGTGATCTTCGTCAACAACGCCATTTACGGCATGACCGGCGGACAGATGGCCCCCACGACGATGCTGGGGCAGACGACGACGACAACCCCCGGCGGTCGCGGCAAGAACCAAGAAGGCGGACCGTTGCGAATGTGCGAGCTGCTAAGCAGTCTGGATGGCGTGTGTTACCTGGAACGAGTCAGCGTCAGTACTCCCAAGGATGTCGGCTTGGCCAAAAAGGCGATTCACAAGGCGTTCACCAACCAACTGGAAGAGAAGGGGTTTTCTCTGGTGGAGGTTTTGTCGATGTGCCCGACGGATTGGAAACTGACGCCGGTACAGGCGGCGGAGTATGTCGAAACACAAATGAAGAAGGTGTTTCCGCTGGGCGTATATAAAGACAAGTAATCGCGGCGGGAAATGCGATGCAAACAGGGACGGATAAAGAGACGCGAATCGTCATCGCCGGGTTTGGCGGGCAGGGGATTGTTCTGGCGGGGAATCTGCTGGCCCAGGCCTGTGTGGAAGAGGGCAAAAATGTCACGATGATGGTGGCCTACGGGGCGGAAATGCGCGGGGGAACGGCCAATTCGACGGTGGTCATTTCGGCGGGCACCATTTACAGTCCGGTGGTGACACGGCCGACGATCGCGGTTGTATTGAATACTCCATCGTTGGAGAAATTCGAACCCCTCGTGACTGGGGGGGGGCTGATTGTGGGCAATGGTTCGATGTTGCATCGTGGAATCCGTCGCGAAGATGTGCAATCGGTGACGATCCCGGCCACGGAGATTGCTCATCGGCTTGGCAATGTTCGCGTGGCCAATGCAGTGATCCTGGGCGGGCTGATCGCCGCGACCGATCTACTGCGGCTAACAAGTCTGGAGCGGGCGATCGAGGTTCTGTTGGGTCAGAAAAAGGCCGCATTAGTCGCCCTGAATCTTGAGGCCCTGCGGGCAGGGTTTGCCGAATGCCGTCGCTGACCGAACCATCTCCGGTCTCCATTCATCGTCAGGTCCTGGGTCGGCTTCATCAAAATCGCAACGGCGGCGGCCTGGGTCTTCGTATGACGGCGATGATTGACGTTATTTTCCTGCTGTTGATTTTTTTTGTGCTAACGGCCCAATTCAGTCGCGAGGAACAGTATCTTCCGATTCGCCTTCCGGGCCCGGCAACCGCGGCACAACGGCTGGATGTTCCGGCCGAACCCTTGCGGATTTCGATCGCGATGCGGGCAGATCAATGCCGAATCGACCTGGGACGGGGACGATGGATTGCGCTGGCCCAGTCCGACCTTTCAACGGGACTCGAGGAATTTTCCCGCACGGTGACGACGGCGCTCGAACAGGAACGCAGAATCGTGACCGATCCTGTGGAGATCGACTGCGACGATTCGGTTCCGTGGGATTTTCTGGTGAAGGTGTACAACGGTTTGTACGCGCTGGGGATCGAGGATATCACCTTTATTCTGGAATGAACGAGGGCGAGCATTTTCGATGGTCCGGATTGGTTCGGCGATAATTTGTTTCGTCTGTCTGGTGGCAGCCGCCGCTCTTTCCGGAGCGGCTGAGGCAACGGACGATTTGCGATGGGTGGAATCGGCCGGGCAACGCATTCGTCAAGCGGCGGACGCTTATCTTCGCGATACGGCCCGGGCGCGATTTGCATACGAGTACACGGGGCGATTTCTCGACGAAGACGACCAACGAATTTTGCTGGAGCGAAGCCGACTGCTCCGCGACGCATTGGCGCCGATTCTTCAACAACAAAAAGAACGGCTCAACGCGATGGAACAATACAACGGGGCCGATTGGGATGATGTATATGGTCGAACGGGTTTGTGGAGACGGCTGCGATCCGACTGGCTTTCGGGGAATTGGTGGATGGCCCAGTCGGATTACTATGCCGCGATGGCTTCCTCCGGGTCGCAGCGAGAGACGGTGTGCCGGCAACTCCTCAAACAAAGTCAAGACGAGGAAGGGCCCTTCGTCGGTCCGGCGGGACGAGTCCTGCGGGCGAGAGTTTTGGCTCTGATGGGTCAAACGGATCCTGCCGCCAAAACGGAGGCGTTTGATCTGCTTAGTCCGCTTCTTGCCGACGGTTCCCCTGCGATTCCGGACCCGGTCCGGTTGTCGGCGATGATTACCTATTATTCCCTGAAAGGGAGTATCCAACCGAACCAGGTTCAATCGCTGGCGGCGCTCTGTCGCAAGGAGTCCTGCGCGGATCAATTCGAGTTGCGATTATCGGCGGGATTTCTCGAGCTGCGGTTGACATCCGAAACGATGACGATCCTTTCGGAGTTGCCGGCTTCCTCGTCGGCGCGATCGTTTGCCGGATCGATTCTGCTGGCCGAGTTGAAGGACTCGTTTCAACGGGGACAATTGGGACGGGAGACTTTGTCGCGTCGACCGCTTGCCGCGATTCGTCTGGCTGTAGAAGCGGCCGAGGCGGGGGGGCCGCAGCAATACCGCGACTTGCTGGCCGAACTGAGCGCGATTCCGGCTTTTTCCAGGCCGCAGATTGACTATGTCGCCGCAAGGGCCTGGCAGGAGCATTCGCCGGTTCGAGCGATGGAGTATTATCTGCGTTGTTCCGCCGAACAACTTCGGCAGCCGGACGCCCATCTTTCGATCGATCCATTGACCCTGGCGGAACAAGCGGCCCGGGTGGCTCTTGGGGTTTTTCAGAAAGAGCCGGCCAAGGCGGGCACAGTCGAACCGGCGATTCGTTGGTATTGCGGGATTGCCGGGCCGAAGACGGATCCGGCTATCCAATACGGATTTGTGTCGGTGCTTCGGGGCTGCGGCAAAGGTTCGGAGGCCGATGGGTTGCTCGAACGGATCTGTCGGGAGGAGGGACCCTATCGGAATGCCGCCCGGCTGGACCGGATCGTGCTGGGTCTGCAAGGCCGGGGTGATTCGGCGAAGGCGGGAATAAAGGCCGCGGAAGAATTGACGCAACTGATGGAGAGTATCCCGGCCCATTTTGCCGAATTGGATGGGCGAGTAAAGGCGGATGCTTGTCATCTTCTTTGTCGGTTGTTATTGGAAAGCGGCGAACCGGCCAATGCCCAGAAGGCGCTGGTGTTGCTGGAACAGAATCCCGGTCTGGAGCGTCGTCGAGCCGCACCGCTTTGGGCCTGTGCCTTGCGGCTTCTTGATCGGCCGGTCGAGGCGATACGGGTGTTGGCGGCCGCGGCGGCGCCCCAGGATTGCAATTCCGTCGGCGAAGCGACGCTGAGTTTGTCGGCCGCGATGGAGCGGGTAGAAGAATATGAGGATCTGTCAACCTTCGGAGGATTTGTGGCCGATAGCGACGCGGTGTCGGAGTATGTGTTTCGCTGTGCGCCGGCGGAACTCCGTGGACACGCCGCGCTTCTTCGCGCGGAGGTTCTCAGCATGGCGGTCGATCCCGAGAAACATGCGGAGGCCTGGCGAATCCTGGAAGAGATTGCAGCGGGAAAAGAACCAGCCGATCTGGACTGGATTCGATGTCGGGCGCGGTTGCAGGAAAGCCGGGGCGAATTTGCCTCTGCGGTGAAACTGTGGACGCAGATCGCCGATTCCCTTCGAACCCATACGGGCCAATCGCCGCAGCCCGCATGGTGGCAAGCACGATATCGCGCCCTGCGATGCTTTGCCCGGCTGCCGGAGTCCAAGGCCGCCGATATCGAACACGCCGTGCAGGTTTTGCTCAGCACTCATGGTCCGGCTCCGGCGCCGTGGGATCAGAAACTACGCATGCTGGCGCGGTAATCGAATTACGGATTTTGGGCGAGGAGTTGTTCGAGGCGCCGAATGCTCTGGATCGTCGAACGGACGGTGTGGTAGTTGATCTTCCACGAGTGGCTCATATGTGTCCAGATGGGTTTGCTTCCGTCGCGGTTCATTAGTGGCCACCACTCGCCGACGCCGTGGTGGATCATCTTGTCGTGAACGAAGCGATGGACATTCCAGTAGTCGTTCCAGTATTGCGGTCCCAGCCGCAGCGTCGCATCCAACAGAGCGATCAGGGATTCGGCCTGCTGCCAGAATTCCTTTTCCAGGTCCCATGCCGGGCCGGCATGCGAGCCCTCGACGAATACCCCGCCATACTCGCGGTCGATGCCGAATCGAACCGCATGTTCAACGATTTTGCGGATCGTATCTTCGTATTTGCTCATCGGTTCGCCAAGGATATCCAGAGCGTGCAAGAGCAGCCAGACCAGTTCGAGGTTGTGGCCATAGGAAGTATTGTCGGTGGGGTTGGCCTTTTTCTCGCCGCCGGCGAAGCGGTCCCAACCCCAGATGATGTCGAACTTAATTTGTGGAGCCACCGACCAGTCCGCCCAGAACTGCGGGACTCCCGTGCGGCTTTGCGGATGCAGAATTTTTTGCATCAACAGGCCGATGACCTCCAAAAGTTTTCGCCGATGCACTTGTCTTCGGCTGCATTCATACAGCGTCGTGAACGCCTCCATCAGGTGCATGTGAGCGTCCAGGGTTTTGCGGTCACCGCCGGCAGACCCGGGGCCGCATAGTGTCCAGTCGCGATCGAACATCTCAAAATAGCCGCCGTAGAGGGTGTCGGCCGCGTGGGTTTGCAGCAACTCAAAGGTCCGATTGGCGTGGTTCAGGCCGCGCGGATCGCCGGTAGCCAGGGTATATTCGGACAATGCGTAGATCGCAAAGCTCTGGCCGTACACGACCTTCTTGTCGATAGTGACTTTGCCTTGGCGATCGGTCATCCAATAGAAACCGCCGTAATCCTTATCCCACATCCGGTTGATCAGATAGTCGGCGCCGTGGCGGGCGAACTCGGCGCACTTACCGCCGCCATAACCGGCGCGATGGGCCGCCGAAAAGGTGTAGGTGCAACGGGTCTGGGCGATCAGCGACTTGGCGTCCTCGCCGGTGTCGTTGCCATCCTTGTCGAATTGCGTGATAAATCCACCGCATTTGTCGTCTTTACAGCGTTTGAGCCAAAACGGCAACAACTCCTGATTCAAGTGCTTCTTTGCTTCTTCCAGACATTGGACGATCTGTTGGCGATCCATACGCGCTCCTCAATCAATACATGTCGATTGTTCGCGAAAGTCACAAGCAGTCGAGATCCGATTGATTCGATTCATCCGTCTTTCTTTTGATAATACACGATCACCGAGCCGGGGGCGTCGGGAATTTGCACTTTAAAAACCGCCAGTTCTTTGCCTTTTGCCACCTGCCGTTTATCCAATCCCTCCAACGAGACTTCATACTCGGTTTCAGGATTGAGACCCTTCAGCGCGACGGCTTTTTCCGGCTCGGGATTCTTTTCCCGGCGGAACAGGACCGCCATCCCGCTGTCTTTGTCGCCACGATGGAACTGGTAGCCGAACCAGAGGTTGTTGTCCGGCTTGTGGGGAAAGAGGGGATAAAAATCGCCCAGCATATACGGCCGGACTTTTTCATAGACCGCCACGGTTTGTTTGAGCGCCGGCTCGTACGCCGTCGTGGTGATGCCCGGTACCAAGATATTACCCGGCGTCATCGCGCTTCGGAAGGCATACGACGGCTCCAGGCCAAAGGAGGCGCAACCGTGCAGCGGAACCCACCGGAACAGTCCGGCGTTTTGCAGTTGCTCGGCGTCGGCTTTAGGGCCGTAACACTGCATGTCGCTGTGCCACAGCGGCAAGCCGTAACGGCAACTGTCGATGTCAATGCGCCGACCCCCGCCGGCACAATTATCGATGATCAGGCCCGGATGGCGGCTTTGCAAATCCTCCCACATGGCATAGAGCCCTGAGATATATCCGATTTCCACCATTCCCTGCCGGTCCGGCGGCTCGTTCTGCCGCCAGAAATCCAGGGGCTCGATATTGAAATCCCACCGCATCCAGTTCAGTTGGGCGGCGGTAACCTGAATGTCGATATAATCCGTCAGCCATTTGCGCGCCGCCGGGTCGTTGAGGGCGAAGAGTTGTTTGGCGCCGTTTCGGGCCAACAGAAATTCCGGGTGCTCATTGAAGATCCGCGTATCCGGTTGGACGCGCTCCGGCTCGAACCACAAGAGATAGCCGATCCCGGCCGCATGTGCGGCATCGCCGATGGGCTTGAGGCCTCGCGGATACCTGGCCAGATCCGGCTCCCAGGTGCCCGTGCCCTCGGGAAATCCCTTAGGGTACCATTGCTGCGGGTCCATGTCCGACCAGAAGACTTCAATACCGCAGCGAGCGTAAAAGGGCATCACGCGGATATGGGGGCCTTCGTAGGTCCCGTCCGGATCGGTTTCGGCGACGCTGGCGCAGATCGGCGGCAGGACCAGTTCACCCTTACGCCGGGGAAAGACATGCGACAGCATAAACTGACGCAGCAGGTTGTTCCCCTTTTGCGGGTCGTCGCCTTTCCATTTGATCGTGACGATGCGCGGAACTCGAATCGTCTCCCCCGGCTGCAGTTTGAAATGCGCGGTCTGCAGGCCGGCTCGAATGGATAGCATTCCATCGGAGTTCCTTTCGAATTCCGCCTGCCACTGCCCGGACCAGCCAATGGCGATGATCATGCCACCATCTTTTCCCTGGAGATTGAAGAAGGGCAGATACGGATCGGACGAACGGCCGGCCCGCGGGCTGAAGACCGCTTTTTCCCCCGGCCGCAATTCTTTGCTCTGCGGGGCAAAACTGTCGGCGCTGTTGTGGTCGCCCAACGCAAAATGCAGGATAAAGGGGTCCGAGGGGGAAGCGGCCATCCGCAGATTTAGACAGCGAATCTCGTCGATGATCCCTGTATCCTGGTCTCCTCGATTGGCAAACCAGATCAGCCATTGGCGCGCGGAAAATCGCGGATACTCCACAATCTCGCATTTGACCGATAGAGTTGTCTTGGGATCGCTGAAGTTGGCGATCGTTTGCAGACGGTTGTCATCCAGCGATTTCTGTTGTCGAATGACGGACCAGTCGGCCCGGATCTTTTCGAAGGGTTGTTCGGCATACCGGAAAGAAAAAGACGGCAGATCCTCTTTTTGTCCCATTGATGGGTCACCGGCACTGCTGACGGATCCGCGGACAAACAGCAGGTAACTTAGGCAAAAGAAGGTCCAGAATAGAATTTTATGCTTCATCGTTTTGTCCTTCGGTGAAAATGAAAACAAATCCCTTTATTTGATTCCACCCGCTTCATTGAGATTCCGATCCTTCGAAGTCATCAACCGAGGCCAAATAGTTGAAAACAACATACCCTTTCATTGTGTAGCATCGTCTATGGTGCATCTATAGGGATTCCCACTTCAGCAGGAAAATTCAGATGTCTGTCTTCGATTGATCAGGCCAGGGCCTCTTGGCAGAACTGCACGCACTTGCCCACTTCCGCGATCGGGTTGGAGTTCTTGGGCACCTGGTATTCCAGTTCGATATCCGCCGGGAAAGTCCACTTCTGTTTCCGCATGAGTTGCAGGATTTCTTTCAGTGGCGTTCTGCCCTGGCCCCACGGCAGATTCCCACCCTCGGCGGTGCGGTCCTTCAGATGCAAGCTGACGATGCGGTCGTGGTACTTCTCGATCACCGGGATCGGCGAGAGGCCCTTGGTGCCCGCGAAATAATGGCCCACATCGAAGTTGAAGCCGATGTACTTGCCGTACTCCAGGATTGGATCGGGCTTGTCCATCACCGGGTAGTTGTTGGTGTGGTTGTGGAACGCGACCCAGATTTTGTGCTTTTCAGCGAAGGGCGCCAGCTTCTTGGCCATCTCTTCCGATCGTTCCAGGGTGATCCCGACACAACCGAGGACCTTGGCCACCTGGAAGTTGAAGTCGATCTCCTCATCGGACGGGCCAAAGTCCATCTTGTGGATATGGATATTGACGCCGGCGTCGTTGTACATCTTGCGCAGCTCGACGCACTTGGCCAGTTGTGCCTGCCGCTCGGCGTCGGTTGGCTTGGCCGCCGCCTCGCCCGGACGACCCCGCCCGCGGATGCCAGCGAAGGACTGGATGGGCCCGCCCATCAGTTCGACCTCGCTGAGGCCATTCTGAATCAGCGCCTTGAGCGTATCCTCGGCGGAGTTGATTTTCGCGTCGCGATAGCTGTAGGTGATGCACCCGATCCGTACGCCGTTGAAAACGGATTTGGGTTTGGCAGTTTGGGCACCGAAAACGCTGCGCGGTAACAACGAGCAGGCCGTCATAGCCGCCGTGCCTGCCAGAACTTCGCGCCGTGTCAGGGTTGCCGAATTCGCCTTCGAATTTGGATTTTGCATGATATTCCTTCCTTTCTCGAATTCTTGTTTTTTGTGCCGGTTGCTTTTGAAAATTCACGCGCGCTTAAAGATTGCGATTTTTACTTGCTTTCAATCTCAATCTTTGCCCACCGCGCCGCCTCGAAGGACCACCCGGTTGGCTGGTTCAAGAGTTGCAGGGTAATCTCCTTTCCGGCAAACGACGACAGATCCACTTCGGCATCCATCCAGGTATCTTTTGCGGTTTCCTTGCCGACCGTTCGCTTCAAAAGCTCCTTGTCGTCGGCTTTGACGATCAGTTGCCAGTCGCCGCGCGGATCATGGCCGACAGTCAGCATCAGAACGGTTTTCTTTCCCGCGGGAACGGCCGCCTTTTTGGAAACGACACAGGCGGTCTGCTGATCCAGCGGATGCGTCACCAGCACATTCTTTTTTCCGTCCAATTCGGCATACAGACCCGGCTCCATCTCCTCGCCGCAGGCCTGGACCTTCCAGCCGGGGGCGAACTTACCGATCGCCTCTTTCAGATCCTTGCCGATGCCGGCGGTGATTTGTTTCATCTCGGTCTCGGTGAACTTGCTGTTGGCGATCGGGCCCGGCTCCCAGCACTGCTCAAACCGGCTGGGTTTGGGCGTTTCGATCGGCAGCACGAACACTTCGTTGCCTGCGGCATCTTTTTCGATCTTTCCGCCGCGACGAATGACCGATTGCCGCACGAGTTTTTCGCAGACGGCGATCAAGGTTGGGAAATTGTAAGGGGTATGGCTGAACCTGGCTTCCATGTTCAAGGCCGATTTAAACTTGTCGGGCAGCTTGGAGTAGCCCATCGTCGTGGCCAAAATCCCCGCGGCGCTGGAGGGATTACAGTCGGAGTCCTGACCGCAGCGGGTGGAGATGATGATGGTCTTGTCGAGATCACGATTGCCGTAGAGCAAGCCGACGACGATATAGGCGCCGTTGATCTTAGCGTCGATGTTGAAGTCCCCTTTGTCACAGGAGAAACGGCGGTAATCGGGGTTCTTCTGGTACTTGTTCTCGATCTTCTGCCAGCACTTTTCCCAGTCGTTCGGGTTTTCCTTGTACCAGGCCAGCACATCGCGAACACATTCGGCATACTGACTTTTTTCGGGAATACACGCCAGACCCGCTTGGACCAGTTTGACAGGATCAGATTCAAAGAACGCTTCGGCATACATCCCACCCATAAACTGGCCGCCATAGAGGCCGTCCCCGTAGTTCATCAGACGGCCGAAGACTTCGCCCAGCTCGATGGCAACATTGGGCAGGCCCGGCGCGATCAACCCCGCATAATCGGCCTCGATCTGGTAGTCGATATCGTCGGCGTGGCTGTTGAACTTCGGATGCCCGGAATCCGGCGGTGCGATCCCCTTGCGAAGGTTGTCGCGTCCAGCCCGGTTGGCGTGCCAGAGGGGATAACCGCTGTTGGCAAAGTCGATCCCCGCCTGGCGGATCGAGACATCCATTCCGTACAGTTCCAGCGTTCGCAGAAAGGTCATCTCGACATAGATGTCGTCCTGGCCGAACTGATTGATCATCTCGGGTTTCCATTGCGGCATTTCGCTGGCGGGCCCGATTTTCCCCTGCCAGTGAAACTCCGTTGGTCCGCCCCAGCCGACACCGGCCATCTGACCGATCCAGCCGGCCTTCATCTTGTCCATGAACTCGGCCACCGGAAGCTTGCGGAATTCTGCGGCGCCTGCGGATGCCGCTAAAACCCCAGCCATGATTGTTATCATCACCATCTTTCGCATACCTTGTCCTTTCGAAAATGATTGTATCATTTTGCCTCGATTGTTCCGACGGATTGTCGTTCAATCAGTCGGGTCGGAATCAGGACTCCGATTGTCGAACCCGATTGGGATTGCTGGATTCGATCAAACAAAAGCGTCACGGCTCGCCGACCCAATTCGGCGTTGTTCTGTTCGATGGTCGTCATCGGCGGGGCCAAATACGCGCAATAGGGCTGATCGTCGAAGCAAAGAACCGAAATATCCTTCGGCACCGAGCGGCGGTTTTCAGACAAGGCGCGCAGCGCGCCCAACGCGATCAGGTTGCTAAAAGCAAAGATCGCCGTCAGATCGGGTCGTTGATCCAATAGCCGCCGCGTCTGGTCGTATCCGTTTTGCAGGCTGAAACTGTTGCCGACGATCAGGGAGGAACGGAACGGAACTCGGTGATCGGCCAGGGCCAGGCGATACCCGCGGATACGAAGGGTATTCGGGGATGTCCCCGCCAAACCCTGAATACAGGCGATCCTGCGGTGGCCGCGGGCCAGCAGATACCGCGTCGCCTCGTAAGCCCCGCGGACATTATCGGAGGCCACAAAGGGTACTTTCAAATCGGAAAAGTAACGGTCCACCAGAACAATCGGGACAGGGTCCGATTCAAAAATCCGAAGATGTTGACTGGATTGACCGACCGGACAGATCACCAGCCCTTCGACCTTGCGATCCCTCAGGACGCGGATCGCTTCTTTCTCGCGGCCTGTGTCGTCCTGCGTGTCGCACAGAATCGTCGAATAGCCGCGACTGGCGGCCTCGGTCTCCACGCTGCGGGCGATACCGGCGAAGAAAGGATTGGAGATGTCAGGGATCACCAGGCCGATGGTCAGGGTCTTGTTGACTTTCAGGCCGCGGGCCAGGGGGTTGGGCGCGATCCGGAGCCGGCGGGCCTTAGCCAGCACCCGTTCGGCGGTCCGGGGGCTGATCCGGTAGCGAGACGCTTGACCGCTGAGGATCCGGGAGACGGTGGACACCGACAAGCCGATTTGATCGGCCAGAGTACGAAGAGTTGAGGGTGTCGATTGCTTCATTGAATCCGCCGCCGGAGTAGAAAAAAACGCCTTGCACAAACGATTGTGCAGACATTGAAGAAATTGTACAGATGCCCGATCCGCCTGTCAAGAGGCCAAGAGACGGAGGCGAAAATTGCACGCAAAGAATCCTGTGGCGAAAGGGATTGGGTCGATTATACTATACAGGTTTTGGTTGAACGGCGGTTCGGTTAACGGGTAGAGGATCGAGGACTGCCTCAATGGGTTGAATCTATCGATGATGTACGACTATATCGTTTTGCCGTTGCTGATTTTTCTGGCGCGGATTACGGATGTGACGATCGGAACGATTCGGGTGATCCTGGTCACGCGCGGCGCGCGGAGACTGGCCCCGATTCTGGGTTTTTTCGAGGTGCTGATCTGGCTGATCGTGGTCAGTCAGGTGATGCGCAACCTGTCGAATCCGGCCTGTTATGTCGGATATGCCGCCGGATTCGCAACCGGGAATTTTTTCGGCATGTGGCTGGAAGAGAAACTGGCCATCGGAATGTTGATTGTGCGCGTGATCACCCCACAACGAGCCGACGATTTGATTGGGGCGATGAACCAAAAAGGATTCGGGGCCACCAGTATCGAGGCCACCGGGGCGAACGGTCATGTCAATGTGATTTTTTCCGTTGTCCAGCGAAGCGAGCTGAACCAGGTCGTCGAACTGATCCAGCGGTTCTATCCCAAGGCCTTTTACACCGTCGAGGATGTCCGGTTTGCCCGAGAGGGTATTTTCCCCGGTCGGGCGCAGGACGGCCGGATGGGGCGGTATTTCTGGTTGCGGGGAAAACGCAAATAAGAGGATGACAGAGGAACCGAACGATGTGGAGATTGTTTTACAGAAAACGAACGCGTCGAAAGCGGATGGTCCAGGATCGCGTTGTGGCCGAGGGAGCCAAAAGACAGACGGAATCTCGCATTACCCTGATGGATTACGATGCGCAGCAATACCAGGAGAAAATCCTCGGGGACATCCAGGAGGCGTTTCCGTTCAAGGACACCTCTTCGGTGACCTGGATCAATATCGACGGCGTGCATCGCACGGATATCGTTGAGGCGGTGGGCAAGCATTTCAATCTCCATCCGCTGGTTCTGGAGGATATCGTCATTGTCGGGCAGCGTCCCAAGACCGAGGACTTCGACGATCATATTTTTGTGTTGGTTAAGATGCTCCGGTATAACGCCAAGGAGCATGTGGTTCTGTTCGAGCAGATCAGTTTGATCGTGGGATCCAACTATGTGATCTCGTTCCAGGAGACCGTCGGCGGCGATGTGTTCGACGGCGTTCGAAACCGGATTCGTACCGGAAAAGGCCGCATCCGCAAGATGGGGGCCGATTACCTGGCCTATGCCCTGATCGACGCGATCGTGGACAACTATTTTGTCGTGCTCGAGCAGGTCGGCGAACGGGTGGAGGAATTGGAGGAAGCGATCGTAACCGACCCCGATCAACACATTGCCAACTATGTCCATAGTTTGAAGCGCGAGATCACCGTCCTTCGCAAGAGCGTCTGGCCGATGCGGGAAGTGGTGGCTACCCTCCAGCGGACGGAAAACGATCTGATTCAGGAGTCGACCAAAATCTTTTTGCGGGATGTCTATGACCACACCATACAGACGGTCGATACCATGGAAGTCTATCGTGATATGGTGGCCGGCATCATGGATCTGTATCTGTCCAGTCTGAGTCATAAGATGAACTCGGCCATGAAGGTCTTGACGGTGATTGCGACGATTTTCATGCCGTTGGGATTTATCGCCAGCGTATTTGGGATGAACTTTGAAAACTTTCCGGAGATTCACATGGACTGGATGTATCCATTTGGATTTTGGGCGATCATCCTTCTGGTTTCAGGAACCATGTTGTATTTGTTCAAAATCAACAAGTGGATCTGACCGCCTGCGAATGGGAGGCCGATTGTGATGGATGGTCTTCAGCTTCGAATTCGGGATCTTCGCCAACGGATTCAAAGAACCGAACTGGACGGCTTGTTGACGGTCGATCCAAAGAATGTCTCCTATTTGACGGGGTTTCTCGGCGAAGATAGCTGGGCCCTGATCACCGGCCGACAAACCATCCTGCTGACCGATAGCCGGTATATCGAACAGGCCCGGCAGGAATGTCCGGCGTGCAAGATTCTCCTGCGCAAAACCACTCTGTCCGACAGCGTCGCCGAAGCCGTTTTTCGGAGCCGGGGATTGCGAAGGTTGGGGATTGAACCGGGAATTTCGGTCGAGATATTCCGGGTGCTGCGAAAAAAACTATCCTGTCGTCTGAAACCGGTTGGAGGTCTGGTCGAGGAACTGCGCCAGGTCAAAAATCGCGATGAGATTGGGCGGATACGGCGCGCGGCAATAACGGCCTGGGATGCCCTGGCCGAGGTTCTCCCGCGGATTCGTCCCGGCGTTACGGAAAATGCCGTTGCGGGGATGATTGAGTACGCCATTCGCCTGCGATCCATGAAGAGCAGCTTTGACCCCATCGTTTGTTTCGGCCCCAACGGCTCCCGCAATCATCATCAGCCGGGACCCCGAAAACTCAAAACAAACGATACGATCCTGATCGACTTCGGAGCCAAGGGCGACGGATACATCTGCGATCTGACCCGCAGTTTCGCTATTGGTGAACCGTCGCGCCGATATCGTGCGGCCTGGAAGGCGGTCTTTGACGCCCAACAAAAAGGGATCGAAATGATACACCCCGGCGCCGATACCCAGGCGATCGACGGGGCGATTCGCAAAGTCATCGCCGACAGCGGATTTCCCGTCTATGGCCACGGTAGCGGTCATGGTATTGGTCTTGCGGTTCATGAATTGCCGTTCCTGTCGCCGATTCGGAAAGGCAAATTGCGGTCCGGCCAGGTGCTGACCATCGAGCCGGGGATATATCTGCCCGGTGAATTCGGGATTCGGATCGAAGACAATATCCTGGTGACCGAGGATGGAGCCCAGATTCTCTCCTTCGATGATCGTCATGGTTTCAGTGAAGGTACGCTGCGCATTCTGCGATCCCGATAAATCCATCCATGTGCTACTTGGCGCCGGCCGGGGGAAGGGTTTTTCGCAGGTCCGACTCGAATCGCGTCAGGATGTCCTTCATGGCCAGGTTCAAACCCTGAATCAACAGGTCCGTACGGGCGCCCGCTATGGGTTGCTCCGAGCGATAACTCTGGTGAAGCACGACGGTGTTGTTGGCCCGTCGCTCATCGATCAGGACAAACTGGATTTCCATGACGGCTTTGAAGGGTCCCGGCGCCAGTTCGGGCCGGAAATCTCCGTATAGGGCCGAAAGATTCCCTTCCAGCGAAAACTGCGCATTGGCCCGACTGGTCGCGTCGAGAACCTGGCTGAAGACGCGACTGGCCTGTAACCATCGCCGTGTTTCTTCGGTGACCATGGTTTCGGGCGGAACGATATACCGGCGGTAGTAATCCGATTCCAAACTCATTTCCGCCGTGCGGTAGGTCAGCTCGGTCCGATTGAAACGGTCGGAAATCCGGAAGTTGCGAACTTTCAGGATCTCCGTCCCGCCGATGGAAGCGGCCGTTCCCTCATATGGGGCCGAAAGCACGAAGTACCGATAATCATAGGCCCGCGGCGTCCCACATCCGGCTAATGATAGAAACGGCGGGATCCAACACAGGATCAGGACAATGCGAAGAGTCATGGGGCGATCTCCGTGGGTTTGGGCGGCACACTGAAGAACAATTGTGCCGGATCTTTCTTGGCGTTTTCCGTCAATTCCCGCAGATTGGCCGAGGCCTGATTGAGATTGGCGACGATCCGTTCCAACTCCGGTTGCTGCGTGGAGACGAACTGGTCAATCCGTTTGAGGGTTACATTGAGCTGGTTGACAAACTGCGGAATATTCGCCGAATCGGTTTCGGGAGCGTCCGGATTGAACAGCTCCGTAGCGTGGTTGGATGCCTGCTGAAGCTGGGCGATCAGCCGAAGCAGTTCCTCGCGAACCCGAGTCAGTTGAGCATCCTGGATGCCCGTCGTGATCGAATCAAAGGATTTTTGCAGCGAGGCCGCCAGTTTCTCGAAATCGACTCTGGAGAGGGATTGAAACAGGGAATCGGCGGATTGGGAAAAACTTCGAAACAGACTCGGGATGGACGGCACCCAGTGGTATTTCGGCGTCCAGGGGAACGATTCCACCGGATATCGTTTGGGATCGACAAAATCGGCTTCCATGTAATAAATTCCCGTAATGCCCTGCGGCGACAATTTCAGACGAAGTCCGTTCTCGATCGATTTTTGGAGGATGTCCCGGATGTCATGATCGGATACGGCGCCGGGAAAGTGGGCCTTTTCGATGGCCATAATGACCATCACCAGCTTTTCGTATGAGACGGCCGGATTGACCCCGGAGGGAAGATCGTACTCCCGCGTTGCAAAAGTGATCTGCTTGACGGTTCCGATCTGAACGCCGCGCTGCATCACCGGCGACCCGACCGATAGACCCTGCACGGACTCGTCCATGTAGGTTTCCAGCAAAACGGTTTCCTTGAACAGGGTGTTTGCTCCGAGCCACAGGATTCCGGCGATCAGAATGCCCGTCAGCGCCAAAACGAAAATCCCGATTTTGAAATACCCGGCTTTGGTTCTCATGGATCTATGCTCTTTCCCCGAAATCACAACGGTAATGGATTGACCGGAGTCCGGCGTTTCTTATGCGAAATTCCCTCGTTGCGGTGGAAGAACTGATAGACCAGCGGATGGTCGGTATTCTGCCGCAATTCCCAGGGATTTCCCGTGGCAACGATTTTTTTCAGCTTCTTGTCCAGCATGATCACGCGGTCTGCGACGGCAAATACGCTCGGCAGTTCGTGGGTGACGATTACGAAGGTCATCGAAAGGTTTTCAGACAAACTCAAAATCAACTCGTCCAGGTCGGCCGCGGTGATCGGATCCAGCCCGGCCGAAGGTTCGTCCAGAAACAGAATCTGCGGGTCCATGACCATCGCACGCGCAATGGCCGCGCGTTTCTGCATGCCCCCGCTCAGTTCCGCGGGCATCTTGGCGCCGTACCCGTGCAGGCCGACCAGATCGAGTTTCATCGAAACGATCAGATCCGCCGCCTCGCGGGGCAGGTTGGTGTATTCCTCCAGGGCCAGCCGCACATTTTCCTGCAAACTCATGGATCCGAACAGTGCCCCCGACTGGAACATGACCCCAATCTTGCGGAGGATTGCCCTGCGAGCCGAGCCGTGGGCGGAGACGATATCCTCGCCCTCAATCAGGATATGACCGCGCATCGGTTCCAGCAGACCGATCATGCTCTTGAGCAGAGTGCTTTTCCCGCAGCCGGATCCGCCGAGGATGACCAGCACTTCGCCGCGGTACACCTCCAGGGAGACATCCTTCAGGACGACCTCCTCGTCAAATCCGATGGTCAGGTCTTCCACCCGGATGATCGCCTCCGACGAAGGGCTATAAAGGTTGTCCGGAACCATCGTTCAAATCCCCAGACTGTAGTAAATCACGGCGAAAATGCCTTCGGTGACCACAATCAACACAATCCCGCTGACAACAGCCCTCGTTGTCGAAATGCCGACGGCGCTGGGACCCATCTCCGTCTGAAGTCCCCGAAGACAGCCGACGCCCCCAACCAGAAAACCGAAAACCACCGCTTTGACCAGCCCGCTGAACAGGGCTTTCAGTTCGATGGCTCGTTCCACATGCGAGGTGTAGGTTACCAGCGGAAATCCCAGCCACAGCATCACCACCGCCGCGCCGATCAGTCCCGCCAGGTTGGCCAGAACCGCCAGCAGAGGCGTCACCAGAGTCGTTGCCAGGATGCGCGGCAATACCAGAAATCGAACGGGGTCCAATCCCATGGTGGTTAGCGCGTCGATTTCATTGTTGATCTTCATCGTCCCTAATTCGGCGGCATACGAAGACCCCGTCCGACCGGCCATGATGATGGCCGTCAAAAACGGACCCAACACCCGGATCAGGGCGATTGCCGTCAAATCCGACACATAAACCTCTACGCCGAATTGTTTCATGGAGATCGCACCGCTGAACGCCAGGATCAGTCCGAACAAAAATCCCAGAAGGGCCACAATTCCGATCGCATTGGCCCCGGTTCGTTCGACCATCAGGAAAAAATCGCTCCATCGCAGCCACCCCGGACGAAACGGAATTTTTATCATCCAGCAGACCAGTTCCCCGGTAAAAGCAACCTGTTCGAAGATATCCCGCCAGATTTTCGAAGCCCACAGTCCGACTTCCATCGGAAGATTGATCTGGGATGGCGCCGCTGCGGGGCGGAGTTCGAAGGTGTCGGCCTGAAATCGTTCCAGCAAAGAGACCAGCTCCGGTCGAAGATTCTGGATGTTCACCGGAAAATGATTTCGAAGCCCCCGCAGACGCAGAGAGAAGAATAAAGCAATTCCGCTGCCGTCGCAATAGGATATGTTTCCCGCATCGACGATCAGCCGAGGAGGGATACGATCCAGGAACTGACTGGTTTTCCGCCAGACCGTACCCGTGCTCAGGCAATCCAATCGACCGCTATATGTCAAGATCAAGCTCCCGTCCGATTCGATTCTGGAATCGACGGTTGCTGGTTGTTTGGTTTTATCGGCCACGGTCGGCCTTTCTCCATTCAGGTTGTCCCTCCCGCCGTGCCATTGTGATACTCTGCCCGCGACCTGATGTCAAGAGATTCCATCCGTCAGAACTTCCACGCGTTCCAACAGGCGATCGCTTCGATTGGCTCTCGCTTTCGCGGGCCCTGCGGAATGGACGGATACCCGATCGTCATTAATTCGACAATCGTAACCGAACCGGGGATCCCAAGAATCGAACGAACCTGATCGGGGAAAAAAGAGCCGATCCAGCAACTGCCCAGCTCCAGGGCCGTGGCCTGCAGGGCCATGTGCTCCAGAGCGATTGCGATGTCGATCGGCCCGATCGGCTGACCGCAACGCATCACATGGTCCACTACGCAACAGGCGACAATCACCACGGGCGCCTGGCCGACAAAGGCCTGATTATTGGCCGCCACGCACAACCGTTGCCGAAGCGCCGCATCCGTCACAACCACAAATCGCCAGTCCTGCAGATTCTTTGCGGATGGAGCCAGCCGCGCCGCTTCCAAGATCCGATGGATTTTTTCCGGTTCGACGGATTTATCCTGATACCCACGACACGAATACCGCTTGCTAATGGCTTCGAAAATATCCATCCTTGTTCCTTTCCGATTCGTATATCGCCAAACTGAACCGACCTGAATCGGGAAAAATCATCCGACAATCGCGCCCAAGCGTCAAGGAATTTCCCTCAAGATTCGTGGTAAAACGGGGAATGCGGGGGAGATGGGGCGGCTGGAGTATTTGTCGGGTCTGATTTCCGATCCAAGAAGGGACTCGGCCGGAGACGGTATCTGGAATTTCCTTGGGATTTGGCAATCTCTCATCTGGAAATGATCGGAGTTTTATGGTATATAGAACCGCTTACGAAACGATTCTATTACCGAGTGAGATTATGTTTGCAATTATAAGCGATATACATTCGAATCTTGAGGCCCTCACGACCGTGTTGGCGGATATCGACAGCCGCGGCATCAAAACCATCTATTGCCTCGGCGATGTCGTGGGGTATGCGGCCAATCCTCTCGAATGCCTGGACCTGGTTATCGCTCGAACCCAGGTGTGCGTGCTCGGCAATCACGATTACGCGGTCCTCTACGAGCCGACGAACTTCAACATGGGAGCCGAACAAGCCAGCTATTGGACACGGAATATCCTCGAACGGCAGGGGGACTGCGAAACCAACGCCAGGCGCTGGAGCTTTCTGGGCTCCCAGCCGATGCGATGGACCATGAACGCCAAGCTCGGCGAGGTTGAGGCCCAGCTCGATTTTGTCCACGCATCCCCCAGACGCCCGATCAACGAATACCTTTTTCCCGACGATGTTTATACCAATCTTGGCAAGGTCAACGCCCAGTTCGAGCGAATCCGGCATATCTGTTTCATCGGACATACCCATCTGCCGGGCGTATTTCTGGAGGACCCCGACTTTTATACCCCCGAAGAACTGGGGAATGTATATCCAATATTAAAAGAAGAGAAGGCCATCATCAATGTCGGCTCCGTCGGCCAGCCCCGCGACCGCGACAACCGTACCAGTTATATCTATGTCGAGGGCAACGAAGTGCACTTTGTCCGGCTGGAGTATGATTTTGATACGACGGCCAAAAAGATCTATGCCGTGCCGGAGCTGGACAGCTTTGAGGGCGACCGACTGTTCGAAGGCCGATAAGCCGCGCCGTTGGTGCGATTCCGCAAAAAAGCATAAGGAAACGCGATGAGAGTGTGTACCGTTCAAACCCTGTTAATTGGAATACTGTCGGGATGGCTATCCTGTGGCGTTTGGGCCGACTCGTTGTTCTCCGCGATGGGAACGGCGGCTTTTGCCCAGATTCAGCCGGCCGAATCCCGGACGCAAACGCCGGCCGCGACGGACGGCCAAACTCAACCCTCCACGACCTTTGTCGCGGCAGCCCCGGAGACGACCCGGAGCGAACTGGCGCAATTGGCCGGCAATAGCGTGACTGCCCAGCGAAGGACCCTGGGTTTGGTCTATGACCAATGCCGGCGAACCGACGATCCGACCCGATACAAGTATCAGGTGGAACTGACCAATGCCGGAGCGGGGATCGCATCGGTGACCCTCAGCGAGTTTGATAACCGCGATCGGGATAATCCCGTTCCTCTCAAACTGCTGGGTCCGATTGAGGACGGAAAGAAGACGATTCTTTCCCTGGCGTGTCAGAATCTTAAAATCGCGTATGAATCCGAGGACTTTGGGCAGACACCCTTTCCCCTGGATCGGTTTAACTGGAAGGTTGTTGGAGATCCAACGCCGGACGAAGTTCGCTTCGAAGCGATCGTGGGAAAATTAGTCCCCGGGCCGGAACCCAAAATGGGGACACCCGTCCTTCGTCTAACGAAAATCTATCGCATCCAGTCGGGAAGTTATGATCTGGAATGCCGGATGGAAGCGGAAAATCTGACGGATCGAACCATTAAAGTTCAATTTGATCTTGTGGGTCCATCGGGAATCGAACGGGAAGCGATCCGGATGGAAGACCGCAAGATCATCGGTGGTTTTCTGGATAAGAAGGGTGATGTGACCTGGGCCCGAAAAGAAATGATAGCGGGTTTCTGGGGGAAAACCTTTCTTCGACAGGTCGGTCTGAGGGATAGCACCGAATCGTACCGTCGGGCAATGTTGTCCGGCGACCAGACGGACAAAAGCAATGCCCGGTACGATGTCCTGATCGGGCGGAATCTTTCCGGCTCGGCCAAACCTGCCAAGTTTCTCTGGGCCGGCCTGGCCAACAAATACTTTGTCTCCATCCTTCGCCCGATCCCCAACGAAGGCCAGCGGTCCTGTGAATGGATCGGTGACCAAACGGCCTGGTTTCATAATCCCGATGGCGATGCGAAGGTCTCCAGCGGTGACGAAAATATCTCTACGATAGTGTCGATCCAACCGATTGCCCTGACCGCGGCGGGAACTCCCGGCGCCGCCCGTCAATTGGATTTCCAGCTGTATCTGGGTCCCAAAGACCGGGAACTTTTCGGCAAGACGCCCCTCTATAAGCAACTCGGCTATTTTTATACCATCGACTTTATGTCGTGCTGTTGTCCGGCCTGGATCATTCGTCCTCTGGCGTTCGGGATCCTGTGGATGATGAAGGCGATGTATGGCGCCATGGGCCCATTGGGCAATTACGGCGTGGTGATCATGATCCTGGTTTTTGTCGTACGGTTGCTCCTGCACCCGATCACCAAGAAAAGCCAGGTCTCCATGTCCGGACTGCAAAAGCTCGGTCCCAAAATGGAACAAATCCGAGCCCAATATGCCAACGAACCCATGGAAATGCAAAAAAAGATGCGGGATTTGTATCGCGAAAGCGGCGTCAATCCCGCCATGGGTATCGTGCCGATTTTGGTTCAGATGCCGATCTGGATCGCCCTGTGGTCGGCGGTCGATTCCAGCGTGGATCTCCGCGGCGCCGGTTTTCTGCCTTTCTGGATCACGGATCTGTCGGCGCCCGACGCGATTATCCGGTTTAAAGAACTGTCCATCCCTCTGTTGGGCAAGATCGATTCCATCAACCTGTTGCCCCTGTTGATGGGGGTCGTGATGTATCTGCAGCAGAAAATGATGCCCTCCCCCGGAGCCGCGACCAATCCCCAGGTGGCCCAGCAGCAAAAGATCATGCTGATCATGATGCCGATCCTGTTTCCCTTGATGCTATACACGGGTCCTTCCGGCGTTAACCTTTATATTATGTCGAGTATGGCCGCCGGCGTCATCGAACAGAAAATCATCAAGAAACACATTGAACAGCGGGATGCCGAAAAGAATCTCGGGCTGGTTCCCGTTACCAGCAAAACCGGCGGCAAGGTCAAGAAGCCCAAAGCCAAACCGCTGTTCCGGATCAACCGGTAAACCCGCAAGAATTTCCTCCCGATCGTTTGGGGGTGCGATGGAGCCCATCGAACAAACGATAGCGGCTGTCTGCACGGCTTCGCCGGTCGAAGGAGCGGTCTCGCGATCCATTCTCCGGATTTCCGGCCCGGAGGCCTTCGGAATTGTCACCGGCTTGTGTCGGCGTCAATCCTCTGGAGGATCCCGTTTTGTCGTGGCTGCAACCTCGGAGATCGAGAATGGCAGCCGCCGAGATTCGAATCCGCGGGATCGGTTCGGAGTGGATGGTAATACGAATTGCGCCGGCCTGATCCCGCTTACCCGTCGAATCACTCCTGTGCTTCTTGACTTAAACGGGGTAACAATCGACGCGGAAATCTATGCATTTCCCGCCCCGCATTCTTACACTGGCCAGGATGTCGTCGAACTTCATTTCATGGCTCCTCCGGTCGTCGTCGAGGCCCTCCTGGCCCGAATTCTGCGGCGATGCCGACAAGCCCGGCCGGGTGAATTCACCTTGCGGGCGTTCCTGTTCGGCCGGATGGATCTGACTCAGGCCGAGGCCGTCGCGCAGGTGATTGCCGCCGGCAATCGACTCCAGTTGGAGGCCGCCGGCCGAATGTTCCGGGGGCATCTCTCGCAAACCCTGAACACGAGTCGGGAGAAATTGCTCTGGCTTCTCGGCGAGATTGAGGCCGGACTCGATTTTTCCACCGAAGATATTTTTCCCCTTCCGATGGATCAGGTTGTTGGCCAAATCGCCGAGATTGGCAATCGTATTCAATCCATTGTGAATAACAATATCCAGGATCAAGAAATGATGGATTTGCCGTCGGTCGGGCTGGCGGGATTGCCCAACGCCGGAAAGAGTTCCCTGATGAACGCATTGCTCGGCCGGCCGCGAAGTCTGGTCTCGCCGAACGCCGAAACCACGCGGGATGTTCTGGAGGCGGAGTGGACCCTGCCCCATGGTCGCTGCGTTCTCTTCGATTGTGCCGGCCTCTTGTGCAGGGACGACCGCGACGATATACTGGCGTCTCTGGCCCAAAGAGCGGCGCACGAGGCGCTGCAATCGGCGTCCGTGATCGTATTCTGTGTGGACGGATCCAAGTCCGACTGGAGCCCGGATCTGGAGCTGCTGCGGCAAATGGCCGGCCCCGATACTCTGCTGGTCATGACGCAACAGGATCGGTGGGCTCGAAGCGTACGGCAGACTCTCGATCGGGCTCGCAAACAATTCAACGGGCCGGTTTTGGCCGTCAGCGCCGAAACCGGATTCGGGATCGAAGAACTTCGGAATCGCATCGACGCAACGGTTCTCCGATGGCATCGGGATTCGGACGGTTCGGGTCGGATGGCCTTGACGCAGCGTCATCGTTTGTCGATGGAAGACGCGATCAGGGCCTTGAGTCAGGCCCGGGGGGAAATCCTCGCCGGAAACAGCGAAGTTGCGGCGATGCTGATCCGATCGGCGATCGAACAACTCGGTCGGGCCGAATCGGATCCGGTGGATGAGCGGGTTTTGGATCGTATATTTTCACGATTTTGTATCGGGAAATAAGCACAGATGAGGGATGCAACATGGCCAAAAAAGCGGCCAATCAAGCCAAATTGTTTGTGATGGCCGGCCCCATGGAGGGCCAGACCCTCGAACTGAATCCCGGCGGGGGCTGGCCGCTGATGGTCGGCCGGGAAAAAGCGGATATCAAAATTGCCGACCCCGCCGTGTCCCGCCGTCACGCCGAATTGTCTTTCCGCGACGGACAGTGGATCCTGCAGGACATGAATTCTTCCAATGGGACCTTCGTGAACGGCCGACGCATCGATCGGCCCGTCCACCTTCGCCATGAAGATCGAATCCGCATCGGAGCCACGATCCTGCAGTTTTTATTTCTCGCCTCGTGGAATCCTCCCGAACCAGTTTCCACGGAGATCAGTCCCTGGGTGACCAAGAGAAGTTCTTCGTCCGACGATACGGTCTCGGGCCTGGATATTTCTAATCTGGAGACCGGAGCCGAACGGATTTCGCAGGAGATCGAACTGACCGAACGAATTGCGCAGGCCGGTCGCCATGCGATCAATCTTTCGCATGGGATCAAAAATATTCTGCAGGCCGTCATCGGCGGTCGTGAAGCCGTGGATGAGGCCCTGGCCGGCGAAAATCTCCCCCAGGCGCGAAAGGCCTGGGCGATTCTCTGCCGCAATTTCGATCTCATCCAGAAACTGGTCATCGATATGCTCAAGTTTGTCCGACAGGATAGCCCCACCCTTGTCAAGACCAACTTCAACAGCGTGGTCCGTACCGCCGTCGAAACCCTCAAGCTGGGAACCAAACGCCAGAAAAAGAAAATTATCCTCCAAGCCGACCCCAAGATTCCCGCCTCCCGTCTGGATCCGGACCAGATGTACGATGTTGTGCTCAATCTTGCGCTCAATGCGATCTTTGCCGTCCCGCCGGAGACCGGTGTGGTCAAGATCGAAACGCATTTCGATGCGGAGGGAAATAAGATCCTCCTGAAGATCATTGACAACGGGCCGGGGATGTCCGACACGCAGATCATCTTTGAGCCGTTTCATACCACCAAGGAAAAGGCCGGCATCGGCCTGGGTCTATCGATTGCCCGCAAGATTGTTCTTCAACACGGGGGAACGATTGAGGTCCAAAGCAGACCCGGTCAGGGTGCAACCTTCACGGTGACCCTTCCGGTTGAATCACCGGAGAACTGAAAACACCGTCGGCCGTGCCACCATCCCATACGCACGGCCGACAGTTATAAGTTCTGCGGAATGATGACCGCAGCAAAGGTTACCGCTCCTTGGCCTCAAATTCCGCGTCGATCACATCATCGCCGCCTTTCCGCCGTACCTCTCCTTCCTTTGGCGGCGTTTGCGCCGCGGGTCCGCCTGCCGGCGCGGCACCGGGAGTTGCCGCCCGCTTCTTGGCCGCCTCTTCGTACATGGCTTTGCCCAACTCCTGCGACGCGCTGCCGAGATTTTCGACGGCCTTGCGAATCGCGTCGGCGTTGTCGCCTTTGACGGCCTCTTTCAAATTGTTGACCGCGCTTTCGATATTCCCTCGGGTCTCGGCCGACACTTTGTCGCCGTGTTCTTTGAGCGTCTTTTCCGTCTGATAGATAAGTTGATCCGCCTGGTTCTTCAAGTCCACTACTTCGCGCCGCCGTTTGTCTTCGGCAGAGTGGCTTTCGGCGTCCTTACGCATCTTTTCGACCTCGTCTTTACTCAGGCCCGAGCTGGACTGAATCGCGATCGACTGTTCTTTCCCTGTTCCCAGATCCTTGGCCGAGACATGCAGAATGCCGTTGGCGTCGATGTCGAAACTCACCTCGATCTGCGGCACGCCGCGAGGAGCCGGAGGCAGACCGGTCAACTGGAAACGACCCAGCGTCCGGTTGTCGCGGGCAAATTCCCGCTCGCCTTGCAAGACATGGATATCCACGCTTGTTTGGCTGTCGGCGGCGGTCGAGAAGACTTCTTTTTTGCTCGTGGGGATCGTCGTATTCCGTTCAATCAGTCGCGTCATTACGCCGCCCAGCGTCTCAACGCCCAGCGACAGCGGCGTAACATCCAGCAGCAGAATATCCTTGACCCCTTCGTCGCCCGAAAGGATTGCCCCCTGGATCGCCGCGCCGACGGAAACCACCTCGTCGGGATTGATGCTTTTGTTGGGCTCGCGATGGAACAGATCCTTGGCGATCTGCTGAACTTTGGGGATCCGGATCGATCCGCCGACCAGCAGAACCTCTGAAATATCCGATGGTTTGAGTTTGGCGTCCTGCAGGGCCTGAATGCACGGCTGTTTGAGTCGCTCAAAGACCGGCTCGGCCAGCGATTCGAACTTGCTTCGCGTGATGGTCATCTGCAGGTGTTTGGGCCCGGAGGCGTCGGCCGTGATAAACGGCAGATTGATCGTCGCCTCGACCTGGGTGCTCAGTTCGCACTTGGCCTTTTCCGCAGCTTCTTTGAGCCGCTGGTGTGCCATCGGGTCCTTGCGAAGATCGATGCCTTCCTTTTTGCGAAACTCCTCGGCCAGATACTGGATCAACACTTCGTCCAGATCGTCGCCGCCCAGATGCGTATCGCCATTGGTGCTGAGTACCTCAACGACATTATCCCCGATATCCAGAATCGAAATATCAAAAGTACCGCCGCCAAAGTCAAAGACCGCGATCTTGCCTTCCTTTTTCTTTTCCAAGCCATAGGCCAGCGCCGCGGCCGTCGGTTCGTTGATGATCCGTTCCACTTTCAGGCCCGCGATATGCCCGGCATCCTTGGTGGCCTGACGCTGAGCGTCGTTGAAATACGCCGGCACGGTGATCACCGCCTGTTCGACCTTCTCGCCCAGATAATCTTCGGCCGTCTTTTTGAGATCCATCAAAATCATCGCCGAAATCTCCGGCGGCGTATAGTCCTTGCCGCGAATATTGACCTTGACTAGCTCGTCGGCGGCGCCGACGATCTTGTACGGAACCAGCTTCTCTTCGCTGGCCACTTCACGATGACGCCGACCCATGAATCGCTTGATCGAATACACCGTGTTCAGCGGATTGGTCACCTGCTGGTGTTTGGCGATCTGTCCGATCAGCCGCTCGCCCTTGTCCGTAAAACCCACCACCGAAGGCGTCAATCGCGAACCCGAAGAGTTTACCAGCACCTTTGGCGTCGATCCTTCCATGATCGAAACGACCGAGTTGGTAGTACCCAAATCAATTCCAATAATCTTTGCCATGGTTTAGCTCCCTATTTCTCGCATATTGCGATAGCTGTAGGAATCATTTTGTCAAATATGAATTTGCAAAGCCTGTGCCAGAAGGGCAAAAGTATTTAAGTGTTTATATTTACAAAGGTTAAGTCAATATCGAGATGTGTGGTCAATCTGTCAATATGGCAGATTCTCACTTGGAAAAGGCAAATCAATCCGGATGGAAACGATCGGTTGGTGTTTGCTGGTCAGAGACGGGACCTGTGGGTATTGCGATGGCGCCGTTATCGCTTTGGTCAACGACGATTTCCGGATGGATCTGCGTTCCCTCCGGTCATTACGATCGGGACGATCAGGCCGTCTGGGGTGTATTCCACCCGATCAATGCAAATCTGCCGTCGCCCGCGGTAAGGGCCGTCGCCGGTTTGATTTTCCCAGCGGTGATAGAAAATCAGCCATTCGCCGGTGGTCGGATGTCGAATAAATGAATGGTGACCTGGGCCTTTCCGCCTGGGATCGCTGGTCAGGATGGCCCCGCGATAGGTCCAGGGACCAGTGGGCGTTTCGGCCGTTGCATAATGCACCGAGTAGGATGAACTCTGCCAGTTTCCGTGACTGTACGACAAATAATACCGCCCGTCGCGAACATGCACAAATGCGCCTTCGGTGAATTGCGGCGGAGTCTGGACGGGAATCTCCCGCGCAAAGCTCACCATGTCCGGATTTAATTCGAACACCCGCAACTTGGCCCCGGCGCTTCCGCCGGCATAGAAGTATGATTTGCCCGAGGGAAGATCCGTAAAAACCATCGGATCGATCGCTTCGAATCCGTTGCCTCCCGTCAGCAAAGGTTTGCCTGAATCCCGGAAAGGTCCTCCGGGTCCCTCGCCTACGGCTACGCCGATTCGGGAGGGTGTCGGATTCTGTGGACCGACGGAGTAATAACAGAACCATTTCCCGTTTTTCTCCAATACCGACGGGGCCCACGCATGATGCACCTTTTGACCGTCATCCTCAATCCACCCCACATCCTTGAATTCCAGTATCGGCCCGTGTCGCTGCCAGTGTAGAAGGTCGGTCGAGGAGAATGCGAAAAAGCGCGCCTGCCGGTTGTCACTCCAGGTGGGGTAGATCCACACCGTATCGCCGAAAACCAGCGCATGCGGATCCGCGCCGGGCAGGATCGGATTGGCCGAATACAGCCGCGGGACGACAAATACCCCCAGCAACAAGATCACAAGGGTAGTCGTGGATTCGATCGTGGCTGGTTTGGGTGTGGGCATAGACCGGGGATTCGTTGGCCGACTTTAATTTTTGCATAGTCGCGATCGGATGATCCCGGCGCGCGTCGCGTCGCGTCGATCCGGATCCAGCGGTTCGCCCTGGTTCATCTGCAGATGCGCCGGCTGGGTGAGCATAAACAGTTCGTTAATCGTCCGGATGGACAATCCCTGGATCCGGTGCAGGTTCACTCCCAGCCGAATGTGGCTGAGCAAAAATAACGCTTCGTGCGAACTGATCAGCCGTGCGTTGCCGAGCACTCCCAGCGCCCGCTGGATCTTGTCGTCGAGAGCGTCCAGTTGTTTATCCAGAAGTTTTTGCCGGGCGAGGTGTTCATATTCGACGATCCGAGGAACGATGACATCGTTGAACTGACTGACGATTTCCTCTTCGCGCACGCCGAGCGTGACCTGGTTGGAAAGCTGATAAAAATCGCCGACGGCCTCGGTCCCTTCTCCAAAGAGTCCCCGCACCGTCAAATCGGCGTCGCGAGCGGCCTGCAGAAATTTCTCGATCTGCCCGGCCATCTTCAGCGCCGGCAAATGCAGCATGACCGACACGCGGATTCCCGTTCCGAGATTGGTCGGGCAGGCCGTCAAATACCCATAGTCGGGATGAAAGGCGAATTCGACCTTCTGTTCGATGAGAGTGTCGATCCGATTGATCCGTTCCCAGCACGGCCGCAGTTGCAGACCGGTGGCAAAGGCCTGGATCCGCAGGTGATCTTCCTCATTGATCATGGCCGTAAACGATTCGCTGGTCGCAATCACAACCCCTCGCGGCCCCTTGCCCATTGCATGTTGGCGACTGATGAGGTGTCGCTCGACCAGAAGCTCCTGTTCAATCGCCGGTACACCGTCCACATCCACATAAAAAACCGGCTCGCCCAGATCGATTCCGAGAATCGCTTCCTTCAATGTCCGGAGGATCTGCCGTTTTCGCTGTTGCGTCAGGCAAGGCAGGAACTCGTATCCCGCCAGATTGCGTGCCAGGCGGATCCGCGAAGAAATAACGATGTCGGCCCCGGGTCCGGAACCCTGGAACCACTCGCTGATTCGGCTGGATAAGTCTTTCGGTCTCATGGTCGTATCTTCATCCCGATCCTTGCGGTGCTCAGGGAGTTTGCAGTTGTTTGATCCGGTCGCGAAGCCGGGCCGCCGTTTCATAGTCTTCGGTTCGGACGGCCGCATCGAGATCCTTCTGAAGCTGGGCCAGTTCGATCTGGTGTTTGGCCGGCATCGGCGTTCGCGACGGAACCTTGCCACAGTGACGGGTATGCCCCGCCTGAGATTTTTCGATCAGCGGTTCCAGATGTTCGCGAAAAACATCGTAGTCGGCCGGACATCCCAGCAGACTTTTCTTTCCGAATTCCTTCAAGGTCATTCCGCACGCCGGACAGGCGATCCCGCCCGGAGCCGCTTCGTCATCCCGGGCAGGATTCTTGGATTGCCCCTGAGCCGACAGCAGCGTACTCAGTAATTCGTTGAGGGGAATCTGGCTCTTGATCGACAATCCCTGCTGCTGCGCGCAACTTTCGCACAGGTGCGTCTCTTCCCGATGTCCGTTCTGGATTTCGGTCAGATGGATCGTCGCCGAATGCTTTTTACAGATCTGACACAACATATCCGATATCTCCGGGCTTTCGTGCCCAGGGTGTCGTTCCTTCGTGAATCGTTTCTGATTTCATTATACGATACAAGAGGAGGCCTTGGCAAGAGCGCGGATCCAAACGGCCCACGGATCTCACCCTTTTTGCGGAAGACCCTTTTCCTGGAGTTTTCGTTTGAGCCGCTCATTAACGCTTCGGGGAATCAGCTTGGACACATCCCCGCCCAGCAGGGCGATTTCGCGAACCATCGTGGAACTGACGAAACCGTATTCCTCGGAGGTCATAATGAATACCGTCTCAATGCCGGCGACTCGCCGATTGGTCATCGCCAGTTGAAATTCGTATTGGACATCGGTGAGATTCCGCAGACCGCGGATCATCACATCGGCCTTGATCCGCGAAGCGAACTCGACCGTCAGGCAATCGTAACTTTGCACCGATACTCGAGGATAGGGGCGAGTCAACTCACGAATCATTTCCACCCGTTCAGCCGGCGTGAACAAATCCGCCTTGGCGGGATTTTGGCCCACCGCCACGATCAACCGGTCAAACATCAAGACCCCTCGACCGATAACATCGAGATGTCCATTTGTGATGGGATCGAATGAACCGGGGAAAATGGCCGTGACGGGCTTGTGTTCCATAGTTGAAGAAATCCGCGCTTCGCTTATCTGGCCGTCTCTCGTTGGTCCAGCGATTCGATAATCGTTTCTTCCAGATCCTTCGCGGCGTTTTCGACGGCAAGCTGATTCATGAAATATTCCGTCGCCGCGTATCGTTGCTCGGCGAGCTTGCGAACGGATTCATACCGAAAACTTTCTTTCAGACGCGCCTGCCAGTACTGGTAATCAATCTTGCGTTTCCAACTGCTCAACACATCGGTCACGCCCTTGCCGTGGATCATATACCGGCGAAACTCGTTGAAGATGCCCACCGCACCCATGTCATCCAGGTTGCGACCGTCGGACAGGATCATCGCCTCGGTCATTTCGCTGCGCCGATTGCCCGACTCGCTGATGATTTTGTTGATCTTGTCGATCTTCGGGCCGGCCAGCGCTCCGGCCAGTTTGTCCGCCACCACCTGGGTGGAAAAATCGTGCAGATCGCTGATGCTCACATCGGCCAGCACCATTCGCGCCGCCGTATTCTCCGCGTCGGCATAGTGGGCGAAACCCGTCTCCGAGAAATACGCCGCCGCGATCAGACAAAAACGATCGACCGCGACATTGGCCGACAACAATTCCGGAAGCCGACAGATATGCTCGACATTCCGGACGATTCGTTGCGTACGATCCCATAACCAATTATCCGGTATCCCCGTGATCGTCGGTACCGTCAACACCTGACGGGCGATTTCTCTGATGACATCCAACTCCGACATATCTGCTCCCTTCGAACGATTCAGGAATCTACTTTATGACAGATTCCTGTTTCATCGTCAAGAGGATTTACCCAAAGATACATTTTTCAGAGGTTTTAGAGAAAACCGTTCGACAAAAACACCAGATCGCCCACCTTTCCTATTTTAACATCAGTAGGCGGCCGGAACAACCGTAACCCCCTTGGAAGAAAACTCATAGGTTCCAGAGCCGGCTTGATAGATAGCAAAACCGTTTTGCATTTTGACAAATCGAGTTCCGATAAAGCTGCCGGACTCCGTTATCGATTCCGGATTCACGGCCGGAACACAGAGGGTGGCTGTGGTGTTGGCCGGGATTTCGATTTTGAGCGTCAGATTGCCATTCTCCAATTTCCAGTCCGTCATGATTGTACCCCGAATGCTGGTGTACGAGGTTTTGGCCGAAGTGAATCGCCCGCCGGGGATCGGCCGAATTACGATCGTCTCATAGCCGGGAGAAGCAAAGTCGATTCCGCCGATCGTCTTGAACATCCATTCGCCGACGGCTCCAAAGGAATAGTGGGCAAACGAGTTCATCCCGGGATCCTGGAATCCATTTTCCGGCGTCCAGCCGTCCCATCGCTCCCAGATGCTCGTGGCTCCGTGTTTGATTGAAAAGCCCCACGACGGGAACGAGTCGTTCTGGAACAGCCGATATGCCACATCCAACCGACCATAGCGATACAGCGTCATCATCAGGTCCTTGGTTCCGACAAAGCCGGTTGAAAGATGCCAATCCTTGTTCCGAATATCCTCAACCAGGTACTGTATAGCCGCGGCCCGCTTGTTTTCCGGCAGCAGGTCAAACGCCAGTCCCAGCACATATACCGTCTGCGTGTTGCCCTTGATCCGGCCGTCCTCGGCCACATAGGCCCTGTTGAAGGCCTCTCGGATCTGCTCGAATAGCGCGTAGTGCTGTGCGGCCTCTTCGGTCTTGCCCAGCACCTCGGCCGTTTTGGCCGTCAGCATTGTGCTATACGCAAAATACGCCGTTGCCAAGACATCCTTGGGCGTATCGGCCTTGATGCTCAGCCAGTCGCCGTATCCTTCCGCCGGTCGCAGCAGGTCTTTGGTCGTGCCCTTGCAGTAGGCCACCCAGCGGACCATCGCGTCGTAATGCTCTTCGAGAACGCGCTTGTCGCCATAGACCTGGTAGATCGTCCAGGGACAGATCACCCCCGCGTCGCCCCAGGCCGCCGTGCCGCCACCGGTGGCCACTTTGCGCGGCGCGACATCCGGGAAATCGCCTTTGGGTCCCTGCGCGTCTTCCAGATCGACCAGCCACTTGGTGTAAAAGGCCGAGACATCGGTGTTGTTGGTCGCCGTGCGGACATAGATTTGCGCGTCGCCCGTCCAGCCCAGCCGCTCGTCGCGTTGTGGACAATCCGTAGGGATATCAATGAAATTCGCCCGCTGCGTCTGGCAGATGTTGTGATAGAGTTGATTGGCCATCGCGTTGGAACTCTCGAATGAGCCCGCCACGGGCGTTGCGCTGGTCAGCTCGATGCCGGTGATGGTATCGAGCGTCGGCGCCTCTTCGACGCCCGTCAGTTCGACATACTGAAATCCGTGGAAGGTGAACTGCGGCTGCCAGGTTTCCTGGCGGTTCCCTCCGCGGCAGATGTAGGTATCGATCGCCCGCGCGCCGCGCAGGTTGGTCGTGTACATCGTCCCGTCGGGGTTCAGCCGCTCGGCGTAACGCAGCGTGATCCTCTGGCCTTCTTTGCCGCGAATCTTCAGCCGCGCAAAACCGGCAAAGTTGGTCCCCATATCATAGATATAGGTTCCCGCAACCGGCTCGGTGATCTTGATGGGCTTGATCTCCTGGAACTTGCGCACCGGCACGCCCGGGTAGGCCTGTAGTTTGGCCTCGATAGCGTCGGTTACATCCACGCCCGACCACCCTTCATCCGAGATCGGCGCGTTGGGCCTTCGCGCAAACGGCATCGGCTTTCGCGCATCGTAGGTCTCGCCCATCAGAAAGTCGGCTTCGAGGATTCGCCCGGTTCGGGCCTTCCAGGTTTCATCGGTTACGATTGTCGCTTCGCTGCCATCGGTAAACTCGATCCGAAGTTGCGCGGCGAAACGGGTGTTCTTTCCGTAGTGGTCGCGGATCCGCCCCCATCCGATGTGCCCGCTGTACCAGCCGTCGGCCAGAATCGCCCCGATGAAGTTGTCACCTTGGTTGAGCAAGCCCGTTACATCATAGGTGTTGTAATATACGCGGATGGTGTAATCCGTCCAGCCCGGCGAAAAATATTCGTCGCCGACAGGCCGGCCGCCGATGTTGAGTTTGTAGTTCCCCAACGCCGTGGCATAGACCGTTGCGCGACGGACGGGCTTGTCAATGGTGAAGGTCTTCCGCAGATACTGCGCCGGGGGCAAAAACATTCCCTCCCAGACGACTTTGGACTGCGTCCACGGCCCGATCCCGAACGCCCCCAGCGTCTTGGCGGGCTTCCATGCCGTGTCATCGAACGCTTCGACCGTCCAGTTTGCGCTTGGCGATTCGGTTGAAAACTTCCAACTCGCATCCGAAATCAGAACCAGCGGATCTCCTTCTTTGAAGTTCACTTTCAGCATCAGGATCATTCCGGCCGGATTGGGATTGTTGCCCGCGTTGCTGGCCTCGATTGCCAGGACATTTTTCCCAGTCGTCACCTGATCGGTGATTTCGAAGCAAGACGCCGTGGTATGGGTGTTTCCGGTGCGGACCAACCGCGTGTTGACAAACAGCGTAAAGCCGTCGTCGGCCGTGACTCCGCAGATTACCGATTGAATCGGCCGGTCAGCGGGGATCTCAAACGACTTGCGGAACCATCGCGGGCCGATCGGCGCCGATTGCAGAGGATTGCCCTCGTCCGTCCAGATCCACTGCGCGGCTTTCAAATCCAGCACTTCGGAATCCCGCCGCTTTCGCGACGCGTCAAAACCGATCCACTTGGCCTTCCAGTCTTCCGGCTTGAGCATCCCCATCGTCCAGCTTGCGGACTTGCTCCAGGCCGAGGGCTTTCCCTGCGCATCCCAGGCCATCACCTTCCAACAGCACGCCTGATACGACTCCAGCGGCTTGCCTGCATACGCGATCTGATTGGTTGCACTTGACTCTATTTTGCCGCTGTCCCACAGGTCGCCTGTGCCCGCTGCGAGTTTCTCAGGACTGGAAGCGACGAGGATGCGATATGCGGTCTGCTTCTGTTCGCGCTGTTGAGAAGTGACGATCCACGACAATCGCGGCTGGGTCACATCGATTCCCAGCGGATCGACGCGATACTCGCACCGCAGGTATTCGGCCGCCAGCGCGCCGACTTCGGCCTTGGGCTGCTCCGCCGGCGGCGCAACCGCTGCCGGCTGTGCAACGGTTTGTGCGACCGCCTTGGTTTGCTCGGCCGCCACAGATTTGTTCTTCGCGTGCGATCTCCCGCAACCCGCCATCACTGCCATCACCGCCGCAACCGCAGCCATCATCCAAACGCCAATCCGTCGCCCGTTCATCGTCATTCCCTTCCTTGTATTCAAGGATCGTTACTTGTTGTATTCACATTCGAATTTGTACTCGCCGGAACCGATCTCGATTATACTCATCCCGTTATGGGATTCCAGTTTTGTCACGCCTTTTGCTTTGGCGGCGTCTTTGCCGCCTTCAAGCACGGTTCCGATCGCCGGGATCATCACCGTCGCGGTCGTTCCGGCCGGGATCGCGACAGTCAGTTTGAACTTTCCGTCTTCGATCGTCCATTCGCTGGCGATCTTTCCGCGGATGGAATTGTAGGAGGTCTTGACCTGTTTGAGATCGCCGACTACAAGCGGCTGGATCCGGATATGCCCGAATCCCGGATGGGCCGGATCGGTGCGGATGCCGCCGAGGTACTCGTACATCCAGATCCCCAGATCGCCGACGAGCATCACATGGTTGCCGCTGTTCATCGCCGGGTCGGCCGTGTTGCCGTTCCACAGTTCCCACACGGTCGTCGCGCCGTTGTCGATCATGTAGCCCCAGCTCGGATAGTCGCGGTTGGTTGCGAGGCGATACGCCAGGTCCGCCCGCCCGTTGTCGCTGAGCGTTCGCATCAGCCACTGCCCGCCGATCAAACCGGTGCCGATGTGGTTGTTGGTTTTGTTGGTGATGTTGTCCACGAGATTGCCGAAGACCTTGGCGCGCTGGTCTTCCGGAGTCATCCCAAACGCCAGCGGCAAAATACACGAAGTTTGCGTACCATTGTCGTAAAGACCTTTTTCGGCCGAGAACAATTTCGCGTGAAACGCCGTGTTCATTTTCGCCGCGCGCTCGCGGAACGACTTGGCCTTGTCCGGCTGCCCGAGCATGTCGGCATATCGGGCCAGCAATTGCAGATTGTGAATGTAATAGCTGCTGGCCAAAACTTTCGCGCTGGTCTTGCGGGCCGGATCGTTGCTGTGGATCAGTTCGGGGCTCTCCGGCGGCACGCACCAGTCGCCGTAGTTGTCCTTGTCGATCAGGTCGTCCTTGATGAACGACGCCAGATGATCCATCCACTTGACCATCGCGTCGAAGTGATTGGCGATCACGCGCTTGTCGCCGTACTGCGTATAGAGCGTTTCCGGCACGATGGTGAACGCGCTGGGCCAGGTGACATTGGCGCTATACAGCGGCCAGAAGGGCGGGCACACATCCGACAGGTTGCCCTCCGGCGTCTGGGACTCGTGGATATCCTGCAGCCACTTGGCGTACAGAGTTACATTCTCGAAGAAGTAGGTCTCGCCCTTAGACTCCGCTGCCCGGTCGCCCTGCCAACCCTGCCGTTCGTCGCGCTGCGGACAGTCGGTCGGAATACTCAGATAATTACCCCGCAAACCCCAGAAGATGTTTTTCGCCAGTTGCGTCAGCAGCGGATTGGAGCAATAGAAATAGCCGACCTGCGACATGTCCGTGTGGACCACACGGCCTTCGATCGTCGAAAGGTCGGGCTTGCCCGGAAAGCCGGTCAACTCGACGAACCGGAATCCGTGATAGGTGAATCGCGGTTCGTACGATTCTTTGCCTACCCCCTTGCAGATGTAAATGTCGCGGCAGGCGGCCGAGCGGAGATTATCGACATACAACGAGCCGTCCTTGCGGAGCGTCTCGGCGTGCCGAAGCTGAATTCGCGTTCCCGACGGCGCCTCGACCTTCAGTCGGCACCAGCCGACCATATTCTGGCCCATGTCAAAAATCCACACGCCGGGCGAAATTTCGTTGAGCGTCTTAGGCCGGATGGTTTCGGTGACGCGCATCGGTTCCATCATCTGCGCCGCCAGCTTGCCCTTGGGCGCCTCAACGAACCGGGCCGTTTCCCATTGGGAATCGTCAAAGCCCGCCTTGTCCCAGCCGGGCATTTCCCGGCGGGCGTCGTAAACTTCGCCGTCATAGTCGTTGTTCTCGAGGATCGGACCGCAGGTCGTCAGTTTCCATGTTTCGTCGCTGACGATCATGTCGGTCGAGCCGTCGGCGTATTCGACGGCCAGTTGCAGGATCACTTTCGGATAGCCGTAGGTCCGCGTATTCGTCGGGACCTTGCTGCGAGGCGCAAAATACCGGCCGTTGCCAAGGATCACGCCGATGGCATTCGTTCCGTTGGCGACCTGTGCCGTCACATCGTAGGTTACATACGAATCGCGGATATTGTACTCCGTCAGGATCGGGTCAAGCACATGGTTGCCGACCTTGGCACCGTTCAGATACAGTTCGTAGTAGCCCAGGCCGCAGATATACGCCGTCGCACGACGAACCGGTTTTCCCGCAGCGAATTCCTTGCGGAGCATCCGTGCCGGCAGCACCGTGGCGTCCGATCCGCACGCGACTACGCCCCAGGGCCCGTCGCCGAATTTGGCGACGACCGCGGCCGCCTTCCACGCCGAATCGTCGAAGGCGACCTCGGCGAAATTCTCTATTGCCTCTCCGTTACTCTTCCAACTGCCATCGGTGACGAGGGTCTGTTTGTCGCCGTTGTCCAGCGTCAGTTCGATGCCCCCGATCAGACCGGCGGGATTGGGATCGGTACCGGCGTTGTCGCCGAGGACGGCAATGATATTTTTATCCGAGATCTTGCCGGTGATGTCCTGCGTCTGTGCTTGCGGCCAGCCGCTGCCCTTGATCACCGACTGACCGTTGAGCCAGACCTCGTAGTGGTTATCGCCGGCAAAGTGTGCGAGCGCCTTTGCGATCTTGCGGCCTTGCGGCAGGTCGAACGATTTGCGGAACACGCGCTTGCCGACGGGGGCTTCTTTGTTGGCGCCGGCCTCGTGCCAGATCCACGACGCCCCAGCCAGCGGATTGGCCGTGGTTGAGGCGGCCGGTTCATCCTTGCCGATCCACCTACCCTTCCAGTCGGATGCGTTCAGCAGGCCCATCGTCCAAAAGGCCGGGCGGCTCCAGGGGCCTTCGACGCCGTTTTCGTCCCAGACGCGGACCTTCCAGAAACACGGCTGGCCGCTGGTCAGGATTTTGCCCGCATATTCAATCTGAATCGACTCAGAGGAAACGACTTTACCGCTATCCCAGAGATCCCCCTGATTCCAGGTCAGTTTGTCGGCGCTGGAGGCGACGAGAATCCGATACGCCGTCTGCATCGCGCCGCGTCGGGGCGTGTCCAGCTTCCAGAACAATCGCGGCTGGACCGCATCGATCCCCAACGGATCCTTCCGGTACTCGCAGCGAAGGTCATGGCACGACAGGTACAGGGACTCGACCTGCCGCTCCATCTCTCTCATCGCCGCATGCGGCTCACACCCCAACCCCATCCATACCATCGCGACAATCGCCGACGCCATCAATCCTTTACGCATGATATTCTCCATTTCCATATTCACAGTTCCCATCCTTTCGAGCAATCCTTGCAGGTTTTCTGGAGTCCCCATACCCTACCACTGTCGCTGGGCTTTTCAATCCTTACAATCCGAAATTGATCCGAATTAACCGGCCGCCGGAGGAAATAACGCAAAAACGAACGATTTTGGGTTGATGATTGAATCATGCCCCCCTCCTCATAATAATGCATTTATTAGATGAATGTTAGGTAACATTATACCATACTATTTTTATTTGTCAACTGAATAATATTTTATTTTTTTAATAAAAAACACGACTTCGTAATCGATTAATAAATCAACTTATCATCTGTTTAGATAATGTATATTAAGAGAGTGTATGAAAAGGGGTGTTTCGTCCGATAACTGAGGTATGGAGACGCA
>CAZXPW010000013.1:0-92852 GCA_964643355.1 uncultured Pirellulales bacterium
AACCCCATTTTCATGCTTTCAGGTTGAACCGAAGGTTCATGTGAGACTGTGTAAAACATGGAGGGGTTAATGGTGAGATAATCGTCACCATGGCCTTTGTAATTCATTTTCTGATAAGGGTTTACAAGCGATTCCCGATGCGCCACAGACCCGACGGGGAGGGCGACTGTATGTAAATATTTATGAGGAAAGGGCTTACAACACTCCACCCGGCCGGTATAGATGGGTTTTGGGACGATCTTATTGTCTTTTTGAAATATCCTCATGGGCTCCTCCTTATAGACAGAAATGCCACAACTGAATATCTAAATATCCAATATATTTGGTAATATTATACCATACTTCCGAAAGACAATCAAGGGAATTTTCAAATATATTCTTGCATCGGTTATCGAGGGCTGTTGGGACGAGGATACAGGATATAGGCGATAGGATATAGAGGAAAGAAAAGGTCAAGTAATTACAAAAGTCGCCGGTCGGCGGCAAGATACGGGCACAGGCCGTATACCCTACCGGCCATGACGAAGCACAGCCCTCCAGATCCGGATGGTGGATCGGAGTCCGGCATGACCAGACGGAAATTCCAAGCATGATCGATTTTACAGGCACATCCCGGGATAGATGTGGTTGCATTTCAGCCAGTTTTCGGCCATCGCGGCCAGGTCGTCGAGGTCGATATGATTGTCGCGGGTCAGGTCTGCGGCCAAGAGCGGTTCGTTTTTCATCCAGGCCCGCGCGAAGATCGCAAAGTCGGCGAGTTCGACTCGATCATCAAAGTTCAGGGCGGCCGCAAGGCCGATCGCATTGGGCGACATGCTGGCCTCGGGTGTTCCGCCGTAGGCCCCGATGTCGATCCGCCGGCCGTTCGGCCAGAGTTCGTTGGTCCAGCCCGGATCATTGGGATCGCCGGCGTCGATACAGGGACTGGTTTCCGAATCCGTGACCCATGCTCCGGCCACCGGGTCCCATCGGCCGACCTCCGAACGAAGGTGATAGTCGCCGGGAATATATGTGTCTCCCTCCCAATGCCCCGGATCGGCAAACAAGGGATCGCCCTCGATCCAACAGTATGACAAATGGACAGGACCCCCGTCAAATATGGGATTCTGTTGGAAATGGTCCAAGGCCAGTTCCAGTTCTCCAGCGTATTGGTTTTGTTATCCATCATTGTGCAATTCGAGAAGATTCCGCGATTAAATAATATCAGGGAGGTAAACCCACCGATGTTTCCCTCACCGCTCTTTCCAATATTTCCGACGATCAAACAATCCCGAACATCGATCACAGCATCCCTCGTCCCAAAAGCCGCGCCGCTCCCATCTCCGGCAACATATGCATCAGGCCAACAAGGACATTCATCATCCGGGCACCAGCCAACAGCATCTCCACCGGTACATTTATTTCCGATAAAGGCACAGTGTTCTATCGTCAAGTTACCGGCCTGGACATATAAACCACCCCCTTGAGCCATACCGCCAGGGCAAGCCGTACAAAAGCCCTCAAAATATCCGTCCCCTGCATGCAACTGATTATTTTCGATCCGGCAACGCTCCGTACGGATATCCCACTCACCCAGACAACAGATTCCCCCTCCCCAGACCGGATCTTTGCCAAAGACCTGGTTATCGCGGATAATACAATACTTCAGGACGGCTGTACCTTGTCCCGAAAAGAGGATCCCCCCACCGTTGCCCTTCTCGATCGGCCCATTGGGATCTTCAACATTCGAAACCCCGCCGGTAACGGTGATTCCCTCGAAGACAACCTGAGTCATTGGATCATTGAGTACAACGGTAAATGCGCGGGTTACCCCTTCGCAGTCGATGATACATTGTTCCGGCCCGCCGATGCCACGGATTGTCAGGGGTTTGTTGATTGTTACGCCTCGATTTCCGGGACCGGTATAGAACCCATCGGCCAAGAGAATCGTATCGTCCGGCCCGGCAGCATCCACGGCCGCCGAGATGTTGCTATATTCCGAATTTCCATCCAGGCCAACGGTAATCGTACGAGCATCAACTACCACCGATAACACCGCGACCCCGCACAGGATTGTTCCGAGCGAAATGAACTTCCGTTCCATTGTGTTACCCTCCAGTGATCGATTGTCTCCAACGCGCAACCGTGTCGATCCGTCCGAAACCCATCGACTTATTCCAGTATAGCCAATCTGTGGGGTTGGTTCAAGGGGAATTTAAAACAAAAAGACTGGAGCAAAGACAGGGAGACGCCGAGACAAATTTAGGATATAGGCGACAGGATATAGATGTCATAAGCCAGAAATACAATCGAGGACGGTTGTGCTATTCCCTGAAAATCGCAAATCCGAAGCACGAAGCACGAAACAAAGTCAACCGGTCACATAAAATATATGTGGACTATACGCATCCGATATCCATCCAACGGATCTTCCCCTCCCACGGCGGCCCCCCTTTCCGCAGGAGCTACATGAGTCGCTACTTGACGGGGTATGGGGGCAAGGGCGGGACGGTTTTTTCCTTGGTTTTGAGTTCTTCGAGAATGACTTCGATCGCCTTGTTGAGCTGGTCGTCGATGCCGGCATACTCCCGCGCCGGATCGTTATCGACGACGATGTCGGGTTCAACCCCGTGGCCCTCGATGATCCACTTTCGGCCGGCCAGGTCGTAGCGGGAGAACTCGGGTTTGTTGAGCACGCCGCCGTCGAGGAGCGGCAAAGTCCCGCGGATGCCAACGACGCCGCCCCAGGTGCGCTTGCCGACAAGTTTGCCGAGTTTGCTCTGCTTGAAGCGGTAGCTGAACAGGTCGCCGTCGGAGGCGGAGTACTCATCGCACAGACAGACCATCGGTCCCCAGATCATGGCGTCGGGGTCGGGGTGGGGGGCCCCTCCTCGGGCGACATCAATCATGACGGCCTGTCGGCGGAGGCGTTCGATGAGCATGGGCGAGACATTGCCGCCGCCGTTGCCGCGGACATCGACGATGAGGGCTTTCTTGCGGATCTGGGGGTAGAAATATTTGACGAACTCGTTGAGGCCTTCGGGGCTCATGTCGGGGACATGAAGGTAGCCGACTTTTCCGTCGGTGGCCTTATTGACGGTGTCGATATTGCGCTGGACCCATTCGAAGTAATACAGTTTCTGCTCATTGGAGATGGGGACGACGGTGACGGTGCGGGCGTTTTCATCGGCGGGCTTGTCGTTGAGCTTAAGGACGACCTGCTTGTCGGCCTTGTTGACGAGCAATTTGTAGATGTTGTCGATATTGGCGGGCTGGCCGTCGATGGCCAGGATGAAATCGCCGTCGCGGGCATCGACGCCGACTTCGGTGAGTGGGGAGCGGAGTTGGCTGTCCCAGTTCTGGCCGCGAAGAATACGCTCGATTTTCCAGAACCCGGAGTCGTCGCGGACGAGTTTAGCGCCCAGCAGCCCCAAGGGGATGCGGTCGGGGTGGGGAAAGTCGCCGCCGCCGACATAGGTATGGCCGGCGTTGAGCTCGCCGATGAGTTCACCGATGACATAGGTCAGGTCGGCGCGATGATTGACAAACGGCAAGAGGGCTTCATACCGACGACCAAGGCCTTTCCAATCCACGCCGTGGAGGTTGGGGACATAGAAGAAATCGCGCATCTGCCGCCAGCATTCCCAGTAGATCTGTTTCCACTCGGCGCGGCGGTCCAAAAGAACCTCCATGCCGGACAGGTCCAGCGGATCTTTCATTTCGAACTTTCCTTTGGGCAGGTCGATAATCGCATAGCGGCCCTCGGCATGGACGAGCATTTTCTTTCGGTCGGCGGAGATTTCGTACTCGTCGATGGCGCCGATCTCGGTTTCCTTGAGCTCTTTGAGGTCGTAGGCGAACAGACGGGTCCCGCTGCCCCGTGCACCGTGGCGGGCGTAATACAGCGTATCTCCGACGCTGTTGAGCCGCGAGTAACGGGAGGTTGGAACGGGCAATACGACGATGCGGGAAGACAGGCCGTCGCGATCCACGCGGACCCTGACTTGGTTGTCTTTATCTTTGTCCTTTTCCTTATCTTTATTGTCTGATTCTTCGGCGGGCTTGTCCTTGGGGTCCGGGGCTTCATTGGCCGGCTGGTCTTTGGATTGGTCTTGCGATTTTTTGATTTCGACCTCGTCGCTTTTGGGGGCCAGCGGATTGGGCGCGTCTTTGGTCAGAGTGACCAGATAGACGCGAGACATGTCCAGGTAGATGTGGTTCCATTCGGTCGCGCCGTAAATCGGATTGAAATCGCGATTGGAGACAAAGAACAGGTAGCGGCCGTCGGAACTGAAGGCGGGGCAGTCACAGGCAAACCATCCATCGGTGACGGGGAAGGAGTTTCGATCGTCGAGGGAGAACAAATAGATTTTCTCCATCGTTTCAGTTTCGGGTCGAACGAAGGCGATCCATCGGCTGTCCGGCGACCAGACGAAGGGGCCGAACTCCCATTCGACGGCCTGATCGACATCGGTGACGGAGCCGTCTTCGACATTGACGAACCGCAGGCGAAGACGACGGTCCGACCAGAGGATCTTGCTGCTGTCGGGGGACCAGAGGATGCCATAGAGATAGGTATCCCCGTTGCGGGTCAGTTGCCGGGCGGGAGAAGAGCCGTCCTGGGGGGCGATGTAGATCTCGTCCTCGCCGGAGGCGTCGGAAATAAAGGCGATCCAGCGGCCATCGGGGGACCAGACGGCGTTGCGTTCATGGGTACCGGGGGTTTTCGTCAGGTTGCGAATTTCGCCGTGTTTGGCCGGAACGGTGAAGACATCGCCGCGGGCGCCGAAGAGGGCTCGCTTGCCGTCGGGCGCGACCTCGGCATTGCTGACGCGGCCGGAGACCTTCAGGAGGGTCTGTCGAGCGCCAAGGCGATCCTCGCGGATCTCGACGGGGATCCTGGCGGTTTGTTCGTTCTCGAGATCAAAACGATAGATCCAGCCGCCATTTTCGAACACGATCGCGTTGTCTCCAAGAGAGGGAAACTTGATATCGAATTCAGTAAAATCGGTGAGCTTTCGTGTTTGTTTGTCCTGCAGCTGGTACACATACAGATTCACGCGTTTGTTTTTTTCGCGGTCGGAGACGAAATAGATTTTGTCGCCGCGCCACATGGGAAACAAATCGAGGGCGGGATTGTCGGTGATATTATCGAGTTGTTTTGTATTGAAATCGTAAATCCAGACATCGTCGGCCATGCCGCCGCGATAGCGTTTCCAGGTCCGGAACTCGCGGAAGATTCGATTGTAGGCGAGTTTGTCGTTCTCGGGAGAGAACGAACAAAAGCCGCCGCGCGGCAGGGGCAGTTCTTCGAGCGGGCCGCCATCGGGCGAGACGGTATAGAGTTTGCCCTGGAAGTCGTTGAAGGAGTTCATGCGGGAGCGAAAAACGATGCGCGAGCCGTCGCCGTTCCACCCCATGACGATATTGTTGGGCCCCATGCGGTCGGAGATGTCGTCGCGGCCGAGGGTGGGGGTCCAGGTCAGCCGTTTGGGCTCCCCGCCGCCGGCCGGGATCGTGAAGACTTCGGTGTTGCCGTCGTACTGGGCGGTGAAGGCGATGGTCTGGCCGTCGGGGGAAAACCTTGGAAACATTTCGTAGCCGTCATGGCTGGTCAGGCGACGCGCGACACCGCCCTCGGCGGATACGGTATAGAGATCGCCAGCGTAGGAAAAGACGATCGTATCGCCGTGGATCGCGGGGAAACGAAGCAGGCGGGCTTCCTGATCATCCTGAGCCAAGACAAGACCCGTACTTACCAGAAGCAATGTTAGTGTCGCGATTGATTGTTTCATCGTTTTACCCTCGACATCGTTCGATTGTTGGCCCTCTTGATTCTTCCATGACACTCCGAAAAAACGATTATACCGACACGATCGGAAATGGCAAACGGCGATATGAAAATTGAGATCGGATATTGAAACTATCCATTTGAGTTGTGAACGGATTGCCATTCAAGGAATTTTGCGGCAGGGCTTGCTTTGAAGAGAACGAGAATATACAGTGTATTGGTCGGGATTGATCCGGAAAGTCCGGAGCAGACCCGGGATCGAGGGCTTAAAACAAGGAGTTATCATGATTCATCGCACCAACGCCAAGGCATCATCGTCGTCCCATCCATTTGGACAAACATCCCGCCGAGAATTTCTCGCGGCAGGAGGCAAGGCGCTGGCGGCATCGGCGGTTTTGCCGTCGATCCTGCCGGGTCTGTATGCGGGGGAAGACAACACAATTCAACTGGCGTTGATCGGCTGCGGCGGTCGGGGAACCGGCGCCGTCGCCAACGCCATGTCTTCGGGCGGCCTGATCGTGGAAGATAAATCCGGCCGACAAGCCGAGGGCGGCAAGGGCGTCGGCGGGCCGGTCAAACTCGTCGCCATGGCCGATCTGCGGCAGGACCGGCTCGATCAAAAGCACGCCGTCCTTCAGGATCTGCTCGGAGACGGAGTCGATGTCCCACCGGAGCGGAGGTTCCGGGGATTCGACGCGTATAAACACGCGATCGACTGCCTCAAGCCCGGCGATGTAGCGTTGCTGACAACCCACGCGGCGTTTCGGGCGGTGCATCTGGAGTACGCAGTGGAAAAGGGCGTGAATGTCTTCATGGAGAAGGATTTCGGGGCCGATCCGGGGAGCATTCATCGGCTCATCCGGGCCGGGGAGGCGGCGGAGAAGAAGAACCTGAAAGTCGCCTGCGGACTGATGTGCCGGCATTCATCGGCGCGGCAGGCGATGATCCAGAAGATTCGCGAGGGGGCGATGGGCGATGTGATGATGATCCGCGCGTATCGCATGGATCCGGGGTATTTTATGCCGCCGTTTGCCAAGAATGAAAACGAACTGCTGTGGCAATTGAGCCCGGGGCATCCGTATCAGTTCCTGTGGTCGTCGGGCGGGATCTTCATCGAGCTGATGATCCACCAGATCGACGAGTGTTTCTGGATCAAGGATTCGTTTCCCGTTTTGGCGCATGGAGTAGGCGGGCGATTTGCGGGCAGTACCGACGCCAGCCAGAATCTGGACAGCTATTCGATCGAGTACACCTTTGCCGACGGGACCAAGGCACTGGTTACCGGGCGGTATATCCCGAAATGTTTCTCGGATTTTGCCACCTTCATTCACGGCACAAAATGTGCGGCCAAATTCTCCGGCGACACCCATGCGCCGGATTGTTGGATCTGCAAGGACCAGCATATCGAGCGAAGCAACATCGCCTGGAAACCGGACAAGGAGATGGTCAATCCGTGGCAGGCGGAGTGGGACATCCTGCTGTCGGCCATCCGTAACGACAAGCCGCATAACGAGGTTCGTCGCGCAGCCCTGTCGAATCTCGGGGCGATTATGGGCCGGGCGGCGGTGCACATGGGCCGGGTGATCACCTGGGACGAGATGATGAAATCGAAATTCCAGTTCTTCGCGGATGTCGATACGCTCACCGACTCCAGCCCGGCGCCCGTTCAGGCCGACGCGCAGGGACGGTATCCGGCGCCGGTGCCGGGACAGTGGGTGGAGATCTAATCGACCAGAGAGGATAGAATTTTACCAGGATAGCCAAGGCAAGGCATAAATTCTCTTGACTTTACTCCAGCAATTTAGTTAAAATAGGAAAAATTCGTAGATTCTATAAGATCGATCACCGTTGAGGAGAGTACGATGAAAAGTGTATCTTTGGTTATGACGGTTCTGCCCGTTCTGTTTGTCTCGTTACCGGCGATGGCGGGTGTGGAATTTGACAGCTCGATCAGTTTTTACCAGAATGGGGCCTATCAATCCATCGAAGCCGACGGCGGTGACGATATGCAGATCCATTATCAATCGTTTTCCGGCGGCCCCTGGACGGGCTGGTCGATAAGCAACGGGGAATCGTTCGGCATGACCAGCGGATATGCCAATGCGGCCAGTCTGAAGATGGGGGCATCGGCCCAGATGGTCTCCACGCCAGACAACTGGCATCTATCGGATGCCAGGATCTCGATGGAAGCTTCCAACCGTCTGACGGTATTACCGGGGAGTTCGGGGCTTTCCGAAGGGGATACCACCACTTTGGCAATCAAGGTCCGGTTGGATGGTTCGCTTTCCGGCGAGGCAACCTCGTATCCGGGAAAGGGCTGGAGCTATGCCAAGATGAGCGCGGGTCTGGATGTACACGACTACGCGATCCAGATCGACACCGGGGAAGGTTTCTGGTCGCCGTCACAGGCGTCGTTCGGGGCCTCGTGCGAACTGGAGGCATCTGATGTATATATGCCCGTCTGGGGATATAGTTATTCGTCCAGTTGGGAGGAATACTGGAGAACCCAGAGCAACATCAGCACCGAGGCGTCCCATGACCGTTCGTGGACAAACAAGGAACTGGCCGAGTCGTTTCATTACCAGGCGGGCGACCATCTGGACACTGGCGAGTTGACCCTGCTGTTCGACGCGATCGTCGGCCACACGCTGGATTTCGAGGCGAACTTGTATCTCTATATCGATGCGAGCCATGACGCGATGACCTGGGCGAAGTTCGGCAATACTTTCGCGTTCTCAGTTGCTCCCACCGTGCAGGGCGTGGGGCTGAGTTGGGAAATTGTTCCTGAACCGGCCACATTGTCGCTGCTGGGACTGGGGGGACTGTTGCTTCGCCGGAAGGGCTGAGAGGATTCTATTCAAACTGACTTCCGCAAGCGGCCCCGCAATTCGACATCCATAGCGTAATTGCCATACAAGCAAATGTATGTTTATTTTCGCTGATATTATTTCTGTGATCCTATACGGTTATTTCTTGTAGTATTTCATGGCTTCGGGGAGTTGGGCCTGGATGTTTCGGATGCGGGTGGAGTCGGCGGGGTGGGTACTGAGCCATTCGATGGGCTTGGTTCCCTTATTGGAGGCGGACATTTTTTGCCAGAACGACACGGCGGTGTGGGGATCGTATCCGGCCATGGCCATGAAGATCAGGCCGAGACGGTCGGCCTCGTTTTCGTGCAGGCGGCTATAGGGCAGCAGGACGCCGACATTGGAGCCGGTGGCATAGGCCTGGGTGAAGAGCTGCCGGGTCGCTTCGGGTTTGTTTTGGATAGCATAATCCAGGCCCATCCCGCCGAGTTGGACGAGCAAGCCCTGGCTGAGCCGCTCTCCGCCGTGATTGGCGACGGCGTGGGCGATCTCATGGCCCATGACCACGGCCAGCTCGGTATCGGTGGTCGCCACCGTAAGCAAACCCGTATAGACGACGACCTTGCCGCCGGGCATACACCAGGCGTTGATTTCCTTGTTCTCGACAAGGTTGTACTCCCACTGGTAACCGGCCAGACGATTGGATTGGTTCTGCGAGGCGAAGTAACTTTCGACGGCCTTCTGGATCCGAGCGCCGACGGTCCGGACCCTCTGGGTATTGGCGGTATCGGCGCTGAGTTTGTTTTCGGAAAGGAACTGCTTGTATTCACTGAAGGCCATCGACTGGACGGTCGAGGCGGGGACCAGATTCAGTTGTTTGCGGCCGGTCATGGCAACATCGGAACAACCACCCAGTATCGTCAGAGCCAACAGGGACAGGATGAACATGCAAAGGATTCGAGCCATACGACACCTCCCGGGAATTAACATTTCCGATTTTCCATTTTCAATTTTCGATTTGAATATGCCGCCCAAGCCCAAAGTCAGACAGGATCCTTGTGAATTATTGTAAGTCTGATCCCGGAGGAATGGCAATAAAAAAACGCCCCCGGGGAGAACCCCGACCCGTGTCAACCAAACCGCCAATCCGCGATTCGGATTGGCGATTTTCCACCCTCTATCGTATATCCTGAATTCTATCTCGATTCGGCCATGGAACCAATGAAGGTATTGCAGTGTTCGACGGCGGAATCGATCTCGGCCATCAAGCTGTCGGTATGGGTCCGAAGCTGGATGAGTTCTTCCTCCAGCGACACGGTAATCAAGGCGTTGAGACTGTGCTTGATGTTGAGCAACTGGTCGTTCATGGAGTTCAGCGCCGGGGTCATCCGGGCCGAAACCCGGTCCATGCCGGTGGTCATGGCGACATACTTTTCGCGGGTCTGCTGCATCTTGGTTTCGCTGAGTTTGCGCATCTGTTCATTGGTGAACTGGTCAAGCTCTTTTTGCCATTCCGCGAACAGGACCTGTCCGATGCTCTTGACATTGGCGATCTGGCGGCGGAGTTCGGAGGCCTTGGAGTTGCAGTTTTCGTATTCCTTTTTCAGGATGACATACTTGTTTTCCAGTTTGGATCCACCTTCCTTATACACCGAGCCGAACTGCTGCAGGGCCGAAGCAAAGGCCTTCTTTGTATCCTTCATCGAATCGCGGGTGTCCTGGACGCGAGAGACCATGACCTGCCGTTTGGGGGTGCCCATCGCCTCCTGGAGATTATAGCCGAGGGAATTGTTGCACCCCATGGCGCCGAGAACCATCCCTGTAAGGATTGCCATCCATTTCGTTTTCATATTCGATTCCTTTCCATGGAAAGACCATCTCCGGCCGTTGTTATCTATCCTTCTTCATTATCGGCTGTTCGTGCAGATTTTGCTTAATCGGACGATCGACAATCAAGGTCCGGAAAAAAACGGGATTTTGAGCCACACCAGAAGGATCGGGCCGATTCGAGGGGCGATTTTTTTACCCGTTGTCGGGGACGATTGCTATACTATCGCCCATGAATCGCGGAAAACTGCTAATGAAAAGTTTCGGCTGCCAGATGAACAAGCTGGATTCGTCGCTGGTGATGGCGGCCCTGCAACAGGGTGGGTATGAGCTGACGGACTCGCTGCGCCAAGCGGATGTGGTGCTAATCAACACCTGTTCGGTACGGGGCCACGCCGAGGATCGGGTGCTGTCCAATCTGGGCCACATCAAACACCTCAAGAAGACCCGGCCCGAACTGATCGTGGGGGTCATCGGGTGTATGGCTCAGCGGCTGGGGGCCGAACTGCTGCGACATCCGGCGGTCGATCTGGTGGCCGGGCCGACACAGATTCCGCAGGTGCCGGACCTGATCGCGCGGCTTCGCGAGCAGCGGGAAAAGACGCTGGCTGTCAGCGCCGACATTCGCCGGCCGGTCTCCGAAGCCGAAGATCAGGCCCTGGACCTTTTCGAGCGGGACTTCGATTCCGACGAGAATCAGTCGCCCGGACAGGCCTTCGTTCGGATCATGCGCGGCTGTAACAAGTTCTGTTCGTACTGCGTGGTTCCGTTTGTTCGCGGGCCGGAGCAGTCAAGGTCGCCGGCCGCTATCGTTGAACAAGCCCGCAAGCTGGCGGAACGGGGCATTCGTCAAATCACTTTACTTGGCCAGACGGTCAACTCATATCGGCAAACGGAAGGGGACCGAACGGTGACGCTGGTCGATCTTCTGGAACGGATCAGCCGAATCGACGGGATCCGCTGGATTCGGTTTATCACCAGTCATCCCAGGCCGTTTGACGAAGGAATATTTCGGGCGATGGCGGAAAATCCCAAGGTTTGCCGTTATCTGCATATCCCGGCCCAGAGCGGTTCGGACCGGATCCTCAAGGCCATGAAGCGCGGTTACACCGCCGACGACTATGTCCGCCTGATCGAGCGGGCGCGGCAGATCGTGCCGGATATCGCCGTTGCGGGGGATTTCATCGTAGGATTTCCCGGCGAGACGGAAGAGGATTTTGAGGCCACATGCGATCTGGTGAAGCGGATTCGATACAAGACCTGTTTTGTTTTTAAATATTCTCCCCGACCCGGAACCCGAGCCGATCAGAGCATGGACGATACGGTCCCGGATGAGATAAAAAAACGACGAAATATTTCGCTATTGGATCTCCAAAATCAGATTAGTGAACAAGACAATCGGCGGTTAATCGGACAAACCGTCGAGGTGTTCGTCGAAGGTCTCAGCAAGAATCCGCAACTGGATTCTTCGGGGATTCAAAACCAACCGCAGTTGGTCGGCCGAACCGGATCGGATTTTATCGTCGTATTTACCGGACCTGCCGCATTGGCAGGATCCTTTCAAACCGCACGAATAACCAAAACCAGCGCGTTGACGCTGTTCGGCGAAATCCTTCCGGCCTTTTGAGTTTTGGGCTTGATTCCACGGTGCGGGTTGGAAATTTGCCTAAGATTATCCGGACATTACCCGATATACTAAAAGTCGGGATATCGGATTTAACCCCGCTATTCAAATCGGAAAGGTTGGCTTCCTATATTGAGGGGCTCGGTCATCGAAAGGGAAGTTTTCGGTTTCCGCTGAAACCAGTGAAATTGATTGCAGCGAGATGATTCCCAACCCAACAATCCGTTGCCGCCGTCAACTGGGGCCTTGTTTCGATCCATCGGACGAGGGTTCGTCGGACAATCGGTTGTCGAAGACCCTTTGTTCGGGAATTCCCTCGGAGATGCCGGCGATCCTGCTGGACGATCGCCAGGGATTCACGCGGTATTTTGATCCGCATCGCGTGATCGTTCCCTTTGAGGTGTTTGCCGCGGAGCGGACGGTTCGGTTTTCGATCAGTTATTTGCCCCGCCCCGTATCGCTATCGGAACTGGTACCGATGGCCAACCAGTTGTCTCAGGTAATTGTGGACACGATCTGTCGGAGGATTGAAGAAGGCGACGGGCGAATCACCTGCCGGAAAGGATGTGACGCCTGCTGTTCGTACCTGGTCCCGATTTCCCCGGCTGAGGCGTATCATATCCGCGACGAGCTGTACAAATTGCCGGCGGCCGATCAGAGGACATTGTTCCGGTCGTGTCAGCATTCAGCGCGTCAACTGATTGAGCACAAGCTGCCCGGGAATGTTTTTTCGCCGAGACAGGATCAGGAGGACCGGCTGACTCTTTTGTCCGATTGGTACAAGGCATTGAAACTTCCGTGCCCGTTTCTGGTTCATCATTCCTGTTGCATCTACGAATTCCGGCCGTTGGCCTGCCGCGAATATCTGGTGACCAGCCATCCCTCGAAATGCCGACCGGAATCTCGCGAGCGATCCAGACAAGTGCTGATGTCTCTTCGAATCGCCGAGGTGCTGGCCGAGACCTGCCGCATTCTGGAAGAATGCGAATCCAGCGTTCTTCTGCCGCTGTTGCCGGCGTTTCTTCAGAACAATGTGCAGCGATCGTGGACACTGTTTCCGGCCGAAACGGTCGTATCCACCTTTTTGGAAGTCCTGGCGGGCACAACCCAACGAAATCTCGCGATGGTCGGGAACGATCCGACGGGCTAATCCCCGCAGCGGCACACAACCAGCGGGTCTGAATCTTGCGTTTGCGGCATGTCCATACGCCCGAAATATAGCAAAAAAACGCGGATTGGGAAAATTTTTCGGGCATTTCCACGATCCATACGGTAAACATACTCTGGTCCAAATTGATATTCAGGAACGGGTATGGATTACGAAAAATCAAAAATCGCATCGTCCACCTCACCGGCAACCAGTCCGACTTCGAAAACGGAGATATCGGCCGATTCCGAGTCCGGGTATCGCATATCCATGGCCTGCGTTTGGGTGGGGGGACTATTTTCGCTGATGATCGCTGGCCTGCTGACGGGCAACTGGATCGAGATGAAGTTTCTGTTTCCCCAGCGGGAACAGAAACTACTGGAGATGCGACAGACATGGGCAAAGGAACCGACCAACGAACAACTGGCCGCCGATATCCGAATCCTCGATGAGCGGCTGCGGGGCATGCGGATTTCGAGACAATCGTTTTCCAAAATGGGGGCGTGGGGATTGCTGGGGTTTGCGGTGGTAACGATTGTCGCGCTTACATGTGCGGCCCGCTTTCAACGGACCCTACCGGCGCCTCAGTTGGATCCCGCGGCGGCGATACGACAGGTTCAGACGGCCCGGCAAAACCGGTACGCCGTCTTGGCGGGATTGGGTCTTTTGGGATTGGCATGGCTGGGATTGCACCTGATTCCGGCGCCTCGTTATCCGGAATCAATTGTCGCATCCCCCCCTGAAGAACCCACAAAAAAACCGACGGCGCTATCCTCTAACGATGCCGATCCATCCAAATTGTCGCCTCCGCATCCAACCGACAAGCCGACCGCAGATTTACCAAAACCGGCGGCTGTGCCCACCGTGGAAGAGTTGAAGGCCAACTGGCCGAGTTTCCGGGGATTTGACGGGTCCGGCGTTTGCGTTCAAACGAACATTCCAACCGAATGGGATGGCGAATCCGGCAAGAACATCGGCTGGAAGACTTCGCTGGAGGGACTGTTGCCGGGAAACAATTCGCCGGTGATCTGGGGCGAGCGGCTGTATCTGTCGGGAGCGACGCAGAAGGCGTTTGAGGTTTTCTGTTTTTCCATCGCCGACGGAAAGTTGCTTTGGAAAACCGAGATTCCGTCGCTGGACAAATCACCGGAGCCGCTGGAATTGATGGAAGAAACCGGATACGCCTCCAGTACGATGGCCGTGGACAACGCGCGAGCGTATGCGATCTTCTCGACGGGAGACATCGCGGCGGTGGATCCGGCCGGCAAGCTGCTCTGGAACAAGAACCTGGGGCGGCCGGAAAGCACCTATGGGTATGTATCCTCGCTGGTGACTTTCGAGGGTCGGGTGATCGTGCAATACGATCAGGGAGCGGCGGAGGACCATTTATCCAAGCTGATCGCGCTGGACGGGGCCACGGGGAATGTCGTGTGGGAGACGCCGCGGCCGGTGGCCAATTCCTGGAGCAGTCCCATCATCGTGCCGCTGGGGAACGCCTGGCAACTGATCGCGACGGCCGATCCTCTTGTGGCCGCATACAATCCGGCGAACGGAAAAGAATTGTGGCGGGCCGAGTGCATCTCCGGCGATATCGCTCCGTCGCCGATCGTCGCGGCGGGCAAAGTCCTGGCGATCGAGCCGTATAACGCCCTGGTCGCGGTGAAGGCCGACGGAACGGGGGACATCACCAAAACGCATGTAGTCAAGATCGGCGATCTGTCAATCCCGGATATTTCAAGCCCGGTTTCGAATGGTTTGTATGCCTGGTTGCTGACGACGGAGGGCGTGCTGACCTGTTACGATATCCGCGATGCTGAACCGGCGCCAATTGACGAAACGCACAAAAAAAATCCTCGGTTCCGATGGGAACACGAGTTCCAGAAGGAATCCTTTTTCGCTTCTCCGGTTCTGGTGGGCGAGACGATTTTCCTCTTGAGCATGAAGGGACATACCTACCGGGTAGCGGCGGCAGACCGGTTTGAGCAGATCGGCAAGAATTCCCTGCCGGACAAATTCCACGCTTCGCCGGCGTTTGTGTCCGGACGGATGTTTCTTCGGGGCGCCGAGTTTTTATGGTGTATCCAAGCCAAACCGTAGGGCCGAATCTTCTTCAAGCCAGTCTTGACCCTGGCCGAAGACGAGGTTAGGGTTATCAACGGAATCCGCGAACGGATCTACGGATAGGGAAACCAAAATGCAACAAACGGCATCAATAGAGGCCTTGGACAACGGGATTGAGATCGTTCCGACAATCGGGATGATCGCGATTATCGGGGACGATCCGCCGTTGTTCTGAACCCAAGCCCAGCGAATCGAAGGCCTTTCAGAACGACGAGTCCTGAAAGGCCTTTTCTTTTGGGGAATCTTCAAAAGACCGATCCTGGAAGCGGGACCTTTAATCGCCGCGATTGACAGGCCGAATTGAATTTCGTACGATGGATGTTTTGAAATGACGAGAGGAATCCGAATGTCCCAGAAAGACGCCAAACACAGCTACAAAGAAACATTGAATCTGCCGAATACGACCTTCTCGATGAAGGCCGATCTGGTCCAGCGTGAGCCCATCCAGCGAAAGGCCTGGGCCCAGCAGGCCATCTACACCAAGATTCTCGAATCCCGCAAGGACGCCCCACTGTATGTTCTGCACGATGGTCCGCCCTATGCCAACGGCGACATCCACATGGGCCATGTGGTCAACAAGGTCCTTAAGGATTTTGTCGTCAAGTTCAAGACGATGAGCGGGTACCGCACGCCTTATGTTCCCGGGTGGGACTGCCACGGATTGCCCATCGAAGCCAAAGTGATGACCGAGCTGGGGGAGGCGGCCAAGACGATGGACAAGCCCGCCATCCGCAAGAAATGTTACAACTACGCGATGAAATACCTGCGAAAGCAGGTCGAGCAGTTCCAGTCGCTGGGGATTTTCGGGGATTTTGAGAACCCGTATATGACCATGAATCCGGCCTATGAACAGGGAATCCTGGAGGTCTTCGCCGAGCTGGTGGGCCACGGGCTGGTGTATAAGCAGCTTCGGCCGATTCACTGGTCGGTGGGATGCGAAACGGCGCTGGCAGACGCGGAACTGGAATACGAGGACATCTCCTCGCCGAGTATCTTCGTGAATTTCCCCGTAGAGGAGCAGTCCACAGACATGCTTCGCCAGTTGGGACTGGTGACGGATTCATCGGCAAAGGCATGTTTTATGATCTGGACGACGACGCCCTGGACGCTGGCGGCGAATCTGGCTGTGGCGGTGCATCCTCACCTGGATTATGTGGGGATAACCTACAGCAAAAACGGCGGCAAGTGGACATCGGTCGTCGCCCAGGAACGAGCGGCAGCGGTGATCCGAGCGGCCGATTTGCAGGAGGGAGATTACCGGTTAAGTCCGCCCGTCCGGGGCAAAGAGCTCAAGGGATTGCGCTATCGGCATCCATTTGTGAAAACCAATCCGACCGACAAGGACGCCTGGTTTGTCATCAACGCCGACTTTGTCACGGTTGAAGACGGCACCGGAATCGTCCACATCGCGCCGGGCCACGGAACGGAGGACTACATCGTCGGGCGACAAAACGGACTGGCGATCTATTCTCCGGTGGGCAATACCGGCGCCTATGACAACACCGTACCGGAGTGGCTGCGGGGCAAGAAGGTGCTCGAAGTGGATCGGGAGGTCAACGACTATCTTCGCAAGATCGGCCTGCTGGTCCGCGAGGACAAGATTGTCCACAGTTATCCGCACTGTTGGCGGAGCAAGATGCCGGTGATCTTCCGCGCGACCGAACAGTGGTTCATCAGCGTCGATCGCAAGATCCCCAAGTTCGGCAAGAGTCTGCGGCAGTTGGCCCTGGATCAGACCGGCGGAGTCGAGTGGATTCCGGGCTGGGGCGAAAAACGACTGCGGGGTATGCTCGAATCGCGTCCCGACTGGTGTATCAGCCGACAACGGTCCTGGGGGTTGCCGATCCCGGTGTTTGTCAATTCGGCCGGTCAGACCCTCCTGACGAAGGAATCTGTCCTGGCGGTATCGCGGCACATCGGGCAGAAGGGTTCCAATAGCTGGTTTTCGGATTCGCCACGGCAGATTCTCGGCGAGCATTTCGCGTTGCCGGAGGGATTTTCGTGGGATGATCTGCGCAAGGAAGAGGATATCTTCGACGTTTGGTTCGAGGCCGGCAGCAGCTGGTATTCGGTGGCGGCCAAAGCCGGCTGGCCGATTCCGGTCGATCTGTATCTGGAAGGATCGGATCAGCACCGCGGATGGTTCCAGCTGTCTCTCCTGCCGGCACTGGGCGTGACGGGAAAACCGCCTTTCCGATCGGTCTTGACGCACGGATTTGTCGTGGATGAAAAAGGCATCAAGCAATCCAAATCGCTTGGCAACTATGTCGTCGCGCTGGACGAGATTCACAAATACGGCGCCGACATCCTGCGGCTGTGGGTGGCCAGCGTCAACTATCAGGAGGATGTTCGGTGTAACGATGAACTGATCGGACGATTGCAGGACGCCTATCGCAAGATCCGCAACACGATCCGGTATCTGCTGTCGAATATCGACGATTTCGATCCGATGAAGGCGGTGGCATACGACCAAATGCCGATGATCGACCGCTGGGCGATGCAACAACTCCAGAAACTGATCGTGCAGGTCCGGGCGGCGTACGACGCTTTCGCGTTTCACCGGGTTTTCTCGCTGATTTACAATTTCTGTACCGTCGAGATGTCCAACCTGTATCTGGATGTGCTCAAGGATCGGTTGTATTGCGACGGCGCCGCTTCGCTGTCGCGGCGGAGCGCCCAGACGGTAATGTCGCGGATCCTCGGGGATCTGATTCGAATGCTGGCGCCGATCCTGGTCCATACGGCCGAAGAGGCCTGGGGAGCGATGAAGATCAAGCCCGAAGCGGCCGACAGCGTCCATCTGGCTCACCTTCCTCAGCCGGATCCGTCCATCGACACGACCGCGGAAGAACCGAAATGGTCGCAGATTCTGTCCCTTCGGGACGAGGTTCTGCGGGCGCTGGAGGGTTTGCGCAAAGACCAGATCATCGCCAGCAATCAGGAGGCGGCCGTGGAAATCACGCTGGCCGATCCCGATCTGATGGCGGCCGTGGAATGGCTTACGCCCCCGGCTTTCGCGGCATTGTGCATCACCAGCGAAGTGACGGTTCGGAAAGGCGGCGAGTTTTTGATCCGTGCCGGCAAAAGCGCCTACGCCAAGTGTCAGCGATGCTGGAACTTCTGGCCATCGGTGGGGGCTCTTTCCGAAACTCCGGATATTTGTCAACGGTGCGCGGAAGCGATTGCTTCCGGAAACCGCTAAATTTGCCGGTTCCCGGATTCGGCAAGCTGTTTTTGAACGATCCGGAATACCGGATCGACGGAGATATTTTCGATTCGATATCGCGGATCAAAATAATTGATGATCCGGCCGCGGTCGAAAGGATCGATCGCGGCGATCCAGTCCGGATGACCATAGGGTCCCACCCGGGCGGGATTGGTGGGCCCGAAAATCATCGCTGTCGGCGCCCCCATGGCGACGGCGACATGACCGGGACCGGTGTCATTGCTGATCACCGTACAGGCCGCAGCCATCAGGGCCATGAGTTGGCCCAGATCCGTTTTCCCGGCCAGATTTACGATCGGAACGCCGGATAACGCCCGGAGCCGATCGATCATCGGCCGCTCGCCTTCGGACCCGACGGCGACCATCGACAAGCCCAGATCCCGGGCCAAGCGTTCGGCCAAACGGGCAAACCGTTCCAGCGGCCAGCATTTCCACGGCTGGGCGGATCCGACGACAAGAACTCCATAAGCATCGGATTTGCAGCCGGATTTTTCCACCAATTCCAGAACCTCGCGCCGGCTGTCGTCGGAAACCCGAAGGCCATAATCGAGGCGGCGGACGGTTGCGCCGGCGGCCCTAGCGATTTCCCAGTATGAATCGATCACATGGATACAGTCCGACGGCAGTTGAACGCGGTGAGAATACAACAGCCAGGCCCCTTCCCGCGTATCGCGAAACCCGTACCGATCGCGGCAACCCGACAAACGGGAAAACAGGGCGGTTCGAAACAGCCCCTGCAAGTCGATCACACAATCGAATTGTCGGCGTCGAAGCGTTTGGAGAAATCGCACCAGGTCCCCCGCCGCGGAAGGATTGAACCACCAGCGGCCCAAGCCCTTCCGGTCAAACAGGATAATCTCGTCCACTTGATGGGTGTACTCGAGGAGGCGGGCATACGCCGGCCGGACCATCCAGGAGATCTTGGCGGCGGGAAACGAGACCCGAAGACTCGACAAGGTCGGCAAGGCGTGGACGATATCCCCAAGGGCCGACGGTTTGATCACCAGGATATTTCGCGGGGCCTCAGGCATGGGGTTGTCCCTGTCGGAGATGAACCGGCTGACGAAGAATCGTCTCGGCCAAAGACATGACGCGTCGCGCCACGGCCAGCCGGGCGACGCGACGGAAACACCCTTTCCATTCCTGATCGACGGGACGAGCGGATGCGAAATACGAGCGGAACGCGCGGAGATAGTCCGTACGATAGAGGATCGGAGACCACATGAGCTTGGACGCCAATTGGGCCAGGCCATCCAGGTCCGCATCGCGGGCAAGACCTTTGCTCCGGATGCCATCAAGATCAATCAACCACAATCGGGGTTTATCCGATACTGGCTGGACCAGCCAATTGCTGGGTTTGGCGTCGCGATGTCGAAGACCGAGCCGGTCCAGTCGATGAAAGATCGAAGCCACCTGAAGGGCCAGAGATCGTTTAATCCCCGCAAAGCAGGGATTCGACGAATGCAAGCCATTTTGAAGAAATCCATACAAGTGGATACTGTCGGGAATATACTCAGTAATCAGCAACGATTGCGGAATGGAAAATCCCCCTCTCTTTTCCACCGCCAACAACGGGCGTGGGACCGGCAGCCCGGCCTTGAGCAGTCGGATGGCCATACGAAAACACGCGACGGCCCGCAGGGGGAAAAACCCGCGCAGGCGATCGGTCGGCCTGCGATCATATCGCTGATATTTGACGACGCAGTCGGTGGCCCGTCCCTCCCAGACAAACGAACGGCGAACCACCAGCGTCCCCCGATCGGTCTTGAGGACCTGACCACCGTCTTCCAGCAGCCGATCCGGCCGAGCCAGCCAGGACCCAATCGTCTCCGGATCAAAGGCACCACGCGAACCAAGGCAATAGCCCGATCCGGCGCCCGGAAGACGGATCGATCGGGCTTGCAGATCAACGGAGTCGTTGGCATCGATACCATGCGATTGCGATAGATTCATCGGGAGGTATTATACGGTTTCGGGTTGGCGGCTCCAAGAATATCTGCGGCGAACCGGGGATTCTTACGGATCGCCAGCGACAGCGACGGGACCACCACTGCGCCGGTGGTCCAATAGATTGTCTTGAAGAACCCGCGCATCATTGTTTGAATGGGTCGGGCCCAGGGATATTGGTTGGCGATTGATTCGGCGTATCCGGCGTACCACAAATCCACCCGATCGCGAAACCCAAGACGGTTTGGGGTCAGAATGTCCACATCCGATTTCCCACCCGACCGGAGAATCCGGCGGATTTCCCGAACCGATGAGCCGCGAATACCGCGGCGCAACAGGGTCTGCCAAGTATCCTCCGGCGAAACGCGGCGCGAAAAGGTTTTGGCGCAGCGGAAGGCCGCGAAATCCGGACAGTAATTGATCAACGGCAGACGAGTCGTATGGCCTTCAAAGGGAAAGTATCGCCATGGAGTCTGATCAATGAACAATACGCCCTCCGGATTGAGCCGATCCCACAAGAGGGGCAACAATCGCTCTCGTTCCTGCGGCAAGAGATGTTCGAGAACGGCACTGAGAAAAATCGCGTCGAATGATCCCAGATTGTCCGGCAACCGATCCGGAGACGGGGAGACCTGGAATTCAACATTTTGGTATCCATAATATGCAAGTCGCGCCGCCGCAATCTCCAGCGACCGACCGCACAGATCCATCCCGAGGATCGGCGAGTCCGGAAACATCCGGGCCATGATCATTGTCGAGGCCCCCCCGCCGCAACCGAAATCCAGCCACCGTTTTCCGCCGAGAGCCGCGGGATCCACATATCCCAGGATGTCCTTTTCCAGACAGACCCGAACATAGCGGGGATCTTCTTCTCTTCGAATCTCGTCGATTGCGGAAGTCGCCCCGCGAATCTCCAGAATCAGACGAATCAGATCCTGCGGATAAGCCGTTGTCCATCGTTGAACCTTCCGCTTCGATCCGGCCGGCCTGAACGACAATTGAAAGCGTCCGTCCGGCAGCGGTTCCATCAAAAATCCCCGTTCATCGCCCATGGGTATTTCCTTCCGGAGCTTCCTCGGGGGAAGACAGAATTTGCGTTCGATCCGGTCCGAGCAGTCGATAGCGGATCCCCCGCCAGGAAATCGTCCTGCCGAACGCCGAAGAGAGAATACAGATCAACAATAACCAGGACCACGCCAGCGTGCCCCACACATCCGCACGCGCCGCGGCCCGGAGTTGTTCGGCGTCCTTCGGCAAGAGGATTCGGATCATGCGCTGACGCAATATCGCCAGACCGATATTGCCCGCCAGAAATGTCGCCGGGACGGCCGCCCACAAGACCGGATTGCTTGTGACTGCGGCCGATACTCCATAGATCCACATCGCCAATCCTCCCCAGGACCCCAGCAGGGAATAGATCATTGCCAACAGGCCGAAACGCCAGGTTCCCGGCGTCACGATTCGCGTGATCAGAAACTGGCGACGGGCAAATTCGAACAAATCCGTCCAGTTTGTCCGCTCGTAGGAGGCCACCAGACACTCGGGAACGAACGACACCTTGCGTCCGGTCTTTTTGACCGCATACGACAGTCCCAGATCGTCGCTGATGGCATTGTGCCAGATGCGTTCCAGATCGTCCGGGCCGAACAAATCCGTCCGCACGGCCATCGAGCCGCCCCAGAGATGATTGAACATCGTGTTGCCGAGCAGTTGGGCAACCTTGGCGTTGATCGCCGACAGGGCCAGCGTCGCCAGGTTGTTGACTCGCGGGACAAACCATCGATATCCGGTCGTCGCTCCGCAGCGTTCCTTGCGAAGGGGATACACCAGCGCGTTGAGCCAGTGCGTCGGAAGGCAGGCGTCCGAATCGGCGAACGCGAAGATCCGCGTCCCCTCCGGCGCCCGACGACAGGAATACAATAGGTTGTGAATCTTCTGGCTGCATTCTCGACCTCGACCGGCCACCAGAATCTCGATCCGGCCGGCTTGACCGTTCCCGGTCCGCGAGGCCACCAGGCAACGCAGTCGCTCATAGGCCGGATCGGACGCGTCCTCAACCACAAAATGCACGGCATAGTCGGGATAATCCTGCTCAAGAACGGAGAGGATATTCTTATCGAATTCGTCGTCGATCCCCTTGCACGGGACCGTCAGCAGAACGCGCGGATGATAATACGCGTTCGTTCGCCGCGACTTATGGATTGCGTACCGGTAATTTCGCCAGGATTGATACAGGAAAAGGGCCTGACAGGCCAGCAGAACGATGGCGATCCAGTTGTACCATTCCCAGCCCAATTCGACGATCCTCCATGATCGAATGTATGGTTATTCCAGCGAGGCCAGCGGCACGATCCGGTCGATCAGCGTTTCCATCCGCCAGAGCTTGTCCAGTTCGAACGAGATGATGCAGCCGTGATTGTGATCCGAAGCCAGGATCAACAGATTTCTGCCGCCCCGATGCCACCCCGACGGCTGCGGCTGATGACCGAGCAAGAAATAATCCGCATCCAGAATTTTCGAAATTCGTTCCAGCGTGGCCTCGCCGTGATGGCGCCCCCAGGTGAGCAGATATCCGCTGTTGCCCCGGCGGCAATCTTCGGGTTTCAGGGTCCGTTCCAAAATTCCAAGATCGAATTTCTCTATAAATCGATCCTCGGGCAGCGAATGCGACATCCAGATCCGATTCGGCGCGCGAGCGGCCAGCGGCTGGGTTATCAGATAGTCCCGCAACGCCTGAAGCGTTTCTTCAAACTCCTGACCATAATAGCGTTTCATGGCGGCCTTCATGGCCTGGTTCATCTCCTTGCCGCACTTCATCACATCGGTATCGTTAATCACCGCCGTATCGTGGTTGCCGAGCAGAAGATGAACCTGCTGCGGGAATTGAATCTGCAGACGGAGCGCCTCTTCATACAACTGAAACGACAGGCACCCGCCCAAGTCGTCTTCGGGACCGCCGTGCAGGATTTCATGCAGGATCAGATGGGTTTCGGGTCGGGCGGCCAAATCGGCAAAGGCGACGATTCGCTCCAAGTTCCGCCGATGCCCATGAATATCGCCGGCAAAGATGACCCGACCGGTGTCGGGCAAATGCAGAACATTGCCCTTGCGAATGGGGCACCGCAGATTGATGGAAGCGGCCTGGCGACAGAGCTCAATCATTGGATCTGCCGGCGTTGGCCAGCTTGCTGCCGAAGATCTGCCGGATCATCCCATCCAGTTGGGCGATGATCTCGGCCATGCTCGCCGGCCGGTCGGCCGGTTTTTCCTGGATGCACCCCACCACCAGATTCGACAATTCCACCGGGATCTGTCGATAGACTTCGTGCGGGGGCTTGAACTCGCGCTTTTGGCTGGCGGGGATACCGTACTCGGTTTTTTTCGGAATCAGGGTCGGCACATTCTTCCCGGTCAGCGCCCAGTACATCGTCGCGCCCAGATTGAAGATGTCGGTACGATGGCTGAGGTGCTCGCGCTTGACCTGCTCGGGGGCGATGTAGTCGGGGGTTCCCTGGATCCGCTGTTTGACGGTCCCGATGCGACAACTCTGGCCCAAGTCGATAATCTTGATGGCGCCATCCTTGCCAATGAGGATATTGTTGGGTTTGATATCGCAATGGACAAAACCGTGCTGGTGCATGGCATTCAGGCCCGTGGCGATCATCCGGAACACCAGCAGGATATCCCCCAAACTCAGCGAAGGACCGTCTTCAAGACTCTGGCCGTTGAAATGCTCCATCGACAGCAGAACCTCGCCGACCCGGAGCAACTTGCGGAACTTGATGATCTTAAAGCACTTGCGAATATACGGATGATCGATCTGTCGGGCGACCTTGTATTCGGTCTCAATTTGTTCCAGGATCCGGGTATCTTCGGGAGAGTCGATCACCGCGCGTTTGAGCGCGACGGTCTGGCCGGTATGCTCATCGACGGCCTGGTAAATCTCCGTGCGGGCCCCGGTCCCGATATGTTTGATGATACTGAAATCCTTGATGTCCGGAATCTGTATTCCCATAATCCGATTCTTCGGCCAAATCCTATCGCAGCATAAGCTTCTCAGGGCCCCTTCCCCGGTTTCGGCGGCGGAAACCCACAAAAACGGAATTTTACGGGACTCGAAGTCATTTGTCCAGATCGGATCTGAAATTCAGGAGCGCAAGGAAAAATATCTTGTCAGACCCTTGACATATTTGCCGAAATGTGCATAATGATGCGCTTTGTAGAGATTCCCCGATAGCTCAATAGGTAGAGCGGGCGGCTGTTAACCGCCAGGTCGTAGGTTCGAGCCCTACTCGGGGAGGTTTATCAGTTTGACTTGTAGGATTTCCTCCTCGTTTCACCCATCCGTCAGCCCAGTCTATCCTCATCGATCATTTTCCGGAAGAACCGTTGTCCGGTAACGGGTTGGTTCCACCGATGGCGTACGCTGGGTGGACCGGAACAGCCATGTTTCGTCAGCGTTCAGAAATCCCGCGATCGGCCGAGCAACCGAAGCAGACCATCCAGGATCGTCATCGGATGGGGCGGGCAACCGGGAATGTACAAATCGACGGGGATGGAACCGGGCAGGCCGTTGTGAACCTGAGCATGATCCATAAACGGCCCGCCGGAAATCGCGCAGGCCCCGACGGCGATGATAACCCGCGGCCGCGGAGTCGCGGCCAGCGTTTTGTCCAGAGCCAATCGCATGTTCTTCGTCACCGGGCCGGTAATCAACAGCCCGTCGGCGTGTCGCGGAGATGCGACAAACTGGATGCCAAATCTCCCCAGATCCCATCCCACCGTGCTCAGCACATTCGTGTCCGCTTCGCAGGCATTGCATCCACCGGCGCTAACTTGTCGCAGCTTCAGCGACTTGCGAAACAACCGGAGCCGCTGCTCTTCCAGTGGCCGGGCAAGCCGGACCGATTCATTCGGCCCAACGATCAAATCCTCCCGACGACTGACCGCCAGTCGATAGTCCCGGTCGTGTGAAATCGCGGCCCTCGGACAGGCCGCTTGACAATCCAGACAGAATAGACATCGACCCAGATCCACACGAGGTTGACCAGCATCGTCGAACCGGATCGCGCCCGTCGGGCACGACTCGACGCACGCCCGACAGTCCCCGCAACCGGCTGCGTCAATCCGGACCGCCCCCCGGAACCGATCCGGCATGTCCGGAGCCGGGCCCTGGGGAAACCGGATCGTTCGGTATCTCTGCATCCATCTGGCTTTGAGTATCTCAAACATGGTCGCGTCTCATCCATCTCACCGCGGTTACAGATCGTGGCCGCAATAGGACAAATTGAAGCTCTTGTTGCACAGCGGAAAATCGCTGATCGGCTGATTCCGCAGAGCCATTGCCAATCCGGTCCAGTTGTGGAACGAAGGATCCACGATCTTGTACCGGACAAACCGGCCGTTTCCATCGGTCATCACCGTATGGGCGATCTCGCCTCGCCATCCTTCCACCATCGCCACAACCGCCGCATCCGGTTGAATTGGTCGTTGCGGCAAGCGTACCTCGCCCCTGGGCAAGCCCGCCAGTTCGGCCTGAATAAACTCGATCGACTGTTGAATCTCCAGCCAACGGACCTGCGCACGAGCGAAAACATCTCCGGTTTCTATGGTCATCACCGGGATTTGCGCGAAACGATAAGGACCCCAGGGAAACTCAAACCGGATATCGCGCTCCAGTCCGCTGGCCCGGGCCGCCACACCCACAAGGCCCAGGTCCATGGCCGTTTGTGCCGAAACGACGCCGGTCTGCTCGAATCTCGACATTACCGAATTCGAACTCCACAACAGGTTCACCGCCGAGGCCGTATCGGCCGCGGCCTGCGTCAACCGCCGTTGCAATTCCTCGACGCGCTGAGTATCGACATCGAAACTCACGCCGCCCGGACAGATCATTCCCCGGCCGAATCGATTTCCGCACAACAGCGCCGTCATATTCAGATAGTCCCCACGGATTCGACCACAATAGGACATGGTCGGCAAAAATCCCACATCGCCGGCCAGGGCTCCCAGATCGCCGGTATGGTTGGCCAGCCGCTCCAGTTCCAGAGCCACGCCCCTGAGGGTCTGCGCCCGCGACGGAACCGGAGTCCCGCTGAGGGCTTCCACGGCCAGACAGTACGCCCACGCATGACCGATCGTCGTATCGCCCGCCAGCGTCTCCATCAGATGAAGCGTTCGTCGGTTCGGGCCTCCAACCAGGGCCGACTCAATCCCGCGATGCTGATACCCCAGCGAGATCTCCAGGTGCAACACCTGCTCGCCCTCGCACTGGAATCGGAAATGTCCCGGTTCAATGATCCCGGCGTGCACCGGACCGACGGCGACTTCGTGAATTCCCTCGCCTTCGACTGTATAATATCGGGTTTTCCCGATGGGCTCTTTCAGGAATCGAACGGGCTTTAGACCCGGATGTTCGAGAAACTCAAGACCGGTCTCCTCGGCGATCTCCCGCTCAAACAGGTGCGCCTGCGGACATTCGGAGGTCAGCGAAGGATTCGATTTCGAAAGGATTGTGGACAGCGACTCCAGTTCGCCGCCCGTCGTGGCCAAAACGGCGATCTCCAGAGGCCCCTGCTCCGTCGCCGTGACGAACAAGGAAACGATCCTTCCCCCCTGTCGGCAGGTCTGGACGACGCGATGGCGGAACGATTCGGGAGAAATCAAGTCAATCGCCGAAGGCGAAAACCGAACTCCGTTGAGGATCCGTGTCATGGAGCAGTCCCTCCAACCAGCGCCGCGGCCGCCGCCAGTGTTCGGCCGAGCACGGAGGGAATCATCACCCCCAGAACCAGAACCACAATCATAAATACCAGCGGCGGGATCAGGGTATTTCGATGTTCCGTAACCGTTGTCTGCGACGACGAGGGTCCGTACACCATCTTCAGGACAACCCCGGCCATTCCGATCAGGGCCAGCGACAAACATCCAAGATATGTCGCCGCGATCCAGCCGTGACCCTGTTGTAGCGCCGCGCGCAGGATCGTCAATTCGCTGACAAAGGTCCCGAACGGCGGCGATCCGACGATCGCGAAAAATCCCGCCGCCCACAGAATCGCCGTCGCCGGGATTCGACCGAACAGGCCCGATACCGACTCGATCGACTTGGTGCGGTACGCGAAGATGATGTTGCCCGCCAGCAAAAACAACGCCGCCTTGGTCAGGGAATGATTCACGGCATGGAACAAACCCGCAAAACTCCCCAGCCCGCCCAGCCCGATCCCCAGCGTCAGGATTCCCATGTGCTCGACGCTCGAATACGCCAGCATCCGTTTGTAATCGACCTGCCGCAGCAGAAAAATCGCCGCACATCCCATCGAGATCAGGCCGAAGGCAATCAGGATATCTCCGGCATACTTGCCGATCCCCGCCGCGGTGCAGATCTGCAGCGTCCGGAAGATTCCCAGAAACGCGCAGTTCAGCAACGCCCCCGACAAGAGAGCCGAGACCGCCGACGGCGCTTCGCTGTGCGCGTCCGGCAACCAGCTATGCATCGGGGCCAGGCCCATCTTGGTCCCATACCCGACCAAGAGGAACAAGAATGCCGCCTTTAACCAGGCCGGATCCAGGTCCCGCGCGTGCGTCGTCAGATCCGCCACCGACAGTTCCACCGGCGTTGGAGCGGCCGTGCCGGCCGCCGCCAGAAGGAAAGTCCCCAGCAACGCCAGCGCGATACCCACTGAGCAGATCAACAGATATTTCCAGGTCGCCTCCAGCGATCCCGGACTGCGATGAAAGTAGATCAGCGGGGCGCTGGCCAGCGTCGTCGCCTCGATGGCCACCCACAATAAACTGAAATGCCGCGACACCGTCACCAGCGTCATCGTCGCCAGGAAAAACTGCAGGCACGCGATAAAGACCGATTCGCTTTCATGCGGACTGTTCGCTTCGCGACAAAAGTATTCCTGCAGATACAGGGCCGAACCCGCAAACAGGATGCTGACAATCGTCAAAAACAGTTTGCCCGCCTCGTCCAACGCCAGCCACCCCTGCCACAGGCCGCCCGGCTCCACGACCCAGCACAAACCCGTCAGGATCAGATGGACTGTCGCCGTCGCCATCAGGATCGCGCGGAGTGGCCGGCTGTCGCGAATCAGCAGACACGCGACCGCGGCCAGAATCGGAATCACGATCAGCGAGGCAATCATTCGTCGCTCCAATCGCGAAGACCCGTCATCCGGTCGGCGTCGATATGATCGAATTCCCGGTTGATCTGAAAGATCGCGATGCCCATCACGAACACGCCAACGAACAGGTCCAGCAGGATTCCCAGTTCCACCAGCAGCGTCTGGTGCGGCATGAGCACCAGACCGAACGCATAGATCCCGTTTTCCAGGACCAGATAGCCGATGACCTGATTCAGGGCGATCCGGCGGGAAACCAGAATGAATAATCCCGTCAACACGCCGAAGAACGCCGATGGGATCATCAGCGTCCCGGCCGGAGGAAACGGCAGCGGCAATCGAGCGTTGAACCAGAACGACGCCGCGATCGCGATTACGCCGATCAGGATCGACGCGTTATATCCGACAAACGGCTGAACTTCACGCTGGACATGCGCCTCGACCAGCGACCGCTCCAACAACCACGGCAGCGCCCATCCCTTCATCGCGATCGTCACAAGGGCCAGCAGGATCGGGCTCCACGACTCCAGCGGCGCCACCATCAGCGGCAGACAACCCAACAACGCCCCCTGGATGGCCGACAGACGAATACAGGTTCGCAAACGGCTGACCCCCAGAATCGCCAAGTTCGTCACCGCCACCAGCACCATCAGCAGATCAATCCATTCCTGCATGATCATCTCACCACCAGAATCAGCGCGAAGATCGCCAGCGCGCACGCCCCGCCCAGAAGCTGCGGAACCTTGAGCAACCGAAGCCGGGCCATCGTCGATTCGACGATCCCCACCAGGATCGCCAGCGTAAACATCCCCCCCAACGCCGCCGGCCAGCGTACAAGGGTCGGCATGGTTTCAATGGGAAGTAGCACCCCGATCAGGATCGTCCCCAGCAGCCAGAACTTCAGGGCCGCCGTGTACTGGATCATCGCAAAGTCCGGCCCGCTGTGATCGAGGACCATGACCTCGTGGATCATCGTCAGCTCCAAATGCGTGTTGGGATCATCGACGGGGATACGGGCGTTCTCGGCCAGAAACACGACAAACATCGCACAGGCCACCATCGCGATCGGAGCCACACCAGGCCCGAGCGTCCAGGAGAGCCGCCCCACCATATCCGACAACGAGAACGAACGCGTCATCCACGCCACCGCCGTCAAGGCCAATAGCAGCGCCGGTTCGGCTAATGCCGAAAAAGCCGCTTCACGGCTTGCCCCCATGCCTTCAAACGCCGAGCCGGTGTCCAGCGCGGCAATTACCCACAAAAACCGGACGAGGCCGAACAGGTACATGACGAAAAAGAAATCGCCCGAAAACGAAATCAATCCGCCCGCCCCCCCAAAGGGAACCAGCGGAATCGCCAAGAGAGTCGCCGCCAGTCCGACGATCGGCCCGGCGCGAAAGACCTGGCTTGTCGTGCGGCTATAGACGGCGCCCTTGCCCAGCAGACGGTACAAGTCATAATACATCTGCAATAACGGTTGTCCTTTTCGCCCGGCGTAGATCGCCTTGGTCCGGTTGACCACGCCCAAGAGCAGCGGAGCCAGGGCCAGCGCCAGCGCGACGGACAGGATGGACGACAGGATTGCGATCATGACAGCGTCCATAAAATCAGGGCCAATATCGTTAATACGATATACAGAATATACAGATGCACGCGGCCGTGCTGCAAATAGCTCGCCACGCGGCTGATCCACAGCAACGCTGCGAACGCCGGACTGAATCCCAATCGCTGGAACGGATCCGGCGTGTGCGTCTCGACCGAAGCGGGCTTGGCAAACAGGCCCGAGGGAAGACGACGGTGGCGTTTGCTCTGCAGCAACAATCCGAACAAGGTGGTCAACGGCTCGGCGAACGAAGCGGCCGTGTATTGCATCCGCGGCGTCGGCGCCGCGTATCCGCAATCCCAGGTCACGGTCGATTCGACCGGTCGGCCTTTGAGCAGGGTCGAACGAATCTTTGCCAGCAGCAGAATCATGGCCCATAGCGTCAGCGCCATCGTCGAAATCACCGCCAGAGACAATCCGGCCGTGCTGAGAGGATGCTGCAGCCGTTCCATCGGCCAGCCGGTCAGAGTCCCGATCGCCGGATTCAGCAGCGGTAACATCCACGGCGAAGCCAACCCGATCAGGACGCACAAACCCGCCGGGATCGCCATCGCCAGCCGCATCGAAGAGCCGGCTTCGTGCACGCCTTCCAGGGAAATGCGACGCGGTTCGCCGAGAAAAACGATGCCAAAGGCCTTGGCAAAACACGCCACCGCCAGACCGCCGATCAGGGCCAGGGACCCGATTACGACAAAACCAACCGCGAATGCCGACAAGCCCGGCATGGGCATTTGCAGCGCACCCAGATAGATCAGAAACTCGCTGACAAATCCGTTCAGCGGCGGCAGGCCGCAGATTGCGACCGATCCAATCAGAAACGCCGCCGCGGTCCAGGGCATCTTTCGAATCAGTCCGCCGAGCTGATCGATCTGCCGAGTGCCCGCCCCGTGTGCAATCGCGCCAGCCCCGAAAAACAGCAATCCCTTAAACACGGCATGGTTGAGGGTATGCAGCAGCGCCCCTCCGAATCCCAGAGCCGCCAGCGCCGGAATCGAGCGGCTCAGCCCCAGCAATCCAAGCCCCATGCCCAGCGCGATGATACCGATATTTTCCACGCTGTGATAGGCCAGCAATCTCTTGAGGTCGTGCTGGGCCAGCGCAAATAAAACGCCGAGAATGCCGGAGCTCATTCCGATGCCGAGCATAATCCACCCGGCAACATCGGGAATCGAATCCAAGAAGGTAATCGTCCGCAGAAGGCCGTAGATGCCGGTCTTGATCATCACGCCGGACATCACGGCCGAGACATGGCTGGGCGCAGCGGGATGCGCCTCGGGCAGCCAGACATGCAGCGGCACAAAACCCGCCTTGGTGCCGAATCCGATCACAGCCAGCAAAAAGATCAACATCGTCTGTCCCGGCGCACACCGCAGTTGGTCAAAGTCCAGCGAATCACCCCGCCCTAAAAGCATAAACATCGCCAGCAGAAACGCCGTGCCGAGGTGCGTGGCAATCAGGTAAGTCCAGCCGGCCTGGCGAACGGAGGGTTGATCTCCGTCGAACATCACCAGCGCAAACGACGCCAGCGACATGATCTCCCAAGCCATCACAAATGCGACGGCATTGTCGGCGATCACGACGGCAATCATCGAAGCCGTCAGCAGCGTATAAAAGAACCAGACCGGGCCAAGGTTGCGTTTGCCTTCATACGCGGCAAGATAGCCGCGGCCGAAGATCGCGCCCAAGGCGCAGACCAGCAAGATCGGGACAAGAAAAAAGGCCGACAATCCGTCCAAGTGCATTCGCAGCGATCCGCCGGGGACGCTCCAGTCCCAGCCGGTGCGGACTTGCGCTCCGGTCATCAGGATCACGAATGCGGGAATCAGGCCGAAGAGACAGGCCGCGATGGTACCATAGGAACCGATTCGCGAGGCCAGTCGGCCGAAGCGGCCGGTCGCCAGACACGCGATGCCGCACAACGACAAGATCAAAATGGAGATCAGAATCGCCATCGTGGATGAATCTTACGCCATCGCTATTTGCACCGAGTCCAACGCCGACTCGACCTTACGAATTGACTCCGATAATTCGTCGCGAAGGCCCTGCCGCTGCAGGATTGACTGGAATTCCGAATCCCGCAAACAATATGACAACCTCGCCAGCAGATGGAGATGCGCCCGGACGGTCGGCGACACAACCACAAACAGCGCAAAGACGGGCTTGCCGTCCAAGGCCCCATATTCGACCGGCTTTTCCAGGAAACACAGCGAAACCATCGGATGCGCCACGGGGTGCACGATCGGACTGCGGGCGTGGGGAATTGCGACACCGTCACCGACCGCCGTGGAACCAAGACCCTCGCGGGCCATCAGGACACCATATAGATATTCCTTGTCCACACCCTCGGGAAGCCGGATCGTTTCGACCACGGATTTCAATACCGTAGGTTTCGAATCGCCTTCGATGCGATAATAGACGCCGCCTTCCTTGAGACTCTGCGACAAAGAAGGCGCCGGAACGGCAGACCCTTCCGTTTCTTCAAAAACCTTCGGAGAGATCGCAATTTTATGAGCGGTGGCCCATTCGAGCAATTCGGCACGATTGAAACGATATTGCTCGTTGATCCGATACGCCGGGATGGCATTCTGTTTGAGCCATCGGTAGATGGTTTTTTCCGAAACGCCGAGCAGACCGGCCGCATCTCGTACTGTCAATTTCATTGCATTTCTCGCTTGTTAAGATTTCGACAGTCATTTTAATGGACATATTTCTTTTTGACAAGACAAATTTCTCACGATTTTCCCAATCTTACCATGAATCGCTCTTGGAAGTTGGCAATATCTGAATTCATTTCTACTATTCAAGAATGATCCAATCGTGAACATGGGGACATTTGGTGTAGCGATGAGGGGTTTTTCGTCTTATAAAATCATGCCTTTACGATGTGATCCTACTTGGTTGAATGCTGGTGTTGTCCGCAAAGACAGCATCCATGGCTGTATCTGATGCCGCCATGTGTCGGTGGGATGCAGCCGGGCAGATGAAATCTCTCGAAATGGATCCATCCTTTAAACAGGTCACAGGTTCGAAAAATCCGTTTGCAACTGTAGAAATGACTGGTATACTGCTTGGGGAAAATGGTGGAGAAGGTCTTGAAACGAATCTGAATTTTGAGGAATCCCTGAGATGGCGGAAAAAGACGCATTGGATATAAAGAAAGTCAAGGAATTGATCGCACTGATGCGGGAAAATGATCTGGCCGAGGTCGAATTGACCGATGGGAAAAACCGCATTCACCTTAAACGCCCACAAGCGCAAACTCCTGTCATTACTCATCTTCCAATGAATATGCCAATGATGCCTCCGGCTTCGTTTTCCACGACGGCCGTTTCTTCCTCTTCTGCTCAGCCCGATTCCATTCCCCCCGCTGAAAAACTCCTGGAAATCGCTTCTCCCCTGATCGGCACCTTTTATTCTGCCCCAAGTCCTGATTCGGAACCTTATGTAAAAATCGGCGATCGGATCAAGCCCGAAACCGTTGTTTGCATCATTGAGACAATGAAAGTGATGAACGAAATCAAGGCCGAAATCTCCGGAACGCTTGTTGAAGTCAATTGCCGGGCCGGCGAACCGGTGGAATTCGGGCAGGTTTTGTTCCGCGTACGCCCCGACTAACAATCGTAACCTTTGAAGGGACAAGAGGTTATGTTTTCACGAGTGCTGATTGCCAACCGGGGCGAGATCGCCCTTCGAATTATTCGTGCCTGCCATGAACTGGGAATTGAAGCGGTGGTGGTATTTTCTCAGGCGGACAAGGATTTTGAATATGTCCGACAGGCCGACCAGGCCATTTGCATTGGTCCCGCGGCACCGGGGGAAAGTTACCTGAATATTCCTCGAATTATCAGCGCTGCGGAGATTTCCGATTCTGACGCGATCCATCCGGGGTATGGATTTCTGGCAGAGAATGCCCATTTTGCGGAGATTTGCGGCGAGTGCGGAATCGCGTTTATCGGTCCGTCGCCGGAGTCGATGCGAATGCTCGGCGACAAGGTTCACGCCCGCGAAATCGCCAAGAAGGCCCGCGTTCCCTGCGTTCCCGGATCGGAAGGCGCGGTGGAAAACGCCGACGAAGCGATCAAGCTGTCCAACAAGATCGGTTATCCGGTGATTCTCAAGGCCGCGGCCGGCGGTGGGGGCCGGGGAATGCGCGTCGCGCACAGCGACATCAGTTTGAAAGGGGCGTTTGCGGCGGCGCAGGCGGAGGCGGAGAACGCGTTCAAAAATGGGACTTTGTATCTGGAAAAATACATCGAACAACCGCGGCATGTCGAGGTGCAGATCCTGGCCGACCGCGCGGGCAACGCATTGCATTTTTACGAGCGGGACTGTACCGTTCAGCGGCGACACCAAAAATTGATCGAGGAGTGTCCTTGTCCGGTCCTGGACGACGAGACGCGGGAGAATTTGTGCAAGTCGGCGCTTCGTCTGGTACAGGAAGCCAACTACCACAGCGCCTGTACGGTGGAATTCCTGCTCGACCGAAACAAGAATTTCTATTTCATCGAGGTCAACACCCGAATCCAGGTCGAGCACACAATCACCGAGATGATCACCGGGCAGGATCTGGTCAAGCGGCAGATCCAGATCGCGGCGGGCCAGCCGCTGGAACTGCGTCAAAAAGACATTCAGATTCGCGGCGCGGCGATGGAGTGCCGGATCAACGCCGAGGATCCGTCGCGGGGCTTTGCGCCGTGTCCGGGTCCGATCGCGACCTTTATCCCGCCGGGCGGACCCGGGGTCCGGATTGATACGCATGTTTATCAGGGGGCCAAGGTTTCTCCGTATTATGATTCGATGGTGGCCAAGTTGATCGTCCATCAGGTCAACCGCGACGAAGCGATTGCCACGATGAAGCGGGCGTTGCGGGAGTTCCGGATCGAACCGATTCTGACGACGATTCCAATTCATCTGAAGGTGTTGTCGCACACGCTGTTTGCACGAGGCGATATCGACACCGGATTTATCGAAAAGAACCTGAGTTAGCCGCAGCATGTCCCCTACGAAAGAGGGACTGGTTTCTTCTCCCGTTCCTGGGCATTGTCTTTACAGAGCTTTATTTTTCGGAAATGGACTTGACAGACCCAGGTATTAAGAATATATTCTTATTTACGATTAGTTCTGAAATCGGAATTTATCCATGAAATACAAAGGGTTCCTGCAGGAACGGATCGACCGGCTGAAAGAGGGATGCCGGCGGGCGGGCGTCAAGTTGACGCACCAGCGACTGGAGATTTTTTTGGAGGCGGCCCAGTCCCTGGAGCATCCCGACGCGGAGACGATTTTTCGGGCCGTTCGACGACGGATGCCGACGGTTTCGTTGGATACGGTCTATCGGACACTGTGGCTGCTGATCGATCTGGGGTTGCTGACCACGCTGGGTCCCCCTCCGGGTCGGGCGCGGTTTGACGCCAACCTCGGTCCGCATCACCATTTTGTCTGCATGAAATGCGGGTTGACCCGAGATTTCGCCAGCAAGGAACTGGATCGGCTGAAGATCCCGGAATCCGTGCGCAGCATGGGCCGGGTGGAACTGGCCCGGGTGGAAGTCCGGGGCATTTGCCGGAAATGTTCAACCATGAACAATCCCCGTCATCGGGGCAAGAACAGGAAAGGAGATATGTTATGAAGGAAAAAAAAGAACAAACAAAACTCACCACCGCGGACGGCGCACCGGTAGTCGATAACCAGAATGTTCTGACGGCCGGGCCACGCGGTCCGCAGTTGCTGCAGGATGTCTGGTTTCTGGAAAAACTGGCTCACTTTGACCGCGAGGTGATTCCGGAACGCCGAATGCACGCCAAGGGATCGGGGGCCTACGGAACCTTCACGGTCACGCACGACATCACCCAATACACGCGGGCGAAGATTTTTTCGAAGGTGGGCAAAAAGACCGACTTGTTTGTGCGGTTTTCGACGGTGGCCGGCGAGCGCGGGGCCGCCGACGCGGAGCGCGACATCCGGGGTTTTGCGATCAAATTTTACACCGAGGAAGGCAACTGGGACTTGGTGGGTAACAACACCCCGGTATTCTTCCTGCGGGATCCCCTGAAATTCCCGGATCTGAACCACGCCGTAAAGCGCGATCCGCGGACGAACCTGCGCAGCGCCAAGAACAACTGGGACTTCTGGACCTCGCTTCCGGAGGCGCTGCATCAGGTGACGATCGTGATGAGCGATCGCGGGATTCCGGCAAGCTATCGGCATATGCACGGATTTGGCAGTCATACCTTCAGTCTGATCAACGCCAAAAAGGAACGATATTGGGTCAAGTTTCACCTGAAGACGCAACAGGGGATCCGGAACCTCACCGACGCCGAGGCCGAAGCGATCGTCGGAAAATGTCGGGAGAGCCATCAACGGGATTTGTATGAAAGCATTGAGAAAGGCGAGTTCCCCCGCTGGACAATGTTTATCCAGATCATGCCAGAGAAGGACGCCTTGACCTGCCCCTACAATCCTTTCGACCTGACGAAAGTCTGGTTTCACAAAGATTATCCGCTGATCGAGGTCGGCGTTCTGGAGTTGAATCGCAACCCGGACAATTATTTTGCGGAAGTGGAACAGGCGGCTTTTAATCCGGGCAGCGTTGTGCCTGGGATCGGCTTCTCACCGGACAAGATGTTACAAGGCCGATTGTTCTCGTATTCCGATGCGCAGCGATATCGGCTGGGGGTCAATTACCACCAGATCCCGGTCAATGCGCCTCGGTGTCCGGTCCACAGTTTTCATCGAGACGGGGCGATGCGGGTGGACGGCAATTACGGCAGCACGCTGGGCTACGAACCGAACAGTTACGGACAATGGCAGCAGCAGCCCGAATTCGCCGAACCGCCGCTGGATTTGTACGGCGCGGCGGCGCACTGGGACCATCGGGAAGACGCGGATTATTACAGCCAACCGGGCAAGCTGTTCCGGTTGATGAGCCCGGAACAACAAGCGGCCCTGTTCGGCAACACCGCCCGAGCCATGGGCGACGCTCCGCGCGAGATTAAAATCCGACACATTGGAAATTGCCTGAAGGCCGATCCGGCCTATGGTAAGGGCGTGGCCGAGGCGATGGGCATTCCGTTGACCGAAGTGCCGAAATAAACGAAACGCGATTCGTTCTCAAATGATTCAGGGGATTGCCCGCGGTGTTGGCAGGGAATCCCCTGTTTTGTTCTGATCTGGGATTCGACTTCGCATCGGCGAAAACAAATTCTCTCGTCAGAACGACCGATCAATCAGAAATCGGGCGGACAAGAGAATGTCCACACCGATACCGCCGCAAAGGAGGATCCAGCGAAAGAGGTTCCAGCGAAGCCGGGCTCGGGTGAGGAAGAAAATACAACCGGTCATGACGACGGCGACGACATAAGACAATCCGGTCACACGGAAAACCTGCCCCCCCTTCCCGGCGGCGCTAACGACCAACATGATGACGGCCATGACACCGACGGCCATTGTACAGCCGAGGATCCAACGACGGTCCGAGGGGCCGGCCCAGGCCAAGCCCTGCAACCCCAGGCCGGTCAGGACGGCGGCATACAGCATGGGAACGGAAAGCCAAAAGATGGGGGGCACGGCAAAGATGGGATCGGCCAGGGAAAGTAAGGTAGCGGCGGCGACGGTGATCAGAACACTCATGCGCCGGACGATCACATACATCATCAGGCCAAGGACAAAGGCCGGCACGGCGGCGTGATAAACGCTGAGAGAAAAACGGACATTTTCCCAGAGCGGCATGGCCAGGCCGATGACATGTTGCCATCCGGTTCGGACCTGGACGGGCATGAAAAAGCCGCTCAGTTCGGCGGCAAGGTCAAAAAAGACGGCCACGATGACAAATGGCAACGCGGCCAGCAGGATACTGACGGCCTTTTGAGCGGCGGTTTTGGATCGGCGGGCACGGTAATAAATCGCAGGACAGAACATCCACGGCAGCAATGCCGCAGGCAATCCGGCGGCCGGATGAAAGCGGGCGAAACTGAGCATAAACGGACAGAAACCATAAATCGCACCGGCAAAAAGGGACCCCCCGAAACTGCCGATCCATCGGCGACTGAGGACATAACACCCCGCGGCCCCGGCAACCGAGTGCATCGCGTAGGCGGCGGATTCGGGAAATCGCGTTCGGAAATACGGCCCGAACAAATAGACCGACAGCAGCAGATAGAGGAGGGTCGCTCCCACCCCCGGCCCCAGCAACTGCCAATTCTGCCGGGCTTGAGTTACTTGCGCAAGTGTTTTTGACTTCCTGGCCAATCTTCACCTGTTGTCGATTCACACGATCATCGTCGTGCCTGTCAACATGAAATTTGAATTGTACTCCACTCCATTCCAGGGGACAAGGGGAATTCGTTAAAGGACTCCTCACGGGAATCCCTGCCAGAAGAGGCGATTCATCGGATCATCAAGATCGCATGAACGGAAAATGAATTGAGCCCTTTACAATCGCCTGATTCTCTTTACAATATCCGATATGGAAACGAAAGTACTGGTTGTGGATGATGAGCGGGACCTGCTTGAGCTTCTCTCGATGAATCTCGGTCGGGAAGGGTATCATGTACTGACGGCGGAGACGGGTTCTGCGGCGCAGGACATTTTACGCACAGAACGGCCGAATATCATTCTTCTGGATATCATGCTGGCGGACATATCCGGGATCAAACTCACCAAGATCCTCAAACGAGATCCGGCCACGGCCTCCATCCCGATCATCCTGCTGACGGCCAAGGATACGGAAACGGATATCGTCGTGGGATTGACCGTCGGAGCGGATGATTATGTCACCAAACCCTTCAGCACATCGGTGCTGACCGCGCGTATGGAAGCGGTTCTCCGCCGCAGTGAATCCAAACCGGCCGAGACGGGAGAAATTCTTCAGGCCGGACCGATCCGGATCCATCCTCAGGCCCGGCAGGCGTGGGCGGAAAACAATCCCATCGATCTAACGGGCGGAGAGTTTAATATTCTTCTGGCTCTGGTTCAATCCGCGGGCAAAGTGGTTTCGCGGGAACAACTCAAGGGATCACTGGGGCCGACTTCCCACGGCCAAAAAGATCGGATCGTGGATGTGCATGTAGCTTCTCTTCGAAAAAAACTCGGGTCTGCCCGAACTCGGCTGCGAACGGTCCACCGGCACGGATATCGAATCCTGATCTGAATAGCGCGGAGATGCTTCGGGGAAAGCAAAGGGGACTTTCAGCGGGAGGCGGCGTTGTCGGCGGCGAGGGCCGTTTCGGCCAGAGGGGATTTCTTCGGAAGCGTGAAGCAAAACCGAGATCCACATCCCGGAACGCTTTCAACCCAGATTCGACCCTTGTGCATTTCGACCAGATTCTTGGCAATCGTCAATCCCAGACCCGTCCCATGTTCACCGGCGCCGGCGATTTTGTGGATCTGGACAAAACGGTCGAATATTTTTTTGATTTCTTCCGGCGTCAGACCCGGTCCATTGTCGCAAACGGCCATCTCGACCTCGGAGGACTGGTCGGTCAGTTCCACCCGGATCAAACCGCCGACCGGAATGAATTTTATGGCATTTCCAATCAGGTTTGTCAAGACCTGAATGATTCGGTCCCGGTCGGCCGTGACGGACAGATCGGCCTGGGGCATGTCCAATTCGATGCGAATGGATTTGGCGGAGGCCAGGGCCTGCAGGGATTGCGCAACCTCCTCAATCAGCGTTTGCAGGATAAGCTCCGTACAATGTAACTGAAGGGTGCCCGACTCGATCTTGGAAATATCGAGAAAATCTCCGATGATGCGGGAAAGCCGATCCACGCTTTTATCCGCCATGCGAAGATTGTCCTGGAGTTTCGGGCTGAGCTTGCCCATCACTCCGGCCAGCGCGTTGGAGATGATGTTCTTAAAGATACACAGGGGGGTTCGAAGCTCGTGGGAAACGGTGGAGACAAATTCGCTCTTGAGTCGGTCGTGTTCGCGAAGTACTTCGTTGGCCCGCATCAGTTCGATCTGAGCAAGTTTGACCTCGGTGATGTCGTGGGCGTAGAGGTTGACATAATCGGACTCGTTAATGGGAGCAAAGACAACCGAGAAGACGCGATCTCCGGACCGCATTTCGAGAGATTCGGGGACACCCGAAATCCGAACCCCCTGAATCAATTCGAGCACATCGGGCGGTACGGGTTGCCCGACGGAGCATCCCCAGAGATCCAACAAAATCTCGCCGGGCTTGTTGGAATAGAGGATGATTCCGGCGGCATCGGCCCGGAGGACCGGGCTGGGATCTTCCGAGGGAAACCGGGCGAGTTGTTCGACTTGTTGTTCGATGCGTCGATAGTCGGTCATATCCAGCATCAGACCATCCCACAAGGTATCGCCGGAGGGCAAACGCTCCGGACGGGCCACGGCGCGAAACCACCGTTTTTGGTTTTCCCAGCAACCGCCGCCGGTCCACTCCAGCGGGATCAGCCCCCCCGCCGATTCGGCCAGGAGTCGATATAGCTCGGCACGATCAGCGGCGTCAAGTCGTCCAATCAAGATCTGGGGATCTTCCCGAAGCTGGTCGGGTTCCAACCCAAACATCGAACGACAGTTGTCGCTGACAAAATCGAACAGCAGCGATCCGTCGGACTTGAGGATCCAGCGAAAGACCAGGCCGGGGACATTGGCCACCATCCGTTCGTACCGAGTCCGGGAATATTCCAGGGCTTCCTCCATCTGGCGGCGATCGGTGACATCTTCGATGAGGCCTTCGCATCGGGACAGAAGGCCGTGTTCATCCCGATGAACGATAACCGTATCGCGAATCCAGCGGACGGCTCCATCGGGACGACGAATCTTATACTCGTAAGGACCGGTCTGTTCTCCCTGAAACCGTTTTTGAAGGTCTTCCCAGGCAGATAGCCGGTATTCCGGAAGGAGTAACGAAGTCCATAATCCCTGGTCATTGGCCAATTGATTGGCCGTATAGCCGGTCACGGCCAGACATCCTCTTCCGCGGCAAGTTGTTTTCGGCTGACCCTGTTCGAACTGGATGGCGTAATGAAATCCCGTCAATTTGAGGTTTTGATCGAAATGGGCCAGGGCTTCGATTAACGACTGCTGAAGGACTTCGGGCGGGCAGGGTTTGGTCAGAAACCGGAAGATTTGTCCATTATTGACGGCCTGAACGGCGACATCGAGATCGGCAAATCCGGTCAGGATGATACAGACCTGATCCGGATTTCGAAGCGTGGACATCTTGAGAAACTCCAGGCCATCGATTCCTTTCATACGAAGATCGGAAATCACCACGGCAAAGGGTCCCTGCGATTCGATGATCTCGAGAGCACGCGAGGAATCGTCACAGGTTTCGATGTCGAATTTCCGGCGGAGCTGCCTTCGGAGAGCCGTCAGAACATTCGGATCGTCATCGACAAACAGGATTCGTCGATTGGGACTATCCGACATTGGCCAGGTCCTCGGCAAGGGTGGCTTTGTGGGTTCGCAGCCACGATTCCATCTGTTCGTTTGCTCCGAAAGACTGCAGGTACTCGATATTGACCGGCTCGGTCCAGCCGTCGGCCAGACTGTCTTGCCGCTGATGGTCGATCCAGTTGGCCACATAGACGGCATCGGTGACGGAAAAGGCCGATTGCGAACACAGCCAGGGCTCATGATGGTAGGGGACGGCCTCGATAATGGGACTGGGCAATCCCCACAAGTCCAGCAGGTACCCGCCGAGTTCGGCATGGGAGGCCTGGAGGGCGAGTCGTTCGGAGCCGTACACGGGGAAATATCGCGTTCTGGACTCCAGAATGGATTTCCAGTATTCTTCGGGGAAACTGGAGATCAGAATCATTTTGCCCGCATCGTGCAGGATACCGGCCATGGAGGCCACATCCAGCAGTTCGTCGGGCATGTGAAGACTGTTGCAGATGGCGCGGGACAGCGTTCCGACCCGCATACAGTGTTCCTGAAGCTGATCGACACAGAACCTTCGAATTGCGTCTTCGGATAATTCGCTGAACACGCCGCTGGTCAGGATCAAGGCCTCGGCCGCCTTGAAGCCGAGGAACGACACGGCGTGAACGGGATCGACGATTTTCTGGCCCTGAGCGGTCACAAAGGCGTTGTTAACCACCTGCAGGATTTTGGACGAAAGACCGATGTCCTGAGCGACAACCTGTCCGATTCTTCGTAAGCTGCAGGAAGGATTGTTGAGCAAATCCATCACTTCCCGATAGGCCTTGGGCAACACCGGCAGCGAAGTCAACCGCGACAGGATATCCGACAAGTCGGTGGAATGGAGCCGATCGTACAGCGTCAGGGCGCGTTCGACCATTTTTTTCAGGGTTTCGGCATCGCAGGGTTTGGAGATGAACTGGTGAACACAACGGGAGGCCCGTGTCCGCAACGGCTGATCGGCATAACCGCTGAGCATGATGCGAATCGTCTGGGGATACTGTTCCCGCACCTGTTCCAGCAGTTGCAGACCATCCATTCCGGACATCCGGAGATCGGAGACGATCACATCGTACGGATTGGCCTGCAAGGCCATCAGGGCGTCCTCGCTTCGGCTAACGAACTCCATCTTCCATTGTCCCCGCATCGAATGCAGCATGCGACGGAGACCGTCAAGGACATTTCGTTCGTCATCAACAAACAGGATTCTTCTGGACTGGCTCATCGGTTTTCCGTGGTTTTTGTTCGATTGGAATTCGAACGGTGAAGGTGGTTCCTTGGCCGGGCTGAGTATCCCAGGTCAGCGTCCCATGGTGCTTGTCCACTACGATTGTTTTGACATACAACAGTCCCTGTCCGGTGCCTTTGTCGTGCCCTTTGGTCGTGAAAAACGGTTCAAACATCCGTTTTTGAACTTCCTCCGGGATCCCCGTACCGGTATCCGAGATCGTGATTTCGACAAAGGCGCCGTCTTTTCGGGTCGCAACACGAATGATTCCCTTTTGGGCTCCGCCGGTTCCGACGACATCGCCGATGGCGTGCGCGGCATTGACCAGCAGGTTGATCAGAACCTGATTGAGGTCATCGATACAACACATTACCATCGGTACATCGGGGTCAAGACTGGTTTGGACTTCGGCGACATATTTGATCTGGTGGTGTACGATGATCAAGGTGCTTCGAACGGCCTTGTTGAGATCGGCCGGCGCCATCCGGCGCTCGTCGATATGCGAAAAATCCCGCATGGCCGTGACGATTGCGGCGACATGCCGGATGCCGTCCATGCTCTGGCGAATGGCCTGGGGGATTTCCTGACGGAGATACTCAAATTCCGAGTCGTCCGATGCGACAGGGACCGATTGGGAGTCCCCAGCCGCGACCTGTTTTTCCGGTTCAACCTGCCGATCCTGACGAATCAATTCGAAAATCTGTTCAAACGACTCGGAAAGAAACTGCAGGTTGTCGCCAATAAATTGAATGGGGGTATTGATTTCATGCACAATGCCGGCGGCCAATTGTCCCATGCTTTGCAAAAGACGCGTTCGGTCGAGACGCTTGCGAACCTGGATCATGTCGGTCTGATCGACCAGAAGACCCTCCACGCGAATGGCTCCATCGGTCGAACCGTCCACCACGAGAAAATCGCGGACAAATCGTTCCTGATCGGAACGAGTTCGGATCCGGTATTCGAGCGTTCCCTCCCTACCCTGACGGATCAGGTCATTCAGGGCTGACCGGTAATACGAACGATCGCGGGGATGGATCTGATCAATCCAGCAAATGGAACGATCGGCCGGTTCGGATATCGGTTTATCCATCAGCGATTCCATTGGACCGATCCAGTCCTCCATCCACAGCGATTCCTCCTTCCAGACCCCGGAATAGAGAATCTGGGACAACCGAGTCAACAAACCCGGAAGCGCCGACCCCGCTGGGATCCAATTCCTTTCCCGTATGGCCTGCATGACAGTTTCTCTTCAATCACGAGACCTACATTCCTACGCATTCCAACAATTTTGTATCGACGATTTTGATTTCAAGTATCCGGAATTCCGTCGAAATGCCTCCATGGCAAAGACAAAGGGGGTTTTATCGTCCCTCCCCAAAACCATCGTCCGGTAATGCTCCGAACAAAAGAATCGGACAAAACGGTTGGATTGCAGGCGTAATGGATCAGCCCCGCCCGGCCGCCAGATCGAGCATGGTCTGGGTGATCCGATCCAGGGAGACCACTTTTTCAACGCCGCCCTTCTCGAAGGCGGCCTTGGGCATGCCATAGACGACGCAGGAGGCCTCATCCTGACCGACGGTTCGCGCCCCGGCTTTTCGCATGGCCAGCAATCCCTCGGCGCCATCGTCGCCCATTCCGGTCAGGATCGCGCCGACGGCGTTGGCGCCGGCGTATTTGGCGACGGAATTAAACAAAACTTCCACGCTGGGTTTTTGGTGACACACCATCGGCCCGTCCTTGATGGCCACATAATAACTGGCGCCAGAACGCTGTAAGACCATGTGGTATCCACCCGGAGCGATGAGAACCCGGCCGGGGATCACATGCTCTCCATCCTGGGCTTCCCGAATATCGACCTGGCACAAGCCATTCAGCCGCTGAGCAAAAGATTTGGTGAACAGCGCCGGCATGTGTTGAACGATCACCGTCCCCGGAGCATTGGAGGGCATCGAGGTTAACACGGCCGTCAGGGCCTGGACCCCGCCGGTCGAGGCCCCGATGGCGAAAATCTTGTCGGTGGTTTCCGCCATGGCGGTGGCGGTGATTGACTTTTTGGTTGTCAACGGTTCGCGATAGACGACACGAGCGTGAGCGACGCCTTTGATTTTCTCGATCAACGCGGTACAGACATCCGTGACCGTGTATGCCGAACCGGGTTTGGACATCACATCAACGGCTCCGGCCTCCAACGCCGCCAACGCCGTTTTGCTTCCCTCCGGAGTCAGAGAGCTGAGAATAATCACCGGCATCGGACGGGCTTTCATCAATTTACTCAAAAAGGTGATGCCGTCCATCCGAGGCATTTCGACATCGAGGGTCAGGACATCGGGGTTGAGCTGGACGATCTTGTCCCGGGCAACATAGGGATCCGGCGCGGTCCCGACCACCTCAATCTGAGAATCGTTTCCAAGTTCCTGCGACAGGATTTTTCGGACAATCGCGGAATCATCCACGATGAGAACTTTTATGGTTCGAGTCAGGACCGGCATAATTCCCTTTCGTTTCCGAGATCAAGTTGAGACAGACCGCGACCGGATGTTCGACAACATCGAGCACGGCGACATCGTCCCGCTGGATCCATTGGTCCCAGTCCATGGATCCATCCGCGGGATGAACTCGCGGGATTGAAACATTGAACACATCGGCCTCGGGGGTCGTCAGGAGAGGCAGGACCAGGCCGCAGGTAACATTGACCAACTCCCGGAGGGCATCCGTACATTGCTCCTCCGTCGGCTGATCCAGAAGACCCATATTGCCGGCCAGCTCGCGGGCAAAATCCAGACCGGCAACCACATGAATTGAACCGTCCATCGAACCGGTGAAATCAATTTCGGCTCGAAGAATGCGGTTGGGAGCCGGGGGCGTTTCCAGACAGGGCAACACATCCAGAAAGGCCATCCGCTCGAGGGCCTGAGCGATCGACTGGGTCACAATCGTTTTGGTTTCATCGACAATCATTCCGAACCCCCAGATGCCGCGAAATCACGGACCGGAACTCTTCGGGCGTGAACGGCTTGTGCAGGTAATCGCGAACCCCCTCGGACAACAATTCCTTGATTCGCGTCGAACTGGACTCAGTGGTGACCATGACCACGGGAATGTCGGCCCGGCTCTTTTGTTGCCGCATCTGATGGATCATTTCGACCCCGGACATCTGCGGCATATTGAGATCGGCCAGGACCAGGTCGACCGGCTCGGCGTCCAGCACTTTCAAGGCCGCCTGACCATCCGGCGCCTCCAGAATCCGGCCAACCGGAATATCGATCATCCCCAGAATCCGCTTGATCGCGGTTCGCGTCAATACCGAATCGTCCACAATCAGGATTGTATAGGCCATACTCATCTCCGTTTCTTGTCCGTTACCGGAGGGAATAATTGGGTTTCATCGTCAGCAAGCCCAGATTCGCCATTTCTTCGGGCAATTTTTCCCCCAGATTGGTCTTGACCACATAGGCCTCGCATCCTCCGCGAAACGCGGAGAAGATGTGGCTGGACTGATGCTGGGAGGTAATCATGATGATTTTGACCCCATCCAATCCCTCGATTCCGCGCTGTCGTTCCAACAGGCGGATCGCCGACAGGGTTTCGTGTCCGTCCATATCGGGCATTTGGATATCGAGGGTCACGAGTTGATAGGGCTTGCCGGTTTCAAAGGCCCGCTGAAACAACTCGTATCCCTCCTTGCCGTCGTTGGCAAAGTCGCACTCGCAGAATTGCTGGAGAATCATTTTCAACCGCTGGCGACATACGGGGTCGTCATCGATGACCAGAGTCTTGATTTTTCGAGGTTTGACAGGTTCAGATACGGGGGTCGAAACAGTATTTTGCCGAATGCTTTCGATCGCATTTTCAATCCAGTCTTTGACCCGCAAGACCATGTCCGCCCGGTCGGACATGTTCGGAATTTCTTCGAAGGCCGATTCCGCTTCGTGACACAGGGCATAGACATCCATCAGGCCGCTCATGCCGGAATCGCCCTTGATGGAATGCAGCACGCGGCGGATGATCGCGCAGTTGTTCTGGACGGACCGGCCTGATTCAAGGGCCAGGGCGGATTCCTCCAACTGACTGAGAAGCGAGGTGACGGAATCCACATAGGGTTCCCACAAATCCTCGATAATCGATTCTCGATGGATTTGCCTTGGATCCGGAAGAGTCCCCTGCGTTCGCAGCGAGCTAAAATCCATTGATTCCATAGCCATATCCTCTGGTTCGAAGGGATCTCAGAGCGTTTTTTCCAAACCGATCGACCGAACCGTCACCGCCCCATCGGCCAGATTCAGATACATGTTTCGGGGGGAATGTCCGCCAACATCCTCGGCATCAATGAACATACCGTATTGCCAGAGGATTTTTCGGATGGACAGGTAATTTCGTTTGCCAATATCGAAACCCTTGGGCCCGGTATTCATGGTGGCTCCGCCGGCGATTTTGACATGGATCCGTTTGGCCAGGGCTCCCAGCGCAGTCATGGATGCGACCAGGCACTGCATCCCCGTATCGTCAAACATACAAGGGTACCGTTCGGCCTTGGGTTTGTCCAGCGTGGACGCCGGCAACTGGTAATGGAGCATCCCTCCCACTTTCGCCAGGGGGTCATACAGCGCCACGCCGATGCAGGAACCGAGGGAATAGGTGGTCAGAACGGTATCGGGGTCATTGGAGACCTTGGCATCGGAGATATCGACGACGACTCGATTTTTCACGATTGGATCCTCTATGCTTTACGATAAATCGTCGGCTGAACATACTGAAACTTGTGATCGATCCCCGTCAGGGATTCCGAATGGCCGGTGAACAAAATCCCCCCGGCGTCCAACAAATTCCAGAATCGGTTGACCAGCTTCTGTTGGGTCGGTTTATCGAAATAGATCATGACATTGCGACAGAAGATAAAGTCCACCGGCGGACGGATGGGCCAGTCTTCCATCAGGTTCAAATGTCCGAACAACACCAGATCCCGGACCGAACGGGCCATTTCGTATTCCGTCTGTCCGTTGCGCCGGACGGGAACCAGGTATTTCTGCTTTTGTTGCGGCGTCAGCGGCTCCACGCGGCGGGCATCGTATCGGCCGGCTTTGGCCAGAGCCAGCACCTTGGTCGAGATGTCGGTTGCCAGGACCTTGACATCCCAGTGTCCCTGACCCTGGAGGGCATCCAGCAGCGTGATGGCGATGGTGTAGGGCTCTTCGCCGGACGAACAACCCGCGCTCCAGGCGCGGATCCGAAGTCGTCCGGATTCTTTTTTCCGGCGAATCAGACTGGGATAGAAGGTCTGGTAGAGAAAATCAAAATGCTGCGTTTCCCGAAAAAAACTGGTCAGATTGGTGCTGAGGGAATCGATCAGCGCAGTGAATTCGTTTCCGGTCGGGTCGTTGACGGCGTATTGGATATACTCCGAAAACGATCGAATATTCAGCGTCCGCAGCCGTTTGGCGAGGCGCGCCCGGACCAATTCCCGTTTCCCATCATGCAGATTGATTCCGCAATGCTGGTACACCAGATCGCTGACCAGTCGAAATTCATCTTCGCTGAGGACAAGATCGTCTAAAATCGATTCGAGCATCGACTTGTTTACCCCCATATTGAAACCCAGGATCAGGCATTGCACGCCATTTCCAAAAGACCCGGCACATCCACGATCAAGCTGATTTTTCCATCGCCCATAATCGCTCCTCCCGAAATCCCCCGCACTTTTCCGATTCCCTCCCCGAGACTTTTGATCACAACCTGCTGCTGACCGAGAAGCTCATCAACCATCAGGCATCCGCGCTTCTGGTCCTCTTCGACGACAACCAGAGACGCCTCGGAGGGGACTTCGCTGTCGGGCTTGACGCCGAAGAGTTTGTACAATCGAACCATCGGGATCAAATCGCCCTGAACCAGGACCATTTCCGCGCGTTGCTGGACGGTGGAGATCTGATCCTTGGAGGGTCGCAGACAACTTTCGATATTTACAATGGGAATGATGTAACGAACCGGCCCGATACGCACAATCTGTCCTTCGATGATCGCCATCGTCAGGGGCAACCGGATGGTGAATGTCGAACCCTTCCCCAGCTCGGTGGCGATTTCGACTTTCCCGCGGAGGGCTTCGATGTTTTTCTTAACTACATCCATCCCCACACCCCGACCGGACACTTCGGTGACTTTGGCCGCGGTGGACAGGCCGGCGGCGAAAATCAGCTTGTAGATTTCCGCGTCGCTGAGTTCCTGATCGGGGCCGACGACTTTCATATCCACGGCCTTTTTCAGGATCTTGTCCTTGTTGAGTCCGCGCCCATCGTCCTGGATTTCGATCACAATGCTTCCGGCCTGATGGAATGCCCGCAACTGGATGTGACCGACGGGATCTTTTCCGGCGGCGGTTCGTTCGTCCGCCGATTCCAGCCCGTGATCCATGGCGTTTCGAATCATGTGGACCAGCGGATCGCCAATCTGATCGACGACGATCCGATCCAGTTCGGTTTCTTCGCCCTCGGTGGTGAATTTGACCTTTTTGCCGGTCTTCTGACTCAGATCGCGAACCAGTCGCGCCATCTTCTGAAAGACGCCCTGGATGGGAACCATCCGCATCATCATGGACAATTCCTGCAATTCGCGAACCAGTTTTCCCTGATGGCTGACTTTTCGGCACAAGGAATGATCCACCGCCAGAGCGGCGTTGGCTTCCTGAAGGACCATGGATTGCGAAATGACCAGTTCTCCGACCATGTTGACCAGATTATCGAGGCGAGAGGTGCTGACCTTGATCTTTTCGTCGGTCGCGGCGGTTTTGATCTTGCGATTCTCGCCTGAGCGTTCAGCCGATTCTTCCGGTTCGGCGGGTTTTTCATTTTCGGTATTGGCCGGTCGTTTGGGGGTCGAGGACATTTCCTCAGCCGACCCGGCACAAGTCGTCGTTTCGGATGTTCCCGCTTCAATCGGAGGGTTCAAAGACGCGGACGGCTCGGCGGATTGCGCCGCTGCCGGCGCGGCGGCCTGCTTGGGTCCATCGGCCGGCGAGGCGACGGGCGGATTGGTCCCCTTTTGACCTTCGACGGCCGCTTTAAGATTATCCAGCAGTTTGGGCATATCCGGATTGAGGGCAATCGGATCGCCCGTTCCCATCGCCCCTTTGAGCCCTTCGACCATGCCTTTGAGCAGGTCGATCGAGCCAAAGACCAGATCGAGATTCATCCCCGTCAAACTCAGATTGCCCTTGCGGGCCAAGTCCAACAGGTTTTCCGCGGCATGAGCCAATTTTCCAATCGGGGTTAAATTCAGAAATCCCGCCATTCCCTTGACGGTATGAAATCCGCGAAAGATCCGATTGATCGACTCGGCGTCCGATGGATTGCCTTCCAGTTGCAGCAACGCGGCTTCCACCGATTCAATGTGTTCTGCGGCCTCCGTCACAAAATCCTTGACCAGATCCGCATCATCCAGATTGATCACCCACAGATTGTCGTCGGATTGCGGTTTGGGTTCCTCCGGCGCGGCATCGGGTCCGGGTTGAGCCGGAGCGATTGCCTGTGAGGAAGCCTTTGAGGAAGACGCCGTCTTCGACGGCTCGGAGACGGGTTGGGGAGGTTGGGGCCCCGATCCGGGAAACGCCGCAGAAACTTGACCAGCAGCGACGCTTCGCGTGATCTGTTCGTTCAGTTGCTGAAGAGCCACAATCGTATCCGAGACCTGCTCGAGCGTATGCTTGGCATCGCCGGATTCCTGGGCTCGTAACTGATCAATCAACTGGCAAGCCGAGGCCGCAGCTCCGGTTGCTTCCTGTCGAACGGGATCCGGAAGCTGGGATAACCCTTGCACACATTGTTGAATCTCATCGAGCAGCTTGTGCAACCCGTCCATCTCCGACTGGTCCGATGGATTGACCATCATGACCGTCGTCGCCGCTTGTTGAACCAGGTTGCTGAGTTTGCCTGTACTTATGGGTTCCATTTCCGACTCCTGGAAGATTCCGCGCGTCCGCAGAACCAAATCAAAACACCACCGACAGCTATCGCCATACATATCGGTTTCTTGGGCAGAGGGATTAATCAGGAACCGGAAAAAAGGGATGTGATCCGGAAATCGGCGATTGCTTGTGACTGTCCGATAAGCCGAGCGAGATCCGGATCACACACTAAACTCGTATCGGCTAACCGGCTTGGGAAGGACTGGGAGAAATGAAACCGGCCGCCTTGGAGTAAGACGGCCGGTCAGTTTTCATACACCTACGGATTCGGAGACGGGATCTCCATCGGATAAATCGCTAAGTCGTGATGGTTTTCCAGCTTTGATTGAGGGTTTCGAGTATCCGAATTACATCTTGGATCATATCCGGATCATTTTTGATATTGGCCTGTGTGAGGTGGCGATTCATAAAGTTATATAAAGACCGAAGATTGGAGGCGATCTCACCACCGTTATCCATATCCAAAACCGTGTTCAGTTCAAGAATGATATCCTGGGCTTTGCGGATGTTGCGACCCTTGGCCTGAAAATCGGCCGCCTGGATATTGACCACCGCCTGACGGAGAAACTTGATCGCTCCCTCGTACAGGAGAACGATCAATCGGCCGCGATTTTGCGTGGTGACGGCCGTTTGTTGATAGAGATTTGCTACATTCATAAGGTTCCTCCTGAACCCAGCGCCGATTGATTGAGGATCCTTCCCGGTTCAGTTACCCGCTGTAACCCCCGGCGGTCAAATCGAATGGATTGCGAAGATCGGGGGATGACCACAGAACGCGGTCATCCCCCGGGAAATTCCATTCCGTTATGCGCGGATGCTACGGCCTCTGCGGGGAGATCATCCCAACAGTCTCAGGGCCATCTGCGGCATACCATTGGCCTGAGACAGCATCGCCACGCCGGCCTGTGACAGCACCTGGTTACGAGTCAGGAAGGCCATTTCCGTCGCCACATCCACATCCGAAATACGGGACTCGGACGCCATCATGTTTTCGGCCTGAATGTTGAGCACCGAATAGGTGGCTTGGAGACGGTTCATCATATAACCCATGCTTGCCCGGGCACTATCTTTTCGGGTGATCGCCGTGCCCACCGCTTCCAATGCCGTCTGAGCATTGGCGGCCGTGGTCAGGTCGGTCGAACCGATACCCAGGGCCGAACTGGTTACATTCACCGAGTTGATCGAGATGCTGGATCCCACGCCGAAGTGAATCACGGCGGCGTTGGTGGAAGCGGCACTGTCGAGCATGTGAATGCTGTTAAACTTGGTGTCGCCGGAAATACGGGTGATTTCCGACATCAATTGCTGATACTCGTTGTTCATAATGGAACGCTGGCCGGACGAATACGATCCCGTCGAGGCCTGTTCCGCCAGTTCCTTCATACGAACCAGCAACTGGTCGATGGTGGACATGGCCCCTTCCATCGTCTGCAGCATGCTGATGCCGTCTGAAGCGTTTCGGGCGCCCTGTCGGAGCACCGCGATGTCGGCCCGCATCAACTCGCGAACCGCCAATCCCGCCGCATCGTCCTTGGCACTGTTAATTCGCAGACCCGACGACAGCCGTTCAATCGACTGGGACAGCGAATCATAGCTCAGACCCAAGTGCCGAGCAGCATTTTCCGCCATAAGGTTGTTCTTGATTACTAACATTTCCTAACTCCTTAACCAATGGTCAATTGCCCCTGTCAGGACCTTTTCCCTGATTTCCGATACACTGCCGTAGCGAAGCGGGACAGCCATTCCCCGCTACTAACGGGATTTATCGCAGAATTCAGGGGTTTCTAAAGGAGTGAAAATGGGTAAAATGGAGATTTTAGCCGAAGGACCGATAGTGTTGAAACTTGTCGAATTGAAAGGTGGAACTTTGAACAGAAAGATTTTTTATCCAAAACAGAATTTTTTTTGCCGGAGCGCGGCAAAAGTTCCAAAATCTTCGGAATCCACCTGATCGATTCGGCTCTTCCTTGTCCTGCTCAGCCAGAACCGGCGGAAATCGAATTGCCGTTATGGGACTACGCGGTCACAATCGCTTTCCATCCACTCAGCAATTCATTCAATATCGAAATGGCCTGGCGAAGTCCCTGCGGATTGTTTTGCACATTGGAACGATTCAGATGCAGATTCAAGAAATTGTACAGGGCACGGAGATTCTGGGCCAGTGATCCTCCGGCCTCCATATTCAAAACGGTGTTCAACTCAAGGAGAATATCCTGGGCCCGAGAGACATAGTGATTCTTTCGAGCATAATCCCGCGTTTCCATGGCTGCCAACGCCTGACGAAGAAACCGGATGGCGCCTTCGTACAATAGAATGATCAGGCGTCCGCGACTTTGGGTGGTAATGGCCTGTTCCTCATATTGGGCGATTGCGTTCATGAGATCCTCCCGGAATCAAGACCTTCGGTTTTTGTCTTCCGGTTACGGCTCGGGTGACTGCCCCAAGCGGGGCAGTCACCCTTTCAGATGGTAAGAAGCTTGGAATTAGACCCGTAACAGATTCAGGGCCATTTGCGGCATACTGTTGGCCTGACCCAGCATGGCGATACCGGCCTGGGCCAAGACCTGGTTTCGAGTCAATTTGGCCATTTCCGTCGCCACATCAACATCGGAGATTCGGGATTCGGATGCCATGAGGTTTTCGGCCTGAATATTCAACACATCGGTGGTGCTCAACAACCGGTTCATCATATACCCAAAACTGGCACGGGCACTGTCTTTGGCTTCGATGGCCGTGGTCACCAATGCCAGAGCGGCAATCGCATTGGCCCCATCTGCACCGCTGATCCGCGCAGCACCCAGCCCGAGGGCCGAGGTTGTGACATCGACGGAACTGATGATAATCTGGGATCCGACTCCAAAATGGATCGTATTGGTCCCGGTGGCGCTGTTGAGCATGTTGATGCTGTTAAAGGTGGTGGTGGTCGCGATTCGGTCCACTTCCGCCGCCATCTGCTGGAATTCATTGTTCATGATGTCGCGCTGTTTCTGCGAGTAGGAACCGGTCGCGGCTTGTTCGGCCAGTTCCTTCATACGGACAAGAAGGTTATCGATGGAGGCCATCGCCCCTTCCATGGTTTGCAGGAGACTGACGCCATCCTGGGCGTTTCGAGCCCCCTGCCGAAGCACGGCCACTTCGGCTCGCATCAATTCGCGAACCGCCAAACCGGCCGCGTCATCCTTGGCGCTGTTGATCCGCAGGCCGGAAGACAACCGTTCCACCGACTGAGCCAGGGCGTCATAACTTCGGCCCAGGTGCCGCGCCGCATTGTCCGCCATAATGTTGTTCTTGATTGCTAACATCGATTCATCTCCTTACCAACTTCGTTTTGAGCCTGACTGCCGTCATCGCATTTACAATCCGATAATCCGATCCATTACTGGTTTTATCGAAATACATTATCGGATGAATTTTTGATTTCTTTAGTTCCTTCTGATCTCTTTCTTCGGGTTTTCTTTTTCGGGAAATTGAATTGGGGAATAAGGTCGCCATTTATTATCGGAAACAAGGCGCCAACCTTGAGCGAATTATCGGGCTTTGACGATGAACCGTCAGACCTCCTATTGAAAACCTTTGTTTTTTCGCCCAAAAACGGGGTTTTTCGAAATACGCCGTCCGAAAAAAATATGACTCTTTTCAAAGGAACCGCCGGCTTATAGGACAAAATCGCCCGAAATAATCCGTCGGCGATTCGATGATCCAATTGATGAACCAGGCAACTATTGCCGATACTGTATCAGTGGGGTCAAGAATTAAAACCAGATTTTAATGGAATGGATACGATGTCAGAATCACAGAAACTATGCAAGAATTGCGTGCATTTCGACGCCAAGACACAGGAATGCCGACGATACGCTCCCCGACCCATAACGGCCGCGGAACAGAAAAATATTCGATGGCCGATTGTTCAGCCCATCAGTTGGTGTTCCGAATATCAGCTTCGAACGGCCTGACCAAAATTTGTCCGGGATCTTTCCCAAAAAGAATCCGTCCGAAGCATCCGCGTGGGTCGGGATTACACCAGAGGCACCGGTTCGGCAATCCGACCGGCGGTGGTCCCCTGCCCCCCCCAATTGAGCAGGGCTTGGAAAATATCGAACACGGTGACAATGCCAAGGACACGACCGCCTTCATCCACCACCGGCATACATCGTCCTCCATGTTCCATCATGATATGCATCACGGCTCCGACAGAGGCATCCGGCCGAACGGTCCGGACGGGCCGGTTCATAATCCATCGGGCCTTGATTTGAAGGGTGGCGATATCCATCGGGGTGCGCCATTTGGAGAAAATCGTCTGTAAATACGGGCTGAGGGCCCCTCGAACATCCGAGCGAGAAATGATTCCGTCGAGTTTGCCGTTTTTCCCCACCAGAATATACCCGCTATCCTGTCTCTGCATCTTATTGATAATCTCTTCGACGGTCTCTTCTTCCGTCGCCCAGACGACTTGCGAACGCATCACCTGCTGGGCCGTAAGCGAACAACTCGCCAAGGCCCCACCGGCATTGCCCGTGGGCACATCCAGAGCCATGGCGGTGGCCATTTTTCGGATCGCGTCGCTGACCGGACCCGACGGTGAAGCGGAAACCCCCGAAGCCGCGACGGCCGGGGTCGGCACGACAGGTTCGGGTTGAACGACCGCGGGAGGGGAAATACCTTCGGCGGAAACAACAGGATTTCCGGATGCCGGCGGCGCCGGAGGAACAGGGGTCTCCGACGGAGCAACCGGCTCGGCGGGAGGGGACTCGACGGCCTGAGGTTTCTTTTCATAAATGGAAACCGGAAAGATCACTGAGACATGGAAGGGATCAAAGGATCCCACCTTCATTTGAAACGAGAGAATGTCCAGTTCCGTGTCCGCGGGAAGCCGGATTTTGCTCTCCGAATTCGACCAGGGATTGCCGACGAATGTGCCACTTTGGACATGGTGGCCATGGCCGGGATAATTCTCGCGAAAGACCCGATCAAACGAACCCACCAGCAGATTTCCCACTTCTCCCAGAGCATCTCCAATATCCGAGGCCTCCTTTTCTCCGCCGGTTTTTCGATTGACCTGAATGATTTGTTCCGGCTGCATGACAAAGGTACCGGCCAGCGTGAACAACCCCTCCTTGTCGAATACGACCTGATATTCTCCGTCCATGATCCCTTCGGAACGGACCATAATCACGGCGCAAAGCTTTTTGTAGCGATTTTTGAGATTGGCGACGGTTCCGGTTTCGATGTCCGACTGCTGGGATTCCACCCCGGTATCGAACATCGTGGAAATATCCTCGGCAAAGGCCTTCATGGCCTCGGCCGTCAGATCATTGGTGGCGGACCGAAGTTCGGCGATTTCAGCCATACTCGGTCGAATCCTTTCGATTTCAATTGGATTGCGTGGTAAATCGGTATAACAACATCAAATGAGCGACATCTTCGTCCACATGAACCATCTTCGTGACTTCATAGGACTGCTCGCCCAGACTGTTGATCAACTCCTTGCCTTTGACAACCGTCGGAATGGAGACCTGGATATCGCCCACCGAATCTCCCAAGCGCGCCTTGACCGCTCCCATGACCATATTGGCCACTTCGCCCATGGCATCGACAACTTCGTCTTCCGGAATAGTCTTGCCGGAATCGGACCCCAGCATGTTCCGAGCGATGGTCTGGGCGCAATTCATGTTGCATCGGACCCCCAAACAACCTTCGACGGCCCCCTTAAAAGTAATGGAAGACAAGAGAGTGTCGCCTTCGATGGCCTCATACATTTCGTTACACTCTTCGACAGACATGAACATCATGGTCTCAAAGACTTCCGCCATGCCCGAGAGTAACGCTTCGCTGAAGATTTCCTGACCAACCATACAGTCACCTTTTTGCAGACGCGGGTTGCTTGTACTTTCGATTCCCAAACTGGATTACTGCAAGAACGGAGCCAGTTCTTTTTGAATGGTCTCGGGGGTAAACGGTTTGGTCACATATCCATCCGCCCCATCGGCTTTGACGCTGGCGATCAACCCTTCGGCGCTTTCCGTCGAAATCATGACGATCTTGGTATTCTTATTGGCCTCATTAGAGCGGGCTTTCTTGACAAAATCCAGTCCGCCCATACCGGGCATGTTGATATCGCACAAAATGATGTCCACGGGTTTTCCTTCGATCTTCTGCAAGGCCTCGTTTCCGTCTCCGGCCTCGAGAATTTCATCCGCGACCGGCAATCCGGCCTTGCGGATCGTCCGGGTAATGATCTTCCGCATCGTGGCGGAATCATCAACAACCAACATCGTCTTTGACATAGGACAAACTCCTATCCAAGCCAATTTCCATGATTCATCCCAGACCGTGACGGTCTATCCGACAATAGACCATCGGCCATCTATATTCCATACTTAAGAATGGAAGTTGCGGCCTGATAGGCATTTTCGGGAGTATCGATTTCGGTCCAATCAATCCTGATGTTTTCGGTTTCGTCGGTTTTCAGTATTTCCTTTGCAATTTCGCCGGCCTTGCGGATGACCGAGGCCTGATCGGCAACAAAATCGGACGGAACATCGGCTGTTTCGGGCGATTCGGCCTTTTGCATCTGTCGTTGCACAAGTAGTTGATTAAACAACACTTGCGTCACATCTTGAATGGGAATATCCATTGGATTTTCCTTGTCTGTTCCTATGCGCTCTGTACCCTTTGTAATTATCGTAACAACGGGTATAATCTTTAGGATTATTATTGATTTTTATGAAATTATCGGTCGTACTCGAATTTTCTCAACGGATTGAAGGCCTCATATTCAAAATCTGGGCGGCATGGGGAAGCGTTTGCGCGACTTCGTCGGCGACAAATTTATGAAATTCCCGCGGGCTGGTTATCAGGACCTTCCAGTTCAAGGGTTCATATTCGCTGCCCATCTTATCCCGGTAATACATTTTCATTCGGCGCTGGACGGATTGGTCGGTACTGTCCCAGATTTGTTCCAATCCCCACAGAATCCCGCCCGTATTCAAATCGATCAGTTTGAGATTCAGGGAAGACATCAGATGGGGATAGGGCTGATATCCCTTGACCCGACCGAGCAGGATCGCATCGGCGGATAATCGTTTTCGAATGTCCAGCAACTCCTGATTGCTGAAAGCCGGTTTATCCAGCCGCATATCCTGCCAAACCTCCGACTGGCGGGGAATGATTCGGAGGTTGAACAAATTTTTTCTCTGCAAGCCCTCGGTCACGGCCTGGGTCAAATCCACTGAGCCGGCGGGGTACTCTGTCTGATTTTCGAACTCGAACACCACCACCCGACCGATTCGGGAAAAATCCGCATCCGGATTGATATAATATTGACCCGTTTCCGGAACCACCGGATTAACGACGGTACAACCACACAGACCGATCGCCGACAGGAAAACGGCGATTCCGCGCCATCGCCGGGGAAAGCGGATGATATCCATGATCCAAGGTCGATCCATCCTCATCGGATTGCGTCCAGGAATGTCAGCGAGGTTTCGATTCGGTTTGAGCCGGAGAACTCTCCGGCGGATTCTTGGGAAGATCGGCAGTCTCGGCCCCGAGCACTTTGAGAATTCGGATGAGGGCTTCCATCTGCGCGGCCTGCGCCTGTCGCATCTCCTCTCGATATCCCAGGACATCTCCCTTCCACTGCGTCAACTCCCGGTGCATATCCTGCAGAAATGAATTGGCCTCGTCCAATTCTTTTTTCGTTTTGGCCAGTTCTCCCTGGAGCCGGTCGATGGTCTGTTTCAGGTCGCTGTTTTCGGCCACGAGGGCGCGGGTTTTATCCGCCTGCTGTTGATGCTGCTTGAGTAGATCCTCGTATTTCTGCGACCAGGCCAGGGCGCTATCGGTGGTCCCCGTCGTCGTTCCATCCGCAAATCGTTTCTTGAGCGTCGGATCGCCCTGATCCGCAACCAGGGCCTGTTCCGAGCCGATCGTCACACGAGCCGTGGGCAGGTTATCCACCTGAATCGGTTCATCCACGACGCGGCATCCCATCAGGAACATTGCGGATCCGACCACAACCATCATTTGATTTCGTACCATGTTCAATCCCTCGTCGATCCTATTTCGATCGTATCCAACGCGTCACGGGCTGGTTGGAACGGAATACTGACATTGAATATACAGCGATTGTCCACAGCCGCAGATCACTTCCAGAATGGCATAATCGGCCGTGTTCTCGATCAGTTTGACCTGTGGAGTCCCCACCGGCCCGGCCCCGGAACGAATCGCGGAGGAGCCCTGCGACGATCCGGAAATCCGAATGGGAAGTCGGTATCGGCCCTCGGTCTTGATTTGTTGATGCTTCAGTACGGTTATGGATTCCATGGATTCTCACAGATCAAAGAACTTTCGGGTTCAGGCACAAAAATCGATATGACCTTCGGCCGTTTCCGATCCGGGCGGATCTCGGTTGTCGGAATTTTGCGGGAGATCGACTTGGTCCTCCGAGACCGATCCACCGGGCTTCTTTGGACGCCGCCGGCGATTCTGGCGATCGGATTGTTCTTGATTCCGGTCCACCCGCTGGTTCAGCGAAACGGCCTGTTCGACCTGCCGAAGCGGCTCGACGGAACGGAAGGATTGCGGCGTATCAGCCATGATCGGATCGAACCTCTTCACATTCTGCTTGACATTTTCGGGCTCCTGCGAGAGTCTAACCTGGAGGTCATCCCTGGGAGTCCTTCCACGATTTTAACCGTGCGGCCAGTTTTGTCAGGGCAGTCGCATGGAGCTGACTGACACGCGATTCGGTGATATCCATGGTGACGGCAATCTGTTTCATCGTCAGCTCGCGCGTATAATACAAAATAATGATTCGTCGTTGTTTGGTGGGAAGATCCTGAATCGCCCTGGCCAGTTGTTCGATCAATTCCTGCCGCTCCATGCGTTCATCGGGATCTTCCGATTCGGCCGCCAGGGATTCGCCCAATGCCGGAGACTCGTCGCTGAGGCCATGGATGGAAAGAAAATGCCTTGCCCGGGCATTTTCAAACATCTTGTACATTTTCTCGACCGGCATCTGCAAGCGATCGGCCAAATCGGTATCGGAAGGCATTTCGCCCTCCTGACCGGCCATTTCCTGCAGAACCTGCCGGGCTTGATCGTACTGCTTTTTCCAGTTGGACGGGGTAAACGACCAGCTCCGCAGTTCGTCGAGGATCGCGCCCCGAATCCGGATATACGCATAAGTCTTGAATTCGGTGCGATGGGCGGCGTCATAATCCCGGGCCGCCTTCACCAGTCCGATTGTCCCGGCGCTGACCAGATCCTCCCGCGTTATCGGCGGCTGCAAATAGGATACGATCTGTCCGACAATCCGGTGTACCAAGGGAAGATATTCCACAATGAGTTTGTCTTCCCGGGCCTGACGGGTATGGTGAGAATAGGCCTTTAAGGCCTTTCCTTTCAGCGTGTTTTGATCGGTCTGAGCAAATTCTTCGGCACAAATCCGGGCCGTCTCGGAGTCCTGAACCGCTGCCTCCGGGCAATCCGGTTCCGTGTCCTCGGCGAAGTCAGGGGATGGTTCTTTCTCCGCTTCCAGAACCGACACCGACAACGACGGATCAACCGAGGACTTCAGGCCATCCGAAACCTGTTCCACGGCGGATTCCGATCCATCCCGGGATACGGCTGTCGAATCGGGGGCTCTTTGTTCCTGATTCATTTCAAGATGGTTTTTCTGGGTCGTCAAATGTGATTATTCCGCCGGCACCCATTGCCGGCATTCGTCGTCCATCTCTTTGCATTTACAGATACACATTAATCGCATCATCGCGTATAAAGCTCTTCTCTTGATCGGCATTATCGGGCGTTTGAGTTAATGGAAAGTCCTGTGAAGACCGCTCGAAACCGGGACGATTGTGCTCCTGACGGGAGTCGGGAGCAAAGAACGAATCGGCCTGTTTCATAAAAGAATCCGATGCGGACTGATTCGATTGCGAATCCGGCGAAGGATTGTGATTGGAATTGTTCATCACGACATCCAACCGTCGGATCTGAACGCCCGCACTTTGCAGCGAGGCCAAGACTTGCGGTAATTCCTTTTGAATATCGGTCCGTGTTCGGAGTTTATCCACTTCGAGAAGACCCGTAATTTCTTCGTTGTTCTGTTGGAAGGAAATCCGGATCTTTCCCAGTTCCGGAGGGTTTAAGGTCAACTGAATTTGCGATTGAGGGATCGGCTCGGTCAATTGATCCCGAATCGCCTGGACCACTTGTCGTCCCGGGCTTTGAGCTACCGCCCCGGTATCAGTATTGGAAACGATATTTGTTCGTGAATCGACAACTCCCGAAGTCACGGTTGTCTGTTTGACATCATATTGTGATCGGATAAACGATAATCCGCCTTCTGACTGGGCAGCTTGTTGTAGGCCGTCGTTGTTTTGTGAAATTGAAACATCACTGGAGTTCTTTGTTTTGTCCAGTTTCCTGGATTCCTTAATATCCTGTGACAGAGAGATCTCCTTCTGGGCCGCCTTGCTTCCCTCTTTGGGTCTTGCGAGTGAAAAGGGCTGAGAATCGATTTTCGGTTTATTATTCTGATCGATCGCAACTTGGGCTCCGGAGGACAGGAGTTCAGATCCGGAATTGACAACCTTTGATTCGGAGATTTGAGAGGATTTTTGATTTGTCTCAACCACTTTTTGTGTTGAATCGATTCCATGTTTGGTCTGGCCTTGGGAAGTTTCCGCTTCTCTTTTTATTTTCGATATTTCTTGGTTTTGGCCATTATTCAAAACAGAGGGATATTGGGCTGCCTGGGAAACATGGGGAAGCTGCACAACTTTGTTATTTGTTGTTATGGGTTGAGATTGTAAATGAGATGGATTGTCGATCTTCCTGATCAATTCGATAGGTTGTTTTGATTTTACAGCCACAGGAAATTCGGATGCGGCCTTTTGGGTGATCTGGAAGGGAACTTGCTTTTCCGGCTGAAGAAGGGCCGGATTCATGGATAGCAAGGAAATATTCGACCAATCTCGGATGGACGAATTCGATTTTTTCTTTTCCGATTTGTTGTTTCCCGAATTCTCGGGGGCCGTTTCCTGCCGAGAGTTCTGGGGTAAACGCTTTTCAAGGACATCTTTGAACAACTTTGGTTCCGGACGAGGGCTTGTTTCATCAGACTCATTCGATCGAACTCGTGACAATTCTCGAGGATTTTCAGATGGAACCGTACTCGTCCGGGAGATCGGGACAGAAACATCCTGTTGAACCGAGGGAGGGTTCAGCGTAACGGCAACGGCTACTTGTGACATTCGTTTCTCCTGAAGTTTATCCGGTTTGTAATACGAAAGCAATTCATGTGCCAAGCCCACTCATCTCGTATCTGACATTAAGCATAAAGCATTCCCAGGAAAAGAATTACGATCGTAATGCCAAACCATTTCGGCCACAAAACCATTGTCTGATATTCAACGGATTTGTCTTGGATTTGGACTGGCAGGAAAAATTTTCCCACACCTGAAAGGGAGAAAACTACCCTCCCCCAACCGCAAGCCCCTGTATAAAAACCGAACAGACAATGACCAGTTCGTCGATCGGGCGTTTCTTGGGTGCGTTAAATCCTGTCTGTAAATTTGCGGGGTGATTGTTTGTCTTCACAGAATCCGACTGGCACGGTAGTTGCACACTGTTTAGAGCGAGATAGTGTCTGAATGGAGCATGGCATGATTAAAGATACTCAGATTTTGGATCTGTTAGAAGCCGGCGTGAAAGCCGAAGGAGTTCGACAGAAGGCGATCGCCAACAATATCGCCAACCTGAACACTCCGGGCTATCGACGCTTCGATATCAAGTTTCAGGAGATTCTGGCCAAAATGCTCAAGGCCGACGGACCGATCGATTCGTCCAAGCTCGAACCAGAATTTTTCCAGCCGAAAACCACCCGAATGGACATCACCGGCAACGATGTCGAAATTGACACGGAAGTCGGCGAGATGGTCAAAAACACCTCGCTCCATTCGGCTTATACGCTGTTGATCAAGAAAAAATACGAACAGATGAAGGCGGCTATCCAGAATTTCTAAGGGAGTAATCCATGCGGGTTGAAGGAGATATGTTTGGAACGCTGGATGTGGCGATATCGGGCCTCAAGGCCAGCCGCAAGCACATGGATGTCGTCACCTCCAATGTCGTCAACGCACAGACCACCGATGCCGGGCGGGGCGAACCTTATCGTCGGCTGGAGGCCGTCTTCAAAGCCACAACCGAAGGAGTCAGCGGGGTTGAAGTGGCGGACATCGTCGCCGATCCCAGCGAGTTTCAAAAAGTGCTCAAACCCGGGCACCCGCAAGCGGACGCTCAGGGATATGTCCGAATGCCCAATGTGAATCTGCCGCGTGAATTGATCCAGATGAATCAGGCCACGCGGGCGTACGAGGCCAACGCCTCCATCCTGCGTCGATACCAGCGGATGGTGGAAGCCAGTCTGGCCCTGCTGAGATAACCATCACGATCCTGAAAGGAACTTCTCATGTCGTTTCAATTTCCAACCGAAATCGGATCGATTTCTTCCCAGGACCTGCTCCGAAGGGTCGCCGAGACAAAAACGCAGCCGAAACAGGAAAACTTTCTGGATTCCGTCGGCCGCTCGTTCGCTCAGATGAACGAACAACAACAGCAATCCGACGCTTCCATCGTCGATCTGTTGTCGGGGAAACAACAGGATATCAACGCCGTCGTGGCATCGGTCGCCAAAGCGGATATGAGCTTTAAGGTATTGGTGGGCGTTCGTAACAAGCTCGTCGAGGCCTACAAAGAAACCATGAGAATGCAGGGATAAGGCAAGACGGATCATGACGCAGCGATCCGGACATACCGCGAATCGGTTCTGACGAGGGATCATGGGACTGCTGGCGAAGATCAACGCAATCTGGCAAAAGATCGGGATCGTTCAGCGAGCGATGCTGGCGGCGATCGTTTTGGCCTGCATCCTGATTGGCGCCCTGTTGACCCAATGGGCCGGCACGGCCAACATGCAGCTTCTGTACAAAAGCTTATCGCCGGAAGACGCCGCGGCAATCTGCGACAAGCTCAGCGAACAGAACATCCGGTATGAGCTGCGGGGCGGAGGGACCAGCATTTATGTTCCGGAAAACCAGGTCTATCGATTGCGTCTGGACATGGCCAAGGACGGTCTTCCAAACAGCAGCAAAAGCGGCTATGAAATATTCGATAATGAGCCGATCGGCGTCAGTCCCATCGTTCAGCAGTTGAACAAGACACGGGCTTTGCAGGACGAGATGGCCAAAACAATCCAGTTGATCGATGGGGTTGAATCGGCTCGCGTGCATATCGTGTATCCCGAAAAAGCGGGAATCCTGACCGGGCAGGGGCAGGAAACCAGCGCTTCGGTCATGCTGGTACTACGCCCGGGCTGGCAAATGAACTCCTCTTCCCTGGCGGCGATCACGCATATTGTGGCCGGTGCGGTAGAAGGGCTTCGGCCAAGCAATGTGACCGTAGCGGACAGCAAGGGGTTGTTGACCAAAAAGGGCGGCGACAATTCGCTGATCGACGGGGCCAACACCTATCAGGACACCAAAACCCGCATCGAACAGCAGATGAACGAACGAATCAAAGCCGCGCTGGAGCAGTTCCTGGGACCGGGCCGGGTATCCATCTTGTCCAGCGCCGTACTGGATATGAGCAGCGAATCCGTGGTCAAAACCGAATACGAAAAAGGGGTCCCGATGGAGGAAGTCATCGACGGATCCACGAATGTCAAGGAAGCCGGAACCGATGCGCAGGGAAAACCGATCACTCCGGGCAGTCAGGACAAAACGGAGACCGTCACCAACAAATATAAAATTCCGGAAACCATGACGACCCGCACAACGATGCCGGGAAAAGTCACTTCCTGGTCGATCACGGCGATCGTGGACTTGTCCAAGCCCAAACCCGCCGCCGAACCGGGCGCAACACCCCCTCCGGCGGCGCCGGCCTCGCCGCCCGCGGTCGGAACGGCGACGGCCGCGGATTTGATTATGTCCGTTCAGGATGTCGAACAGATCATCAAGAACGCCATCGGCGGAGACAAGATGCTTCAGGACGCCAGCGCCCTGACGGTCAAGAACATTCCGATCTATCAGGCGCCGGACAATCTGATTGCGGCGATTTCAGATACCAGTTTCGAAAAACTGACCCGATACATCGAGATCGCACGGCAATCAAGTCTGGGGATTTTGGCGGTATGTGCGCTTCTGGCACTGCGGATCTTCACCAAGGCCTCCAAGAAGGCGGCCGCGGCGTCGCCGGAAATCGCCGGACCCAATCGGCTGGATGCGATGACACTGGGCCTGTTGCCCTCCGGTCAAGACAATCCGGCCCTGGCCGTACGGCGGCATATCGCAGCGGAACTGAAACAGAATCCGGAGCAGGTCAAGCAGTTGTTCGCCAGTTGGCTGGCCGAGGGGACCTGATATGGCGGGGGGATTGAGCGGCAAACGCAAAGCGGCCATGCTTCTGGCGGCGCTGGATCCGGCAACGGCCTCCGAACTTCTCAAAGGGCAACCACAGGAAGTGATCCAGGAAATCGCCATGGAACTGTCGCATCTGGACGCCACGGGACAAAACGATCCCGATGCGGCGCTGGGGGTTGCCAAGGACTTCTGCCTTTCGCTTCAAAAGGCCAGTGAAGGCGGAATGCATGTCAAAAGTTTCGTGAACAATCTGCTCAAGGGAGCGGCGGGCAAGGAAAAGGCCAGCGAGCTGCACGCGCAGATGCAGAAGGCCATCCGGGAAAAAGATCCGTTTATCGCCATCAGTTCGGCCACACCCGCCCAGATCGCCGCGGCCGTGACGGGCGAGCCGCCGCAGGCAATCGCGCTGGTGTTGTCGGCTCTGGCCCCCAAGATGAGCACCGAAGTCCTTGCTCGGCTCGATCCGGAGACCAGCCAGAAAACGGTGTGGCGTATGACGCGACCGACCGAAGTCTCGGCACGAACGATGCGGCGGGTCGGCGAGATGGTCTGCAAACGGCTGGTGGAACTGACCAGCGAAGACGGTACGCCCGTCCAGGACGCCAAGCCCAAAGAGGTGCTGCGAAAGGTGGCGATCGTTCTGAGCGGTCTGAACAAAGAACGGCGGGATCAACTGCTGGAAGATATCACGGCCAAAGACGAAGAGGCCGGAAAACTCGTGCGGGCGTTGATGGTGACCTGGGAGGATATTCTCAAAATTGAGGATCGATCTTTACAGGAATCGCTGCGGAAAGTGGACGCCGCCGTGCTGGCCAAGGCCCTGTTCGGGGCGGATCCGGCCATCGCGGAAAAGATCCGCTCGAACATTTCGGAGCGCGCCGCTCAAATGGTGGACGAGGAGACCTCCCTGATGTCGGAGCCGCGCAAGTCGGAAGTGCTGGAGGCCCGGGAACTGGTCGCCAAGCCGCTGCGGGAGGCCAACGAGAAGGAAGAACTTCGGTTTATCGAGGAGGAATAAACCATGCAGAAATCTTCCGTAACGCTGGCGACTCTGCGGCCGGTGGCCACGGTAACGATCACAACGGACCTGAAAACGCTGGTTCGAAAATCCAAACCCGCGGCTGATCCGGAGGCCCTCAAGCCGGACCGGGAAAAACTGATTCGCGCCGGCGAGGGGCTATCGCGTGCGGCGGCGGCGTTGCAGCAATTCCAGGAGGAGTTATTCGGTTCACATCGCGACCCGATCGTACGGCTGAGCATCGGCATCGCCGAGAAAATCCTGATGCGACAGATCCAAGCCGGCCAGTACGACATCGCCCGAATCGTCGGCGAGGCGCTGGCAGTGGCGCCGGCCCAGGAACCGATCGTCGTTCGCATGAATCCGCAGGACCTGGAAACCTACGACAAAACCCTGCAGGAATCCGGAAAAAGCCGACCGGGGAATATCACCTTTAAAAGCGACGGCGAGGTGGGGCCGGCGGAGTGCGTGGTGGAAACCAGCAAGGGTTTGATTGAATCCCGGATCGCCGATCATCTGCGGCTTGTGGAAGAGGCCCTGTTACGAGACAAAACCGAATGAGTTCCTCGCCACTACAATCCGGATTTATCGACTTTTCGCAGTTCCATTCGGTCCTGGACGATACAACCCTGGTCACCTGCAAGGGATCCATCGTGCGGGTGTCGGGGCTGACGGTGGAAAGCGCCGGCCCCAACATCGGACTGGGACGCATGTGCGAAATCCGTTCCGTCAGCGGAAGAACCATTCCCGCGGAGGTCATCGGTTTTAAGGGATCGAACCTGGTCCTGCTCCCGCTGGATTATATCGACGGCATCAGCCCTGGCGACTCGGTCGTCCCCCTGAACCAACCCCGGACCATCTTGTGCGATCCCAGTCTTCAGGGACGGGTTTTGGACGGATTGGGCCGGCCCATCGATGGCAAGGGGCCGCTGAAAGGGACGGAAAAACGCGGAATCGACAGTTCCAGTCCCCCGCCGTTGCAGCGGGAAATGATCCGCCAGCCGTTGGCGCTGGGGATCCGGGCGATCGATGGATTGCTCACCTGCGGAAAGGGGCAGAGAATTGGAATCTTTTCCGGAAGCGGCGTTGGAAAAAGCGTTTTGCTCGGCGAGATCGCCAATAGCAGCGCCGCCGATGTCAATGTCGTGGCCCTGGTCGGCGAACGGGGCAGAGAGGTTCGCGAATATTTGGAAAAGGATCTGGGGCCGGAAGGTCTTGCCCGAAGCGTCGTCGTGGTGGCCACCAGCGACGCGGCGGCCATTCAACGGGTCAAGGCGGCCTTTGTGGCCGCGACCATTGCGGAATATTTTCGCGATCGGGGGATGGATGTTCTGTTTATGATGGATTCCTTGACTCGATTTTCGCAGGCGCAGCGAGAAATCGGACTGGCGGCGGGCGAACCGCCGGCAACCAAAGGATACTGTCCCAGCGTGTTTTCCCTGTTGCCGCGTCTGGTCGAGCGACTGGGCTGCGGCGATCGCGGCAGCATCACCGGCATCCTGACGGTGCTGGTGGAAGGCGACGATCTGGGCGACCCGGTGGCCGACAGCGCGCGATCGCTGCTGGACGGACACATCGTCCTGTCGCGAAAACTGGCCTCGCGCGGCCACTACCCGGCCATCGACATCCTGCAAAGCATCAGCCGATTGATGAACACCGTGGCTACCGAGGAACACAAAAAAGCCGCACAAAAGGTCCGGGAGATCTATGCCACCTACACCGACGCCGAAGACCTGATCAGCATCGGGGCGTTCGCCCCGGGCAGCAACAAACGGATCGACGGATCCGTCGCTTTGATCGACCGGATTCAGAACTTTCTGGTCCAGCCAATCCGGGAACGAAATCGATTCGAAGATACCGTCAAGCGGCTCGTGGACATCGCCAAGGCCTGGGACCGGTTGCTCAGCGAACCGGCCCCGACCCGGACGGCGGTTGCGTCCAAATCGTAAGAGGGGCAAACAATGCTCAAATTCGAATGGCGATTGCAGAAACTGCTGGACCTGAAGATCAAACAGGAGCAGTCTCTCCGCACGGAGCTGATCGCCGTCACCGAACAGGCGGTGGCGCTGCGTGGGCAGATCCTGATGGAACGAGCGCTTCTGCGGCAACAGCTGTCGGAAACGGAACGAATGCCGGGGGTCGAACGCATGGCTCGGCAGGAATTCCTGTTGCAGTTTTCGCAGGTCACGGAAACGACAATCCGGGATATGGAACAGAAACTCGAACTGCTCGAAATGGCACGGCGCAGCAAGATCCAGGAAATCCTGACGGTCCGGAAGTTCCGCAAGGGACTGGAAAAACTCCGAAGCCGTGCCCAAGAGGAGTTTGAACAGGAACAGCAACGGCAAGATCAGAAACAAACGGATGATCGAAATTCGATCGGATTTGCGCGCCGAATCATGCAGCCGGCCTGACGGCCACATCGGCGAAGGGAGATTCCATCATGAACAAGAAAATCCTCATCATGGCGGGCGTGGGACTGATCAGCTTCGGGGGAACCTTCGGCGTGACCTGGATGCTCAAAGGTCCGGTTCCGGCCGCCGCGACGGAGAACCCTGAAACGGAAACGACCCCGGAGGCCGACACCCTGTCGCCGGGAGACCGGGTTCCCGAACTGAAGATCACGGAAAATCCCGGCGAAGAGATGGCCCGGGGGATGACGGAAAAACAAATGCAGGGGCTGATCTTTGACATCCGCGAAAAGATGAAGGAGTACAAGACCAAGGAACGGCAGCTCACTGAACAGGAGGAACGAATCCGCGTAGCGCGGGAGGGATTGCAGGAAGACATCGCCCGGCTCAATCAGCTTCAGGCCCAACTGACGCTGGTATATGAAAAGATTCGAAAGCAGGAATCCTCCCTGCAGGCCAGACAGTTGGATATCACGCAGACGGAAAAGGCCAATATGCAGAAGCTGGCCCAGACCTACGACAAGATGGACTCCGCCCAGGCCAGCAAGGTCCTGATCAGCATGGCGGCCAATCAGCAGTTAGCCGATGCGGTCAAGATTTTGTACTACATGAGCGAGCGAACCTCGGCCAAGGTCATCGGCGAGATCGCCACCTCCAAACCGGATGTGGCCAGCGTCCTGAGTCTGGAACTCAAACGAGTCCGGGAGGCGCCCGATTCATCAGCCACGGCAGGGACCAGCCAGACCAAGGGATAACATCCTCTGTAGATTCCGCCGATAGGGGGATTGGATTTTCGTATTGGCTCTGGAACAGGATCCGTTTCCTGGGCCGGAGTGTTTGAGGATCGTACGCGCGATACGGAAGGCAGGGCATCCTGATGGGAATCTTGATAATCATTTCCGACCTTTCCCTTTTCAATCCCGACCTAAATTTCCGATTTTCCACAATGGGCTGTCAACTGTAACTCCTTGTCAAAAAAGCTTTTAGGATTCAAGACGCTTCCCTTCTTTTCCAAATCAAAACAACAATCCCCTGCCCCTATTCTGAATCGATCGGGCACAGGATTGATCGGCATGATTTTTGCATAATTCTCAGAGCAGAAATACCATGAATCGGAATGATGTGTTTGATGAAACCCTCTGGGAAAGCAATCTGGATCCTGTTGATCGTCGGGTGTCTGGCCCCGCTGGGCCGATGCGCCGATGACGCCAACCTGCTTGACACGACAACCACCGTCGAAACCCGGGGACCGGCGACTTCATGGAAGGAGTTCGGGAATTCAAACGACAAACTGCCGGAACAAACGGATTTGTTTCGGCAGTTTGCCACGGCCATCGGATTCGTGCTGGTCCTGGGTGTCGGGGCGTTTTATGTGTCGCGGCGACTGGGGCCTCGCTGGCATCCTTCGCGCGGCCGGCATCTTCGAGTCCTTGATACCATTGGGCTTGGACCCCAGCGGCATATTCATCTACTGGAAGTGGAAGGACGCCGTCTGGTAATCGCCAGCACGGCCCAGAACATCCGGCTGATCGCCGAGGTCGGCGAATCGTCCGAACCGAAAGGAAACGGCACGGCATGAATCCTCGGGGCCGACACTTTGTCCGATGGGCCGCGATCCTGCCGGTCGTCTGGTGGACGATCCTGACAGTTCAACCGGCAGCGGCGGCTTCGACGCCGAGTCCCGCAGCCAGACCCACCACACCCAACCGCCAGATTTCCACCCCGACGATGCCGACGGTTCCGGACATCGTGCAGATGATCGACAAAGTCGCCTCCCCGCAGGAGCCCGAAGGAAAGGCCCCGGAATGGAGCACGCCGGTCAAGCTGGTGGTGATCTTCACGGTCCTTGCGATCATCCCCAGTCTGCTGGCGATGACGACCTCCTTCACGCGGATCGTGATCGTTCTGAGCTTTGTCCGTCAGGCGCTGGGCACGCCCTCGATCCCCCCGACGACGGCGATGATGGGACTGGCGCTGTTTCTGACGCTCTACACGATGGCGCCGACCTTTATCGCGATGAACGATCAGGCGATTCAGCCGTATCTCCGCAACGAGATCGTGTTCGCCGAGTCGATGGCCCAATCCAGCCAGGTGATGAAGGAATTCATGATCCGCCAGACCCGCAACGAGGATCTGAAACTGTTCGTGCAGATGGCCCGGATCACGCCGCCGAAAACGATTCCCGAATTGCCCTTTCATATCGTCGTGCCGGCCTTCATCATCAGCGAGTTTCGCACGGCCTTCGAGATCGGGTGTCTGATGTTCATCCCCTTCCTGCTGCTGGATCTGGTCATCGCCAGCGTGCTGCTCAGCGCGGGCATGATGATGCTGCCGCCGGTGATGATTTCATTACCATTTAAGCTGATCCTGTTTATCCTGATGGACGGCTGGGGGATTCTGTCCAATAGTCTGAGTCTGAGTTTCAAGTAGGAGCGCGACGGTGGACGCCAATTACATTCTGTATCTGGGACGGCATACGATGGAGACGGCGCTGCTGATGTCGGCGCCGCTGCTGATTTCCTGCCTGCTGGCAGGGTTGCTGATCTCGATCTTCCAGACGATCACCTCCCTTCGGGACTCGACATTGAGCATGGTGCCGCGACTGGTGGTCATGGGCGCGGCGACCCTGTGGTTTGGAAACTGGATGCTCCAGATCCTGATCCGGTTTTCGACGGAAGTGTTCAACCGGATCCAGTTCTACGGGCAATAGCCGATGGACTTTCTGTCGGGGATTGTGCTGGGATTCGCTCTGGTCCTGACGCGGGTGGGGGCCTTCCTGGCGGTGTTTCCTCTGTTCGGGTGGAAGGCGATCCCGGTTCGCCTGAAGGTCGCCATGATCGTGGTGGCGTCGGTCTTTTTCGGCAGCCAGATCCAGTGTCCCGTGCGTCCCCAGGACGCGTTCGGACTGCACAGCGCGCTGATGATGGTCAACGAGGCGATTTACGGGCTGGGGCTGGGACTGGTCTGCGCAATCTTGTTCCAGACCGTTCAGGTCAGCGCCCGGATCGTAGAACGGGAAATGGGATTGTCGATGGCGAATGTCTTTGATCCATTCAGCGGCGATCCGGCCGAACCCCTCAGTGTCCTGACCGAAACGATCTTCGCGCTGCTGTTTTTGACCGTCGGGGGTCATCATGTTCTTCTCCGGCTGATCCAGCAGAGTTTTGTGCGCTTTCCCGTCGGAAGTATCCCGGATCTGGAACGGCTGACCCGCGGACTGATCGAGACAAGCAACACCATGCTGCTTCTGGGATTGCAGATGGCCGGGCCGATCGTGGCGGTGTCGCTGTTGACGCTGGTGATTCTGGCCATCATGTCTCGAATCGCGCCGGACGCCAATGTGTTGTTTCTGAGTTTTCCCCTGCGGATCGGAATGGGATTGATCCTGGTGGGGTTGTTTTTCCCATTCCTTCAGTACTTCGTCAAAGAGTTCACAAACTGGCTGGATAAACTGCTGCCCCTGTAGGGCGGCCATAGGAACCCCCGAAACGAAATGGCCCAATCCGGCAGCGAAAAGACGGAAATGCCAACCGGCCGACGGCTGGGCAAAGCCCGGGAAGAAGGTCATGTCCCGCATAGCGCGGAAATGGTCTCCTCGGTATCGCTGGTGGTCTTGTTTGCGACGGTGTATCTGTTGGGATCGCAGATCGCGTCCTGGACGATGGCCGGGATGCGCAAGGTCCTGTCATGCGATCGGACCGCGATGGAAAATCCGAACCTCTTCATGGCCTACCTGCAGGATCAGCTTGCGGAAGCCGGCACGGTCATGGCCCCGTTTCTCCTGATCCTTCTGGTTACGGGCGTCGGTCTGTCCATCTACATCAGCGGCTGGCATGTCAGCTTAAAACCGCTGTCCCCGAAGTTCAACTTTTTCAACCCGTCGGCGGTGTTGTCCTCCATGTTTTCCACCAATACCGCAGTCCGGGTCCTGATTTCCCTGGCCAAACTGATCTTTGTTTCACTGATCGTGTATGTTTATCTCCGCAGCCGCCTGGACGAGATCATGGCGCTGCGATGGGCCTGGTCCACGGGTCTGGTGACCGGAATCATGCGGTTGATCTTCGGGGTTCTTCTGCGAGTGGCCATCGGCATCCTGGTCATCGGGATGATCGACCTGTTTTATCAGAAATGGAAGTACATCGAAGACCTGAAGATGACCAAGCAGGAGGTCAAGGAGGAGTTCCGGAGCATGGAAGGGCCGCCGGAAGTCATGCGGCGAATCCGGAAAAAGCAGTTCGAGATCGCGATGCAGCGGATGTTGCAGGAAGTTCCGACGGCCAATGTGGTGGTGGTCAACCCCGACCATGTGGCCGTGGCGCTGAAATACGACCCGAAAACCATGGCGTCTCCGACCGTGGTGGCCAAAGGCGCCGACCAGGTCTGCGAAAAGATCAAGGAGATCGCGCGGGCGTACGGCGTGCCCATCCTGCGACGGCCGGCCCTGGCCCGGGAGCTGTTCGCCTCCGTCGATCTGGGTCGGGCGATTCCCGAGTCGCTGTTCGTGGCCGTGGCGGAGATCCTGGCCCTGGTAATGCGTCTGCGGCGAAACCGATAGCTCTTGAAACGCAATGCCGATGGGCTATACTGAATCCGTCAACCGTATGCAAGCTGAAGAACCGATCAATCCGTTGACCGGCATGTCGCGGCGGGTCATCGAACGAAATCACCTGGTAGGGGTGACGCTGGTGATCTGCCTGATGGGCGGTTTTGTCGTTCCGTTGCCGGGGTGGGGTGTGGACCTCCTGCTGGTGGTCAATGTCTGTCTGACGGCGGCGCTGGTGATCATCGGGTTTACCGGCAGATCCAGTTCGGAACTGGGATCGCTTCCGGGTCTGTTGACGGCGGCGACGCTGCTGCGGATCCTCGGTCATGCGGTCGTCGGTCGCGCGGTTTTCTCCAGCGCCGCCTCCGGACGGATTTTGTCGCTGTTGGGACAGGCGACCGAATTCCTGCAATCAAACTGGATCCGGCTGCTGGGACCGGCGGCGGCATTCGTGGTCTTGATCGCCGTCGTGCAGACCGCCCGCAAGATTCAACAGATCTATGTCGAATTTGTGGAGGACACCGTTGTCGCCGAGGAACTCCGGATCAACAGCGACTTTCGCAAGGGCCATCTCGACCGCGCCACGGCCGAAGGGCGACGCCGTCGGCTCGAAATCGAGACGATGTTTTACCGCGGATTGGCCGTGTCAACGGACCTGGTCCGAATCGAAGGAATCATCGTGGCGGCGATTCTCCTGGGGTTGAGTTTTGGATTTCATCGAGTCTTGCCCCAGGACGCGGCCAGGGGGTATTGGCTTTCGTCGCTGACCGCCGCGGGAATCGCCATGATCCTGCCGGAATTTCTGATCACGATGGGGTGTCGGCGGCTGGGGGGCGTATTGACGGCCGGATGGCCGAAACCGGGCCCGATCCCGTCGCAACCGGCCGAGACGATCACGATCGTTTCCGAACAGACCGGACAGCCCGAAGAGGTCCAGATCCTGAATCCCGATTTTCGGGAACGACAAAATCCGGTCATATCGGCAACCATCGAACAGGTTGTCGCATTTGAACCTCCGAATTTGACGGTACCCGAATCGACGGTCGCGTCCGCGCAAACTTCCGCGTCGTCGGAGAACTATTACCTGGACCTGTGCCGGCGGATCTGGTCCGGCGGAAAAACGATCGTGCTGGCCGCCCAAAGCATTCAGGAACTCCCGGTCACCGTCGTGGTCAAACTGGCAATGCGACTGGCCGAATCGGAAGACAAGGTGCTGCTGGTCGATGTCGAAAAGGGCCGCAATGCGTTGGGCGAGGTCTTCGACCTGCAGGAGTCTTCGGTGCCGCGGTCCGTGCCGAGCTGTATCGAGAATGTCCATGTCTGGATGGGGCGAGACTTCGAGGAGTGGACCGATATGGATTGTTCCGCTGCGATAGAGGGCTTTCAGCGAGTGTTGATCTACGCTCCGCAGATCGGCGACTGGCCGATGGGGATGGCCCTGATCCACAAGGCCGACCGAATCCTGCTATTCGGCAGGACCGATTCGACCCCCGGCAGCCCCCCCACCGTCTGGGGTCGAACCGCAGAACCCGTCCCCCTTGGGATAAACAACGGCTGAGCCGCCGAACTCCGCAGGAGTCCAATCCCCGCCGGCCTGGATCTGGCCCGCTGCCCGCTGGTCAGCCACTGCTACCACCGCCGACCCTTCCCCGAACTGGGCTGCAACCTATTCGCGATGTTCCACGCCCGATCCGCCGCGGCCATCGCCGGGGCCGTCGAGTCTTTCGTTGCCCGATGGCAGCCCGCGGACCATGCCCTCCTCGAAACCCTCGCCGAACTCAAAAAGCAGCCGGTCGAGTACCGCCCGAAACCCTGATCGCCGACCCGAACCCAAACGCGGTCCTTCCTTCGGAACAGGCCGCCAATCCGACAGGCCCGGAGGGCCGGAAGATCATGGCCGGGGGCGGAAACCCCCGGTGGATTGCTCGCCAAGAATCCCCAGCCCTGAAAGTGCGGAAGAATGATTTCATCCGCAACGAACCTGTCTTTCGCCCCTGCGGGGAATTGAATCGGCCTGATTGATCGGACTCCGCAGGAGTCCAACCCGAATAGCCCCGGGTGGAACCCGGGGAACGGAAGCGGACAACCTGTATTGGCTGAATTATTCCGGACCCCGAAGGGGTCCAACGAATCCCGACGGTTCGTTCGACTCCGTCGGAGTCGGGGAATAAGAAGGGCGGAAGGGGGTCGTCTCTCAACCACGGGCTGTTTGCCCGTGGCTATTCGGATTCAACCCTCTGTCGGGGTTGGTACGGCCCGAGGGATTACTTTCCCAAACCCAGTCGTCCCTTCGGGACAGTCCTGATGGTCTCGCTGACCTCTATTCCCTTGTAGGGACGGGTTTCAACCCCGCCCGTACCGACATTTGAGTGGGTCTGGCTTCCGGATGGATATGATCCCCCGGATACAATCCGCCATCATCTTTGGGTATCTTTGGAATCTTTGGAAAATTCGATGAATATCCAAAGATGATGATTCATTTTTACTATCTTTGGATTTTTAGCGTAATAATCCAAAGGCGCCAAAGATGCTCAAAGATGATGATTTCTTTCCGGGCCACCCCATAAATCCCTCCGGGTCGAATCCGGCCAGGAGCATAACCACCGACCCTGAAATCCCGACTTGGATGTCTCGATTCCCAATTCGCGTTTGGCGTCTCGAAGCCGATTGTCGCCAATCTGAAACTCTCTTGCCCGTCGGAAGATCTCTTCGCTGTCCAGCGGTTCCTTGCCTTGGAGTTGTTCGCGGAGGAACGCTTTGGCGTCGTGGGGTTTTTTGGAGCCGGGGCGGTCGCGGCGGTTGGAGAGGATCTCGTCGGTGTCGTCGGTCACGGGCAGCAAGCCCCACTCGACGGCCCCGGCGACGATGTCGAAGGACAGGCCCGTCGGGTCGATGGCGTAGTTGTTCTTGACGGGCAGAAACAGTCGCCGGGGGTTCGGCTGATCGACCGTGATCGGTTCGCGATGCACAGAACCCTTCGGGGTGTTGGGTTGACAGGATCGGGCCCGTCCGTTAAACTGGCGGCTCGAGCAGACGGAACAGGAGAAAACCATGACGACGATTCATACGGCCGTGATCGGGGCGGGGTTTATCGGCCCGGTGCATGTGGAGGGTTTGCTGCGGGCTGGGATCCCGGTGCAAGGGATTCTCGGCGTAAGCCCGAAGGAATCCCGTAGCAGCGCCAAGCGGCTGGGCCTGAAGAGGGCCTATGAGCACTTCCAGCAGGTCCTCGACGACAAGGAGGTTCAGGCCGTCCACATTGCCACGCCGAACCGATTGCACTACGACATGGCCCGCAAGGCGCTGGAGGCCGGCAAGCATGTGCTGTGCGAAAAGCCGCTGGCGATGAACAGCACCCAATCCGCCGAACTGGTTAAGGTTGCCCGCAAGATGGGGCTTGCCGCGGGGGTCAACTACAATCTTCGGTATTATCCGCTGAATATCGAGGCGGCCGATCGGGTTCGCAAGGGCGAAGTGGGGTCGGTCTTTTCGGTGTGCGGCAGTTATGTGCAGGACTGGCTATTGTATCCGACGGACTACAACTGGCGGGTGCTGGCCGAGGAAGGCGGCCAGCTTCGGGCCGTCGCGGATATCGGCACGCACTGGCTGGACCTGATCGGCACGATCACCGGCCTGGAGACCGAAGAGGTCTGTGCCGATCTGGCGACGGTGCATCCGGTGCGGCAGCGGCCCGTCGGCGAGGTCCAGACCTTCAAGGGCAAGGAAGATCGCGATCCGATCAAACGCGAGCCGGTCGATATCAATACAGAAGATTATGGATGTATTATGATCCGTTTTAAGGGCGGGGCCAGGGGTTGCCTGTGGGTCTCGCAGGTCACCGCCGGACGCAAGAACTGTCTGCGCTATGAATTGTCCGGATCCAAGCAAGCTCTGTCCTGGTGCAGCGAGCGGCCCAACGAAATGTGGATCGGTCACCGACAGACGCCCAACGAGCTGCTCCTGCGGGATCCGTCGCTGGTGGGCGACGAAGCCCGGCGGTTCATCCACTATCCCGGGGGACACAACGAGGGATTCCCCGACACCTTCAAGCAGTGTTTCCGGGCCTTTTATGACTCGATTCGGTCTGGCAAACCCGCCGACGGAGGATATCCGACCTTCGCCGACGGACATCGGGAGATCGTCCTGTGCGAGGCGATCTTGAAAAGCCATCGAGAACGAACATGGATTTCAATCCAGGGAGCGTAACCATGAAACTGGGATTTGTCAGTGCCATTTTACCGGATTTGTCGTTGGAAGAAGTCGTGGACTTTGCGTCCAAGGAAGGTTTCGCCTGCGTGGAGCTGATGTGCTGGCCGAAAGGCAAGGCCGAACGGCGGTATGCGGGCGTCACGCATGTGGATGTCGCCGCGCTGGACAAAACTCAGGCCGAAGAGATCCTGTCGCTGATGGAATCGACGGATGTCCAGATCAGCGGGCTGGGGTATTATCCCAATCCGCTGTGTCCCAACGAGGCCGAGTCGAAGCTGTATGTCCAGCACATCAAGAAGGTCATCGCCGCGGCGCGGATGCTCAAGGTCAACCGGATGAACACCTTCGTCGGCCGCGACTGGACAAAATCCGTCGATGAGAACTGGCCGCGATTCCTGAAGGTCTGGAAGCCGATCATCCGCTACGCCGAGGACCAGGGCGTCAAGGTCGGCATCGAGAACTGCCCGATGTTCTTCACCAACGACGAGTGGCCCGGGGGGAAAAATCTGGCGACCTGCCCGGCGATCTGGGACCGCATGTTCAACGACATCGACAGCAAAAACTTCGGGCTGAATTTCGATCCGTCGCACTTCGTCTGGCAGGAGATGGACTACCTGTCCGTGCTGCGGGAATACGCCTCCAAGCTGTTCCACATCCACGCCAAGGATGCGCGGCTGGATCGCGAAAAACTCAACCGGGTGGGGCTGCTGGCCAATCCCAGCCAGTACCACACGCCCAAGCTGCCCGGGCTGGGCGAAGTCAACTGGGGCCGGTTCCTGGGGACTCTCGGCGAGACGGGCTATCGCGGACCGGTCTGCATCGAGGTCGAAGACCGCGTCTACGAGGGGTCGGTAGAACTCCGCAAGGCGGCGCTGCGGCAAAGCGGGCGTTACCTCCAGCAGTTCCTACCGTAAGGACCATTGGACATTATGGACTATACATATCTTGATATCGCCAAAATGATCGACCACTCGCTGCTGAATCCGACGCTGACGGATCGGCAGTTGGAGGAGGGATGTCAACTGGCGCTGCAATACGACACGGCCAGCGTGTGTATTCTGCCCTACGCCCTGCGACGGTGCTGGGAGATCTTGCACGGCAGCGATGTGCGGGCCAGCACGACGATCGGTTTCCCCCACGGCGGACACGCCACGGCCGTCAAGGTTGCCGAGACCCTGCGGGCCCTGGACGACGGCGGCGAGGAACTGGACATGGTTGTCAACCTCAGCAAGGTTCTCAGCGGCGACTGGGACTATGTCGTCCGGGATATCGCCGCGGTGATCGAGCCAACCCACAAGGCCGGACAAAAGGTCAAGGTCATCTTCGAAAACTGCTACCTCAACGACGCGCAGAAGATCCGGTTGTGCGAAATCTGTACGGAACTGAACGCCGACTGGGTCAAGACCTCCACCGGCTACGGAACCGGCGGAGCGACCCTGGACGATCTGAAGCTGATGCGAAAACACGCCGGACCGCGGGTTCAGGTCAAGGCCGCCGGCGGCATTCGCGATCTGGACTCGCTGCTGGCCGTTCGCGCCGTCGGCGCGACGCGAAGCGGCGCGACGAAAACCCGCGAGATCCTCGAGGAATGCAAACGCCGGCTGGGGATAACATAGGTTTCAGGATCTGAAATTCAGGATTTTATGAAGCGGCATCTCTTCCGCCATATCCAATCATCAAAATCCCGTTCGATATCCTATGACGACATCGAGGTCACCGAACTCATCTGCCGCTGAAGCTCGGACAGCATTTTTTCCAGGCGGGCAAACTGTGCGATCAATCGTTGCCGTTCATCCTCCAGCCGTTCTTGTTCTTCCTCGATTCGTTCATTCTGATTCTTGATGGCCTGATCGATCGACTTGGTCGTGATCGTCAAACTGCCATCAATCGAGTTGAGATTGGTGTTGAGGACATCATAGGCCGCCCCGGCAAATCCCTGCTTGACATAGATCATCGCTTCCAGAGGGGTCCCCGAGGTTCGGCTGACATCGACCGTAAACTGCAAGCTGTTTTCCGCATACAGCGGCTTTCCATAACTGTTGAAGAGGGAATTGCCGGTCACCGTGTTTCCGCTGAAGGAGGCGTCTCGCCAGGTGGTCTCGCCGAACTGCCGGATCTGGGCCGAAGTGATCGCGGTTCCGTTGCCATAGACGCGAACTTCGTACTGGCCGGCCGTGGTGAATTTGTTGGCCGAATAAAACTTGATCGCGTCACCGGCGGCGCTGCCGGTCTTGACGGCCCCGATCACGGCCAGGACGCCGTTGTAATCGTCCACGATGGCCTCATCCAGGGCCTTCTCGTCCAGTTCGAGCATGCCCTCGGCGTTCAGCTTCAGACCGATATCGGCCGGCCGGGTAAAACTGTCCTGCGATCCAAATCCCTTCGTCGCCGAGTTGAACGGCGTTTTCATCTGGTTCCAGATGCTCAGGACATTGTATTCCGTCGAGAGAATGCCCCGGGTCTTGCCGTCCGGATCAAATGAGGTCTTGTCCTTGATGTAGATCACTGCGGCATTGTAGGTCGTCACCAGCGCATCGAGTTTCTCTTTGAGGGCCTTGGTGTCGCGGGTGAGATTGATTTCGATGGAATCGTAACCGGTATCATTGGAAGAGGTGTTATGTAGGTGCAGGGTGACACCGGAGATGACATCGTCGATGGTGTTGGAGCTGCGGCTGATCCATTCGTTGGCTCCGGTCGGATAGTCGTCCACTTTAATCAAACTGTCCTGGGCGTTTCGGGTTTCGGAAAATGTCGCCGGAGCAAATGCGGCGATGCTGGCGGAAATCGTGCCCCCCGCATCTCCGTCCCGGGCCATGGTCGGGGCCATCCAGGACGCCGTGGATCCGGTTCCCGGCACAAAACTCAACGATACGGTCATGTTACTGGCACCGGATGTGGTATCGGTCAGGCGAATGAACCCATCTTCGTAGGTGGCCACGGCCGTCTTGACGCCGTCGGTTTCAAAGGCCTCGTTGATGTGCGTAAGGAGATCGTCAATCGTCGTATAGTTCGTGACATCAAAGTAATAATCCACGGCGGAATTATCGTGGCGAAAACCGGAAATATGGATCTGGTCGGGGGTCGAGCCGCTTTCCAGATCGCCGGTAAAACCGTCCAGCTCCCCGAGTTTGGTTGTCACGCCCGCGTTATTGCCGTTTTTCAAAAGGGCCGCCCCGGACTTCCATGTCTCCGTGTTGCTGGAATTGACGGTGATCTGGTAATCGGATCCGCTGTCTTTACCGCTGAGAACCAGATGATAGGCCAGCCCGTTGCCGTTGTCGTATTTGAGAATCCCCGCGGTGACGCCGGGATTGTCGGTGTCGTTGTTGATCAGCCCGACCATATCCTGCAGCGTGGTTTCTTCCGTCGTGTGAATGATCAATTCCTTGTTGTTATAGGAAAATATGAAATTGCCCGCTCCGACATACGCGGTGGAGTTGGAGATGCCGCCGTGGACCCATCGCTCTGCGGTGGCCAGTTGCTTGACTTTGACCGAGTGGTTGCCTTCATAGGCCTGGTCCGACGCCTCGGCCGTAACAATATCCGAATCGCTGGTGGCGGCCTTGAACGATTTGAGAACGCTGCTGTCATCCAGGGCCGAAACCGCCGTCTTCACCGAATTCAGTTTGCTCTGCAGCTCGGAATAGGCCTCTTTTTTGGTCTGGCTGACCTTCAGATTGCTTTGCATCAGCTTGAGCTTGCGGCTGTTGGCCTCCATCAGCTGTTCAATGATCTTGGCGGTGTCCAGGCCGGTCGAAAGTCCGGGAAAATTGATTGTGCCCATCGGGAATTCCTTATGTCAATGAAACCGAGGAGGGATGTACCGTTTGGATTTCAGGGACCGAATCTTCCTTCGGGAAAGATTGTCCAAGTTGCGACAAAAGCCGTTCCGCATCCGGATTTGGACGGAGGCGAAGTTCCGCCTGACAGGCCGCAACGGCCTGATCGGGACGGCCGAGTTGCACAAAAGCGACGGCGCGAGCGTAGTCCAAACCGGACATGTCAAACCCGCCACGGCGCGTTTCGTCCAGAAAGACCAGCGCCTCATCCGGTCGTCCCGCCTTGAGACGGTCCACCGCACACCGAAACAGCTCCAGAGGTCGCCGATTTCCGGTCATGCTCCAGACCGACTGCGACAACCGACCGGATTTTGTCAACGATTCGATCATCAGCGAACGATAGCGATCGCCCCGTCGCCGAAACGGTTCGCTGAATCGGCCCGCGTGGGTTTGCGCGTGGGAATAAAAGGTCATCATCAGATATTCGTGGAATCGGCAAGACCGCTCGTCCGGATCGGGGTAGTGCGCCAGTTGCGGGTATAGAACCTCGGCCGGATAGCGCGCGATCATCTCCTCCAGCGCCGCGGCGGTGATCTCGTTTCGCTGCTGATATTTTCGCGACAAACCTCCGGAACTCACACGATAATAATACGGCGCGCTGTCTGCGACGCGGCATAACCGGATCTGTCCGGCGTTGCGGCAGAGAAAATCAAAATCGGCCGCGGTCGCCAGTTCCCGATACGGGCCCGTTCGTTCATACAGGCAGCGCCGTACCAGACTTCCCGGTTCCGGAATAACGCTTTTGCCCAGCGTAAACAGAACGGCAATCAGCACCCGATTGTCCCGAATCTCTTCGTATCGCCACACCACGCCCGTCGGACGGCCGGCGTCATCCACCAGCGTCAGCCCCGCCGGATAATAATAGTCCGCCTCCGGATTCCGTTCGGCGCCGGCAACCATCGCTTGAATGTAGCCGGCCGCGATCGTGTCGTCGGAATCCACCACCAGCAGGTAATGGCCCTTCGCTTCCCGGATGGCGCGGTTGCGAGCGGCGGCGTAATTGGCGTGGTCCTGATGGATATAGCGAATCCGGGGATCCCCGTATTGATGAACGATCGCCGCGGTGTCGTCCGTGCTGCCATCGTCCACGATGAGTAGCTCGAATGGATCGTAGTCCTGCGCGAGAATCGAATCAATCGCACGACGGATATGTCCTGCGGCGTTGTACGCGACCATCTCGACGGTCACCAGCGGTCGGGACGCACGCGGGTTCGTCGTCCGGCCTTCGCTTCGGAAGACCAGATCCAATTCCTGATGACAGGCCTGCGGTACAAATCCGGAATACCGCGCAACCTCGATCGAATACCCCTGATCGAACAAATCCGACAATCGCTCGGTCGAATACGCTGGATCCGACCCGCTGCGATTGGTACAGACCGTCTGCACAAGATTGACCGGATTGCAGAAAGCCGCCGAGTGATCATAACACAGAAGGATCGGCTGCCGCTGTTCAAACCAGGAAACCACCATCGCCATTTGACCTTCGAGCGTATTGGGATTCTCCCAGGGCAATTGTTCCATCAACGGCAACAGATCGCGCGTTCGATAGATCGAACTGGACAATTCCAGGGGGTACCCAAACTCGTGCGAAGATCCCGGCCAGTTGAATCCCAGGATCCCCGCCCCAAAATTGCGGAAGGACGGCAATGCCGCCGGGGCGTTGCGCATGTAGCTGTGCTGGATATTGCGGCCCAGACGCAGCGAAAAACCGATCGCCTCCGGATGAGCCGTCAGCGCGGTATGAATATCCTCCATCGCAAAGTCCCGCACAAACAGATTGTCATCGACCGCAAAGAAGACCATCTCCGAAGGGCGAACCAGAGACAGAACCTGCCGGCGAAACTCCGTCTCTTCGACGAACGCAACATCCGGATACCGCGATTGCAGCCGTTGGTACTGAAGACGAATCCGCGGATTCGACGCCCGAAACAAAATCGCCAGGCGCAACCTCTGGGGATCGCGCAGATGCAATCGCAGCGAATCCAGGACGGCCTGCAGTTGCATCGCCCGGTCTTTGCTGAAAACAAGACCCAGTATATTCGATTGTGTCGGTTGGCTCGCGTTCATTCTCTATCGTACGCCGCTTAAAACCGGCGGTTCACCCGCGTTTGTCTTCGATACCCCGGAAGCATTGATCTTGAATTCACTCGTGCAATTCCTGTTATCGGCTAAAAGGGTTTGCAATTCACGCATCCAAATTTCCCAGGTCGGCCGCTCTTTCGGCGAGATCATGCTTTCAGCGAGCAACTGGCCGGCGGCTGAAAATTGCGTATCAACGGTGCGCTCTTCCGTTTTATGGGCCGTGACGATCACATTCGAAAGGTAGGGCTCTTGCGACCAGGATTTTTCGTCTTTTTGCATTCCCCCGAACCCCAGCGCCGTCAGCGTCCGTTCAAATCGTTCGGCAAACCAGTGATCGACATGATACGCCCACCGGGCCGCCTGATCGCCGGCCAGATGGCGAACCACGGCCATCTTGGTTTTCCAGGCCGCATTGGACAACAAAGTCCGGGCGCTGCCGATCAAATCGGGCGTTTCGATACACAGTACGCCGCCAACTTTGAGCCAACGGTGCCAGCGAATCAACAAAGCAAGAGCGGTAACACGGTTGAAATGCTCGAAGATATGATGCAGACGAATCTCGTCCACGGTCCCATCGGGAAATCGCAGTGTGGTGATATCGGCATGGATGTCGGCGCCGAGCTTGGAGATCGTGGTGTGCTCGCTGGGCGGGTAGTCGATGTTGACATATCCGTCGAACCGCCACTGCCCGCAGCCCAGATGCACACGCAGGGGCGTGCTGGGCGACCACAGGCCGGCCCGCTGAATGCGGGACAGCAGATCACCATCCGATGTTTGCGCCGGCCTCGATGGTGGAGACGCCAACGCCGGATCGCAGCGATTGATCCATTGGCGAACCAGCGGATGTTCGCAGCCCGACGATATGACCCGCATCAGACTGGACCGGGCGTCGGAGAACTGACGATACTGAACCTGCGACAAACCCTTCCACAGAAATTCAAGGGAGGGATCAATCAAACGCATCGACGCCGGAAGCCGCAGGACTTCGGCCATCTCCTCAGACCAGAGCAAACGACGGGGCGAGAACTCTTCAATGCTGACATAATGTTTCCACTTCTGCTTGTATCGAGCGATGTCTTCCTCGCTGGTCCGGGCGTTGGCCTTCTTCTGGTTGTCGAGAATGTTGTTGTGTACGACAAAACATCCCGGCAGAGGAACCAGTTGACGGCCGGATTCATAGAGCTTGTAGCACAGGTCACCGTCGGCGCAATAGAAGCGATACGACTCGTCGATCCCGCCGACGGCGGCCAGCGCATCGATCCGGACAAGGCCGTAGTTCATCAACAGTTTATGGCCATAGGTAAAATCGACGCCGAACCGATCCCAATCGGGTCGGGTATGAAGGTTCTTATAGAAGAAGATACCCCCGGCGACGGAAGTCGGCAGCGAATCCAGGTATCGAACCGCCTGCGTAAGACAATCCGGAGCAAAGACGATGTCGTCGCTGGCGTACATGGCGTATCTGCCACCAGCCCGGGCAAAACCGAAATTGTACAGTTGCGGCCAGGAACGACGACCGGGGCCGAAGTGTTCTCGTTCGTTGAAGACCCGCGTTACACCGTGCTTGTCCAAAACGGCGCGGGTGTTATCCGTCGAATCGCCTTCAATGACGATAATCTCCAGCGAAACCTCGCGAGCGGCCGACTTGAGACTGTCGAGCATCGCATCGAGCAATTCGCCCCGGTTCTTCGTCGCAACAACGATGCTGACATCGACGGTTCGGGGCGTCTGGTATTCGGAGGGCACAGAAACCTCCCGTTGCGATTCCAGAAACGCCGGAGTCCGGACAAAAGAAGGAACCCGGTCCAAAGGGAGAGTCGGAACCGAATAACGCAATGAAGGGGACTGGGCTAGGACCCGTTCATACAATCGTTGATAGTGTTCGACGACTCGGGAATGCTCGAATTGATCGGCGATGCGCTTGCGGGCATTTTGCGCAAATCCCGAACGGGCCGCGGGATCGACAATCAGGTTTTCAAGGGCCGCGGCCGTCTGATGGACATTCTTGTACTCGCTGATCCAGCCGTCAATCCCGCTGCGGATCAGTTCCCCAACACCCCCCGTCGCGAAGGATACGATCGGCAAGCCGCAGGACATCGCCTCCAGAACGACCAGCGGACAATTATCGGCCAGCGGCGTGTAGAGAAAGATATCCAGCGCCGAATACGCCATCGCCAGATCCGTCTCAGCCTCCAGTCGCGGAAGCTGAATGACCTCCGGCAAGGTCGTCGGGCCGTTGCCGCCGATGCTGACAAACAGGACCTTCGGATTTCGAGACCGGACACGATCCATCACCGCCTGGGTATAGTGCCCGCCCTTCCAGTGATTGCCGAAGCTGCCGCCGTTGGCGACGGCGCCGATGAGCACGCGATCCTCAGGCAGTCCGAACCGATGCCGCGCGTCCATTTTGTCATACGGCTTAAATATGGATGTATTTACACCATTATAGATCAATTCAATCGGGTGATTGCCCAGCACGCTCTGCTGGACATGGCGGCGGAGCCATTCGGACGGAACGACAATCTGCAGGCGGGAATGCTCGTAGATACACCGTTTATCCTGGAGCAACCGGGCGGAGGTATCGACCGCCAGGCCGTGTTCCAGCTCCGGACAGGGACACTTCGGACAGCCCTGCCGATACAACATGCACTCCAGGGAATACGCGCAATGGCCGGTGAACGACTGCATGTCGTGCAGCGTCCACACGATGGGTTTTGCCCGAGACAAGGCCGACAAGCTGAAGGGATTGAAGTAATTGCCGTGCAAATTGTGCAGATGCACAAGGTCGGCCTGCCTGATCCAGGGATGGCGAATCAGCCGGTGACTGCCCTGATGGTGATAATCGAGCAGCCCCTGTCGAACGGATTGTTCATACAGCGATTGCGTCAAGTCCAATTCAAAGGCCGATGAATACGGCGAATCGCTTTTCTTGTATCCGACCAGGAGGCGTGAGTTGTGTCCCTGGTTCCGCTGCGCTTCGGCCAGACGCCAGGCCACCTTGGCCGCTCCTCCGGCGACATCATGGGTGTTGATGTGAACAACGGAAATTGACTTTTTCCGGAAAGAAGGATTCGACGACTTGACCCCCGTCTGGGAAGATGAAAGCACAGGCGGCGGCAATACCTTCGGTCCCCCGAAGAAGCTGTTGTAATGTCGGATCAACTCTTCGGCAAGAACCGGCTGATCCGGATATCGGACAATTGGTTGATCCGGGGCCGCATAGTCAAATTTGGATTTCGAGCGGCCAAAGTGGATGCCGGAACCATCAAATCCGATATTCTGGATCTGAGAAATCATCGGATAGACATAATACCCGCGATGCAGATAGACCGACAGAACCCAGTTGAGCGTCCAGATATCCCGGGGCTGACCGTTGAGGAATTTCTGCACGCTTTCGGGGATGTCCGGGCCGCCCTGCGTCAGATCGACGCCGGATTCCAGACAGCGGCGATACACCCCCGCCAGATCCGGATCGAAGGCCTTCCACGCCCTCCGCCAGGTCGCCCATCCCCAACTGCCGATCCGAGGATAGAAAAAGATATCGTAGGGATACCGATTTCGCATCTCGTCCGGAATCGGCGGGCAGTACCCGTTGATCCCGAAGATGCGTTCGTGATCCCGGTACCGATCCAGACAGGCCCGCATGAAATCGAAGAAGTAGGGTTTGGGAACGCAATCGTCTTCCAGAAGAATCATCGTCTCGTGTTCGGAAAGAACGGTATTGACCGCTGAGACGACGGAACGGGCCAGACCCTGATTGGCGGACTGCGCGACAACTTTCGGGTTTGTCCAGCGGATGGCCCCGATCAGATCGCGAACCTGTGCGACAGAGGATTCATCGGAAACGCTCTTGGGGGCGTCGGAAAAAATGTACAGATTTTGGATCTGGCGTCGTTGCAGGGCCTTGAGCACCTCGGCCGTATGTCGCGGTCGATTGTAGCAAACCAAAGCCACCGGGACAGGATGTCTCTCATTTTCGATCATCGCCGTTCTTTCATGTACAACCAACCATTGAATGAGTCCGAGAAAAGGTTTCCCCCGAATGCTTCGGCAAATGTCGGGAATGAACAAAGGTCACCTGCTGCAGCGGTGCGGCCTTTGCGTCGGCATGGGCCACGACATAGCCCATCCGACCCAGATGTTCGATACACGACAGCGTATCCTCGATGGTGTACCCCGTGCAAAAGTGATGAAACTCCACGCAAATCTGCGGAATGTCCAAATTCGCGACCGAGGACAGGATCGAATATTCCGCCCCTTCGACATCCATCTTCAGCAGCGACACATTGGGAAGTTCCCGCAGCAGATCGTCCAGACAAACGGTCTGCGCATCATAGAATTGACCGGACGCTACGGATTGATGCGATGAAACGATGGAATCGCTGACATGGTCCGGATTGGCGTTCCTGTACATGCGGACGAAGGACCGACCTTTCTCGGCCAGAGCCCGCGGAAGGAACCGAAACCGGGGACCGGAATGGTTTTGGATATATTGCTTCGCCTTTTCCGTCGGATCGATTCCGACGACCATGCAATTCTTCCGGGCGATCAATTCCCGATCGAAAGAAATATCCTCGCCCACCCCGGCGGATATGATCGTGCTGCCGGCCGGGATCAGATCCGGGTCGATCGTCCATCCCCCGTATTCGGTGCCCAGACGGATCATGGGCAATCCCCGCACGACGGGGATGGTCGGCTGTTGCGTTTCCGAGGTCGGATGCTCGGATGGAATGTTGGCCGGTTCGCCGAATACGCAGGGTCGATCTTCGTCGTGATGATGACCCTGAAAATGATCGTGATAGCGCTGCCAGAACAATCGTCGGTTCTTGTCCGCCGACTGTCGCCAGGTTCCACCGGTGGACAAAACGGCATACTGATTGGCCCCTACCGTCTGCGGCAGATTCCGATATCCGATCGCATAGACTCCGCTGACCCTCTTGAGTTCTTGGTAAGCGCGGACACAGAGGTCCATGTCGTCAAAATACAGCGGAGCATAGGCCTCATCGAAATAGTTCAGCCGCCTCATCGTATCGGCGCGAAGAGCCAGCGGCCCGCGGTTGACCGCGTCGCGAATCTGGAACACCTCCCGTTGTGCCGAGACCGTACAGGCGTACTCGACACACGGATTCGGCGGTGGTGCGCAGGAAAAACTGTGGGCCTTGTTGGCGCTGACGGCAAACACATCGGACCATTGCAGAATGGGATACAGCAATCGTTTTTCCCATCCTCGTTCGGTGATCTGCATATCGTCCTGAACGAGGATCCAGTATTCTCCTCCTGCCGCCCGCATCCCGGCATTGTTGGCGCGAACCTCGTTGACATCCGGCGTATGAACCACCGTCAGTCTCCGCATTTGCCCCTTGTCGGCGGCCAGGACGGAATCGACAACCTGCTCGGAGCGATCCGTACAGCCGTCATAGACCATCACCAGTTCAAAGGGGGAAGTGGTATTCTTAACGATTCCGTCGATCACATAACCAATGTAGGCCTCCTTCTGATAAACGGTTACGATGATACTCAGGGGACAATCGCAAGGTCGATTCGTTTGTGCCAAAGCGGTCGGATGGGGAGCGTTTGACGGATCCGCCTGCGCGGGATAAACCTCGAAGGCGAATTGATCCTCCCACAGCAACATCGTATTCATCCGGTCGGCCTTCAGATAGACAAGAGCCGAAAAGGCCTTTTCCCGGGGAGTCTGCGGACTGCAATGCATGTCCCGGAGAATGTCGCTCTGCAGGCCGATCCGCTGGGTCGGCGTGTATTCGCGGAAGACCAGCTTTCCTCCAATGTTTTCCACGGCCCAGCGATGGTTACTGACGGCAATCGTATCCAGCCACAAATCTTTGCCGGGACTGGGACATTCGATATACCCGCGCCGGGCGATTCGCATCAGTTCGCGGCAGGCTTTGGCCGGATCGCCGACATGCTCAAGCACATGGGAACAGTACGCAAAATCGAATTGTTTGTCGGCAAAGGGCATCCGCTCGATGTTGCATTGATAGACGGGTTTGCCGTTGAGGTACTTGAAGGGCGCTCCCGCCCGGCCGAGCCGATCGTCTTCCAGGGTCAGGTCGGCCAGGTGCGTGGCCAGATGAAACGGAACATTGCCGCTGCCGATGTCCAACACCGTGTCGCCGGGTCGGATCCCGAAATCGAAATGCCTTGCCTGATACAAAGAATACCGATCCGGATTGGGTATCTTTTGGTACTGGTCATAGGCCTCGGCCAGAATCTCGACGCTCTGGTCGGGGAACGCCGCAGCCAGTTTTTCATACATGTCAAACGAAGCGTTGTAGTCTCCCCGCTCGGCGGATCGTCGAGCCACAAGCAGGGTTCGATTGGGATCTGTAAGGTCGTATGTTGGAACGGATCGCGGCCCGAACGCGGTTGTTTGCGAACGGATTTCCGGCAAACGCCGGAGTTGCCGGATCGCCGAAACCATTCGATCCAGATACGGATCCAGATGATAGACTTCCTCAAAGGCCCTTTGCGCCCCTTTTTGATATTCGGCGTATCGGTCGCAGATACGATTGACCAGTTCCGGTATCTGGGAAAAGTCCGAACAACATTCCCCGAAACCGAATCGGTCAATTTCCCGACGAAAGGATGGAAAGTCCGAACAGAGGACCGGGATTCCGGATTGAAGATACCGGGCCAGTTTATCGGAAGACCGACCCGTCGTAAATTCGTTGACATATTGCCGTCGGTAGAAGACCAGACCCATATCGGCCGAGGCGCTGAGCAAAGGAAGCTGATCCCATGGCATGATCTCAGTTGAAAAAATCACCCGCCGCGCGGAATCCAAATTCGCCAGTTGTTCCAGGGCGGCCGTATTGTTGAAGAAGGGACCATGAACAACCAGCCGCTGATCCGGACGAAACGACTGGGCGGCGATGATCATTCGATCTACGAACCGTGCCGCCGACAGTTGCCCCATATAGAAGATCACACGAGTGTCCGGATGTAAATGGTAGCGCTGATGCCAGTAGCGCGGTTTGGCCGTCAAGGACAGCCGCGGCAGCGCAACCGGCAGGTACATCGTTTGTCGCGGTCGGTTGTCGGTGCCCAGAATCCGGTAGTATTCTTTCTCTCGATCGGAATCCTGTATCAGGAATAGATCCATTTCCCGAATCGCCGCCGCTTCCAACCGCTTGATTTCCGCAAATTCATCTTTCCAGACCCCGGGGTAGGTCGGTTCATACAATTCAAAACAATGATGGACGAGCAGACATCCCGCCGTTTTTGCGGCCGCTTGAGCCAACAACAGAGCTCGCGATTCAAACCCGATACATGCGTCGTACCGATTTTCACCAGCCGACCTGCGGACGGAATCCAGAACCGAGGCCGGAACCACCTCCGTTGCAAATCCTGCCCCCTCCGGAAGCTGAATCGTTCGCACGCCCGATTTGAATCGGGGGGGATCTCCGGCCTTGTATAAAAACAAATCAACCTCTTGCTCCCGCGCAACCAGCCCCTCGATGATATCGCACAACCAACCCACCAAATGGATAGGGAAATCGGTCACAAAGACGGCTATCTTCATAAGGTTCCGTTCTCGATCATCGGTTTCTTTCTTTGGTATTCGCCCAGACCCTCAGCGCAGAGACGATGGGCCGACAGAAAATGTGCAAATTCCGTTCCGAAAGACAAAAGATCATCCCGGTCAGAAGAAACAGATTCGCGTGGAAATCTGGAGAAAACAAAAAGCGTGAAGATAGGGAATCAAGCCCTATGGCGCGCCAGACAAACAACCGACCAGGAATCCAGCCCGGGGGTTTTGTCGGTCATCCATTGCCAGGCCCCAAGGTATTCCAGATCGGCATTCTGCGCGAATTGTTGAATTTCCGGGAGAAAAAGATATCGCATCCGGTGGGATTCCCGGATTGAGGTAGATTGGCATGTCTGTTTATTGAACAGTTCCAGATCGAAATCGACTTGAACGAGGTTATCATTCGGCCAGAGGGTCGGTACCGACCGGCGGTGGACACGGAGGAGGTCATCTTCCAAGACTTTGTCGCGAATTTCCGGACGGAGGGTCAGAACCGCCGGACCGTACCAGAAGTCAAAGACAAAAAGCCCTCCGGGATTCAAATGCCGCCGTGCGACGGCAAAAACGGCTTGAAGGTCATCGTTGGTTACTTGGTAACTGAGGACATGAAAAAGAGATACGACGGCATCGAAGGATTGATCGAGATTCAGAGGCCGTATATCGGCGTGAAGAAATTGCACTCCTCCCGCCAAAACCGGCGAAAGTTCCGATACTTTTGATTCGGCGATCCGGATCATCGGCTCGCTAAAATCGACACCGCAGACCCGGATATTTCGCCGGGCCAGTTCGATCGCATGCCGGCCTGTTCCGCACCCGAGATCCAGAATCAAACCGGGATCAACACCATATCGACGGATCCGATCCAGGCAATAGTCCACTTCGCCGGGATAGTCTTTGTCCGCATACAACAGATCGTAATACCGGGCATATTCGCCAAAGATCATCACGACAGCAACTCCCGGACACGATCCACCACCCGGTCCATTTGCGAATCGGTCAGAGCAAGACCACTGGGCAGATACAGGCCACGACGGGCAAGCCGTTCGGCAACGGGATAGGTTTTATCGGAAAATAAACCCATCTTGCGAAAGACGGGCTGCTCGTGCATCGGCCAAAAGAACGGCCGCGTGCCGATCTTACACGCGGCAAGTTTTTGCATCAGCGATTGCGCATCAAACGAAACGGAGTCATCCAACACGATCCCGAATACCCAATACACATTGTCCGCATAATCGGTGAAGGGCGCCGGCAATTGCAGGTGAGGAAGGTCCCGCAACAGTTTCGTGTATCGGGCGCCCATTCGTCGTTTTCGCTGAATAAACGAATCCAATTGTTCCAGTTGAGCCAGTCCCATCGCCGCCTGCAAACTGGTCATTCGATAGTTGTACCCAAGACGCTCATGAATGAACCGGCGGCCCGGCTGAAAGCACAGGTTCCGTAAACCGCGGCAGGTCTCCGCCAGCTTCGGGTCATCGGTCACAATCATCCCGCCTTCGCCGGTCGTTACCAGTTTGTTCGGGTAAAAACTGAAGATCGACAGATCGCCGAAGCTCCCGCACGGCCGATCGTAACAAGACAAACCATGCGCTTCCGCGGCGTCTTCGATGATCCGGAGGTTGTGTTTGTTCGCAAGATCCAATAGCGGTCGCATATCGACCGGCAAACCGTACATATGCACGGGAAGAATCGCCCGTGTTCGCGCCGTAATCCGATCCGCAATCTGAGCGACATCCATATTCCAGGTCTTCGGATCGCTATCCACCAGAACCGGCGTGGCTCCGGCACGGACAATCGCCGCGGCACAGGAAATGATCGTGAATGTCGGGACAATGACTTCATCGCCCGGCCCCAGATCCAAGGCCTGAACGGCAACCTCCAGTGCGGCCGTACCATTGCAGACGGCAATGCCGAACTTGCGGCCGATTCTCGCGGCAAAGGCCCGTTCAAAACGCTCGACAAACGGACCTTCGGACGAGATCCAGCCGGAATCGATACATTCCTGCAAAT
>CAZXPW010000014.1:0-84670 GCA_964643355.1 uncultured Pirellulales bacterium
TCGGCAAGTTTTAACACGGCGCCAGTGAGGGCGTCGATCTCGGTTCGTTTGCCGGCGCGGAGGTCCTGGAGGGTGGAAGATCGATGTAAAGCGGTATCCGGCACAAGCCGGTCATAGAAAACCGTACGAAAGCCAGCGGCGCCTTCCCAATGCGTGCGATAACCGGCAGCCATCATCACCGCAAAGGTTTCGGCAATAACGGTATTCATGATCGCGCGGCTGTGAGATGATTCGGTCAGTTTGCCGTAGGGCACATCGAGGATCGCGCCGAGTGGATTCAGGGCACAATTATACAGCATCTTGGCCCAGAGATCTTTTTCAATGCTGTCGGTGAGTATGGCCGGAATTCCACCGGCGGCGATGGCCTCGGCCAGCGGAGCCAGCGGCGCGGCATCGAGGCCGAACAAGCTGCCGATGTGGATGGCGTCGGCATGGACGGTGATGAGGACTTCGTTGGGCTGCGGGCGCATAAAACCGGTGATGACGCGGGCGTTGAAGATTTGCGAGCGATCGAAGAGGGGGGTGAAGGCCTCGGCGTTGCCCCAGCCGTTTTGAAAGAGAACAATCGCGGTTTGCGGGCTTAATAATTTTGGATGGTTTGCCAGATCACAGGCAGCATTTGGTGAATCGAATGACTTTGTGCAAACCAGGATGACATCAAAGGTTCGGGCATCGATTGAATCCAGCGACTCGACGGTTATGAAGGACTCCGGTGGGGCCATATAGTCCCCAAAGATCCCAGTCCGCACAAGGCCATCGGCCTTCAGTGCGGCGACGGTCCGTGGCCGGGCCAGAATGGTCGTTTCCACGCCGGATTTGAGCAGACAACTGGCCACACCCAAACCCACGGCCCCCCCACCATAGATCAGAACTCGCATCCGATCCCTCATGGCCGGGGGGTCTCCGCTTTATCGCCGGAAAAAATCGGGCCGATATAGGATTTTGCGATAATAATATCATCGAACCAGACCGTGGCTGTCTTCGTATTGACGCTTGCGCCCGGGTGAGTGGCCAGGTAACGGTCGTTTTCAGCGAAGGCCTTTTCAGTGACATAGTGCATCAGCCAGAAACGGTTAAGTTTGATTTCGGGGTCCGTTCGCCAGAGAAAACCTGGGAAACCCTCGGATTTTTCGTCACGACGGACGAGCCACTTGTCCCGCTGCCAACGGCCCTTCGGATGACCGGGGCCGAACCACTCGACGGGTTTTCCGTCGATCCAGAACGCTTGCCAGCCGTCGGATTTGTCGATGGCGGTGTTCACGCCCATCGCGATCTCGACACAGATCCATCTATCGCGCGGGATCAGGACCGGCTCCAGCGGTTCAAAGTCGTTACCGTAATAACTTGTACCGTCGCCGGTATCGTTTTGCCAAGTTCGCATCCGGGGCCAATAGGCATAGAAATGCCAGATTCCCGGCGGATCGAACTGACGGGGCGGATTGAACTGCTGCGAATGGGTGACCGGTTCGATCCCGCTGCTGAAACGATCGACGGGACGCAAGCCGGCGTCGCCGGTCGGCCAGGAGGGCGGATTTTTCATGCCGCTGAGTGTGACAAAATGATGAATGTATCCGTGGTCGGCGGCGAACCGAACATAGAACCGGACGAAGAGGGTATCGTATCCGGGCAGCAGGCGACGAAAAAGGTGGCCGCCGTTATCCTGGCCGCGATGGGCCGTCATCTGGATGCTGGTTTTACCCGCGGCGCCGACGGGGACCAGATCGCTGAAGGCCAGAACCTTGCCGTTATCGTTGGAGACATCCTCCCAGCGTTTTTTGAGGCCGTCGAGATTGCGATCCTCGAAGCTTTCAGCAAAGACAACCTGTGGATCCTTGTCAATCCCACGATCCTGCGGATATTGACGGCTCAGGCCAAAGCCCTGCGGCATGGCTTCGGGCTTGACGGGTTGTGCGTAGAGTTGAGCCGAAGCGGTCAGGCAACCTGTGATAACCAATGAGAAGGCCATTTTGTATTTCATGGATGTCCCTCCATATAAATTCTGGACAAGACGGTCTATCTTTTGGCAAAGGGCAGGCGATCGAGGAGAACGGGACCTTCGGCGAAGTCGGGGAGGATGATCTGGGCGCCTGCGGCGACGAGTCGGCGATGTTTGTTGGGGTTGAGACCGCCGCAGGTTTCCTCGCTGGCGATGCCGACGGCCAGCCCGCCGAATCGGCGGCACAGGGCAATCTCGACAGGCCCGTCGCCGAAGAAGACTAGCTCCGCCGGATCGATCCGCAGTTCGCTCATCAGCTTTTCCAGCAACAGTTCCTTGGATTCGCGCATGACTTCATCAGAGGCGCCGAAGATGCCGCCGTCGAAAAGGTCGGCGTAGCCGAGCAGTCTGGCCTCGGCGACGACCTCTTCCCGGTCGGTGCCGCTGCTGAGGTACAGTCGGACGCCGCGGGCGTGGAGGTCCTGCAGAAACTCCAGGGCCCCGCGGATGCGGTACTCGGCGGGGTCGCCGCCGCGCTGGAGATTTTCAATCCGTCGCCCGACGCGGCGCATCAGGAGCTGCTTGTAGCGGCGCTTGTAGCCCAGCGCATCGGTAACTTGCGAGGGTTCGACAAAACCGAACCGCCGGACGAGTTTGACGAGCTCCTGCATCTGCGTGAGGGTTTGCACGCCGGTCGAGCGGTCGATATAGAGCAGGACTTCGTTTCGGACCTGCTTGAGGATTTCGGCGTCAACGGAGCCGGCGCGGGGGCCAAGGATCGACTCGATCATGATCTGCTCCATCGACTCTTCCCATCCGCGACGCAGGGTGCTGATGGTGCCGTCGTGGTCAAAGAGGGCGTGGCGGATCGGGCCGCGGGGCAGTTCAGATGGATCGCACAGGAATTCAATCGAAGGTGTCTCGGCCATTATTGGCTCTCCGTAAGTTTCTGGAACAATCGGACGAAGGTTTTTTTCTGGTCGCCTTCGACATAGCAGCCACGGCCGTCGAAGGCCTCAGGGATCCGGGTGACGACGCTTTTCTGGTCGCGGAAATAATAGGGGTGCACCTCTTCGCCACATCGGACGGGCCCTTGCGGCCGCAAGTCAAAGTCGGCGGTGATCAGGCCTTTGGGCGGGGCGCCGATATTGGCGGCCATGCTGACGGCCTTGAGCAGGACCTCCGGGCCGGTGACGGCGCTGCCGATATTCAGGACGACCCCCCCCCCGGCCAGGCGCGTCACCTCGTCGGCGAAGATCAAAAAGTCGCGGCCGCTGCAGCCACCCTTGGCTCGGCCGTCAAAGGAGGGGTGCTGGTCGGTGACATCAGTGCCGATACCGACATGGATAGTCATCGGTACGCCGCAATCGTGGCAGGCGGCCAGGATGCTCACCTCCGGGTTCGTGAAATCGCGCGGTGCGTCGGCGGGCGGCTTGAGTCCAGCCAACACACGGCCGCGAAAGTCAGCGTCGCGGATCATCCGCCCGAGCGACTCGCCGAAGCCCAGGGCCAGCGAATCCCCCAGTTGCAGGGCGGCGTTGAAGTAGTCGAATTCGCGGGACATGCCGAACTGGCCGGCGCCGAGGGCATTGGGGACATCCTCGCTGGTCTGGCCGATCAGGGCCAACTCAAAGTCGTGGATCGAAGTAGCCCCGTTACCGGCGACCAGCGTAACAAGTTTCCTGCGGACCAGATCGACGACCAGCGGTCCCATACCGTTTTTCACAAGATGTGCACCCGTGAACAGAATCACGGCCTTACTGGCCGACCTCGCTGATCGGATCGAAGAAGCAATCGTTTTGATTGATTGTTCGACCGATTCCGACAATGCGACCGGTTGACGGAGGATCATACTCGGATCGGCCAGTTGTTCCAGCCGAACCTTGTTACGCCGCCGGCTCAACGGATAACGGCTGACCCGCGATGGATCGAATATTCTGTACCTTCCATGATAGTCCATAGGTGGTTCCTTTGCTTCCGGAATCGAATTTCCAGTCCCAGTACGATAGCCGTTTTCGAGTTGATTCGCAACTGCCAAACATTGTGGTCAGATTTCGGTTACACCAACCGAATAACGATTGTATAATCTCCGGCGTTTCATGGGTTACCCGCGATTGAAGGTATGACAAATTTCATGGTTCCAGACATTGGGAGGCAAACGATGGCGGGCAAGGTCAAAATCGGAATCATCGGTTCAGGTTTCGAGGCGGATATCCACGCCGCGTCGATGGGCATGGTCACCGACGAAATCGAACTGGTCGCGGTGGCCTCACCCACTCCCGGTCATGCGGCCGCACTCGCGAAACGATACAACATCCCGCGGGTCTTCACCGACTATCGCACCATGCTGGCGGAAAAAGACATCGAGATGGTCACGATCACCGCACCCAATTCCCTGCATGCGCAGATGACCTTCGACATCGCCGCGGCCGGTAAACATGTCGTCTGCGAGAAGCCGTTGTGCATGACGCTGGAGGAGGCCGACGAGATGATCGAGACCTGCCGCAAACAAGGCGTGCTGCTGCTCTATGCCGAGGAACTGTTCTTCACGCCCAAATATGTCAAGGCCAAGGAGATGGCCGAGCAGGGCGCGTTCGGCAAGGTGTATCTGGTCAAGCAGAGCGAAAAACATTTCGGCCCGCACGCCGAGTGGTTCTGGGATGTGCGCCGTTCCGGCGGCGGCGTGTTCATGGATATGGGTTGCCATGGCATCGCGTTTTGCTATTGGTTCCTCGGCCGGCCGAAGATCAAGAGCGTGACTTGCCACATGGCTACGCATGTCCACGCCGACAAGACGCAGGGTGAAGACGATTCGATCTGCATCCTCGAATTCGAAAACGGCGCAGTCGGCCTGGTGGAGGATAGCTGGGCCCGGCGCGGCGGGATGCAGGACCGCATCGAGGTCTATGGCGAGGGCGGTTCGACCGTCGCCGACCTGCACATGGGCAACGCGTTGCCGACCTACAGCGAGTACGGTTATGGCTACGCCGTCGAAAAGGCGCCCTCGACGCAGGGCTGGAGCTGGCCGGTGTTCGAGGAACTGTGGAATTACGGATTCCCGCAGGAGATGCGGCATTTCGCGCGGTGCCTCCGCGGCAAGGAACAGCCGCAATCCACCGGCGAAGACGGCCGCGTCGTACAGGAGGTCCTGTTCGCCGGATACCAATCCGCCGGCAGCGGACACAAAATCGCCCTGCCTTTCCGCCCACCGACGGGCAAGCTGCCGATCGAACTGTGGAAATCTCTGCGAGCCTCATCGGAAACGAATTCTCATGCTCCCAAAGGAAAGACCTCTCGAAAAAAATGACCCTTGTGGTACAATTGTTAATCAGTTTGAACAATAGGAGTATTTTTTGAAGACGACGCATAAAATTGTCATTGGTGATAGCCGTCAGATGAACCATGTTCAGGATCGGGCGGTTCATCTAGTGATAACCTCCCCACCCTATTGGCAGTTGAAGGATTACGGGACGGCCAATCAGATCGGGTTCCATGATAGTTACGAAAGTTATATCAACAATCTCAATCTCGTGTGGAAGGAATGCGATCGAGTTCTTCACCCGGGATGTCGTCTTTGCGTGAATATCGGCGATCAATTTGCCCGTTCGGTTTATTATGGCCGATACAAAGTCATTCCCATCCGAACGGAAATTATCAAGTTCTGCGAAACAATTGGTCTGGATTACATGGGGGCCATTATATGGCAAAAAGTAACCACCACAAATACCACCGGCGGGGCAACCATCATGGGAAGTTTTCCCTATCCCCGTAATGGAATATTAAAATTGGATTACGAGTTTATTTTGATCTTCAAGAAACAGGGAAAAGCTCCAAAGCCGACCGAAGAATACAAGAAATTATCCGCCATGACAACGGAGGAATGGAACACATTTTTCGCCGGCCATTGGTCTTTCTCGGGAGCTCGACAAGACGGCCATATCGCCATTTTTCCCGAAGAATTGCCCGCTCGGTTGATTCGGATGTTTTCCTTTGTCGGCGATACGGTTTTGGATCCGTTTCTTGGAAGCGGGACAACCTGTCTGGCCGCAAGGAATCTGGATCGTCATTCCATCGGATACGAAATCAACCAAGACTATCTTCCTATAATCAAAAGCAAACTTGAAGTTGCCCATCTTGATTTGCATGGTACAAAATATCAATTCCTTGAGGATCGATTATCCATCGATCCGGATCAGGAAATCGAACGGTTGCCGTATATCTTTCATGATCCGCACAAAATGGACAAAAAAATCGATCCCAGAAAGCTGCAATTTGGATCTCGGATTGATCAGAACGGCACGAAGCAGGAGGAATTCTTTTCCGTCAAAGAAGTGATTAGCCCCGAATTGCTTCAATTAAGCAACGACCTTGTCGTTCGTTTGCTGGGAGTAAAGGAAAAACCGGTTGTGAATGGCCGAGCCATTCAATTTCTTCGAGAGAAGACAAAAGGTCAGAAAGTATTTCTGAAATTTGACGAGCGCAAGTATGACGCCCAAAATCATCTGTTAGGTTATCTGTATCTAAAAAACAAAACTTTCCTAAATGCCCACATCATTAAGGAAGGACTTGCTGAAGTTGATCTTTCTTTGCCGTTTAAATACAAAGAGAAGTTTATTCAATGGCAGGCGGCTCATGACTAACCCTTCGCGGTATTCCCTCGATTTTGGAAAAAAAGAAAAAGTCTTAAATTATGCCTGCCAGGTTTATCAATTATCGCGGCCCAATAAGGTCGGCGCCGTCATGGCGATGATTCGGGAATGTCAACCCAAAACGATTCGGGAATGGGAAGACTGGTATTTTGCCCACGCCTATACGGCCGGAAAATCGCCAATGAAAATCATCAAGGATACTCTCCGCGAACTCGGAGAACGACTGCATGCAAAAATTACGGAAGTGGTTATTCCCGAATGGCAGGCGGCATTTCGTCAATTGACACTTCAGGATTGCGTGGATTACATTCATAATTTGACCATCAATAGGACCTTTGACGGCTTTCTCCGCGAAAAGTCGGTTGTGAACGATGGATTAGCCCGAGAATTTCCCGAGATTCAATTCTTAGAATCAGAAACCGATCTGGACCATGCCGGCGACATTGATTATAACGGCGGCAAGGTGTTTGTGATATTCAGTCTAAACGGTGAAATTGGCAATCCGGAAATCATTGATCTGATCCGACGGGAAATCGAACGCTTGAGAACAACGGAGTGAACGATGAGCATCCCGGATTCAGAATTTTCTGCACAGAATCCGATGGGATCGTGGGGGAAATGACGATGGCTGAAGAATTCAGCGTCGAGGAACAGACGATTCTTGAACACCTTCAGCCGGGGGCGCTGGTTGTGGATGTCGGCAGCCATGTGGGATCGTTTGCGCGGCTGTTCCTCCAACGGGGATACAAGGTCTTGTCGATTGAACCGCAACAACCGGAAATAACCCGGCAGGCACGGGAACTGGACCCCTATCGGAAAGCGGGCCAGTTGTTTTTGGAGCATGTGGCCTGTTCATCCCGGGAGGGAACTGCAACGCTGATGGTGGGATCGGCGACGGTCTTGAGTTCGCTGGAGCCACGCTGGCATGAAAAAACCAAGCCGGGATCGTCGAGCGGTCGGGCAATAGAAGTCCCAACCGTGCGACTGTCGGTATTGCTTCGGCATTACGCCCAGCAAGGGCTGATGGGAGAGGCCGTCAAGATCGACGCCGAAGGACACGATTACCAGGTACTGTTGGGCCTGTTCGACGGGCTGGAACCGCGCTTGTATCCGCGGATTGTGATGTTTGAATTTCAGACACACCCGGTTGAAGAGCAACCCCTGCGGGATTGTTTGTCGGTATTGGTTCAGCATGGATATCGGCAAATCAAATTCACCGTCCGCCACGGACCTGCGCTCCTGTATGAATCGGACTGGACCGACCGGATCGAAAATATCCACGCATGGGACGGACCGCAGGACACGATTCCGGCGGGTTATCGGTACGGCAATGTTCTGGCACGAAAACCATCTCCATGAAATAGAAAGAGAATATCTGAACAAATTTAACCCTCAATGGCGGGATATTCGTATACAATATAGAGCTTTGAGGAACAGCGGAAAAGGGAACTCCTCGGATCCGAGCAAAACGGAAGTGGCGCAGTAATCGGGACGGGAACTGAGGGCGGAAACGGCCGTGAAGGCAAAACAATTTAAAGCGAATCGGGGCTTCACGATCTGGGAACTGCTGTGTATTATCCTGATTGTTTTCTTCCTGGCGGCGATCATGATGCCGTCCCTCAACAAGGTCAAGAAAATCTCCACGCGGGTTGTCTGCGGCACCAATCTCAAGGGGCTGGGCACGGCCGTATCGGTTTACGCCAATGACTACGACGACCGGTTTCCGGAATTGCCGGGCGAGGGCGAATGGTCCAAAAAACTCGGCTTTGCCTACACCATGGATAAACCGGAGTTCGGCAAAGGCGGGACCCAGAACCTGACGGGAAGAACGATCAGCGCAAGCTGGTATCTGCTGGTGAGGGAGGCGGATGTGTCGCCCAAATCGTTTGTCTGTTCGGAGTCGAATCAAACTCCGTTCGGATATCAATACTATAGCTCCGGTGAAAATATTACGCGGTATTGGGATTTCGGCGATGATCCGTACAAGCATGTCAGCTACGCCATGCACAATCCTTATGGCCGATTTCCGGCGAAGGGATCACGAGGCGCATCATTCGCGTATGCAGCGGACATGAGTCCGTGGTTTGAGGATGGTGATATTGTACCACCGAACCGTAACAACAGGGAGTGGTGGAAGAATGTCGCCCTGTTCCCGGCGGATGTTTCGGATTCGTACAGTGCCCGGGAACAAATCATGCAGGCCAATTCGATGCTGCATCATCGAGAAGGACAGAATGTGATGTTTGCCGATGGTCATTCGGAGTATGTCAAGACATCCGATGTCGGCGTGAAACACGACAACCTCTACACATTCTGGTCGAATGTTCTGAACGGAATCGGTTCCAACGATTCCGTGGAGCAGGATTTGAAAATACCGGATGTTTCAGAGGCCGATAAGCGAATTGGAACCAATCCGACATCGCGGAGCAAAGAAAACGACGCCAAGTCGATAGAGGATTCGTTTCTGGCGATCTAACGCGGAGACGGAGAAGAATCGGCAGGCAAGCTCAGATTGGAGGACCCATCATGACCAACGACGAGAACAAGATTCCGGTCCACTTTGTGGAAATCCATCCGGCCACCGGTCGAGAGGGATCGAATTTTCGCGCCAAGACCGATTGGGAAATGCTGCGGGATTTCTTTACCCTCACGGGCGGGAGCATTTTTTATTGTATCAGCGCCGTGCTGGTCGCCTATGGGGTTGTAAAACTATTGGGTCCGGTGTTGTCGGACACGGAAACCATCATGGCCGCCATGCCCTGTATCGGGACGCTGGCGGTTTACGAATTGGCTCTTCTGGGCGTTCTGGCGCTGATCATCAGTCGCAAGGTCGTCGACGACGCAATCTCGGTAACACTGATAGTGGCACTCTACATGGTGGCGACAAGCATGGCGACCGGTTCAGTGGCAGAGAGGGATATTCGGTTCGCGGTTTATCCGGCGTTGTTCGGGACGATCCTGGGGGCGGGGAAGTTTTATGTGCTTCGACGATGGATCCGAATTCCGTTTGGAAACCTATCGATGGTCGGCTTGTCGGGGCTGATCGCGATCAACTATTTCGGGCCGATTCTGATGGCCCATTCCATACAGACCGACACCGCAAACGAACTTGGACGCCGGGGGATTTGGTTTCTGGTGTGGACCGCGATGCTGTTGGCTTCAGGATTGGTTTGGTATGAACGGTTGCCAGATCAGTCGGAAACAGCGAAGGGAAAATCTGTGGCGTTGCTTCAGTCGCCGATGATGGTATGTATTCTGGCTCTGGTTCTGCTGGCGGCGTCCGGTGTCCATCAGTACGCGTCGGCCTACATGTTCGCGATCGCAAAACCGATCGGCGATTTTCTCGGCGCCATCGGTCTGGGGACATTATTGTTGCTGGAAATCCTTCGGCTTAGCAAGCTGCCTTTCGGGCCGATTCAGATCGGGGTATCGTGTCTGCCATTGATTGCGATGGGGTATGCGATTCACCAAAAACAGATCGCGGCCAACGGGAGCATGGGTTTGGATATTCTTGTCTGGCCGCCGGTGTTTTTCCCTTTGATTGGGATCGGGTATTTGATTGTGGCGAATCGTACCGGCTGGAGAAATCTTCATTTTGTCGTGTATGGATGCGCACTGGGTACCGTCTTAACGGCGGGATATTCGCCTCTTCGTCCGTGGGATCTGAATACAACGGCGTTTGGAGTGACGCTGGTCCTCAGCTTGATGGCCTATGGGATTGTGACATGGAAGCCGCCGATCTGTTTTCTGGCCGTGGCGATCCTGACGCTCGGACTGAGCCAGATATCGTCGTTTACGATGGGCGTGGTCGCATGGCAACTGACGCCGTATGGAGCTTTGGCGGGGGTAATCGGATTGGGATGCACGGCTCTGTATCTTATTTTTCTCAAGCAGTTTCATGTCGCAGGCCGCATTTTGGGGTTCGTAGGGGTGTCGGCTTTTCTGTATGACTTTCTTCCATCCTCCTGGAATAGTCGATATGTGCTGGTGCTGGCGATTGCCGTCATGATCGCGGCAATTGTCTGGTTGCGGACACGGGACCGGCTGGTATTTCTGTTTCTGTCTCTTCCCTTCGGCGCGAGGATGTACATTCTGGCAAAACAGATCGCGGAGTGGCGATTTGTGATACTGGGATTCCTGGTCTTGGCGGCCGGAGCCGTGTTGAGTATCCAAAAATCAAAACAGAAATCCCGGATTGAAGAATTCTCCAACCCCACTTCGATTCCTTCCGGCGGTCAAGACCTGTGAATCCGCCGAAATTCCCATGATTGGCCAATTGAATCGGCTGTCAAATGACGCTATAATCGGCCCGGTGATTTGGATTTGACAAAACCGTTTTGCAGACAGGAACCGATATGGCGCATTTGTTCGTCAAGGATATCAAGCCGGGCTTGCAGATCAACGACATCTACATGGTCTCGCAGCCGGTTCTTCGCAACACAACGCGGGGTGATCTGTATATCGCAATGTACCTTTCCGACCGGACGGGCAAACTCAACGCGCGGATGTGGCAGGCGACTGAAGCCCTCTACAACCAGATCCCCGCCGAGGGATTCTTGCAGATTCGCGGCAAGAGCGAATTGTATCAGGGAAACCTGCAACTGGTGATCAACGATCTGGTGGTCGTACGATCCGATCAGGTCAATCTGGCCGAGTACATGCCGCGGACGGACAAGGATCCGGCCAAACTGTTCACCGAGCTCAAGGAGATGCTCAAGGCCGTCAAAAACCCCGGGCTTGGGGGCCTGATTCAGGAATTCCTTGACGACGCCGAACTGATGAAGCGATTCTGTACCGCCCCGGCGGCCATGCAGATGCATCATTGTTTTCTCGGCGGACTGTTGGAACATACTCACTCGATGATGCAGGTGGCCACGCGTATCCTGCCGTTGTATCCGAAGATTCAGGCGGATTTGGTCCTGGCGGCCATCTTTCTTCATGACATTGCCAAGACCGCCGAGATGAGCTACGAGGTGGCTTTTTCCTATACCGATCGCGGCCAGTTGCTCGGGCACATTTTGCTGGGTTCGATGTGGATTCAGGACAAGGCCCGCGCCGCTCAGGCCAAAGGCGTCAAGATCGACACAGAGGTACTGGACTCCCTGCTTCACATCATCCTGGCCCATCATGGGGAATATGAATTCGGATCGCCCAAGCTGCCCGCCACGGCCGAGGCGTTCATGGTCAACTATATCGACAATCTCGACGCCAAGATGAACCAGGTCGCCACGCTGATCGACACCGACGCCACCGAAGGCAACTGGACCGGGTACCAAAAAAGCTTGGAGACGCGGCTGTATCGAAAACGGCCGACTTTGTAATCATCGAGATCCTTTCGTATCTCCTTGTCAAGGAAAAGGATCTGTTCGAGACGAATTTTCGTCCTCAGAAAAGGAATTGACCTTGACAGAACCAAGACCGGGTGGTAGAGAGAAAACTCACAGATCGCGGTTCTGCCGGGTTTGAGCGGTCGAACCCGGCGAGCCGAATCCGGATCGTGCAGGAGGCAACATGAAGATCGGCATCAATATGCTGTTGTGGACGCCATTTGTGACGGAGAAACACTTCTCCGTATTCCCCGCCCTGCGAAAATTCGGCTATGACGGGGTCGAACTCCCCATCTTCGGCGGCGATGTACCGCATTATCAGAAGGTCGGCCAAGCGCTGAAAAACGCGGGGCTGGGCTGCACAGTCGTGTCGGTCATTCCGGACGAAGAGCATAATCCAATCAGCCCCAACCCGGAACATCGGCGCGGGGCGGTGGATCGGCTCAAGTGGGTGGTCGATTGTTCCGCCGCGGCGGGGGCGGAGGTGATCTGTGGGCCGTTGTATCAGCCACTGGGGGTTTTCAGCGGACAAGGACCCACGGAGTCGGAGAAACAATGGGCCGCTGAAGTACACCGGGAAGCGGCCGAATATGCGGCCCAGGCGAAGATCGATTTCGCGATCGAGCCGCTCAATCGATTCGAATGTTACTTCCTTAACACGCTCGGCGACGCGGCCCGGCACGCCCAGCGGGTCAACCACCCCTCGTTGGGGATCATGTTTGACACCTTCCACGGCAATATTGAGGAACGAGATCCGGTTGGGTGTATCACGGAAAATATTCGTTGGCTCAAGCATTTTCACATCTCCTCCAACGACCGCGGCACACCGGGTAAGGATCATATCCCGTGGCTGGAAACCTGCAAGTCCCTTCGGCGCGGAGGGTATGATCGGTGGTTGACGATCGAATCGTTCGGTGGGCCGATCGAAGGCCTTGCGGCGACGGTCAAGGTCTGGCGGGAAATCTCCGCCAGTGCCGAAGAGGTCTATCGCACCGGATTGGAGACAATCAAGAAAAGCTGGAGACTCGCGGGACCCAAGAAAAAGAAATCAGACAGCAACAAGAAAAGTGTCAAATTACAACCAAAAGTCAAAAAGAAACCGGTCAAACAAAGAAAGTGATTTTTGATTTTTCCTGATCCTTTTGGTTTTTGCATTTTGATATTGAATCTGAGGGAAAAGTCGGCACAGGAAACCGCGGAACAGAATCGACAGGAGAGAACATGAAAAAGATATCGATCGGATCATGGGCGTATGCGATCGGGCCGTATCAGAATCATCCCGTTCCGTGGGATGAGCTGATCCACAAACTCAAGGAACTGGGATTCGATGGCGTGGAGTTGGGTGGGTTTCCGCCCCATCCGAATCCGGATGATCTGAAGACGCCCGAGCAGCGAAAGACCTGCCGCGACCAGATGAAAAATCTGGGGCTGGGCTGGTCGGGACTGGCGGCAAATTTGTGGAGCCAGCATTTAATCGACGCCGAAGACACGACTCCCTATATCAACGAGTTCCGCAAAAACCTGCAGTTCTGCATGGACCTGGGAATCGACGCGATCCGCGTGGACACTGTCCAGCCGCCGACGATCTTCGAGAAGGTCGATCGCAAGACGGCTCGCAAGCGCGTCGTCGATACCTGGAAGACCTGTGCCAAGGAAGCCGCGGCCAAGAAAATCCGGGTGACTTGGGAATTCGAGCCGGGTTTTGCGTTCAACAAACCGTCGGATATTGTCGGGATCGTCGAGGAAGTCGGCGAGAAGAATTTCGGTGTGCTCTTTGACGCCTGTCATGGATACATGGTGGCCGTCGAGGGCGCCCGCCAGGACGGCAAAAAAGAGACGCTCAAGGGCGGCGTGATGGAACTGGCCAAGAAGCTGCGGGGCAAGATCAATCACATCCACTTGATCGATTCGGACGGCACGCTTCACGGCGACGAAACCTCGACGCACGCGCCGTTCGGGGCCGGAAAAGTGGACTTTGACAAGTTGCTCCCGGAACTGGCCCAAAACGATATGGGCCATAACTGGTGGACGATCGATCTGTGTTTCTGGCCGGACGCTTGGCCGGTAACGGCGGCGTGCAAAAAGGCCGTGGATGAACTGAACAAGAAATACGGTTGAGCCGACGACGGCAACCATCCGTAATGGAGGCGATCCAATGAAAAAGAAGAAACTCAACATCGGCCTTATCGGTTTTGGGTTTATGGGCCGGACCCACTCGAATGCTTATCGCAAGGTCTCAAACTTTTTTGATATTCCATATGAGCCGGTCCTGCAGACGATCTGTGGGCTGGAAGAAGATAAGTCCAAGGCCTTCGCCGAACGATGGGGTTACAAGACCTGGACGACCGACTGGCACAAAGTCGTCGAGGACAAAAATATCGATGTGATCGATATCTGCGTGCCGAACAATGTGCACGCGGAGATCGCCATCGCCGCAGCCACGGCCGGCAAAGCCATCCTGTGCGAAAAACCGCTGGCCCTCAACAGCGAACAAGCCAAGACAATGGTCGATGCGGTCGAAAAGGCCGGCGTAGCGAACATGGTGTCGTTCAATTATCGCCGCGTTCCGGCCGTGACATTGGCCAAAAAACTCATCGACGAAGGGCGGCTCGGCCGGATTTTCCACTATCGCGCTAACTTTTTGCAGGACTGGACGATCTCGGCCAAGGTTCCGCAGGGCGGCATCGCCACCTGGCGGCTGGATGTCAAAGCGGCCGGTTCCGGCGTGACCGGCGATCTGTTGGCCCACTGCATCGACACGGCTATGTGGCATAACGGGCCGATCAACACCGTCTGCGCGACGACGGAAACCTTTGTCAAGGAACGGATGAATATCGATACCGGCAAGGTTGAGCCGGTCGGCATCGACGACGCCTGCACCTTCTTCTGTCGGTTCGACAATGGTTCGCTGGGTAATTTTGAATCGACTCGATACGCTCGCGGCCACAAGGCCCTTTATACTTTTGAGATCAACGGCGAGAACGCCTCAATTGCCTGGGACCTGCATGACCTGCACCGGCTGAGCTATTTCGATCATCGCGACGATTCCATTGTTCGCGGCTGGCGGAGCATTCATGTCACCGACGGCGACATGCCGTATATGGACAAGTGGTGGGTGCCGGGCCTGCAGATCGGTTACGAGCACACTTTCGTGCATCAGGCGGCCGACTTCCTCCAGGGCATGGCCGACGGCAAGCCGGCTTCGCCGACCTTCCGCGAGGCCCTGGCCACGCAGCAGGTCTGCGACGCTGTCCTGAAATCCGCACGAAACAAGTCGTGGGAGAAAGTCCCGCGGTAATCGTTGTTCAACATTTACCCTGAAAGGGAAAATCGTATGCCAGCATCATCCAAACGAATCGCGGAAAATGCGCTGGAACAGGGCGACGGTATCGTACGCCTGGCCCCCAACTGGGTCCCACGGTCGTTTTGCATTCCCGGCCGTCGGATCAAACTGCACCCGGATGACTATTACGCAATGGGCGGCGTTCGGGGCGGGATCGACGAAAGGTGGTTCGCCTCGACAACTCCGGCCGACAATGGACCGCTTACCAGCCCCAACGAAGGTCTGAGTTTCATCGTTTTTCAAAATGGCTCCAAAACCGAGAAGGTTCTCCTTCGGGATGCGGTGGACAGTCTCAAGGGCCAACTGATCGGCGATCGAATCTGGAAGCAGTACAAGCGGTGGCCGATGTATTCGAAGTTCTTCGACAACCAGGGCCCGCTGCCGCATCATATCCATCATCGCGACAAGCACGCCAAACTGACCGGCCAGCTCGGAAAACCCGAGGCCTATTTCTTCCCGCCGCAGGTTAACAACCACGGCGGCGATTTCCCGTACACCTTTTTCGGCCTCAATCCCGATGTGACGCGCAAGCAGGTCCGGCAGTGCCTGGAGGATTTCTGGAAAGGCGACAACAAGATCACCAACATTTCCCGCGCGTACAGACTCCAGCCCGGGACCGGCTGGGATGTCCCGCCGGGCGTGCTGCACGCCCCGGGCAGTTTGTGCACCTACGAGCCGCAGAAGGCATCGGATGTGTTCTCGATGTATCAATCGCTGGCGGGAACCACGGTCGTACCAAAGGAACTGCTTTGGAAGGACACGCCCAAGAAACGCGTCAATGATGTGGACTGGCTGCTGGAGGTGATCGACTGGGATCTGAATGTCGATCCGGACTTTGCCAAAAACCGATTCATGGCCCCGCTGCCCGTAGAGCCGCTCAAGCAGATGCAGAAGGCCGGATATATCGACAACTGGATCTGCTACAAGTCCGATGCCTTCAGCGCCAAGGAACTGACGGTCCTGCCGGGACGAACGGTGACGATTAAAGACAGCGCCGCCTACGGATTCATCATGATGCAGGGTCATGGCAGGATGGGCGTGTGGGATATCGAGACGCCTACGATGATTCGCTATGGACAATTGACACAGGATGAATTTTTCGTCAGCGAAAGCGCCGCCAAAGCAGGAGTTACGATCACCAATCCGAGCCAGACCGACCCGATTGTCATGCTCAAGCACTTCGGCCCGGGTAATCCCGACCTGAAGTTGTAAAACGAACTTGACAGGATGGCCTTGTGGGTGAAAGGAATCACGCCAAGACCCTCGCCTCCGGGCGGGGGTCTTGTGTTTGAAGGGCAACCTGAATCGGAAAGCCAACGATAAAAAAGGAGATCGCATGAAATCGATCGCGTGGATCACGGCAGTACCCCTGGCCGTAATAATCCTGGCCGGATGCCAGAACGCAAACACAATCGACCTGTCCGGCTCATGGAACTTCCGATTGGATCCCCAGGGCGCGGGAACCCCGGACGAAATGGCGGCGGTCGGCCAGACGATCCGGCTTCCGGGATCAACGACTCAGGCCGGATACGGTGACGATATCCGTGTCGATACGGCCTGGACGGGGCAGATTGTCGATCGTTCGTGGTTCACGGAGGAACAGTATGCGCCCTATCGAAAGGAAGGGCAGGTCAAGGTCCCCTTCTGGCTGACGCCCGTCAAACACTATGTCGGACCGGCTTGGTACGCGCGGGAAGTGAATATCCCATCGGGGTGGAAAGGGAAACGAATTGTGTTGTTCCTGGAACGATGCCATTGGGAAACAACCCTGTGGGTCGATGGCAAAAAGATTGGCATGCGGAATTCCTTGAGCACGCCCCATGAATATGATTTGGGAATTCTGACTCCCGGTCGGCATCGGCTGGTGGTGCGGGTGGACAACACCGTCAAGATCGATGTCGGCGTCAATGCGCACAGTGTATCGGACCACACGCAATCCAACTGGAACGGGATTGTCGGAAAAATCGAATTACGAGCCGGCGATCCGGTCTGGATCGACGATGTTCAGGTCTATCCGGATGTAACGAAAAAAATCGCCAGGGTTTGCATCACCGCAGCAACTCGGAGCGGCGTGCAACTGCATGGGAAACTGGAACTGGTCGCTGAACCGATGAAGGGCGGCCGTCGGTCTTCGCTTCTGACCCAGGATGTCGTCATCGCCGGGCCGACAACCGTCGAAATCGATTATCCCATGGGCGACAATGTGCAATTGTGGGATGAGTTCAATCCGAACCTGTATCGGATGAAAGTGGCATTGGAGGCCGGGAAGTTCAGGGACGAGAAGGTCACTTCTTTTGGAATGCGAAAATTCGGATCCGAAGGAACCCAGTTCACCATTAACGGGCGCAAGACCTATTTGCGTGGGACATTGGAGTGCGCTATCTTTCCCAAAACGGGTTATCCGCCGACAGATGTCGCCGAATGGGAGAGAATCCTCAAAGTGGCCAAAGCCCATGGCCTGAATCATCTGCGGTTCCATTCGTGGTGCCCGCCGCAAGCGGCGTTTGCAGCCGCCGACAGGGTCGGGGTATATTATCATGTCGAGTGCGGCGCGTGGACAGCAGTCGGCGACGGAAAGCCGCAGGATGAATTTCTTCGGCTGGAGGCAGACCGAATTTTAAAGGCGTACGGCAATCATCCATCGTTTTGCATGATGGCTTACGGTAACGAACCCGGCGGTAAAAAACAGAATGAATATCTCGGCGGGCTTGTTGACTCCTGGAAGGCCAAAGACAATCGTCGACTCTATACCAGCGCCGCGGGCTGGCCGATCCTGCCGCAGAACCAGTACAACAGCACGCCCGAGCCGAGAATCCAGGCCTGGGGCAATGGCCTTGCCAGCCGGATCAACGCCAAGGCGCCGGAGACGACGACGGATTATCGTAAGATCATCGAACGGTATTCGGTGCCGACGGTCAGCCATGAGATCGGCCAGTGGTGCGCATATCCGAACTTCGACGAGATCAAAAAATACGACGGCGTACTGAAGGCCTACAACTTCGAGATCTTCCGCGACACGCTGACGGCCAATCACATGCTGGATCAGGCGCACGATTTTCTGATGGCTTCCGGCAAACTGCAGACGCTTTGCTACAAGGAAGACATCGAATCGCTCCTGCGCACGCCGGGCGACGGGGGATTTCAACTGCTCGATCTGCATGATTTTCCCGGGCAGGGCACGGCGCTGGTCGGCGTGCTCGATCCATTCTGGGGACAAAAGGGCTATGTCAGCCCGGCTGAGTATCATCGTTTCTGCTGCGAGACGGTGCCGCTGGCAAGGATGAGCAAGCGCGTCTGGACCGGCGGCGAGACCTTCCATGCAGATGTGGAGATCGCGCACTTCGGACCCAGGCAATTGGAAAAAGCCAAGGTCAAGTGGAATCTTCGTGCAGAGGACAAGTCAACTTATGCCTCCGGCGTTTTTGCGCCGATGGATATCGCCATCGGAAATGGAATTGCGCTGGGCGCGATTGATGTGCCACTGAAAAATGAAACTGCGGCGCGGAAGCTGAATCTGGAAGTGGGGATCGAAGGGACCGAATACGCCAACGACTGGGATGTCTGGGTCTATCCGGAAACTCAGAAGATCGACGCCGAAAAGGTCCGCATTGTTTCAAAGTTCGACGCGCAGACGATTAAAGCGCTGGACAGCGGCGAGAGCGTGCTATTGGTCCCGGCGGCGGATACGGTCCGTGGTGACAAGTCCGGAAAAGTCCAGATCGGTTTTTCGAGCATCTTCTGGAATACGGCCTGGACCGCGCGGCAGGCCCCGCACACGCTGGGAATTCTGTGTGATCCAAAACATCCGGCATTGTCGCATTTTCCAACCGAGTATCACAGCAACTGGCAATGGTGGTATCTGGTCCGGGATTCGCAGCCGATCATCATGAACGACCTTCCACCCAAGTTGCGGCCGATCGTGCAGGTCGTCGATGACTGGTTCACCAATCGCCGCCTTGGATTGGTCTTTGAGGCCAGGGTCGGGAAGGGAAAGATGATTTTAAGCGGCATCGACCTGGGCGGCGACCTCTCAAACCGGCCGGTCGAACGACAGATGCTCAAGAGCATTCTGGGTTACATGAACTCGTCGAGGTTCAATCCGGCCATTGAATTGAGTGTCGGACAGGTCAAGTTGTTGTTTGCCCCGGCATGGGGAATGCGGGCGCTCGGAGGCAAGATCCTCGGCGCCGATAGCGAGGCGCCCGGCTTTGAAGCGGCCAAAGGCATCGATGGAAACCCAATGACGATTTGGCACACACAATATGAACCCAATCAGCCGGATTACCCCCACGAGCTTTCGATCGATCTGGGCAAAAGCGTCCCGATCCACGGGCTGTCGTATCTGCCGCGGCAGGACATGCGCAATGGCTGGATCAGCGAATATGAGGTATATGTATCCGACGATCCGGCCAACTGGGGCAACGCCGTTCATCACGGATCGTTCGCCCGTAATAACAGCCGCCAGACGATCTCCTTTGCCAAGCCCGTAAACGGACGATATGTCCGCTTTGTAGCACTCAAGGGGATTGACGGCCAAAAATTCGCATCGATCGCGGAACTGGATGTCATTCTTCCGGAGAACCTGAACACCGTACAATAATGTAGAAGGAGAGGTCATGTTTGTACAGGCCGTTATCGGATTTCATGCAATGTTGTTATTCGGCGGATTGAGTTCGGCTGTTTTGCCTCCTGACGATCCGGAGAAAGGGCTTCCCGTAATCGAGCGGACGATTCCGGAACCGCTTCCGGATCATCCCGGAAATATTTATCTTGAGGGCGAATCGGTTTCCATCCGCGTCGGGCCGGATATTCCGCAGACCGCGACAAGCTGGATTCTCTACGATGATGCGCACAACAAGGTTAAAGAGGGACCGGTCTTGCAGTTTGGTGTCCGCTTAGAATCCATCGCTATCGGTAAGCTTGGAATCGGTTGGTATCGGCTGGAATTTGCCGACACCGACAGGAAACCGGCCGGCTGGACGACTGCGGCCGTCCTGAAAAAACTGGCCGCGCCGACGCCGTTGGATTCACCGGTCTGTATCGATACGGCCATGGCTTGGTTTGCCAAGGACAACCCCCCCGAACAGAGGATTCACGCCAACCTGGCCACGCTGGCCGGCGTCAACTGGATCCGCGACCGGATCACCTGGAGGGAGATGGAACCGCAGCGAAGACAATTTGCTCCGCCAAACAATTATGATCGCGTTGCCCAGATCCAGGCCGACGCGGGCTTGCGCGTCCTGCAGGTGTTTCATTTATCGCCGGAATGGGCGGGCGACAAGACGCTGGACGGCAATAACACGACGAAATATTTCCCTCGGGATCTCCGGGACATGTTTGTCTTCTGCAAAATGATGGCTCAACGGTTCCATGGCAAAGTCCACGCATGGGAACCGTGGAACGAGGCGAACATCGAGATGTTCGGAGGCCATACCGTCGATGAGATGTGCTCGCTGCAAAAGGCGGCTTATCTGGGCTTCAAGGCGGGCGACCCCGATGTGATTGTCGGCTGGAATGTCTATACAACCCTGCCGACGCGGCAACACGCGCAGGGACTGGAAGATAACGGCGCTTATCCGTATTACGATACCTACAATATCCATACTTATGAGTGGCATCACGATTACGCCCAGTTGTGGGATCCGGCAAGGGCGGCCGCAGGCGCCAAACCGCTGTGGGTGACGGAAGCGGACCGGGGAATCCGATACGAGACCAAAGGGCCGTGGTACGAGCAATCGCCGGAAAACGAACTTCATAAGGCCCGCTACATCGCCCAGGCCTACGCGTGCAGTTTGTCGGCCGGGTGCACGCGGCATTTCCAGTTCATCCTCGGAAATTTCGCGGAGGAATTCAACCACACGCAATTCGGCCTGTTGCGAAAGGATTTCACTCCGCGGCCGGCGTATGTGGCGCTGGCCGCCGTTGGACGGTTGTTGGCGGGCGCGAAGTTTGTGTCGATCTGGCCGATGCCGGATCAACCGAATGTAAAGGTGTATGTTTTCAACGCTTGTCCCGATGGCAAGGATCGGCAGGTGATCGTGTTATGGGCAGAAAAGCCGGTGGACTGGAATGATCGCAACAAGACCACCGCCCCTTGGCCGCTGCCGGAAACCCTGAAGATTGACCAGGTGTATGATTATCTGGGTCGCCCGATTGATCGGCCGCAACAGATTGGAGGGGCAGCGGTGTTTGTGGTTTGTTCGCAACCGGGGATAAGCGGGATTCCGCCGAAGGGTCAAACGCAAGAGAAAATTCAAACGATATCGCCGGTTGTGCTGCAGGTTCAAATACCAATCAAACTGCGCGTCAAAATTGCTCCGATCGAATGGTCGCAGGGATTCGAGTACCAGATTCCGGCCGGCCAGGAAACGCCGCTGGTGATGTACGCCTATAATTTTTCCGATGCGGCCGCAGAAGGGACTGTCAAACTCAAGAAACTTCCGGATGATTGGAAGCTGGAACCGAAAGAATGGTCGATGAAGATCGGGCCGATGGATCGCCAGCGATTTGAGACCAAACTGACAATTGCGCCTTCCAGCGATGGCAAGATTCCGGCGGGGTCGGTTCAACTGCGAGGCGATTTCGGAGCTGTGGGCGAAAGCCAATTGTCGTTTGCGATTCAAGGAAAGTAATCGTCAAAGCGACTTGCGAAGAATCGCCGTCAAGGTTTCTGGTGTGAGTGCAACGGGGTTGGCCTTCATGCTGCTGGCTTGCTGCGCTGCAGCCACAAGGACCGGGAATTTGTTTTCCGTCAGGCCGTATCGGGACAGGGCGGGGATCTTCACTTGTTCGCACAAGTCCCCAATCCATTCGATCAACTGATCGCATCGGGCGTCTGGATCGCCGGTGAGCAACGCCGCGGCCTCATCGTAACGGGCCAGTGCCGACGATCCCTTCGCCTGATTTCGCAGGGCGGATACATTGGCCTCGACAACCAGAGGCAACAGCCGCGCGCAGATCGCGCCGTGCGGCGCGTCAATGGTTCCACCCAACGGTCCGGCCAGTCCGTGCACTGCGCCAAGGCCGGCATTGGCCAGGGCGATGCCGCTGAACAAGGCCGCCAGCGACATATCTTTGCGCGCAGTTATTTCATTCGGATTGCGCCAGGCCCGCAGAAGGGATCGACCGCCGCGCTGCAATCCTTCGCGGCAGACGGCGTCGGTCATCGGGTTGGCGCGGGTACAGACAAACGCTTCGAGCAGTTGGGTGATGGCGTCCAGGCCGGTCGAGGCGGTGACTCCCCTCGGGAGCGCGAGCATCAACTGAGGATCCACAAGTGCGACTCGCGGCAGCATCAGCGGGCTTCGCATACTCACCTTGACTTTGCGTTCGGGAACGCCAATCACGCTGTTTCGCGTGACCTCTGAGCCGGTTCCCGCCGTGGTGGAGACGGCGATGCAGGGCGCGGCGGGGACTGTGATGGATTTTCCGGCGCCGACGACTTCGAGGTAATCCTCGATCACACCGGGATTGGTGAGCATCGCGGCGACGGCCTTGGCTGCATCAATCACGCTGCCTCCACCGAGTCCGACAACGACCTCGCTGCCGGATTGTCGCGTGGCGTCGATTGCATCGGTCACAATCGCGACCGTTGGTTCGCCGGGAATCGAAAAAGTTTTAATCGATATTCCCGCGGCGGCCAGCGAATTCAGAATCGCCGTATGCCGCCGTGAATCGCGGCCCGTCAGGACCATCGCGCGCCGGCCAAAGGATTTAACCAGATCCGGCAACTGTACCGCAACCCCGCAGCCAAAGACAATCTTCCCCGCCGTGGCAAACTCGAATTGCATAGGGTCACCCACAAGAGGGCCTAGGCATATCCCACAGCGAATCACCCGGAAAGATATTCTCGTATTTGACAGCCGTGCGCGGAGCGGCCATCATGTCGGCAACCGTGTCACGCCACCGCTTATAATGGGGCGTTTCCTTGTGGCGCGCGGGGGCCTGCGAATCGCGATAGACCTCCACCAGCACAAACCGGGTCGGATCATCCTGCTGCTGGATGATATCAAAACGAGCGATACCAGGTTCGCAGACGCTGTTCCGGGCGTTTTCCGAAGTGGCGGCGATGAAATCGTTGATCTTGTCCGCTTTTACCTGAACGAAGACATGAACGATCAGCATAAGTATCCTTTCCTATCAATCCGGAGGAGTACCCACCAAACAAAAAATCTGCCGCGGCAACGAGGACGACGCTTGTGCCCGCGGCAGACTCGAAGTTCGAAGCGATTTCGATCAGCGTTTGAGCTTGGCCTGCAACACGCCCAACAGACGATTGGGCGTCACGGGCTTTTGGAAGACACCGCTGAATCCGAGCTGGGTGTAGTCGGTGGTCTGGCTCATGCCGTCTCCGGCACCGCTGAGCAGAAAGACGGGCGTGGTGTTGTTGAGCAACTTGAGTTCCTTGACGAAGTTGGCGCCGGCATCGACCTCTTCCATCATCAGGTCCACCAGGATCAGGTCGGGCTTGGCGTCTTTGTATTTTTTCAGACCTTCCTCGGCGGTGTGGGCTTCGACCATGATGTAATTGTTGGCCTCCAGCAGGGTTCGTATGGCCTGACAAAAATCCAGGTCGTCGTCGATCGCCAGGATCACGAATTTTCCGTTCTGCATAACTGTCTCCCTTGGATGTAATACTTTTACCGGCCTGTCCGAAGGCGTCCGGCCCGGATCGCCGCCGACAGAAATTCTATCGCTTCCCGAAGGTTTTGTCCAGCCCTCTCAGTCAGTTCCGAGACAAACGGCTCAAACGCATACCCGCGGATCGCCAGCAGAAAGCCCGCCGTTTTGGCGTCGAACAACTCGTAAGCCAGACTCATGACCGCTTCCGGCCGCACGCTATGGGTACTGAAACTCGGATTCGACTTTGGTACGATCGGTTCAAACGAAAAGGGCTCATCGCCTTCCGTCGCGGCATCGACAAAGACCACCGCATCATATTCGGCCACCGTCGCGGCATCCTCGACGGTCAACTGATAATTCGAATCCACCATTACGCCCGGCAGGTCCATCGCTTCGACGGTCGCGGCCAGCGCCGGGCCCAGCCCGTCATCCTGTCGGCTCGGATTGCCGTAGCCAAAGACCAGGATCCGGGGAAGCGCCGGCTTCTTACCGCGATCGGGTGTCAAGCAGCGTCCCCTGCGCGTCGAACAGATTGACTGTCAGCGGCATCTGGCCCAGCGCGTGGGTCGCGCAAGACAGGCACGGATCGTACGCCCGAATGGCGATCTCCACATGGTTGAGGAGCCCTTCGGTGATCTGCACGCCGCTGAGATGATCCTTGGCCACCTTTTCGACGGCCCGGTTCATGGGCTCGTTGTTGCTGGTGGTCGAAACGATCAGATTGGCCATCGTGACCTGGTCGTCCTTGTTGACGCGGTAATGGTGGAACAGGGTGCCGCGCGGGGCCTCGACGATACCAACGCCTTCTTCGCGGCGCTTGCCGGTAACCACCAGATCCTTGCCCTGCAGATCCTTGTCGTGAAGCAGGTTACGGATAACCTCGATGGAGTGCAGGTTTTCGATCATCCTGGCCCAGTGGTAGGCCAATGTGACATTGTTGGGTTTTCCACCCGTTAATGCCATAAATTCCTTCCGCTCGGCCTCGGCCAATGGGGTGTCGATCGAGGTGCAGATGTTGACACGAGCCAGCGGACCGACGCGATACCAGCCCTTTTCGGGGCCGATGGACTTAATGAAGGGGAACTTCATATAAGACCAGCTTCGGACTTCTTCGGCGATGTACTTGGCATAGTCCTGGTTATCGACCTGGTCAAAAATCACATTCCCCTGCGAATCAACCGCCTTAAGTACGCCATCATAGAGATCCATCTGTCCGTTTTTGCGGACCAGGCCCAGATGGTTGGAATCGAATGAGCCGAATGGGGCGAGCTTTTCGAGATGCTGGGTGGTGTAGTCCTTGGCGATCTTGAGGGCATTCTGGGCCCAAGACACGATTTGCTCGACTTCCTTGAGAAAACCATCCCGTTCCTCGATCGAAAGATTCTTGTTCACACCACCGGGGATGGCGCCGGTTCCATGGATCTTTTTGCCGGCCGTGGCTTTGATGATCTCCTGGCCGTACTTTCGCATCAGCACGCCCTGCTTGGCCAGCTCGGGGAACTTCTTGGCCACGCCGATGACATTTCGAATAGTTGGATCGGCATCGAATCCGAACAACAGATCCGGTGAAACCAGATGAAAGAAGTGCAGGGTATGCGACTGGAGCATCTGTCCATAATGCATCAGACGGCGAATTTTTTCGGCTGTCGGGGTCAGCTTGGTTGCGCCGACGATCAAGTCCATCGCCTTGGCTGCGGCCAGATGGTGGCTGACGGGGCAGATACCGCAAAGCCGCTGGACCAGCACCGGAACCTCCCAAAACGGACGGCCCTGAATAAACCGTTCAAACCCGCGAAACTCCACAATGTGCAGACGGGCCTGCTTGACTTTGTTGTTTTCGTCCAGAAGGATCGATACCTTGCCGTGCCCCTCGACGCGGGTCACCGGCTCGATGATAATTCGTTTTGGATCGGTCATGGTATTGGTCATATTATCCCCCGAAGGATTAATCATACTTGATCAGTTCATAGGGCAGTTCCAGCGGCTTGTTGGTCAACAACGCCACCAGCGCCTTCCATATCGTATCCGCCGACGGAGGGCATCCGGGCAGGAAATAGTCGATTTTGACAATGTGATGCAACGGATAAACCTTATCCAGCAGCAGCGGGATCTCTTTATCGTTCGGGGTGATGCCGCCGGGATTATAGACCGTCGGTCCGTTCTGATACGCTTCGTCCAGACATTCCTTCAGGGGCATGCCGTTTCGCATGGCGGGGATCCCGCCATCTACGGCACAATCGCCCAGGGCGATCAGGATATCGCAGTGCTTACGAAATTCCTGGAGGTTGTGGACATTTTCCTCGTTACAGCAGCCGCCTTCGATCAGGCCGATAGCGCAACGGCCGGTGAATTTTTTGATATCATCCACGGGGGATTTGTCGAAATCCACCAACTCGATCAGATCCAGGATCCGTTCGTCGATATCGAGGATCGACATATGACAGCCGAAACAACCCGCCAGTGATGCCGTTGCAACTTTAGGTTTTGCCATGGTGGATTCCTTTTACTTGGCTTGAGTCCGAAGGGCCTCAATATCGGCCCCAATGGGTTGATGATCAAATTTTCGCTGGCCGACGGGGACGGCATACCCGACGCGTTTTTTGAGGATGGCGCCGACGGGACAGGCCTCCACGGCTTTGTCTTTGACATCCAGGTTCGTATCGGCCAGTTTTTCCTCGGCATTGACGGCGACTCGCTTATGGGGGCCACGGCCGACAAAATCAAAGCACACTTTTCCGTCTTGCTCCCGAGAAGCCCTCACGCAACGGCCGCACAGGATACAGCGGTTCCGGTCGATAAAGACATCGGGGTGCGAGGCATCCACATCCCGGATGGGAAACTGGAACGGGTACTTGGGCGCCAAGATCCCCAACCGGTAGGCCATGGCCTGCAGTTCGCAGTTGCCGCTTTTTTCGCAGAACATGCAGAAGTGATTGCCTTCGACGAACAGCATATCAATGAGATTACGGCGATGAGCGTTCAGTTCGGGGGTGTTGGCTTCAACTATGGCATTCGGGGCAATCGGCTGGGTACAGGCGGATTGAGGACGGCCGTTGACCAGGACCGTACAAACGCGGCAACTGCCGTGAGGGGTCAGGCCTTTGAAATTACATAGCCGCGGGATATAGATCCCGGCCTCATCGGCGGCTTGCAGGATCGTCTGGCCTTTGGTTCCCTTGACCTCGACGCCGTCAATCGTAAATGTGATTTCCTGACTCATGGTCTATCCTTGTCTTAGTGGTTGTAGATCACGGACTTGCGGGAAGCGATCGTCTCGGCAGGTGCCAGTGCCTTGTGAATATCAAAAGTCGGCTCCATCTTGTCGGCTCTGGGCTTGACGCGGGCTTCATAAACCGGGCGGAAATTTTTCAGCGTCGTCAGTACCGGATTGGCCGCAGTCTGACCCAACCCACAACGACTGGTCAATTTGATCGTTTCGCCCAGATCTTTGAGAGCGTCAAGATCCTGTGGTTCGCCTTTGCCATCGAGTAATTTTTCAAGCCGTTGTTTGAGCAAGACATTACCCACTCTGCACGGCGTACAGTATCCACAACTTTCTTCGATAAAAAATTCCAAATATTGATGCACAATATCCAACAAATCCCGTTCAGGACCAATAATAACCACTGCCCCCCCGGTTCCGAGATCGTCGTAACAAATGACACGATCAAAGTCTTTGGGGCCGATGAACTGACCGGAGGGTCCGCCCACCAAAACGGCCTGAGCGTTCTCGCCGCCCACTTCCCGCAGCAGGTCTCGCACCTTCAGGCCGAACGGGAATTCATACACCCCGGGGCCCGTACAATCGCCGCTGACGCTGAGGAGCTTGGTGCTGGGCGTTCCTTTGGAGCCGACCTCGGCAAACCAGGCGGCACCCTTTTCCATAATACGGGCGGCACAGCAGAAAGTTTCGACATTGTTGACCGAAGTCGGATGGCCGAGATACCCTTTCTGGGCCGGAAACGGCGGACGGTTTTTCGGATCGCCGCGAAGACCTTCGCAGGAACTAATCAGGGCCGTTTCCTCGCCGCAGACATAGGCACCGGCACCCATTTGGATCCGGATATCGAAATTGAATCCCTTCTTGCCGAAGATATCCTTACCCAGAAAGCCGCTCTTTCTACGGTCGGCAAGTACTTTTTCAAGCAAAGCATGTAAATAAGCGTATTCGCCTCGGAGATACAGAATTCCATATTCGGCGCCGATGGCGTATCCGGCAACCGTCATGCCTTCGAAAACCAGATCGGCCCTTTCCGTGAGGATTACGCGGTCTTTAAAGGTTCCGGGTTCACCCTCATCGGCATTACAGATCACGAATTTTTTGGCGCCCTCGGACCCACGAGTGAATTCCCACTTCATCCCAGCGGGGAATCCTGCGCCGCCGCGGCCACGGAGACGGGCGGTCTTGATTTCGCGGATGACCTCCACCGGACTCATCGCAAGGGCGTTTTTGAGGCCGGCGGCCTTGCCGGGGTCGTGTTCGGCAAAAATCACCGGACCTTTTTTTCGAATGCCGTTGTGGACCATCGAACGGACGAGTTCGTGAGCGTTGTTCCCGTCACCGAGACGGTGGGTGATTTTTTTCGGATCGCCGTGTTTTTTCAACTCCCGAACGATTTCGCGGGCCTTGTCGGTGGACAGGTAGGTAAAGACCTCCTGATTGATCAACGCCGCCGGCGCCTGGTCGCACATACCGATGCAGGGAGCGAATTCCAGCGTAATCTTTCCATCGGGAGTGGTCTGGCCAAAGCCGATGCCCAATTCACTGGAAAAGGCCTGGGCTACCGCGTCGGCGCCGTTCATCCGATCTACGATATCGTTACAGAGTCGGATGACCACCTTGCCTTTGGGGGTACGGGACAAAAAGGCATAGAACGACGCGGCGCTTTCCACCTCCACTCGTTTGCAATGAACCTGGGTAGCGATCAGGTCAATGGCCTCCGAGGATACGCATCCCAAACGGGACTGCACCTGCGTGATGATGTCCATCATCCGCGTTCGGTCGTGGTTGACCGAGCGACAGATTTCCTGGACCACGGTTTTGGTTTCGTTCATGAGTCACCTTTCCGTAAATCCGATTCCTCGTGCGATTTCGCGTTGTAGCAGGCCGGTGATTGCCGGCCCTTCGCTCCCTTTTCCCGCCGCCCTCCGCGGCAGAAGAAAAGAAGGGATATCTTACAGACTCCGGGCATGACGGTAAAGGAAATTTTTGAGAATCGAGAAAATTTTCACGAACTCCCGAATCGGCTTGTACCGTGGGGAAATCCCGGGGGAACGGGTCTTTCCAAAACCGTTGCGTTTCCGAGGGGGGAGGGACGATCCGAATTTCCGGGCTCACAAGAATAATAGAAACTCGGGGTTTTCTTTTTTTCGACGGGTCGATACAATGCCCTCTTGGAATTCGTGATAAAAAGAACGAATTGGGTCGCCCCGCATTTCGGAGTCCGTATGAACAAGACAAAACGATTATCCCTTGGCAACAAGTCCCGAAGGAATCGCGTCGTCTCCCGGCCTCGAAGGACTCGGCGTCTTCTGACCCATACGGTCCTGGAACGGTTGATGCACTATTACATTTGTTTGTGCAAATACGATCCGATGATCGAGTGGATTTCCAGTTCGCACCTGGCGGCTCAGTTCCGCGTGGACGATACGCAGGTCCGCAAGGACTTGGCCGTTATCGGGGTCAAAGGCCGGCCGAACGCCGGTTTTCGCCGTTGCCAAATCCTGAAAAGCATTTGTGAATTTCTGGGGTTGGACCGGACGCTGAAAGCCGTGGTTGTGGGCGTGGGTCGATTGGGCGGAGCGTTGGTCGCTTACCGCGATTTGCGGGAGTTGGGCCTGGAAATGGTTGGTTTATTCGACAACGACCCCCGCAAAATCGGGAGTACGATCGCCGGTCTAACGATTCTGTCCACCGACGACATGAAATCCTTCATCCGCCAGCGGAAGATCCGCATCGCGATCCTGGCCTGTCCGGCCTTTGTCGCCCAGATTCTGACGCACGAGCTGGTGGAGGCCGGGATTCGGGCCATCTGGAACTTTTCTCCCACCCCCTTACAGGTGCCGCCTGATGTGTTCGTCCGCAACGAGCACATCTCCGTCGGTCTGGGCGAAATCGCATATCACTTGTCCTCTTCCTGAGTAATGGATCTCCAAAACCATGCCTTTTCGTTCGGCCGGGTCTTGTCGAATTCACGGAAATCGAGTACACTGTTGCCCGAAAGGAATGGGAGAATATGCGTTTTACAAAAATGCAGGGGCTTGGCAATGACTATGTGTATGTCGATTGCTTTTCGCAGCGGGTGGAAAATCCCGCCGATCTGGCCGTGCGCATCAGCGACCGCCACTTTGGCGTCGGCTCCGACGGCTTGATCCTGATCTGTCCATCATCCGTGGCCGATGCCCGGATGCGGATGTTCAACGCCGACGGCTCCGAATCCGAGATGTGCGGAAACGGCCTTCGCTGCGTGGCCAAATACATATACGACCATCATCTGGTGGATGCCGGAACGCATCTGTCATTGCCGGGACAAGCCACCTTTGAGGCCTCTTTGCGGATTGAAACCGGCCGGGGAATTTTAACTGTCGGGCTGGATGTCGGACCGGACGGCCGGGTCCGGCGCGTCTGCGTCAATATGGGTCGGCCGATCCTGCAGGCCCGACAAATCCCTGTGGCGCTGGATCTGCAGCAGGTCATCGATGAACCGTTTTCCATCGAAGGTTTTTCATCCGGCATGACCTGTGTTTCGATGGGCAATCCGCACGCGGTCTTCTTCGTCGAGGATCTGGACGCGATCGATTTGTCGCAACTGGGACCGAGGGTCGAGCGCCATGCGTTGTTCCCCCAGCGGATCAATGTTCACCTGGTCAAGGTTGAAACGCCGACCGAGTTGACCGTCCGGACCTGGGAACGGGGCAGCGGTATTACGCTGGCCTGCGGGACCGGGGCCTGCGCCTGCGGAGTGGCGGGCGTACTGAACGGATTGTGTCAGCGGCTTGTGCACACTCGTCTTCCGGGAGGAACGCTGGATGTCCACTGGTCGGAGCAGGACGACTGCGTATATATGACCGGACCGGCCGTGGAAGTGTTTTCCGGCGACTGGCCGGAATCCCCTCATCCATAAAGGGGCCACGATCTCCGATAGACTCTTGTCACAAATGATTGTTGGCGGATTATCGGCTCTTGTATTTATAGTTCCCCTTCAATGCAATAGAATGACTTTTTCTCCATAAAAATACTGGAAATCCTTTTGCACATACACTATAATCCCCCCGATGGACCGTACGATCGGCGTTCGGCCCAATGATTTCGCTCATTCGGCGTGGATGGCCGAAGGGCAGTCCGTTTTTTACGGATAACAGCGGAACAGAGTTATTTGAATAGGAGAACCGGATATGATGCTGAGCAGATCCATCGGTTACGGCCTCATTGCCGTGGCCTACATGGCCAAACAAAACGACACATGGATTCAGGGAGAAATCATTTCCAAGGAATATGACATTCCCATCGAGTATCTGCTGAAGATCATGAATCAGCTTGTCCGGGCCGGGATCCTCCGCAGCAAACGGGGCCCCTCCGGCGGCTATTCTTTGGCCAAGCCGGTCAAGGACCTCAACATGCTGGAGGTTATCGAAGCGGTGGACGGTCCTTTCCATCGTTCCTTTGAGCTGGCCAGCCAGGCGAAAAAGAGTCGGTTTTCCGCCCGGATGGATCAGGTTTGCGCCAAGGCCTCCGAGCAGGCCATCGCCATTCTCAAAAAGGCCAAATTCTCGGATCTGGTTTCCAAGGGCTAAGCGGTTTGCGAATACACCAAAAGACAGGCGCCAAAATGCTCCGCGGATTCGGCGCCTGTCTTGTTTTGATTCCTTGATTCAGCGTTTCAGATCGACCGGGGAAAGACCTTTTTTGTGTCCCCCGAAACCGATCTTATTGGGATTGTATGTGCCGACGATGTCCACCTTGCTCCGCGCCGGAATCCTGTCTTCCAGCCCCAACGCCCAATAACAGGCGTTTACCATCAATCGGCGAAATCCCTCGTTGTTAAAATCGTCTCCGTGTCCCATCGTCGTCGTGAACACGCGAGCCGTTTTGCCCGCCGTTCCCGTAAAGCTTTTGGTCCAGGCAACCGGGACAAGCTGCTTATCCGGATTGGGTTTGTCGGTCGGATTCATGCCCGTCAAAACCTGTCCCATCACCAGGGGCTTGCAATCACCGTGGAGCGTCGTTAATCCATACACATCCGACGGCCCCCAGATTTCGTCAATCCCTCGTACTATCGGATGATTTTCCATACCTGGTGCAATCAGGCCCCGGGTACTTTCTTTTTGATGGACTCCGTAATGGTTGATCCATGTCTCACCGAATACCTGCCGACCGTAGCCGCCCGCGATAGTCTTATCCTGAAAACTGTATTGGGCATAGGGGCTGTCGGTACGCTTGGTGTAATTGAAGGCATGCGTCGAAGTTCGAAGCCCCACGATCGGTTTTCCGGAATTGGTATAGTCCAGAATCCGTTTCATCTGGTCGTCGGGCAACTCCCGAAACCTCAGGAACATCACCATCAGATCGGCGGTGTCGAGGGCTTCCAAACCGGGAATGTTATCCACGGTTGTCGGATCGATCTGACCGTTGTCTTTGTTGATCGAAAATAAAACCGTGCATTTGAACCCATGGTGTTCGGCCAGGATCCTGGCCAGCATGGGCATGGATTCTTCCGAGCGATATTCCTCGTCACCGGTAACAAAGACAATGTGCTTACCCTTGCCCGGACCATCGCGACCTTCCAAGACGATCCACGGCTCGGCAGAGGCCCTGGGAATGACCGCACTGACGATACCAACCAGAAGACACATCCATAATGTGCGGACCATTGTCGTATCCTTTCCTCGGTTTTCCAGCCGCCTACCCCAATGGCTTGATGCGGATATCCTTGATGACGATTTTCATGGGTCCGAACTCGGCGCCCGGGTGGACCTGGAAACCGATTTTACCTGAATCGGTAGTGTCGTCGTTAACATCAGCGACCTGTTTGTCATTGAGCCAGATCTGCGTGTGTTTGCCCTGGGTCCGGATACGGATGGTGTTCCAGCCGTCGCGGTTGACGAGTTTTTCATCGGTGTTCATCGCCAAAAACATCTTGCTGGGGCAATAGAAGGTACCCGACCAGCATACGGGATTCTTCCATTCCAGGATGTCGGCCTGATAGGCCTTGTCGGGTCCCTGATACCGGAACCAGATACCACTGTTGCACGGCCATTCGGCGCGCCACACGGTCGTAAGATCGAAATCCTTGAAGGATGCCGTGGTGAACAGATCGCCGGGGGCATTATTGTCACCCTGGGTGCCAACCAGCATCCCATCGACGACGGTCCACTTGGCGCCGCCCTCGGCCTTCCAGCCGGTCAGATCCTTGCCGTTGAACAGGGCGATCGGGTCGGGATCTTGGGTGCGGTTCTTGTCACCCATCAGTTCGGCAACCTTGGGTTCAATCGCCTCGGCCCAGATCTTGTAGCCGGCCTCGTTGGGATGCAGGAAGTCGGGCATGATCTCCTTGGGAAGTTTTCCTTCAGGGGTCAGGAATTTGTCGTTGATATCCAGATAAAAAATAGTTTTATTGTCGGCGATCCGGGAAGCCAGCTCAGAGGCCTTGGCGTTCTTCTCCCGCTGGGGATTTGGGAACTCGCCCCGCGGGAAGATGGCCAAGATTAAAATCTTGGTGCGGGGGCATTGGGTCTGGAGCTTCTTGCAGATGGCGATGATCCCATCGGCGATCTCCTCGGCCGTGTTGTCGTTGCCGTTGGAGTTGTTGGTGCCGATCATCAGGATCGCCAGCTTGGGGGAAATGCCATCAAGGTGACCATGATCGAACCGCCAGAGAACATGTTGCGTCCGGTCGCCGCTGAACCCCATGTTGACGGCGTTGCGCGGGGCGTAGTACTGGTTCCACAGCAACGGAACATTGTCCCAGCCGTGGGTAATCGAATCGCCGACGAGAATCAGATCGACATGGCCCTGTTTGACCCGTTCGTTGACGGCGTCGTTGCGGACAGTCCACCAACTATGCCGATGCTCGGGGTTCACGGCCGAATGTTTCGGGGGTTGAGCAAGCAGGATTTGAGATGAGAAAACGACAGAGATACTGACGATCCAAAGCCGACTTTTCATCTGGGTACTCCTCAAATAAATTCGACGATTTTTCTTCGACAGCACGACGGATACAAGCATACCACGAATGCGCCTTGCGGTCAAACGAACGAAATAGAAAAAGGCAATGAATCTTGGCAAAGTGGCCGTTGCGATAAATTGGAGAGCCGATATACTGAAAGCCGTATCAGGGTTTCATCCCGCGGTTCTTACGAGAGGCCCTACAAATCAGGAGGCATGAAATGAGTACCGGCGGTCGAGGCATCCGAGAAACGACGAGCATCCCTTTTCCGTCGGGTTGCAGTGCGATTCATCCGAGAATCCATGATAGGTCGTCATTTCCTTTCCACATCAAGGGAATCGTCCAAAAGACCTGCGCGATCGGAGTAACCATCTGCGCGACCCTTCTGTGCGGCAGTTCGAATCCTTCAGGCGAAGGCAAGATTGAGCCGATTCCCTTTGACCATTCGGATGAATGGGCGATGCAGGGCGGATTTGCCGCCCTGGCCGACCGTCGTATCCTCACCCTGATAACGCTTTTCAATGCGAGGGGATACGACCAAGAGCACCCGGATTTCCAAATGCATCCTGTTCGGATTTGGGCACGGGAACTGGTTAAAACAACATCCGGGAATGCGATCGCCGAATCGGATTATGAGCGGCCGATCGTGACTTATCCCCGTGCGACCTCCGGCGACACAGCGGTCGAACCGGAGTGGGCCCAACGGTTAACGATCACTGTCGGACCGGTAAATGCAGATTTGGTCGGAACCAATGTTCGTACGATCCAATCGGCCGTGGATTATGTCGCGCGATTGGGCGGCGGCACGGTGAAGATTCTTCCCGGGACCTATCGCCTGCGGAACGCCGTTACTCTGCAATCGAATATTCGTCTGGTCGGCTCGGGCGCCGAGACGGTGCTGATCAAGGAACCCTCGACGACCACCAAACTGGCCGAAGACAGCGATTGGTTCGACCAGGAGATCACGCTGGCCGACGCAACAGGATTTGAGATCGGCGACGGCGTATGCTTGCGAGGCCGTGCGGCCGGAAAGAATGCTGACGCCATCGTCAAACGCACGATGGTCGCTCGCACAGGCAACCGTTTCAAACTGGACCGCGCGCTGCGCGAGAATTTCTGGCGCGATGGCAACGCCACGGCATCCACCCTGTTTCCGCTGGTCACCGGTGAGTCTATCACCGACATCGCGATCGAGAATCTTGTCCTCGACGGAAACCGGGACAAGAATGCCAACCTCGACGGCAACTACGCCGGCTGCATCTGGCTGCAGGACTGTTCGCGGATCGTCATCCGCGGCGTGACCGCTCGCAACTACAATGGCGACGGCATCAGTTGGCAGGTCTGCCATGATGTCACGGTGGAAGACTGCAACAGCGAGAACAACGCCCAGCTCGGCCTGCATCCCGGTTCCGGATCGCAGCGTCCGATCCTTCGCAACAACCGGATCGTCGGCAACGACATCGGCATCTTTTTTTGCTGGGGCGTCAAGTACGGCCTGGCCGACCGGAATGTGCTGGAGAACAACCGCGTCGGGATTTCCATCGGCCACCGCGACACGGACAACCTCGTCTGTCGCAACGAGATCCTCCGTAGCCGGGAAGTGGCGATCCTGTTCCGCCCGGAAGGCGGCAGAGACTTTGCGGGCCATCGCAATCATCTTGAGGACAATCATATTGTCGATACCGGCGGTGATAACAGTATCGCCGTGGACATTCAGGGTGCGACGGAAGGCGTCAAACTCCGTGGAAACCGGTTTGAAGAGACGCGCGGCCCCGCGGGAAGGACCGCGATTCGGCTCGGCCCCGAAACACGCGACATCCAACTTCAGGACAATCGAATCCATGGCTTTTCCATCGAAGTCCAGCGGGCCCAATAAGATCGTCGTCGATTGTATTCGGCAGATTGAGAAGACCCGAAATGACGATATACTAAAGGTTGTACAATCGGATCCGGATCCCAAAAATATGGAGAGATGGAATGATTCTCGAACCGACACCTAACGAGGCGATGGCGCCGATCGAAGTGCCCAAGGCCGCCGGGCGGCTGGCCTCGATCGACGCCTTTCGGGGTTTTGTAATGTTCCTGATGATGGCCGAGGTCCTGGCCTTCTGGAAAATGGCCGACGCTTTCCCGGACAGCCCAATCTGGGCGACACTCAAATTTCACCAAAGCCATGTCGAGTGGGTCACCTGTCTGATCCGAGACCGACTCGGAATGTCGTTTTCGCTGCACGACCTGATTCAGCCGTCGTTTTCGTTCCTGGTCGGCACGGCGTTGGCCTTTTCGCTGGCCTCGCGGCGGGCAAGGGGGCAATCGACCCTGACTATGACACTGCATGCCCTGTGGCGGTCCCTGGTCCTGATTTTCCTGGGGATTTTTCTTCGGTCGATGGGCCATTCACAGACCTACTTCACCTTTGAAGACACCCTCACCCAGATCGGCCTTGGATACTTCTTCCTGTATCTGCTCGGGCTTCAGTCGCCGCGCGTTCAATGGATCGCGCTGCTGGTGATCCTGATCGGTTACTGGGGAGCATTTGCGTTGTATCCGCTGCCGGGGGCCGACTTTAACTGGGAGCAGGCCGGCGTAACGGCCAACTGGCCGCACAACCTGACCGGCTTTGCCGCGCACTGGAACAAAAATACCAATCTGGCGTGGGCATTTGATACCTGGTTTCTGAATCTGTTTCCGCGGGAAAGCGTATTTACCCACAACGGCGGCGGCTACAGCACGCTGAGCTTTATCCCCACGCTGGGCACGATGATCCTGGGACTGATCGCCGGCGGATGGCTGAGGTCGGACCTGCCGAGCTTCCGGAAATGGCTGCGGTTATTGCTGGCCGGAATTCTTCTCCTGACGGCCGGTGAGGCCCTTGGATATTTTGGCATCTGTCCGGTCGTCAAGCGGATCTGGACCCCGTCATGGGTCCTGTTCAGCGGGGGCTGGGCGATGATCCTGCTGGCGGCATTTTATCTGATTATGGATATCGTGGAGTTCAAGATCTGGGCCTTCCCCCTGCTGGTGATCGGAGCCAATTCGATTACTGCTTACTGCATGGACTGGTTCTTTGTCGGCTTTATCAAAAAGTCCCTTCACATCCACCTTGGCGGCGATTTCTTCACAAATCTCGGCAGCCGCTTATTCGCTGAAAACGGCGGTGCGTATGGGTCCCTGTTTGAAGGCGCCGCGGTTCTGCTGATCCTCTGGTTGATTTTGCTGTGGATGTATCGTAACAAAGTCTATGTCAAGATATAGCCCCGGCAGAAGCGAATCGGGTTTCCGCCAGGGTTATGGCTCTGATCCTACAACCCCTTTCCGGCAGAAGGATTCCTCTTCATTCGAAAATCGAAATCGGGCGCTCTTGCGTTATTTTTTCAGGTCTCCGAATTTTTCCGGATTTCTTTGCACCGGAACATCGCCGTCTACCGTATACATAAAAGGAGATTCACGATTACGGTTTGGATGATCATGTGGCCGCATCGGAAAAAAATCCGAATCGGCAGGATGATCGTGTGGGGACTGTTTCTGTCGGTTGCGATGGGCGTCGGTTGGGTCTATTGGTTTCTCGGCGGAAAACCCACCATCGCCATCAACTATGTCCAACGATACAACGACCTGACCAGGCCGTCGCCGTACGATCCCAACGACAACGCCTGGCCGATCTATCAAAAAGCGATCGCCGCTCTCAAGCCGATGCCGGAATATTGGACCTGGATCAAACGGGACCGAAACGAAATCGAAGGGTCGTATTTCATGTTCGGGTCTCCCTCTCGAACCGCACCGATGTTAAAACGCGGGGGCGTTTCCATGGTTACGCCTGCTTCCATCCCTCTCGCCGCCCCCAACACTCCGGGATTGGATCCCGAATATTTTCGATTCGATACGGCGCAGGATTGCTATTATGTAAAGACGCACACCAATTGGCCGAACTGGCCGGGGGATTTTGACCCCAACAATGTCGGGCTTTTTACGGAGTGGATTCAATCCAATCAACAAGTATATCACTATCTGTCCGAGGCATCGTCAAAATCCTGCTTCTGGATTGAACGGGAACCTTACCATCCACTGTTTCAAATTACGGACAATCTTGACGAGTTCGACGGACTGAATGATTGCAGGGAGCTTCTGGGCTGGGTGGCGAAATGGAATGCCTTCCGGCAAAACCCAGATGGAATTCTGGGCCCCCTGGACCTCATCGAATGTATGAATGATTTTCTGGATACTACTCATTTGCTGCATTATCTCGCCGATGATATCTTGTGGAGACATCGGATCTGTCGATGTATCCTGACGATTGTGAACAATCAGACGCTTTCCGAGGACACACTCGTCAAACTTCAACGGCATCTGGAGACCCATCGATCAACGCAACAGTTGTCGATTGAATGTGAGAGAATGTGCGCCCAGGATTTGATCCAGCGGGTTTTTACGGATAATCGGAGAGGCAGCGGTCGGTTTTTGGCCGGAGAGTATATGAAACTATTCCAGATACACATTTCCGGACTCGATCTGGACGATCTCTTTGACCCGGACCAGTGGAAATACTGCTCAGAAGAGACTTCTTTTCGAAACCAGCTCTATCGTGCATCTCTTTTCGGGGAAGATCGCCAACATCTGCTACAACGGCTGGAACAGGTCCTTTCCGATACCAGTACCACCCTGACCTTATCTCCGGCCGATCTTCAGGCCCGGGGGATGGATCTTCAAACAATCGCCAGTCTTTACCCGTATCCGGATCCCCAGTCCAGGTTGAGTGATTTTTGGTCCGGCGGCGTTTACTACTATCATCGAGTCCTTCATCATTCGTGGGAACGGCCCACCATCGCGATCCTTGCCCTTCACCGGTATCGCCTGCGAACCGGGCAGTTCCCGGATTCCCTTGAGAAACTGGTAGAGACGGGATACCTGAAGGAGTTACCTCCGGATCCCTATAGCAATAATCCCCTGGTCTATCGCCGTACGCCCGAGGGTTTTACCCTCTATTCGATTGGACGAAACAGGATGGATGATGGGGGGGAAGCTCCTGGGATACCAACAACGCCCGCCCTTCCACAAACGCCCTTTCAACCGAAACAAACCCCCGTTCAAGGCGATATCATAATCTGGCCGATTCCAAAGGGGGACGGAAATCCATATATGCGCTGGAGTATGGATGGCCTTCAAATTGCGATGTAACCGCCAGTGGGATTTGGCCGTATGACCTTCGCACAACCTTGACAAACCGATCCGGTTCGTTACGATGACCATCTCGAACGGAATCAGGGAAGTACATTCGCTGAAAGGTTCATCATGCGGAAGGATAGCGAGCAGTTTTTGAAGGAGTTGCTGGAGGCGCCCAGTCCGTCGGGCTTTGAGCAGCCGGCGGCGAAGGTGTTTCGCGCACGGATCAAAGACAATGTTGATCAATTGATCCATGATGTGCACGGCAACACGCTGGGCATACTGAATCCGGATGCGCCCTTCAAGTTCATGCTGGCCGGGCACATCGACGAGATCGGCCTGATGATCACGCACATCGACGACAAGGGTTACTTGTTTGTCGCGCAGATCGGCGGGATGGACCCGGCCCTGTTGATCGGGCAGCGCGTCAAGGTGATGACCGAAAAGGGCGAGGTCTTCGGCGTCATCGGCCGCAAGGCGATCCACCTGATGAAACCCGACGAACGGAAAAAATGCGTCGAGATGGAGAATATCTGGGTGGATATCGGCGCGGCCAATAAGAAGGAAGCCCAGAAGCTCGTGGCCGTGGGCGATCCGATCGTCGTCGATGTGCCGTTCCGCCGCCTGAGCAAAGATAAGATCGTCTCGCGAGCGATGGACGACAAAGCGGGGGCGTTCATCGTCGCGGAGGTCCTGCGCGAGCTATCCAAAAAGAAGCTGAATGTCTGCGTCGTCGGCGTGGCGACGGTGCAGGAGGAAATCGGCCTGCGGGGTGCAATCACCTCGTCGTACACTGTCAAGCCCGATGCGGGGATCGCGATCGATGTGGGTTTTGCGTCGGACCATCCGGAGACCGACCCCAAGCAGATCGGCGAGTGCAAGCTCGGCAAAGGACCGAATCTGCATCGCGGGGCGAACATCAACCCGATTCTCGAAGGGGATCTGGAGCAGACAGCCAAGCGGCTCAAGATTCCCGTCCAGATCACGGCCAGCCCGCATGGCACCGGCACCGACGCCAACGCGATTCAACTCTGTCGCGGCGGGGCGGCGACGGCCCTGGTCAGCATCCCCAACCGTTACATGCACACGCCGGTGGAGGTCTTAAGTATCGCCGATCTGGACTCGATCATCCGGTTGCTGGTGGAATTTCTGAGCAAGCACCCGGTCAAGAAGGACTATCGGCCTTGAAATTGAATATTGAATATTGTCTATTGACTATTGAGTGATTCAGCAGCTTGTTCGGCTGCCGTTTCCGCAGAAACAAGAAACCCCCGGTGAAATCGGCCGGGGGTTTTGGCTTTTGAAGGAAGGGGGATTATTTTCCGGGGGTAGTCCAGCCGGTGCTCAACCAGAAACAACCGATAACACTGATATCCTCAAGGTTGACCAACCCATCCCCGTTGATGTCGGCGTTACAACCGGAACAGGACTGCATCCATTGTTCGGCAACGGCAATCAGGTCGGTCACATCGACATCGGGATCACCGGCGATGTCCCCGGGAATGATCGGCTGCCAGACCAAGCGCGGGTAATCCTCGCCGTCGCGGATTCGCCAGTCGGCCGGGTCGCCGTCGTTGTCGGTAAAATCCCACCCGGCATCGGTGAAGGTTGATTTCTGCGTCATCTCGGCGGTGTCCAGGCCAATATCGCCGTCGATCCCCATTCGGTTGATTTCCTTATTCCAGAAGCAATTCGTGACCGAGCCCCCGGCGTAACCCGCCAGCCCGCCGAATGAAACGCCGAAGATGCCGGTGTAGGACAACCGGACGGCGCTGTACGAGTTTCGAAGCTCACAGGGAACATACAGGGATCCGACCAGACCGCCGAGGGAAGACGAGTTCTGGCCGACCACGATCGAGCCGTTGGCATAGGAATTTTCGATGATCGCCGTCGCCGGGTTGACATTGCCGGCAATCATATCGACCTGCCCCGCCAGGGCGCCGACATGCTGGGTTTTCAGGCCGCCCTCGATCGTTCCGACGAAAACCGCGTGGCGGATTGTGCCTTCGGTGAGCCAGCCGACAATGCCTCCAAGCAACAAGCCCTCGTCGCCGCTGGAGATGTTGACGCGGGCGGCACAACTTTCGATGAGTCCGTACAGTTGGTATCCGACCAGACCGCCGACATTTTTTATGGTCGTCGCGGAGGAAACCTCTCCTGCGGTGATACTTCCGGAGACAACACACAGAGACAGTTGACTGTTTATCATCTGGCCGGCGACGCCGCCGATCATACTACTCTTGCCAAAGGCGGTAATCGAGACATTTTCCATGCGGAGATTTTTGATTGCGGCATTCTGGATACATCCGAACAGACCGAGATAATCGCCGCCGTTTTCGGTGCGGATGGTCAGGTTGGAAATCGTGCGGCCGTTACCGTTAAAGGACCCCGTGAACCGCGTTCCATCAAAACTCGTGACTTCCGAAGAAGGAACATGATCGGGGGCGATCACGGCCCTGTCGAAAATGTAACCGCTCAGGTCCAGATCGGCCGTAAGGATAAAACTCTTATCCCAATCTTCCGGGGAATTGGACAGAAGAATGAATTCCTCGACAGAATCGATGGTGTATGGATTGCCGGGCTTTCCGCTACCGCTTCCGTACTTGCTGATAAAGGCGGCCAACTTCGGATAATCGAAGCCCTCCTGGATCCACCAGACCGCCGGCGTCCCGTCGATGGAAACCGGTTCGAAATCCCATCCGACGGCGGTGTAGTTGGATAGCAGCATCATATCGACAGTACTCAGACCCATTCCCCCGGCGCTGGAGTCAAAACCGCTTCGATCCATATCCCAGAACGAGTTTTGGACCAAATAGGAATTGGCGCCGACCAGACCGCCGCAACTGGAGTTGCCGGATTGACGGTCAATCGCGCAGGCGGCATAACATCGTCCAACCCAGCCGTAATTGTGGCCGATCAGCCCGCCGGAATACGATCGATCATAACCGAGGGAAAGCGAACCAACGGCGTAAGAATCGGACACGGAACCAAAAGACAATCCGATCAGTCCACCGGCATAGTTGTTATGATCGAAAGCGACGATTGACGCGTCGCTGGAACATCGCTCAATCCTACCGCCAAGATTCATTCCAATCAATCCGCCAACGGCCTGCCCGCCGGTCAAAGACCCGCTGAACTGAGATTGACGAATATCGCATTGACCGTTGATTCCGACCAGTCCACCGACAAACGAAGCCCCTTCGATCGAGACCCGGCAAACACAATCGACGATGGCATCGAGGGATGCATCGGCGTCGGCATAGCCGATCAGGCCCCCGACATTCGAAGAGGAGTTTCCTAAAGTCTCGGTAGCTATGACTCCCGAACTCACGCAATCTTGAATCCGCGAATTGAACATGGATCCGGCCAGGGATCCGATATGGGAACTCATGGAACCGTCTGCAACAAGAACAATGTCTTCCATGCACAGGTTTCGGATCACCGCTCCTCGCAGATCCCCAAATAGACCCAGAAAGTCTGACCCGATCGAATTGGAAATTGCCAGATTTCGAATCGTCCGGCCGTTGCCGTCGAAGACGCCCGTAAAGGCCGTGCCCTGAAACTCGTCATTGTCATCGTCGGTATCCGGAGCGATTACGGCCTTGTCAAAAGAGATTCCGGCCAGATCCAGATCCGCGATCAGGATGAAATGCCTGTCCCAGTCGATCGGTGCGGCCGACATGTGCAACAGATCGTCCACCGTCGAGATTTTATAGGGATTTTCCGGCGTTCCTTCGCCGCCGCTGTATTGCCCCTGAGAGGCCGAGCACCACACCAGAGAGGGGTAATGAACACCGACGACTTGCCAGACCGCGGTCGTGCCGTCAACAGATTCCGGATCGAAATCCCAGCCCGCGTCGATGAAAGGTTGAGCGTTTTTCATTTCCTCAGAGGTCAAACCCGACGCGCCGGATGCGTCACTCTCCCAACCGGCGATATCGCTATCGAAGAAACTGGAACCGACGACTCCCTGGGGCTGACCTGCAAACGCGCCGACATGGTCCATTACAAAATCCTTCAGCGTGATCGACGACGCGCTGTAGCAACGACCGACACCAAAACAACTGCCCGCAAATCCGCCGACATGAGTACTTCCGGAGTGAGCATAGACCCTACTGCGGGCAAACGAATCGTAGATGGTCCCGCCGTGATGACCCACCAGCCCGCCCAGATAGCTTCCCCCATACAAATCGCGTACCGCGGCGGTTGTAAAACATCTTTCGATCAGTCCGAATCCCATACCGACCAGTCCGCCGGTGTACTGTTCTCCTTCGACCGATCCGGACGAATAACATTCACGGATGGCGCTGTTGGACTGAGTACCAACCAGGCCTCCGACATAGAGGATTCCGTGAACTTCGGCCGAACTGGAGCATCGAACCACGGTCGGAAACTCCCAGAAATCGGCCTCACAGGCGCCGATCAGGCCGCCGACAACAAGACCGTTTTGAACGCCGTAGGCATCGTAGATGCCAGCATGAATCGTACCGGAAACGGAACAATCCTGCGTCAGTCCGCGGAGCTGTTTTCCGATCAGGCCCCCGATATGAATGGAATCATTCCCGGCCGTGTCGATCAACAGGTCTTTGAGAATCACGCCTGAAATCGCGCCGTCTCGGGTATGTCCGAATAGTCCAAGATAATCGCCGCCGTCGCTATTGTAGACGGTCAGGTTACGGATGGTATTTCCCTGACCGTCGAAACTTCCGGTAAACGGTGTCCCCTGAAATTCCCAATCGGAACCGTCCGCATCCGGGGCAATCACGGCCTTGTCAAAGACATATCCAGCCAGATCAAGGTCCTTGATGAGAATAAAATGCTTGTCCCAATCGTCGGGAGAACTGGACATCAAGATCAGATCCTCAACTTTGGCGATCTTCCAGGGAGTCTGGGCAGATCCGTCTCCGCCGCTGTATTCATTGACAATCGGTTGCCAGTCAAGGATCAGAGGGACGGCAAGGGTTGGTACCCATTTCCACACGGCCGGATTGCCATCGTATTCGGAAAAATCCCAACCCACATCCGTGAAAGTGGATTGTGTCAGCAATTGAGCGTGAGAAATTCCCGTCCCCATTGCGCTGGCACCCGTCCCCGACGATTCGACATCCCAGAAGTTCCGGGTGTCTTCATAGGTAACGCCATGGTCGCCATAGGCGCCGTCGGAGTTGGCCATACCGCACAGGCCGCCGGGATAATCGTCCACCGAAACGGATCCGTTCGCATAACAGCGGATAATTTTGCCCCGGTCATTCTGGCCGCACAGGCCGCCGCCGGAATAGTCACCCTCCACGCCGCCACTGGCATAGCAATCGACGAGCGTCCCATAGTTTCCGCCGCACAGGCCGCCAAAGTAATATTGTCCGGTGACGGCACCCGTGGCGTAGGATTGGCTGACGGTTCCCCAGTTTTCGCCGCACAAGCCGCCGAGTTTGTACGATGATCCTGTTTTGAAGATAACCGTTGCGGTTGAGAAACTAAACTGGATCACCCCTTCGGAACTGGCATACTCGCCGTTTCCGCCGACCAGACCGCCGGTAATGGATTGGCCCTGCACCAGACCTGTGGCAAAAGAATGGGAGATCATCCCCGATACATTGTGTCCGCACAGGCCGCCGACATAATATTTCCCGATGACATTGGCCTCCTGAACGAAGCAACCGTCGATCAGGCCATCCGACCGGCCGCACAGGCCGCCGATATACTCGGAATTCCAACCGGAAATGATTTGCACATTTTCAAGAGCAAGATTTTCCACGACCGAACCGACACCCAGAGCGCCGAACAGACCAAGATACGAATAATCCAGACCTTGGGTATTGATCGTCAGATTCCGGATCTTGAAACCATTGCCGTTAAAGGAACCGGAAAAATCCGTACCGCTGGCAATGATCGCCTGACTCCAGGTTCCGTCGCCCATTGGTCCTTGTCCGGCCAGATCAATATCCGCCGTCAACTTGAAATGCTTGGCATAGTCGTCCGGCGTATCGCCCAACTGGATCAGATCGGCCGGTGTGGCGATCTCGTACGGGGACTCGGGCATACCGGAACCACCACTGTAACCAAGAGCCAATGAGGAAAAAATAGACAAACAGACCAGCGCCCACAGGAAAAAACGCATCCTTTTCATCGTAATACCCTGCTCCCAAAATTTCGTCACTATAGTTGTCAGACAAACAGTTTAAATATCATACTCATCCGTATAAGAAAAGTCAAGAATGATTTCAAAATTATTGGGTAATTCGGGCCTTCAGTTGCCATTATAGGGAATCCCGGTATACGGAAGTGTGTTCCAACAGGGTCGGAAACAAGTTCATTTTCGTAAGTTTAACTTGCTTTTTTCCACAAAATTGCTATAATAGGGAAGATTTTCCATTACGACACTTCGGTCCTGAATTGAGGGTGCTATGAAACAAGTCGGTTTTTCCATCATAGTTTTGATTTTGTTGGTTCTGATAGTTGGCCTCGAAGCCGCCCCGGTGGGTCAATGGCATTTTGATCAGGCACCGGGGCAAACCCTGGCGACGGATTCGGTCGGAACCGTGGACGGTGTCCTGGACGGATCGGCTCAATTTGTCGGCGGCGGAGTGTCGGGCAACTGCATCCGGCTCACAACTTCGGAAAATGGTTATGTGGATCTGGGCTGGGGTTTCGGTTTCGCGGGGGATTTCTCGGTTGTGCTCTGGGTCAAAGCCGACAGCGTCCAGCCGCTGGAACCGGTCCTCTTGTCCAAACATCAGTCCGGGTACCCGAATGGATATCTTCTTGGACTGAATCTTCATCCCAACGGCTATGGAGCCGCCGACAAGGCCTGGTTTTACTTTGGAGGCAGCCCCGGACAGCAGCCCGTTTCGGCAACCTCGATAATGGATGGAAAATGGCATCAAATCGTCATGATCTATCGGGCGGGGAATCGCGGTGAAATGTATGTGGACGGCAGCGGCGTCGAACATTCGCTGCCGACCCTGGGAGCCCTGGGGTATGCGGCTCCGTTGTTGGTCGGGGGACTTTATGCCGGAACCCCAAGGAGTTACTTCAACGGTCTGATCGACGAGTTGCAGTTGTATGACAATGCGCTGGAGCCGTGGCAGATTCAACATCTCTATGAGCATCCGGAACAAACCGTCGGATCGCAGGAGCCGGACTGGGACAATCGGGCGTTGTCTTTCGACGGCATTAACGATTTCGCCCGCACAGAGACGACCGCGGCCAATCTTCCCGTCGGCAATGCGCCGTACACCCAGGAACTGTGGGTCAATGTGCAGGGATGGCCCGACTACGGCGGCGGGTATAATGGTTTTCTGTTGTCTCGCGGCGGCGAAGGTTGGCATTATGGAGTTCATATCGTCCTGATGAATCATCACATCGGCCTGACGCACTGGGACCCCGACCGGGACAGCGGTGTGGAGGTGGAAATCGGCCGCTGGTATCACATCGCCACCACCTACGACGGATCAACCGAAAAGTTGTATGTGGACGGCCGGCTCCGCTGGCAGGCGCCGTTGAACGGACTGAATGTCCAGCCCTCTTCGATCACCCTGGGCCGACATAACAATTACAACAACTATTTTTTCCGGGGATTTCTCGACGAAGTCCGAATCTGGAATTATGCGCGCAGCGAAACGGAAATCGCCGCCGGAGCCAAACGGTTGATCGATCCTTCCAGTCCGGGCCTGGTGGCCTATTGGCGGATGGACGAGGCGGACGGGCAACTGCTACTGGATTATTCCTCTTCGGGCAATACCGCGGTTCTCGGAGCCGACACGAATCCGGCCGATGATGATCCCGCACGAATAGGATCCCCGATAATCCTCCATCCGGCTTGCAGTAAAAATCTTCTGGCGGATCTGAATTTCGATTGCTCCGTCGATACGACTGATTTACTGATCCTGGCACAGCGATGGCTTGCCGCGTGCGATCCTGTCATTCTCTGCGGACCCATCGACATCGACCAATCCCAGAAAGTCGATCTTGCGGATCTGGCTTACCTCGCCGCCGAATGGCTTCGCTGACCCGGATTTCCTGAAGGAGCGATCTGTCACTGCGACAACGGAAGCAGTTCCACTTTGCGGAATTCGACCGGATGGCTCTCGGCCTGCAGGGCGATATAACCCTCATGCAGCATCACGCCCAATTCGTTTTTCACCCGTTTGGCGTCGGCGTCGTTTAGGTCGAGCTGGGGCTGGCTGTATTCGAGGACCTTCTCGCCGTTGATGTAGTGGCGGATCGCGCCGTTGCCGTGGACCTCGACTTCGATGGTGACCCACTGATCGCCGTGATAGGTCTTGGAGGTCGAGCTGTTGCAGTGCTGGGTCACAAGCTTGCCGTCCATGACGACATGCGTGCCGGGCGTGCAGAGATTGCCGGTGGATCGTTCATCCTTGCCGTTGCCGCCGAGGAGCTGGACCTCGATGCAGACGGGGAAGCTCTGGTCTTTGGTCATCGTGGCGGGGGGTTGGCAATGGAGCATCAGGCCGCTGTTGCGATAGGCCCAGCCCGGTCCCCCGGGCGTTTGTTCGCCGGTGAAGCGGTACTCGGCGCGAAGGCGGTAGTTGGAAAACTTATCCTTGTAGAACAGGTGGCCGAAACGGTCATCGAACTTCTCGTACTGATCGAAGGCCATCTTCATCACGCCGTCTTCGACGCGGAAGGTGTTGCCGAAATTGACGCCCAGATCGTACTTGGCGATCTTGGGCGTCCACCCGTCGAGGTTTTTGCCGTTGAAGAGCTGAATCCATGTTTCGCCGCCCTTGTCCGTCTGCGGCGAAAAACATCCGGCCGTATATATGCCGAAAAGACAGACAAGAACAAACAACACGATCCTTTGGCTATGATTCCAAATCTTATTCTTCATGGTCCCGACTCCCGATAAGATTGAACGAAAAATCGCGTTTCTTGCCCTGCCATCATATGCTCCCGATACGAAATACGCAATCTCGTAATCCTATCGTTGCTGAGTTTTTCCGTTCATCCGGGGGCTTGCAAAATGGTTCAATGAAAAGGATACTGTTGCAATGGTAGGTTTCGACAATCAGGAATAACGACATGGTTGATTCAAGGGTCTGATGATGACAAAACACGCGGGTATGAAACGGCGGCTTCGTCAGCGAAAAGGGTACCTGACCGAGCAGATCGCCCGGCGAAAACTGAAGGCCCGCAGGGGCGGCATGGACGACATGGAAGATCGGATCATCGCCGAACACGAGGATATGCTGCAGAATATCGAATTCGCGTTGGTGAACCGATATCGGGAGGATCCTCGGATTGACGACAGGGTCCTGGCCGAGGCGCTGACGGCGGCGATCCTGGATACCCGCCCTGTTTCCGATCTGGTTCTGAGCGTCAAGGAAGCGCTGAAAGCGATTCGCGGGATGCGGGAAGAGATTGCGGATCAGACCTGGATCGAATGTTTGCAGACGGTATTGCGGAGCGTCCGCCGGCACAGCCACTGTCACCGGGGGCAGCGCGACTATATCGACTTTGTCAGCCCCTTCCTGCCGTAATCCGCAGAGCCAATCGGCTTAGGATTTTCCCGCGGCATGGAGAGTCGGCAGGACCTCCGGGGGCAGGGGGGTCGCGCCGGGTTGGGTCAACAAGATCCGGCAGGCCAGTTCGAAGAAGACGGCCTTCTGGATCGCGTCGTTGAAATCCCGGCCGCAGGTAACCAGGCCGTGATTCCGGAGGATGGCCATATCGTGGTCCCGCATCGCCTCGATCACCTTCTCGGCCAGCTCCTCGGTCCCGGGCATGAAATAGTCGATCACGGCCGGATCGCCGACATAGACGGGCACCTCGATAATCACATTGTAGTCATAGGCCTTCGGGTCCCCGCAGGCGATGGCCGTGGCATAGGGGCTCTGAAAATGCAGCACGACATTCATCTCCGGCCGCTGTTTTAGAATCCCCAGATGAAACCGCGTTTCGACGGTGGGCGTCTTGCCGTTGATGCACTGTTCCGAATCCAGCTCGCAGATCGCCACTTGCGATTCGTCCAGCTCGCCCAGCCACGACCGGCTGGCCGAGAGCAGCGCCCGGTTCTCCCCGATCCGCCACGACAGGTTGCCGCTGCTGCAGCGGATCAACCCGTATTTGGCCGCCTTGTGACAGGCGGCGATGAAGGCCTGAATCGTTTTGCCGTCCACGGCACCCGTATCCTGTTTTCGTTTCTTCATGGTTCCTGACCCTGCCTTTGAAATCCTTTTCTCAGGCCATCAGAATAACAGAATCTCGTTTCCGTTCAAGAATCACCTTGTATTCAATCCTGTTCTGAATAAGACGGATTGCTCGCGCAAGATTGACAGGTACACGCGGCGGTCGTCATCGACGAAGAAGATATCCTGGCGGTTGTTGCCGCGCTGCGTGATGTGAACCGGCACATCCGGGATCGCGATTCGGGCTGTTCTGGGCATAACAGATCATTTTAACGATGCCCCGTGAGCCGTCAAGACCAAATAATAGGTGACTGTCCCCTATTTCCTGATGGAAACGGGATTATTCGGAAAGGGCGAAGAAGGATTGGCTGGTGCGGTTGACGGCTTCGGCGAAAGCGTCCGGGGACAGGCCATTGAGTTCGGCAAGTTTGCGGGCGGTGTGGACGAGCATAGCCGGCTGGCAGGGGCGGATGTGGCGGACGGGTTCGGGGCTGATGAAGGGGCAGTCGGTTTCGATCATCATGCGGTCCAGCGGCACAATCGACGCGGCCTGGCGGGCGGTCTGGCCGTTTTTGAAAGTGACAATGCCGGTGAAGGAGGCGTACCACCCGCGGTCGAGGATGGCCTGCGTCTGATCGATGGGGCCGCCGTGGCAGTGGAAGACGACGCGGGGCAGGCGAGCGGAGAGTTCGTCGAGGATGGCGAAGGTATCGGCGAAGGCGTCGCGGCTGTGAACGACAACCGGCAGGCCGCGTTCGGCAGCCAGGGTCAGTTGGGCGCGGAAGACTTCGATCTGGCGATCTTTTGCGGAGAAGGTGTAGTGGTAATCCAAGCCGGTCTCGCCGATGGCAACTACTTTGTTTTCGCGGACCTGCTCGGCCAGAAGAGCCAGGTCGTCGTTGGAGGATTCGGAGGCGTGGTGCGGATGGATGCCGACGATGGCGAACATTCCCTCGAAGCGGGCGGCCAGTTCGATGGCTTTTCGATTGTGTTCGACATCGGTACCGACGGTGATCCAGCGGGTCACGCCCGCGGCGCGACTGTGGTCGAGAATGTCTTCGATCGGATCGTTATAGTCGGGGTAGGTCAGATGGGCATGGGTATCGATGAGGTTCATTTTCGATTTCCGATTTTCGATTTCGATTTTCATTCCTCTGGCGATAGGGGATTCAGGCCCGCATTTCGGAGGATGTAGCGGACGACGCTGTCGGAGTTGTTGTCGCCGATGATCTCGGCGGCGTGGCGCTTGAGGTCGTCGGTGGCGTTGGCGACGGCGACGGGGTGGCAGCCGGTCTGGAACATTTTGATATCGTTGAGGTTGTCGCCGAAGACGACGACTTGTTTGAGATCATAGCCGGCGGCTGCGGCGACGGTTCTGACGGCGCGGCTTTTGCAGGCGGATTTGTCGTGGATGGTCAGCCACCACCAGCCGGGGGAGTAGGGATTTTCGAAAAAGTGGCTCTCGAGGGAGTCGGCGAGACCGCCCTGGATTTGTTCGGCCAGGGGGAGGAGCTTCTGCCGAGTATCAATAACCGTAAAAGCGACAATCCGCGAGTCGAAGATCGAAGGGAACGACTCGACGGGCGTAAGGCGATTGTCATTCATGCCCTTGCGTTCGTTGTAGTACCATTCCATTCCGGGGTTGGCCAGCCGAGAATGATAGACGCGATCTCTTTGGCCGTCGAAGGCCGAGAGGATGGGGATCAGATGGAGGCGGTCGATATGGTCGTACACCGTTTCGACCCGGTCGCGCGGAATCGAGTTGATGACCTCATGGCGACCGGTGGCGTAGTCGGTGATAAAGGCGCCGTTGATCTCGATGACGGGAAGGGACAGGGGCAAGTCGCCGAGGGTGTGACGAATGGAGACGATGGATCGGGCGCTGGCGACAGTGAAGGGAACGCCCGATTGAAGGAGGTGAATCAGGCCGCGGCGAGAAGTATCGGAAAGCCGGGCATTGTCGGCCAGCAGAGTTCCGTCGAGATCGGAGATATACAGACGCGGAGCGGGCCGAGCCATAGGGCGGATTATTCCTGCGGGAGCCGGGCGATATCGTTGTCGGCGCCGGCAATCATCAGGACATCGGAAGAATAGATGACCGTATCCGGCGTGGGGACGGTGATGGCGTCGTGGGTTTCGGCGCCGGCGGACTGGGCCCGCTGGATGGCAACGAGGTTGACATTGTATTTTTGACGGAGCTGAAGCTCCATGACGGTGCGGCCGTCAAAACTGGCGGGGGCATTGACACTGGCCAAGCTGTAACCGGGGGCGAAGGCGATTTTGTCGGAGATGTGGGGAGCGATGAGTTTGTAGGACCAGCGCTGAGCGGTTTCATTTTCGGGGTAGATGACTTCGGTGGCGCCGACGGCGGTCAGGACGCGGCCGGCGGTGACGGAGGCGGCGCGAGCGTAAATTTTGGGCACGCCGAGTTCTTTGAGATTGACGATGGTCATTACGGCGGATTCGAAGGCACTGCCGCCCTGGGCCATGCCGACGACGGCGGCATCGACTTTGTCCACGCCCTGCGAACGCAAGGCGTCGATTTCGGTGCTGTCCATGCGTACGGCGTGGGCGACCATGTCGCGGATGTCCTCGACGGATTCGCGGTCGCGGTCGATGGCGATCACTTCGGCTCCGCTCATCGACAGGGCCATGGCCAGCTTGGTTCCGAATCGTCCCAATCCGATGACGGCGATGCGCTTCATGGTTCTATGTCCTTCCCGTACATGATTACCCTACAATAAGCGGTTCCGATGGATATTCGTATTTGGCGATTTTCTGGTTGAAGGTCATGGCGGCCAGCAGCGACAACGGGCCCAGTCGGCCGATCAGCATGGTTACGATCAAAAGGATTTTCCCGGGATCGGAGAGTTTTGGGGTGATACCGGCGCTGAGGCCGACGGTTCCGATCGCGGAGACGACCTCGAAATTCAGGTCGAACAGATCCAACCCTCTGCTTCGTTCGGTGATCGACAGGGCAAAAATGACCAGAAAAATGACGGATACATACAAGAGGACCACGGTGACGGCCTTGCCGACGACGACGGGCCGGATCGCGCGGCGGAAGGCCTGGACCTGGGGATAGCGACGGAAAGCCGAATAGACCACCAGAGTCAGCACGGCCAGAGTAACGGTCTTGATGCCGCCGGCGGCCGAGCCGGGCGAACCGCCGACGAACATCAACAGTATCATCAGCAATTTGCTGGCATCGGACAGAGAAGAGATATCGACGGTATTGAAACCGGCCGTCCGGGTTGTGACCGACTGGAAGAAGGCATTCTTGACGGAGTAATCGGCGGATGAATTCGGAGAGCAATACTCAAAAAGCATCAAAGCTGCCATGCCCACGAGGATCAAGACACCGCTGGTGAACAGCACCAGCTTGGTCTGAAGCTGGAGACGCGACGGGTGGGCGACTTCGAGCAGATTCACCGAACAATTCCGGCGGCGGATCCACGAACACAGGCGGACCCACGCGACCTGGGCGAGGTTTTCCAGCACATTAAAACCCAGACCGCCGAGAATAATCAGGGGCGCAATGACGGCATAGACCTGCCAGCAATGAGTGTAATCCATCAAGCTGCGGCTGGACAGGGAAAAGCCCGCGTTACAAAAAGCGCTGATCGAATGGAACAAACTGGCGAACCAGATATTCTGCTCGCCGGCTTTTTCGGCGGGAATCGCATCCCACATGGGCAAGAGCATTGCGGCCCCGATCAGCTCAATGATCAGGGTCGTCAGAAAAATGAAGCCGATGCTGCGACCGATCCGGCCGACGGTCTGCGCACTGAGAAGGTCCTGCATGGCGACGGATTCTCGAACGCTGAGAGCCTGCCGCAGCAGCAGGGCCATAACGACGCCGAAGATGACGATACCCAGCCCTCCGAGCTGGATCAGGGTCATGATGACCGTCTGCCCCATGAGGGTAAAGTCCGTTCCGGTCTCTTTGACGATCAGGCCGGTGACGCAGGTGGCGCTGGTGGCGGTGAAAAGGGCGTCAACGAAACTGAGCGTCTCACAGGTATGGGCCTTGGGCAGCATCAACAGGCCGGCTCCGGACAGGATCAGGATCACGAACATACCAATCAGGACCCGCATCGGATTGTGGCCGGTGGCGGCCAGACCCACGAGGTTGCGGCAAAGTTTATCGACGACCTGATAGACCAGATACACGCCAAGCGAAGTAATGATCAGGCCGGGGGGATTGTCCGAGTGAAAGAGTTGGTTGGCCCCGAAGACGACGACCAGCAACACCAGCAACAAGGGTATTTCGATCCAGTAAATTTTAAAAAAATCCCGTTTGGAGGCGGCATTGACGAACCGGACGGCCTTTTCAAAAAGGAAGATCCAAAAGGCCACGATTTGAATAATGTGAAGTTGACGGGAGGTTGTCCATGCGGGAATATCCGTCAAACCATACAGAAAAATAAAAGTACTGATCACCACCACGCCGGTGAATACATTGACGGCGATAATAAACCGCTCCAACGAGTTGTTTTTGTATGCAATCTTCACGGATACAGGATCTGGCCGGGGGCCATTGGTTAATCGTTATACCCGAACGGGAAAGAAGTTACAAGCGGTTACCCGACATCAACCAGGCCAAGGCGATCCCCGAATTTCCCCAAAAGGGCCGATCGGAGGGTCAAATGCTCCGGGGCTGAGAGGGCGGGATCCCGTTCAATAAGTTCAAAGGCGTTCTTGCGGGCGAGCATGAGCAAATCGAAGTCGTCAACAATGTTGGCCAGTCTCAGGTCGGGCAGGCCATGTTGTCGGGTACTGAACAGTTCCCCGGGGCCGCGAAGACGCAAGTCATGTTCGGCGATCTCGAAACCATCGGTACTTCGCGTCATGATATCCAGACGGCTCAGAGCGGTCGGATCTTCGGTCTGGGCAAAGAGCAGGCAATAGGACTGGTTGGCCCCCCTGCCAATTCGGCCCCGAAGCTGGTGCAGCTGGGCCAGTCCGAATCGATCGGCGTTTTCAATGACCATAATGGTGGCGTTGGGAATATCGAGGCCGACTTCGATCAGGACGGTCGAGACCAGGACATCGATCTTTCCGGAGCGGAAACGATCCGTGATCCGTTGTTTTTCGGCGGATCTCATCCTGCCGTGAAGCAGTTCGACGCGATAATCGCGGAAGGTGTCGCGGCGAAGGGATTCGAATTCCCGCGTGGCGGTTTTGATCAGGGCGTCTTCTTCGGCGTCGATGCGGGGATAGACAAAGTAGGCCTGGCGACCGGCGCGGAGGCGCTGGCGGATAAAGTCCCAGGCGGCGCCGCGTTTGTGGGGCTGGACCCATCGGGTGATGATCTTTCCGCGGCCGGGCGGGGCGTTTCGGATGAAGGAGACATCCAGATCGCCAAAGGCCGTCATGGCCAGTGTCCGCGGGATCGGCGTGGCAGTCATAACCAGGCAGTGGGGCGAAAACAATTTGCGAAGCCGGCCGCGCTGGCGGACGCCGAATTTGTGCTGTTCGTCGATGATCACCAGACCCAGTTCGCGGAAGGAGATATCTTCCTGGAGGAGGGCCACAGTCCCGACGACGATATCCACGGCGCCGTCGGAGATGCGGCCGAGCAGATCGGCCCGCTTTTTGCCGGTGATGCCGCCTGTGATCAGCAATCGGCGAACGCGACTGCCGTGAAGATATCGTTCGATGCTCTGGAAGTGCTGGCTGGCCAGGATTTCGGTCGGGGCCATGATGGCCACCTGCGTTTTGTTGGCCACGGCCAGCAGGGCGGCATAGAGGGCAACGACGGTTTTGCCGGAGCCGACATCGCCCTGCAGGAGCCGGTTCATGGGGCGTGGCTGAGCCATGTCGGCGACAACCTCCTCGATGACCGCATCCTGATCGGCGGTGAGCAGGAACGGGAAGCGGCGGCGGATGCGGGTATTCATTTCATCGGAGCGGACCATCGGCCGGGCGGCGAGATCATGTTGGACATGACGGCGCTTGACGGCCAGGCCGAGCTGCATGAGGAACAACTCGTCGAATTTCAGACGGCGACGGGCTCCGTTAAGATGCGACTCGTCAAGGGGGTCGTGAATCTGGCGATAGGCCTCGGCTCGGCCGATCAACTCGTTTTTCCGGAGGAACTCGGGCGGGTACCATTCCGCGATCATCTCAGAACTGTGAGCCACGAGCGGGCGAAGGATGCGGCGGATCTGGGGGCTGGAGATCTTGGCCGAGGCCGGATAAACGGCCCCGCCGAAGTCTTCGGGGTGGAACTCCTCGTTATCGCGGATGACGGTGAACCGCGGATTGGTGAATTGTTTGGCGTATTTATAGAGCGTGACTTTGCCGGAAACGACCAGTCGCAAGCCGGGTTCGAGCTGGTTGCGAAGGTAGCCGCCGTTGAACCAGATCACGCGACAAACGCCCGTATCGTCGGCGAGGGTGACCTCGAAAAGCTGCTTGCGGCGTGGGAGAAATTCCGTGGCGATGATCACACCCATCGCAGTGACGGATTCATCGGGACGAAGCCGGCCGATTTTGATGGGGGCCGGGAGAAACTGCCAATCGCGAGGGAAATAATCCAGAAGATCCCGCAGCGTATGCACGCCCAGTTCGGCCAGGGCCTCGGCCCGGCCGGGTCCGACGCCTTTGAGATACTGCACGGCCATCGAAAGGTCCATGAGACTACTCCCGGAATCCGTGTTCGCCGATGAGCGGAACGAACCGGCAGCCGCAGACGACCCGGCCGACGAGTTCGTCTCCGCGCTTGTTATAGACAACCAAGTCCTGAACCGCGCTGCCGCCGACGGGGGCGACCAAAACGCCTCCGGACTTGAGCTGGGCAGCGAGGGGAGGCGGAATTGACGGCACGGCGGCGGTCAGGAGAATGCGGTCAAATTGTCGCTTCTCCGGCCAGCCGCGGGAGCCGTCGCCGATGGCAAACTCGACATTCGAAACGCCGAATTTTTCTAAAGCCGTCTGGGCCTGTTCGGACAGTTCATGGTGGCGTTCGACGGTAAAAACTCGGCGAGCCAGTTCGGCCAGGATGGCCGTTTGGTAACCGCTGCCGGTGCCGATCTCGAGGACCTCGCAATCGCCAGCCAGGCGGAGACACTGAGTCATCAAAGCGACGATATACGGCTGGCTGATGGTCTGGCCCAGGCCGATCGGCAGCGGATGGTCGGCATAGGCCTGTGAGCGATAGGCCTGCGACAGGAAGTCCTCGCGGGGGACCCGACCCATAATCCGCAATACGGCCGGATCACGGATATCGCGGCCCTCGAGATGACGCCGCACCATCTCAACCCGCTGGAGTGCGAACTGATCTCTTTCATCAAAACTGACCATCGGTATAATGATTTCCTGTCGTAACGGTTTCTTTTGTCGGGTCTCAATTATAGCAAGTTGTGGAAAGGAGTCGCGTATGAAAACGAAATGGTGGATTGGACTTGTTGCGGCAGTCCTTATTGCAGGGTGTGTTCCGTCGATCCATCCGTGGTTCAAAGACGAGGATGTGGTTTTCGAGGAAAAGCTGCTGGGCGTGTGGGAACAGGAAAACGAGAACAACATCTGGGTCTTTGAAAAAGGCGACGGCGAAAAAAAGGAATATCGTTTGACAATCCTATCGAAGGAGAAAATTCCATCTGTTTTTCAAGCCACTCTATTCAAACTTGACGGTAAGTTCTATCTTGACTCGTTCCCCGGCTCCGAATCCCTCCGGAATACAAACGAATTCTTTCAAACAAATATCATCGGCGTTCATCAGTTGTATCGGCTTGACTCGATTGAGCCGACGATGCAATTCCGTATATTGAACCCGGACACGATCGGAAAGATGCTCAAGGAAAAGCCGGATCTGATCGCCCATGAGTCACCCAGGGACGATGAAGCCGTTCTGCTGACCGCCGCAACCGAAAAGCTCCAGAAGTTTATTTCCGATCACGCCGACGAAGAAAAATTTCTCAGCGAGACCAATACCCTCAAACGACGAACTCCGTTATTTACCGAGAAGGACTTCGGGTTCGAATCCAAGCTGGTCGGGCGGTGGATCGATGCCGACGGAACGATCTGCATCATCGAGGGGGTAAATAACCAGTCCTATCGGGCCATCGCAATTCGTTCCAATGCGGAAAAAACAGAAATCACGAACTATGGCGCAGCAGTGGTAACGATCAACAGCCGTCGATTCGTCGCGGTATACGAGGGCATTCAAGCCGTTAAGGTTTCCAGCGGGACCGATGCCGACCGAACACCCGACCTGCTGCTCTGGATCGAGCAGATGGACCCGGTCCCGCAGTATCGGGTGATCGAGTATGCCCAAGCGGCCGAGATTCTGAAAATGAATGATGAACAGTTCAAGTCGGCCGTGGAAAAACTGTACAAGGTTCGCTGGATACCCTTGGTTCCGGCCGAAAAGAGATAATGAACGATAATACTCGACGACTCATTAACGCCGATCGCAAACACCTCTGGCATCCGTTTACACAGATGGCGGGCTGGGTTGCGTCCGACCCGCTGATCATCGAAGCCGGCGAGGGCTTTGAACTGATCGACACCGAAGGCCGGCGCTATATCGACGGCGTCAGCTCCCTGTGGTGCAATGTCCACGGCCACCAAGTTGCGGCCATCGACAGCGCCATCCGCCAGCAGCTTGACCGGATCGCGCACAGCACGCTGTTGGGCTTGGGCCAGACGCAGTCGATCGAACTGGCCGGGCGACTGATCCGGATCGCCCCGCCCGGCCTGTCACGGGTCTTTTACTCCGACTGCGGCGCCACGGCCGTTGAGATCGCCGTGAAGATGGCTTATCAGTACTGGCACAACCGCGGCGACAAGCGGCGGACGAAGTTCGTCGCGCTGCGGGATTCCTACCACGGCGATACCGTCGGCTCGGTCAGCATCGGTGGCATCGAGCTGTTTCACGGGATCTTTCATTCGCTACTCTTTGAAACCTTCTTCGTTCCGACCCCGCATCCATACCGCTTCGAGGGTTCGGCCGAGCAGTGCCTGCGGTACAGCATCGATGCGTTGGAGACGATTTTGCGGGATCGGGGCGATCAGATCGCGGCGGTTGTCGTCGAGCCGCTCGTGCAGGGCGCCGCGGGGATGATTGTTCACCCGAAGGGGTTTCTTGCGGCCGCGCGAGAGCTGACAAGAAAATACGACACGCTGTTGATTGTCGATGAGGTCGCCACGGGCTTCGGACGAACCGGGACGATGTTCGCTTGTGAGCAGGAACGCGTCAGTCCGGACCTGATGTGCCTGGCCAAGGGGATCACCGGCGGTTATCTTCCGCTGGCGGCGACCCTGGCGACCGAGCCGGTGTACGAGGCGTTTCTCGGCAGCGTTGCCGAGTGCAAGACCTTCTACCACGGCCATACCTACACCGGCAACGCCCTGGCCTGCGCGGCGGCGATCGCCTCGCTGGACCTCTTTGAGCAAAACAAACTCATCGCCGCTCTGCCGGAAAAGATCCGGATGATCTCCGACGCTCTGCGGCCACTGGGGCAACTCGAACACATCGGCGATATTCGACAATGCGGGATGATGGTCGGTATCGAAATCGTCCGCGACAAGGGAACGAAGGAATCCTATCCGTTCGACAAGACTCTCGGCGCCAAGGTCTGTATGGCCATGCGTCCCAAAGGCGCGATCCTGCGTCCGCTGGGTGATGTGGTCGTCCTAATGCCGGCTCCGGGGATGGACATAATTACATTACGGCGGCTTCTCGATATCGTCGTTGATACAATCCGCAATGATCTTCCGAAACTGATACGGGAGTTATGAGGTTATGCTGTCGCTGGATCTTCCAAAGAAGAGGGGGTTGTTCATCACCGCCACGGATACCGGCGTGGGCAAGACCATGGTTGCCGGGGGAATCGCGCGGTTACTCACGGACGAGGGGTTGCAAGTCGGCGTCTTTAAGCCGATTGCGTCGGGGTGTAATCGCGGGCCGTATGGCCTGGTCAGCGCGGATGCGGAATTTCTGGCCCTCTGTATTGACAACGCCGACCCGACGACGATCATCAATCCCGTCACCTACGAAACGCCCGCGGCGCCGATCGTTTGCGAACAGCGCGAAGATCGCCCGGTGGACTTCGAGGCCGTCGCGTCGATCTACAAATCGCTGTGCCAACGCAAGGATATCATCATCGTCGAAGGGATCGGCGGCGTGCGCGTGCCGGTCAGCGAAGGCGTCGATGTTCTGACTCTGATGCGGGAGTTTGCGTTGCCGGTGGTGGTAATCGCCAGGCCGAACCTGGGCACGATCAATCACACGCTGTTGACGGTCGATGCCATTCGCGCGGCGGGCCTGTATGTCGCGGGGATCGTGATTAACGGATTCAATACCGCCACGGCCGGAGTTGCCGAGGAAACCGTTGCCGAGGTCCTCCGCAAATGGACTCAAGCGTCCATCCTCGCCGTCGTCCCGCACGATCCCCTCTCCAGCGTCGAGCACGGCAAACTCGGCCAGGTGGTTCTCGACGCGCTGATGGATTGCGACTGGGAAACGCTGGCACAATAAGTCAGAAACCGGACACGAAGCTCGGCAATTACTGCGAGAGTTCCGAACGGACAGGAGAATTCTGATTGGGACGGCCGTTGACGCGTTCGCGGCGGTGGCGAATCCAGCGGGTAATCGGCAACAAACCCAGCAGGGTCAAAAGCATCATGCCAGTGACGATTGTCGCCAGGCCGTACAGGCCTGATCCGCAGGCCACACCGATGCTGGTAACCAGCCAGATACTGGCGGCCGTCGTGCGACCATGGACCCCGTCGCCGGACTGGATAATCGCCCCGGCTCCCAGAAATCCGATACCCGTTACGATCCCCTGCACGACGCGGGTTGCCCCATCGGAATCCGGGGCCAATTGTCGCCCCACGATCGTCAGCAGCGTCGCCCCCATACAAATGAGGATGTTGGTCCGCAGGCCGGCCGGCTTTCCGTTCCACTCCCGCTCAAAACCGATGATCCCGCCGAGCAAGACCGCGAAGGCCAGCGATAACAATTCCTCGCCGGTTACTCCGGGAATATTCAAAATGGTCGCTATTATTTGCATCTTTTGGTTTTATCGGACCTGTGCCATTCCGGCGGTTCATTCATTCACGATGCCATGCTCTATTCTATCGGCAATTTTCGATCCGACTTTGACTTACACCGTCCCGGCCGCACGATTCGTGGCCAGGCGGACGCCCCGCGATAGACCCTTGCGAATGGCGGCCGGCTTCGGGCAACCGAGATCGACTTCCGGGCAGACAGACAGATATCCATCCAGAAATCCCGCCAATAGATAATCTCCGCATCCGACGGTGTGGCTGCCCTTCTGAATCTTCGGCGCTCGTTGAATCGTTTGGGAAAGGTCCGTCACCGCGATTGCCCCATGGCTCCCGCGACTGACAAGAACGATGTCCACGCAGTCGGTCAGTTTCCGGGCCGCAGTCCGGATCTCGATGGGTTGATCAACGATCGGTTGTTTCAATAATTCCGCCAGTTCCTCCACATTGGGCTTGATGATCCACAATCCCTCGTCAATGGCCGCATCCAGCGCCGGTCCTGAAGTATCCGCCACAAGGAGCGCCCCTCTGTTCGCACAGGTTCGGATCATCCGTATAAATTCACCCACGACATCATCCGGCACGGCCCCCGAAAATACGCAGATCGTTTGCTCGTTTACCATCGCGTCCAGTTCCCGCGTCAGCCGTCGCAGATTATTCGAAGTCGCCAGCGGATTGGGGCTGCGAAGGTGCATCTCGCGGTTTCGGGTTGTGTCGATCAGCGTGATGTTGCGCCGGACCTGGCCGGGCACGGCTGTAAACCGCGGCTCGATCTTCGGCCAGGCCCGCAAACTCGCCAGCGCCGATGGCAAGTCATCCTTTCCCCACAAGCCGGCGGCGATGGATCTGCGGCCCAGCCCGGCCAGCGCCCGGGAGACATTCAAGGCCTTGCCGGCCGGCGTCGCCGTCTGCCGCTCGATGGTCTGATGCCGCCCCCACTCGAATTCGGGGGCGAAACAGGCAATGTCCCAACTGGGACTGATGCCGATCGTGATGATCGTATGTTGAATCATTCTTTAAATCGCCAAAAACGAATCGTCCGCCGACTTGGCGTCGTTGTCCTTGTTCCGCGAAGTCGGGTTGTTCCCGATGCGGATATCCTTCTCCGAGGGATTCTCCGTCGCCGAACAGAAGGTGTAGATATTGTCATGCTTGACGCCGACATCGGTGGTCTTGACATATTCGGAGTGGCCATCGGCAAACGCCACATTTTGCCCCTCGCGACCGTGGGCCATCGCATTCGATTGTTGGATTTGTTCGCGGGTGATGGAGCTGTCGGAAAAGTACGGAGGCAACAGTGTAATATTCTTCATGGTATCTTTGTTGCTCGTATCGGGCATGACAAAATCACCCAGTCGAAACCACGGACTCATGTCCGCGGCAACGGCAAAGCTGGCCGGTCGTTTTGATCCAGCCGGGAACTGCCCGTACGGATTGTGCATCGCATAACTGACATGCTTGTACGGCTCAGCCCCAAAATCCCATAGTTCAACAAGATCAAGTTGATTTGAATTCCGTCCATCAAACATGGTTACATTTTCATCTGTGCAACATGTAAACAAACCCGGGTGTGTATCCGCATACTTGACGAGCATATACCAACTTGCCGTGATGGTTCGTCCCACATTACTCTGATTACCACCCTCCTTGAAATCGGGCTTAGGAAGATCAAACGCAAATCCCAATTTCTTTGACCAGGGTCCTGTCCCCGGCAGTTGCGGAAATTGACCGTGATAATCCGCGGCATAAACCGTCATTGCCGCTCCAAGGCCTCTCAAGTTTGTTCTACATACATCCCGTTGTTGTCTTTCGAGTCTCATCTGACTCAATGTTGATATTGACAACATCATTACGTAAAATAGTACTCCGATTATGACGACTGCCTCAATCAGGGTAATTGCGGTTTTTCTTTGCACAACCATTCTCCCTTCAAATCCCCCGATTATTCAATTGATTCCTTATCCGTGAAATCCGTGTAATCCGTGGTTCATGTTATTCCTGAATCCAACGGATTATGCTAGTCTCACCTCTGGCCCGCAGCAGGCGGTCTGGTCGTGCAGTTCGATGACGCCGCCGAGGGTCTCATCCGCCGCCTCGGCCCCGAATGCCTCGATAAAATGACAGGTCCCCCAGCCCTTGCACCGCCGCTCGTAGTCCTCCTGCCACTTTCGATAGGCCTTCTCGTCCTTCGGGTTCTCCCACGGCCAGCGGTTCGGCGGCCGCCGACAATCGCATCGCCAGGGTTTGGGCGTCAGCCGCGCCCGAAAACATTCCTGCTTCTGTGTCAGCTTGCGGTAGAGAGTATCGCAGCCGAGTTGGTCGAACATCGCCGCGATATCGGGCGAGTTGGGCTCGTAGAGATGATCCGTCATCAGCATCCGCAATCCCGCCGCCGTGCGATACAGCCGGAACGACCGCCGGGGATTTCGCGTCGCCCACTGCCGTACTCGTTGCATCGTCTCGGCCTGTGCAGCCGCGGCCTGCTCCCGCAGCTTCTTGGCCGAAAACAGCGCCTTAATCGAACCAAGCAGGCCCTTGGGCGTCGTATCGGGAAAATCCACATCCACAAAGCACACATTCGCCGCATTCAGCACCAGCGACCCATACCGGTTCCGCGTGATGATCGCCGCCGTGTTGCCCTCCTGGCTGTACGATTGCACGATCTCTTCCCGAAGCGGATGCTCCAGGTAATCGTAAGTGTTTGGAGTCCCCCCTTGGACGAAATGTTCGAAGATTCTCCGCGCCCGCTCGGCCGCCATCGCCGTCGCCTCGGCCATATTCCCGAACGACCACCCCCACGCCCAAAACTTCAGCGTTTGCCCCTTGTGATCCTGTCCGCTGTGTTCTCCCCTGACCCAGTATTTCGGTATCCGCATCTCTTGTCCTCGCTACAACATTCTCTGGTACCTTCGCATCCCACCGCTGACGACTCCAACGACTCTATATCCATTATCCCCCCAAAGCAAGTCAAATTCTCGTCTTGATGCCGCCGCGTCTGAAAAGTAGCGACAATCGGTTTGTGATCAGGGCAAACCAGCAAGAATACCAATGGCTTTTCCAGCGGTTATGTTGAAGGAGACGGAGGTTACCTGGAAATTCCGCAGGGAGATTGACCAGGTCCACCGGTTTTGGGCTCGCCATATCGTGCATATAGTCGTTGTGCACCCGGCGATACAGCGTTGAGGGTCTCGTGGTTTTTCATCAGCCCGACGGTGTTGCTGTTCCAACAGATAAGACCCCTTTACCAAAACCGCGAAATCAACGAAAAATCCTTGCATTCGGCCCTCCAAATCGATATAAACTCGTGTTTTGTGTATTATACAACGCGAAATTATTGGTTTTATGTCATTTACGCGATTTACGGAAATGCGACAAGTAGAATAAAGGGAGCATGAAAGGGAGCCGTGGCATCATGAGCAAAAATGTGGCGATTGCCGGCGTGACCGGCGCGGTGGGGCAGGAATTTTTATCGATCCTGGAGCAGAGGAACTTTCCGATCCGGTCGATCCGGATGCTGGCCAGCAGCCGATCGGCCGGCAAAACGGTAACCTTCAAGGGCAAGCAATACCCGGTCGAAGTTCTCACGAAGGACAGCTTCAAGGGAATTGATATCGCCCTGTTCTCGGCGGGCGCCAGCCGCAGCCGCGAGTTTGCCCAGGCCGCCGTGGATGCCGGGGCTGTCGTTGTCGATAATTCCAGCGCTTTCCGGATGGTCCCGGAGATTCCACTGGTCGTTCCCGAGATCAATCCGGAGATGATCAAAAAGAACAAGGGGATCATCGCCAACCCGAACTGCTCGACGATCATCGCCGATGTGGCCGTCTGGCCGTTGCACAAGGTCAATCCCGTCAAGCGGATGATCGTGAGCACCTATCAGGCCGCCAGCGGCGCCGGGATGGCCGCGATGCTGGAGCTGGAAGAGCAGACACGCCAAGTGCTGGCCGGAAAGCCGGTGACCTGCAAGGCGCTGCCGTATCAGTTGGCGTTTAACTGCTACAGCCACAACTCGAAAGTCGGGCCCAATGGGTATAACGAAGAAGAGACCAAGATGGTCTTGGAGACCCAGAAGATCTTCGGATGCAAGGATATCGCGATCACCTGTACCTGCATCCGCGTGGCGGTGCTTCGGGCACACTGCGAGAGCATCAACCTGGAGTTCACGCATCCGATGACGCCGCAGGAAGCGACGGAAATTCTCCAGAAGGCCCCGGGCGTCGGGTTGATTGACGACCGCGCCAACAACCGCTTCCCGATGCCCATCGACGCGTCGGGCAAGGATGATTGTCTGGTCGGTCGGATTCGTCAGGATGAATCGCTGCCGGGCAACAAGGGGCTCAATCTGTGGGTCGCCGGCGATCAGCTCCGCAAGGGGGCGGCGCTGAACGCGATTCAGATTGCCGAACTGCTGTAAGTCGGCAAAATCTACCGGATATGGATTATCGGGGCACACGGTGTGTGCCCCATTTCATTTGGGCGGACGCCGTCCGCCCCCACAGCGATCGGGAGTGGAGTGCGCGTCAGCGGAGGCGAAGTTCGTAAGCGCGATAGAGCCGGTCAAGCTCTTGTTTTTCTTGATCGTACTGACGCTGCAGCTCGGCATACGCTCCCGGATTCTGATAGACCTTTACATCGCCGAACTGGTCGTGGGTCTGGGTGTGTTTCTGTTCAAGATCCGTAATCATCGCCTCGATCTGCTCGACTGTGTATTTGTTGAACTCCCGCAGTTCCGGCGGCGTTGAAGCCCTCGTTTTGTCAGAAGACGGAGCGGATCGCCGGGGTTTGCGGACGGATTCGTCCTCTTTACCCAAGCGGGGTTGCTCGGCGCGATTGTTGAGCCGTTCGGCATAGGCCGAATAGGGGCGATCGTGGCAGATCAGTTCCGTTCGGCCTGGGCAGCGGTCGCCGAGTTCATCGACGCCGATCACCAGCAGTCGGTCGGCCACTCGATCGAGGAAGTACCGGTCGTGGCTGACGACGAGGATCGTGCCCGGAAAGTCAATCAGCGCCTGTTCCAGGGCCTCGCGGCTGGGGATATCGAGGTGGTTGGTCGGCTCGTCGAGGACGAGAATATCCGGTTCGCTCAGGACCAATCGGCACAGCATCAGCCGGTTCTGCTGGCCGCCGCTGAGGTCGCAGGTCTTCTTGAACACATCGTCTCCGCTGAACAGAAACGCTCCCAGAATTCCGCGGAGTCGCTCGGTCGAAAGGTCGGGGCGGATCCCAGAGGCCTCTTCGAGGACGGTCTTGGCCGGGTCGAGGACATCGGCCTGCTGGTCAAGATAGCCGATCCGGGCGGTCGGGGCCAGACGAATCGTTCCTTCGACGGGTTTGAACCGGTTCAGAGCAAGGCGCAACAAGGTTGTTTTCCCCGTGCCGTTGGGTCCGGTGATCCCCAATCGTTGTCCGTACAAAACATCCAGCGTCAATCCCCGAAACAGCTCCACCGGACCAAACGCCATACCGAGATTCTCGCAACGAAGTGCAAGCTCACTGCGCCCGCCCCCCGAACGGAACTGGAAGTCGATGGTCTTTGATTGCGAAGGTTTTTCCAGGTAATCGGGGTTTTCCTTGAGCAGTTTCTCCAATCGCGTTTTGCGGCCGCGAGCGGTTTTGCGCATCCCCTCCTGGTCCTTGTTGCGGGCGATAAAGTCCAGCGTCCTCTCGACCCTCTCCACCCGTGCCTCATATTCCCGCTGTTCCTGAAGCAGAACGGTCTTTTTGGTCTCGACAAAGGTACTGTAATTGCCTCGCCAAACCTTGGCTCTGCGGTTCTCCACTTCGATGATCTTGCACGCGATGCGATCGAGCAGATAGCGGTCGTGGCTGATCACCACCGCAGCGCCCTTGAAACTCCGGAGGAATCGTTCCAGCCAGATCGTTCCGGCCAGATCCAGGTGGTTGGTCGGTTCGTCGAGCAATAACAGGTCCGTTTCCTTCATCAACACCTGCGCCAACCCCAGGCGCGAAAGTTGTCCGCCGCTGAGGGACGAGGTTGTAATATTGAGCAACGATTCGTCCAGGCCGACTCCGGCCAGCGTTGTACGGATCCGCGTTTCGTATGCCCAGCCGCCCCGCGATTCAAATTCATGGCTCAGCCGATCGTAATCCCGCATTAGGGATTCGTATTCTTTACCCTCGTGGGCCATCCTTTCCAGTCGTTCGGCCAGAACCTGCAGTCGCTGCTGCATCCCCAGTAACTCCTCCAGCCCCAGGTGCATCTGTTCCAGAACGGTTCGGTCGGCGTCAAAGACCGGCTCCTGAGGCAAGTACCCGATCCGGAGCCCTTTCTGTCGGATGATCTGGCCCATGTCGGCCTGTTCCTGTCCGAGAATCAACCGAAGAACCGTGGTCTTGCCGCAGCCGTTGGCCCCGACCATGCCGACAATCTCCCGGGCGTACAGTTCCAGGTCGAACTGGTCGAGCACAATTTCGGGGCCGAAGGATTTATGGACGCTTTGGAGTTTGACGATCGACATAAGGCAAGGGTGGACGGATCATCTCCCGTCCGAACCGCGGATCGGTGATCCTGAATCCCAACAGAATGGCGATTTTCGAATCATGGGTTTGAGGAAATCGGATATCGGTTTTTGAACACGCCCCCAGTATATCCGGATCGACGGAAGGAATCAACCGATCCCCGGACCAATCTTCGGGATTCGCTTGATTTTGGGTTTCCGTCGCATCGGGGAAATTTTGACATTGACAATCCGGTCGTTCATCCCGTAGAATCAACTCACTGCCGAGGGGATCAATCCCTTTGGAGTCAGAGTGTCGGGATAATTTGAGGTCTTGTATGAAAAGTCCGTTTCTGATGCGAAGAATGTGTTGGGTTGCGGCGATTCTGGCGGCCCTGTCCGGCTTGATGATCATCGGGGGGTGTGGTACGGTTGGCGAATCCAGGGAAGAAGTTCGAATCCGCCATGATCGGATCATGCACAACGGTCTCGGTCGCGTTCAGGATGACATCGATGCCGCGCTGTTGTTGGATCGACCGACCCGTCTGAGCAGCCAACCCGTCCGCTAACAGGGTCCTCCCGCCGCCGGTTGTATCGGATCCGGCCGGGTTTTTTCGTCTGTACAGGGAGGGTTATCGGTGGATGCGATTCTTGATTTTTTCTATCGGATGGGGCCCCAGGAACGACTGGTGGTTCTCTTTGAGTTGTTGTTCATCGGACTATTTGTCTATATCCTTCTGACATTCCTGGAGGGAACCCGCGGGGAGCGATTGTTCCGGGGGATCATCTTTATCCTGCTGGCCGGCAAGGTTTTTTTGACGCTGGTGGTGCACCGCTTCAATATGGATCGTGTCGCATTCCTCTACAACTGGTTTTTGATCGGAATTTTGCTGGTCGCCATTGTCGCGTTTCAACCGGAAATTCGTCGCGCCCTTATCCGTTTGGGTCAGGCCAAATTCCTTTCCAGCTCGCCCCAGCAGTTGTCCCGAAGCGTCGAGGAAATCATTGAGGCCGTCGAGATCCTGTCGCAAACCAAAACCGGGGCCATCATGGTCTTTGAACAGCAGGTCGGTCTGGCCGAATTCATCGAAACCGGCGTGAGAATGGAAGCCAAGGTCACCTCCGAGCTTCTGAGGACGATCTTTTATCCCGGGACCCCTCTGCATGATATGGCCGTTGTTATTCAGGGCGACCGGATCATCGCCGCCCGGGTTCAGCTTCCTCTGGTCGAGGGCGACACGGTCCCCGGCCGCCAGCAACTCGGTTCGCGACATCGCGCGGCGGTCGGCGTTACGCTGGGCTCCGACGCTTTGGTAATCGTGGTCAGCGAAGAGACCGGCATCGTATCGATCGCCATGAATGGAAACCTGATCCGCCATGTGGCTTCTGAGGAACTCCGGCGGCACCTGACAACGGCGGTCGTCGAAAACACGCCGCTGGTTGAAAAACTGCAACGAAGCATGCGACGCAAATCCCCCGTTGAGCAAGTGTGAGATCGGGCTGATGATCGATCGGATCAAAAAACTCGCCGCCGTGATCTTCCTGTCAATCCTGATCTGGACATATGCGTATCTGGCCCAGGAGGAAACCATTTCCCGGATGGCGACTCTGGCCATTGGCGGGGGTGTCCGCTCGGATCTGCAGGTCATTTTTGACAAACCCACGCCCATCCCTCTGAACCTGACGCTGAAGGGGCCGGCATCCAAAGTCGCCATCCTCAAACGCCGGCTGTTGGCCGCCGATACCGACCAGGACAAGGAGCGGCTGGATTTTTTATACGATCCCGAAACCCAGAATCATTCCCTTCCGGGGACATACACCCTCAACATCATCGATTTTCTGCAGTCCAGCGAAAAGTTGCGCGATCTGGGATTGCGGGTGGTCTCCTGCGATGTGCAAACCGTTCAGATCACGATCGACCAGCTCGTGGAGAAACGATTGACGATCCAGTGTGTGGATCCCGCCGGCAAGATTCTCCAGCCGGAAATTCTCGAACCTGCGACGATGGCGATGTTCGTCCGCAAGGAATATGACGGGCCGGCGATCATCACCCTGACCAGCCAGCAGGTGGAGCTGGCCCGAAAGTCGGTCCTGCACCTGCGCCCCTATGTCACGCTCGGCAACCTGCAGGTTTATGCAAAAAATTCCGTTTCGGTCAGACTGCCCGCGACTGAAATTCTTTTGCAATCGCGGCCGCTGCAACCGCGGCTGGGATTGCTTATCAGTCGGAATTTGCTGGGGAAATTCCAGGTCGAACTGCTCAACGAAAACGAACTGACCAGCGTCACGACCATTCTGGCCACTCCGGAGGCCTTCTCCGAATACGAAAAGATGATCTATCAGGTATTGGTCGAAATCCGCGACGATGACGCAACCCTGGCCGGGACGGAAGGAACCAAGCGACCGGTAATTTATAATTTTCCACCCCAATCGATCCGGCTGGGCGAAATTCAATTGGACCCGACGGCTCCGGTCCGTCAGGCCCACTTCCGTCTGATCCCCCTTTCGGTCCCCGCAACTGTGACGACTCCGCTGGTCAAGCCGACGCCGTAAATCGATATAAGTCATCGAGATGCCGAAGAATCAATCCAATACCCATCCGTTATTCCTGAAACCTGGATCGGATGAGTTCCCGATTCTCGGGCGTGCGACATCGGCGACGATCGATCCTCATTCTTCCCGAAGCATCGGCACAAATCGAACGGGCATGGTGGATTCCTGTCGGAAATTGCCGTCGGCATCCTTGTGAATCAGGATCAGGTCCTGGCCGCTCCAGCTATCCCCGACCGGGATCACCATCCTCCCGCCCGGGCGGAGTTGAGTCTTGAGGGCTTGCGGGATATGATCCGGCGCGCAGGTCACGATGATCGCGTCATACGGGGCATACTCCGGCCAGCCGAGATACCCGTCGCCGATTTTGACCCGGATCGAGTCGTAGCCGCGTTGTTTCAATATGCCGATTGTCCGTTCGGCCAGTGGCCGGACAATCTCGATTGAATACACCTGTGGCGTGAATTCATTGAGTACCGCCGCTTGATATCCCGACCCGGTCCCGATTTCGAGAACCTTCTGATCGGCCGTAAGGTCCAGCAAGTCGGTCATGAACGCCACAATCAACGGCTGTGAAATCGTCTGGTCAAAACCGATGGGCAGCGGCCTGTCATCGTAGGCCCTCGTTTTCTGCGCATCGGGTACAAACCAGTGCCGAGGCACCGCTTCCATAGCCGCCAGGACCTTTTCGCTGCGAACTCCGTACAGATCCCGGATAACCCGTACCATCTCTTGACGCTGGCTGATTCGTTCATCGGTTCTTGGCCGCGACCAGGAATCTGCTTGGGCCTTTTCTGTTGAAAGGGTCGATTTGTCCGCCGATTTGTCTGCCTCTGTCTCCGAACCCTGCTGTGGTTTCGGCCATGGACTTGTCCTATCCGGCCTCGGTCCTTTCCCACAGGATCCGATCCCCGCCATGATAACCAGGGCTCCAATAATAATTCGAATCATATCCGCCTCGGTTTGATCCATCGCCGAGACCTATCCAACCTCCGAATCCGACGGTTGTCAATACCCCAATTGGGATTTTGGAAATCGTGGCATTGACCGATCCTGAGAAATGCCGGACCTATTGATGGCTTGCCTATTTCATCCAGTTCTGCGCGATGAGCAGCAAATCACCCAGATCGATCTTCCCGTTGGGCTGCAGGTCGTACTGGGCGTTCCATCCGGCCTGAACGGAGGTCTTCTTCCAACACTGGGATAGCAAACTCATATCGTTCAGATCGATCACACCGTCATCGTTCATGTCCCCGGCGTATGGCTGCGTTGAAAACGCCAGCTTCGCCGCGGTGTACTTGAGCGTGTAACTGGTCGAGTCCTCCTCTTCCCCTTCAGGTCGGTCGTGATCGCCGGCGCAGAAATATACCGTCATCCGGTAGTTGCGATCCGGAAGCAAGGTCGCCGGCCCCGCGGTCGTCGCGGTTCCGTTGAGAATGACCTTGTTGAAGATCTCGTTGCCGGTGGCGACATCGACGACCGAGCAGATCATGCTGGTGATTGCCGGATCCGTCGGCATAGACCATCTGAAGGGAATGTTTTTGTGACTGATCTCAGATCCCGTTTGTGGAGAAACGATTGAAGGAACAATCGTCGGGGCGGGGATTGTCCGACCCTGTTCGTCGGTTCCGTATCGGACGACCTGCTCCATCTCAAGCGGCCCGCCGAAGTCGATCGTGACGACAAAGGTATAATCCCCGTTTTCGAAGGCGTTCAACCCGGCGGAGCTGGTTGCGGTTTGGGAATACGACCAGATCCCGTCGGCGATGGAGGTCATCGTTTGCCATGTGGAACTGCCCGGCGGCTGAAACTTCACGCCGAGGGTCTGGAAGAGAATATTGTCAGGGATGGAATAGAGCCGGGCCTGAAATGTCCAGGTCGTCGTCGCCGTCTGCATATCCAGGGTCGAACCCTTCAGGATGGTTACCGTGGATATCGGCAAAGACAGTTCCAGTTCGCCGATCTGTCCCTTGGGTACATACCGGCCGGACAGATCGGAGACCTCGGACTCGGCGACGAGGATTCGAATGATCGCACCCTCGGCACTCATCGGATTCATCGGTGGCGTCGAAAAGCTGTACTCAGCCCGGTACTTGCGTTTCCCGGTTTCCGGTTCCGGATCGAGCTCTTTGACCGACTTGAATTCAGCGGCGACCTTGGTCCCGTCCGGATAGATCACCTGGATATCTTTGTCGTCCATCGTGCTTTCATTCATGCCGTTATCGTCGTAGTACAAAACGCCGATGGTGACCTTGCCCTGTTCATTCTCGACAGGGTCCGCGTCCAGATTGGCGATTGGCGGGTTTTCATCCAGTCGCGGACGGGCCAAAAAACCCATCGTTCTCCCATTGAACTCGCCCAAACCCACGATCCAGCCGTCATCGTTGATATCTCTTGCTTCTTTCAGGTTCCACCCGGTCTGGACCTTGCAGATGTCCAGGCTGACAATCTGGTAGTTGTTGCCTGCTCCGATCCAAACTACTGCGGCGTTGCTGGATCCGACAATCGTGCCGTGTTTGTTGATCGCGTACGGGATCGCCCATTTGTATCCGGGGTAGAAGGGTAATTGGACGATGCCTTCATCGGGGTGCCAGAGTATGCCCCTGGGATAATCGGATGGCCCCTGTCCCCATACGGCGCCGACGATCATATCCTCATCGTTGAGATCCAGCGCCCGGGAGGCCCATCCGGTACATTCCGGCGGCACGGGCAGGATCGTAAACTCCTCACCCAACTGCTTGTAAGCTCGTTCCGGTGTTCCCACCGGTTGCATCCCGATCACCAGATTGTTATTGTTGATTTTGGATGGTTGGCAATTTGTTTCTCCCATATCCATTGGTTTCGTCCCGCTGATCCAGATTGTCGGCTGATTGAGTCCGACCTGTCTGGCACCCCAGATGTTAATCTCTGACGGGAGTGAAAAACCCACAACCGTTCCGGCATTGTTAATTCCCACTCCTCCGCCCGAATAGCAGGTTTGATAGTAATCCAGAAACGGATCATCTTCCTCGTCGTCGCCGAGGCACCCCAGATCGCGGGCCGTGCGGGTATAGATATCATAAATCAACGGCCGATCCATAAAGTCCCAGTCCAGACCCGGACAGGCATAGGTGTAACCCCCGCAGACCTGACCGTTGTCGTTGATCTGAGAAAAATTCGGCCAGATCAGTTTCATCGAAGGAATTTCGGTGGCCATGGTGTGGCTGACGCCCCAACCGTCGGGATCGCTGAAATCCCACACCGCAAAGATAAGATGGTCGGGTATCCCATCATCTCCCCATACTTCACCGAGAATCTGCTTGTTATTGTTGATCGACCAGACACTCGAGCGTGTGAACCCACCGGGGAAGATTGTCGGATCCAGCGGGGTGATGTCCCAGACTATATGGGCCGCCGTCGAACTGCCGATCCATGAACACAACAATACCGCCGCCGCAATGACTTGTTTCATCGTACCCTCCGGAAAAATGATTCCGACCTTGGATAAACTATTCCGCCCCCGCATCCAGGATTTGTATTATACCTAAATCCGGTTATAAAACAAACAGAATTACCATCCTGAGACGTTCAATTTCAGTCAAAATGAATCGTTTGTAGGGATTGTACGGAACCGTCGCTGCGGCTCATTCCAGCGGCAGAAACTCCGGGCCGTCGGGCTTGAGGCGGAAACGCCGCGCCCGGACCGCGCTGTTTTGCCCCTCTTCGTAATACACCACCAGCACCGTGCCATCCTTCAATTCAACCGTGGAGGCATAAGCCCCGATGGTATCGTCGATGGCGTACGGCCCCTGCCAGGTCTTGGCCTCGTCGCGGCTAACATGCAGCGCGGTCTTGGGTAACCGATGAGTCAGCAGGATCTCGCCACCGGTCAGGCGCGTAAAGTGCGGACAGTCGCCGACAAAGCCGATGTTTTTGACCGCCGACCAGCTCAGCCCCTTGTCGGGACTTGTCGCATAGTGCATGTTCACGCCGCGCAGTGCCGCGTAGATCGTGCCATCTTTGAGCAGAATGAAATCCGTTTCGGCGTCGAGCCGCACGCCGCTGCCCTTGCCGATCGGGATCGGCTGGCACCAGGTCTTGCCGGAATCCGCAGAGCGAATGATTCCGCCGTAGGCCGTATCGCCGTCTTCGTGATAGACGCCAAGGATTCGCGTGCCGTCGGGCAGCTCGCGGACGGGCGCCGAACTGGGCCAGTCCTGCGCGACGACGCGATGTTCGCTCGGCCAGCTCTTACCGCCGTCCTGCGAAACCACGAGGGCGGTCGCGCATCGTGCGGGCTTGTCTTTGTCGATCTCGTAGGTAAAGAAACTGCAAATGACGGTTCCATCGCGCATCTGCGCGATGTGCGGATCACGATCGTCGAGCGGGCTGTCGTACAAAACCTGCGGCGCGGTCCAGGTTTTCCCTTCGTCACTCGAACGAACCATACAAATTCGTCCACCCTTGAGCCAGCCGTCCTTGGGCAGCGAGACATGGCCGTAACCGGCGTAGAACACGCACAGCAGATCGCCGTTGACGAGCCGACAGATGTCCGTGAAGGCCTGATAGGTCCCCGCCGCGTCGCCGCGCGAGATCACCTTCGGCGCCGGCGATTGGGACTTTGATTCGCCGGCGAACAAGTGAGGCGACAATCCGAATAGAACGGTCAATGTAAACAGACTCACAGCATGGAAGCGGATCTTCATATTCAATCTCTCCAGATCATGAGGGTGTCGTTGTCGGTCCCGCCTGCCGCCGGAACAAGTCTTCGTTCTTCTGCCACAATGCGACCATCTCTCGGACTCGGTCAGGATTTTCGGCCGCAAGGTTTTTCATCTCGCATCGGTCGGTCTTGAGGTCGTACAGTTCCCAGGGTCCCTCCTGTCCCTTGGCGACAAGTTTCCAATCGCCGACGCGGATCGCGCGATTCGTCGTGTGATGAAAGAACAGAAACTCGTGATCGACCCCGTTGTCTTTGCTGAACGCCGGAACCAAACTCTTGCCCGGCAGTGGCGGGGCGTTTGAATCGGCCGGTTTGAATTCCTTCGCCGGCACGCCCGCCAGATCCAGAGCCGTCGGAAGGATGTCGATGAAGTGGCAGGGATTGTGACGGAGCTCATTTTTCACCGAAACTCCCTTCGGCCAGTGAACGATCAGCGGAGACGAAATACCGCCCTCATGATTCCAGTGCTTGTGCAGCCGAAACGGCGCGTTGGCCGCGCTGGACCAGCCCGGACCGAGACATAGATACGACGCGGCCGAACCCGGCGCCGCGGTCGGATCGTGTTTGTCGCCGCGGATGATCTGCTCGGCGCTGGCGCCGTTGTCGGAGACGAACAGAATCACGGTATGATCCATCGCGCGCATCGCCGCGATCTGTTCGAGTACGCGGCCGATCTCGCGGTCCATGCGATCGATCATCGCGGCGTGAATCGCCATCTTGTTTGCCTGAAAGCGCTTCTGTTCCTCCGTCAGCGTCTCCCACGGCACGGCCCGATCGGCCTCACCGGGACCGATCTCTTTGCTGAGCTGGTCGCCCGACAGATTCCACGACGGCAGTTCGTCCGGCTCCAACGGCGACAGTTCGCAGTTGACCAAGCCAGCCTTTCGCATTCGTTCCCAACGCCGCTTGCGGACGACATCCCAACCCTCCAGATACCGATCCCGATACCGCGCGATGTCTTCCGGTAATGCCTGGAGCGGAAAATGCGGGGCCAGAAACGCCAGATAACAATAGAACGGCGCATCGGGACACTTGGTTTCGTGTTCCTTCAAAAAGTCAATCGCGTATTGCGCGATCGCGCAAGAGTTATAATAACCGCTGCTCGGCTGCACTGCCTGGAGTGCGCGGTCGTCGAGTTCGTGCTTCTGCGGCGCAAAGTATCGGTCGTGGTCGTTTAGCAGATACGACCGATCGAAACCGCCGTCGGCAATGGCCTTCGGCGCACCCATCAAATGCCACTTTCCGGAATGATAACATCGATACCCCTGCGGCTTGAGATAATGCGGCGCAAGCCGTGTCCACTCCGGCAGCGGTCCTTGCGGCGGGTCCATGCGGACCTGCTGCGGGTAATAGCCCGTCAGCAAACTCGTCCGTGAAGGCCAGCACCGGCCGGTCGAATAACACTGCGTAAAGCGGAGACCCTCGGCTGCGAGCCGGTCCAGATTCGGCGTCTCGATTTCACCGCCGTAGCAGCCGGCGTCCGAATAGCCCATGTCGTCGGCGACGATGATCAGAAAGTTCGGCTTGCGCTGCGTTTCCCCGTTCTCAGCACCCGTGGCGAATCGTCCCGCGGCGGCAACCACTCCCGTCGCCATCAGCGACTTCATGAACTCGCGTCGTGTCAGGAATGGAGTTAACATGCCTTGTATCCTTTATAGAATGCCAATTTCAATCGGAAGCGCAACGCTTGGGTTTCGCCCAAAACACCTCGGCCCGGGTCCGATAGCCCAAGCGCCTCCGGGGACGATTATTCAACAGCCGCTGGACCCTGTCAACCTCCGAATCCGAGATCCGAATAAAATGCGTTTCCTTCGAAAAGAACTGCCGCGGCAATCCGTTGGTGTTCTCGTTGGTGACCAGCCGCCCACTCGAATACGGATGCGCAAAATAGGTCCGGATCCCCAACCGCAGTTCTATCTGGCTAAACTCTGAACATTCTTGTCATTGTCCAGCGTTATCGTCTTGTGTTTGGCTTTCGGCGAGCGTTTCTTCCGCTGGACCGTCTCCTCGGTCATCGCCGCGTTTTGATCGTTTCAATCCAAACGCTATCGGATTGCCATGACCGTGGGGATTATAGCTTGCGGCGCATCGCGGCATTAGCGATTCAGGACATCATCGGGGCCGGATAGGGAACCCGCGGGGAGACGGGAGAGTACTTCTTCGGCGAACGAAGACTGGCCCATGGCCTCGGGGCTGTGAGAGTCTGAGCCGAAAACAAGCCGGACACCGGCATCGAGAGCGATCTTGTAGATCATGTGCCACTTGCGTCGGTAATGATCGGACAGCCGCGTTCCCGTCAGTTCGTTGATCTCCCAGGCGATTCGGTTTTTCGCGGAGACTTTTGCCGCTTCGGCCAGAGTCATCAGCGCTTCATCAAACCAATCGTCCAGATTGACCGCCGTGGCTACCAGCCGCGCGGGATGCGCCAGCGTGTGGATTTTGGGGTTTGAAACGACGCCAAGCAGGGCGGTTCGCCAGAGGTTGAGAAACTGTTCGGGGGGCATGGTGCAATCGTCCGGGGAGTGCGGGTAGTTACCGACGGTCGGAACATAGTGAAACCCCGCAACGACATAATCACAAGCGCTGAGTTCATCGGTCACGAGTCGGCCGTCGCCATAGTCTCCGTCGACATCGATTTCGGCGCCGATGATCACCCGGCAATGATGACGACAGCGGGACAGTTCGGCACGGATCGCGGTCAGCAACGGAAGCCCGGTCGCCTGATAGATATGGTCCGTAATGGCGAGGGTCTCCAGGCCCAGCTCGTCGGCGCGGCGGACAATGGTTTCCACGCTCATGCCGGGGGCATGGCCGCAGAATTCGGTGTGAATATGCAGATCGTAGGGAATCATGCCACGGGCTCCACGAGCGCAATACTGTCGGGTTCCACCGGGACTTTAATCCGGTTCTTGACGCGCAACAGCAGGATCAATCCCATGACTGCCGCGATCAAATACCCGGCGGGCGTGCTATAGAAGATCCCGTCGAGCCCGTAATATTCGGCGACGGGTCCAAGGCCCATCACGATCAGATTGGCAATCCCCCAGACGCCGCCGACCATCAAGCCCATACGCCGGCCCAGACCGGGTCCGGCGATGCTTTTCGCGGCCGTAATCATCAGAGGATAACATCCAAACCCGACAAAACCGACCGCAATTAGTAAATATACAGATTGGCTGTAGCTCAGGGTAAACAGATAGACGACCAGCAGAATCGTTGCCGATAACAGCCCCCAGGCCGCGATCCCCAACTCCCCGATTTTGCCTGCGGCCCAGCCCAGCGTCAGCGAACCGACTCCGCCTCCGAGCATAAACAGCGGAACGGTGGGCGTGTCGATTCCCATGTCGTGCAGCTTCTGCGGCAAAATCCACATCAGTACCGCCGTGGAGGTTCCCGCCAGCGTTGTCATCGTCAAGATCGGCCAAAAGGAGATCCCCGCGCTGGAGATGCCGACTTCGACGGGTTGGTCGGATTGTTTCGGTTCCACCGAAAGCCGAATTCCCATCGGCAGCAGGAGCACGACTCCAATGGCATACGCCGGAAGAAAAGCATACAAACCGGCCAAACCGTGCGCCAAGATGAGCTTGGGCGCCAACCAACTGCCGGCGACAAAGCCGACCACCCCTCCGACCATAAAAACACCCGTGGTCATGGAAGGAGAGATCTTGTCGATGTGATGGATAGCCCGCAGAGCTTCCGGATGCGGCAGGGCAACGCCCCATCCGCTGATCACCGACAGGGTCAACAACCAGTAAATCGCGGTGGAATCCCGGGGGATCATTCCGATCGCCAACAACGCCGCACACAGGACGACCCCGATATATTGAAAAATCGGCCGTTCTTTTGTCGCGCGCCAGCTTCCCGTGAGGACCTGTATCCAGTTGCAGATCAGATTAAAAATTCCCAACAGAAGACACCCCATCGCGTAACCGAAGTTGAACTCCTTTTGGATATAGGGGAGGGCGACGACAAAGATTCCTCCGGGCATATCGATAATCCCATGCAGGGTGGTCAGACCCAGCAGTTGAATCCATTGAACGGTTTTGCTTGTATTATTCAATTCTATACCCTCTATAGGGATATATGCAAGTGGTATCGCCCGTTCTTTCGGGCCAGATTGCATTGGCCATTGAACGCTCGGCCGATGGTTTGAGAATTCAAGATTTCGCCGGCGGGTCCGGCGGCGACAATACGGCCCGCGTTGAGCAGCAGAACATGGCTCATCCATGGCAGGATTTCCTCGACATGATGAGTAACCAGAAGGATTGTCGGTGCGTCGGGCCGGAGGACCATCGCCGACAGATCGGCCAGAAATTGTTCCCGCGCCGCGGGGTCCAGACCCGCGCAGGGTTCATCCAGAATCAGCAGGCGCGGACGGTTGATCAGGGCCCGCGCGATGAGCACCCGCTGCTGCTCGCCCTGGGAGAGAGTATCGAACGGTTGCTGGGCAATCCCGGCCGTTCCGACGGAGGCCAGGATCTTTTCGGCTCTGTGCCATTCGTCCGGCTGGATCGACCGATAGACGGCCATCGCCGCGTCCAGTCCGCTAACGACAATTTCAATGGTCCGATCCCAACTGGACAACAACGGCTGCTCGGCCGAACTGACCCAGCCAATCTGCCTGCGCATTCGCGGAATGCTGCACTGGCCGTATCGCTCGCCCAGTACACGGACCAAACCCGTAGTCGGCCACTCGTAGCCGGTCAGGATTCGTAACAGGGTCGTCTTGCCGGAACCGTTGGGACCGAGCAGAACCCAGTGTTGTCGCGGTTCGATCCGCCACGAGATATCGGAAAGGATCGCTCGAGATCCGCGGGAAAAACCCACGGCCTCCAACTGGATGAGCGGGTATGCTTCCACAAATCAAGCCGAGAAGGGAAATTTTCGCCCCGTCAGTTTTTCATAGCCCTCGATATACTTGGCGGAAGTTTTGTGGACAATATCCGGGGGCAATTCGATGCCGGGGCCCGATTTGTCGAAACGGATGTCTTCGAGATAGTTCCGGACAAATTGCTTATCATAACTTTCCTGATCGCGGCCGGGGGCATACTTGTCGGCCGGCCAGAACCGCGAGGAATCCGGAGTGAGGACTTCGTCAATCAGAATGATCCGTCCGTCTATCACACCCCATTCGAATTTCGTATCGGCCAGGATGATCCCGCGGCTTTCGGCATACTGTTCGGCCTTGCGGAAGAGTTCCAAACTTTTGTCGCGGACATAGCGGGCCGCGTCGGAACCCAGGATCTTGACGCACTCCTGATAGCCGATGTTTTCGTCATGTTTTCCCTGTTCGGCCTTGGTCGATGGGGTGAAGATCGGTTCGGGAAGTTTGGCGCATTGAGTTAGGCCCGCGGGGAGCTTGATTCCGCAAACGGTCTGCGATTTCTGATACTCTTTCCAGCCGGAACCGGCCAGGTACCCGCGAACCACGCACTCCACGGGTAACACGCGGGTTTTTCTGACGAGCATGGAACGGCCGATCAGTTCCTCGTTGTATGTGGCAAAAACCGCGGGGAATTTTTTCACATCGTCGGTGATTAGGTGATTTTCCACCGACCCGGCCAGATACTCAAACCAGAATTTGGAGATCTGTGTCAACACCGCACCTTTGCAGGGGATAGGGCTTTTCATCACCACATCAAAAGCGCTGAGCCGGTCGGACGCTACGATCAGGAGTGTGTCGCCAAGATCGTAGATATCGCGTACCTTGCCCCGTTTGGGAGAAAAACCGGGGATGTTGGTTTGGGAAACGACCTTCATCATGTTTTACCTCGGAATTTAGACGAGAGGATCGGCCGGACTTCCGGTGGACCCGTTTACGGGGCGGTAGTGTACGGTTTGGGAACTGTTTTGTCAAGAAGCAGCCGGTTTGCTCCGTTCAATGGCCTGTTTGACATAGTCCATGACAAATCCGGTCAGATGATTGATTTCGGGCGTATCCGGCAACAGGCGGATGAGCTCATCAAGGTACCCCCGATCCCGGATTCGAGCCAGAGACGCGGCGAAGTTGATATCAAAAACCCAACCGAGCTGCATCAGTTTGACATCGTCGATGGTTTTAAGCTGGCGATAGTCGATGGGTTGACGGGCCAATACGGCCGCGACCACTTCGGGGGAACAGCCGGGGGTATCGGGAAAGGCCACTTCCAGCACAAAACCCTCGGGTTTGCTGAGGTAGTCTTTGTAGTTTTTGATGACGACATGGAAGATGTCGATCTTGTCGGCGTCGCGAATCAGACGGGCAAAGAGGATCGTATCGGCCGGTAGATCGGGCAGGGAAATCGCGCCGTGAAATTCGATGGATTGTTCGATGATTCGTCGCTCGGACTCGTCAACCTCCCTGAGCACATTGTGCTCAGAAAGGACCCGAAGACCCAGCAGACAGTGATTTTCGCTGCGGGAATCCATAAAAGTCTGGTAGCGGAGAAACTGCTCGAATCGGCCGGTGTCGTGCAACAACGCGATCGCCTCGGCGATGCGAGCGTCGCGATCGGGCAAGGCAAGACAACCCGCCAAATGCCGCATCTCTGCGCAGACCCGGTAGGTATGTTGCTGTTTCAGTTTCAGGTGTGCCTGCACGCGGATATTGTCGGAAGAAAAACCGCCGACATACCCCTGAAACCAGCGATACAACGCATCCAATTGTTCCTGACGCATAATCCGTCCCGCTCATCAACGAAAGCCAAGCTTATACTCGATCCGGGCCAAAAAATCCACTACCGGCTAAAAAGGTCATGCAAAGAAACCTTGTTTCGGTATAATGAGTCTCGAATCCGGAAACGAGCAAGATATCCATGGGAGACAATCCATGCCGACGGTACGAGACATTGTGGTTCGAAAACCGGGACCGCAGGAAGCGGCGAAATGCAAAACCTGGCCAATCTGGACCTGCCAGCCCAGTTCGTTCGACTGGGAATATACGCAGACGGAGACCTGTCTGATTCTTGAAGGGCGTGTGACGATAACCGATCAACCGGCAGGGGCCGATTCGGTTTCGTTCGGGCCGGGAGATCTGGTGATTTTCCCGGTCGGTCTCAAGTGCGTCTGGAATGTGGCCGAAGCGGTTCGTAAGCATTACAGTTTCAGCGATTAGGGTTCAAGCCGGTCATCAACGAAAGGATGTTATCCGTGAATCGAATGATTCAAATCTTCACTTTGCTGGTCTTGACGGGAACGGGGTCGATTGGGGCGCAAACGCCGGCAGGTCCGACTTTAACGACAGGGTCAACCTTTGACAAGTCCGTGATTCTGATCCGTAGCGTCAGCCAGGAATTCGACTCTGTTACGCCGTGGAAGCAGACGCCGATGAGCCAGGGCCTTGGAACGGGTTTTATCATCGCGGGCAATCGCATCCTGACCAATGCCCACAATGTCAGCAACAACAAGTATGTCGAGGTCAAAAAGGAAAACCTTCCCAAGCGATACCCGGCGATCATTTCCTTCATCGGTCACGACTGCGACCTGGCGGTGCTGACGGTGCTGGATAAGAGTTTCTTTCAGGGCACCATTCCCCTGGAACTGGGCGAGTTACCCCAGGTGAACTCGACGGTACAGACCTATGGATTTCCGGTCGGGGGCCAGCAAATCTCCGTCACGGAGGGTGTGGTCAGCCGTATCCAGGTCGGTACCTACAGCCACACGCAGGCCGACTCGCACCTTGTCATTCAGACCGATGCGGCGATCAATCCCGGCAACAGCGGGGGCCCGGTGGTTCAGGACGGCAAAGTCGTCGGCGTGGCTTTTCAGGGTCTTCGAGAGGCCGACAATATCGGGTACATGATCCCCACGCCGGTCATCCGCCACTTTTTGAAAGACATCGAAGACGGTCGTTATGACGGATTCGGTTCGCTGGGATTTGTTTATTTTCCTGGCCTGCACAACGAGAGTTATCGACGGTATCTCCAGGTTCCCGAGGGAATTCAAGGCGTGGTGGTGATCCGGACGATGATGCACAGTTCGGTAGAAACCGTCTTTGTCCCAAATGACATCCTCACGAAGATCGACGAATTCGAGGTGGACAACGACGGGATGATTCAGGTGGACGGACGAACCGTGGAGATGGGCGAGGCCATCGAACGAAAGCAGATCGGCGACGAGGTGGAAGTCGTGTTCTATCGTTTCGGGGAAAAGAAAGTCGAAAAGGTGAAGGTCGCGTTGAATCGGCCGGTTCTCGACTATGCCCGGCAGTATGACCAGCAACCGAGATATCTGATCTTCGCGGGTCTGGGTTTTGTGCCAGTAAGCCGGAATTTTCTGGAAACCTGGGGCCGCAACTGGCTGACCGATCTGCCGTTTGGCCTGCGATATCTGTTCCACGATTCGATGACCCTCAACACCGATCGCCGCCGCCAGGAATATGTGGCGCTGTCCGAGATATTGCCCGACGAGGTCAATTCCTACTGCGAACCGTTCAAGAATCTGGTGGTCGAATCGGTCAATGGTAAACCGATTTGGCGATTGGAGGATCTGCAGGACGCGTTTGTCGCCGACGAACAGGGACTGTGCCACATTCGGTTTATGGGTCGGGCCGTTCCCCTGGTTCTGGATATGGCCAAGGCGCAAGCGAGCCATAAAGCCATTCTTGAAAAATATCAGGTTCCGGCCGAATCTTTTCTGGAGGCACAACCATGAGGCGATGGATCTGCGGGACATGGATTTCGGGATTAACGGCGGCGTTGTTTCTTGCCGGTTGCGCCGTACAGCCACCGGCAACGGCTTCAGATGTGGCAGCCGCCCTGCGGGAACAACTGAAAGATTCTCTGGTGTTTGTGGATGTTGCGGCCTATCAGTATGAACAACTCCAGCCGTGGAAAACGCCGGACCTGGTCAAAAAATCCGGCTATGGCTGTGCCGTCGGGGCGGATCTGGTCCTGACCACCGCATGGAACGCCAGCGATGCGGCCTTCATCAAGATTCGCCGATACGGGCAAAACGAGACGATTTCCGCCCAGGTCAAAGCGATCGATTATGAAAGCAATCTGTGTCTGCTTGAACTGGACGCCGCGGGCATCGGCGCAAACCCCCTCAAGCCGCTGACCTTTGAAAATGGGTATCGTAAAGGCGCCGAGGTCAGCACTTTCTGGTTGTCGCCGGAAGGAACCATCTCCAGCGGACGGGGATTTTTGGATCGAGCGGAGGTTTTTCAGTCCATATCGTCGTTTGCCAGCGTTTTAAACTTCGTCGTGGGCAACGCGTCCAAATCGTTTGGACGCGGGAGAGTTTATTTTGTAGGCAATCAGCCCGTCGGAATGGCTTGTTGGACCCATACCGAAACCGGAGAGGTCGGTTTGATTCCCGCCGAGACGATCCGGGCTTTTTTGGCCGATGCCGTCGAGGGACCCTACAACGGATTCGCTGTCGAAGGGTTTGATACGACGGAGCTGCTGGATCCTTCGTTGCGGCGGAGCTTAAAGATGCCGGATGGACTCAAGGACGGGATTTATGTCGCAAAGGTTCGCGGACTGGGGACCGGAAGCGATCTTTTGCGAAGGGGTGATGCCATCTTGGCAATCGACGGTCACGCCCTTGACGCGCACGGAAAATATGAAGATAGTCAATACGATATGTTGGAATATCAAAACCTCATCAGTCGTCACAAAGCCGGCGACGAAATCCAGTTTACGGTATGGCGAGAAGGACGGCAACTGGAACTGACCGGAAAAGCCGTCGGGATCGAGGCGGCGCGAATGCTTGTGCCGTGGTACGAATATGATAACCAGCCCGAATACATCGTCGTCGGGGGGTATGTCCTCCAGAAGCTGGCGCGGGATTACTTAAAGATGTGGGGGGAGAACTGGGAGGGCAAGACCCCGCCGCATCTGTATCATTATCTCTACCAGAAGGCGTTTGAACCCACGGACAAACGGCAACAGATTGTCGTTCTCAGTTACATTCTTCCGGCGGATATCAATCTTGGATATCACATGCTCGGTCGTATCGTAGTCAGTAAGGTCAATGGTGTCGAAGTGAGGAATCTATCGGAGGTGGCCGAAGCTCTGGCGGGTAATACCCAATCGCCGTTTCACACGCTGGAATTCGAACAGGAAAATCCGACGATCGTGATCCCGCGCGAAGGTCTTGCAACAGCCGATCAACGGATTGCCCAGCAATATGGGATTACAAAACTGTTTCATGTGCGAAATACAAAGGTCGATACCGGATCGAAATGACAGGATAATCAAGCGCATGAGTGCTTGGCAAAGATCAAGAAAAGGCCTTCGAGGAAGAACCGGCGGATCCAGACCGCTATGATCAGGATGGCTCGGTGGCGTTGCCATGGGCGATTGATTCATTCGTAATGTCTTGATACTGGGCATTGTCTTTGGTCCTGGTATTGGGTTTTCAGATCGACTCGAAGGTTCCGGTTCAGGATTGTCCGGCGGACCCCTGCCGGCGATCATCGCCACATGAAACCTTCGAATTGTCTTTGGGCTTATCATTTTCTTACCCCCCGGTAAGTTCCTGGACATCCTTCATTGGATTGTATTGTACCACGACAGGCATTGTATGTCAAGATAATATTTGTGAGACATAAAGAATACATTAAGGATCTCTAACAAAACCTGATTAACGATGGGCGGTTTGTCCGATAAAACT
>CAZXPW010000015.1:0-83224 GCA_964643355.1 uncultured Pirellulales bacterium
GAAATATCGGGTAATTAGCAAGGATTCAGGATGTGGGATATAGTCTATTGGATTTAGAAGGCGACAAAATTAGGCGATATAGTAAGGCCGTAGGAAATAGGAATGACAAAAGGTAAGCAGGAAGCGGCAGGATTAATTCGACACAATCAACAAGATGGGGCAGTAACGAGACTATATAAACACAATAATGGATAATGCAGACCATCATGTAAGCGAAAGATTAGTACTCACTTGAGATGCCGGGGAGGATAAACAAAATACAGGATCATAAATATAATATACATAATGCAGTAATTAAACCACAATATTGTTGTGGCTTGCTCTCGTGCACGGATCAGTTACAATAAATCTGGAGGGTGCATGTACTGGTTCAGCGTGAAATGGACAAACGCCTTTGACGGTTACATGATACAACCCGCCTTCGGCAGGGAGTTTTTGAAGGCATAAGGGATTCAAAAATACCATCGGAAAAAGGAGGGTGGAGGGCTTCTCCACCCCGACGGTATTTCGTCGTCCCGGCCGGCTATCCCTGGCAGGTTGCTCTCCAGCAGAGCCTGCGTCCGTTTCCCCGGCCACCGGCATTGTCCGCAGGCCACTCCTCATTGTCAAGTCCGTTTCCATTACGACGCGTTCCTCAGGGCCTTGCGAGCTTGCCGTGCCGCCGCCAGCTTGGCTTCTCGCTGCGCCAGAATGCTTTCGGCTTTCCCGGCCAGCTTATCCTGGGGCGTAATATACCCGATCGCACTGTGCAAACGCCTGCCATTGTACTGCTCGACAAACTCGGTCACGATCCGGATCGCATCGGCCAGCGTCAGCGGCGTGCAGACCCGAATGCAGGTCTTCTTGATCGTCTTGTGATACCGTTCCATCTTGCCGTTGCTCTGGGGATAATACGGCGAGGTCTTCACGTGCGTCATGCCGCTGATCCGGATGAACTCCTTGAAGTCTTTGGAGAGAAACTGCGGGCCGTTGTCTGAGATGATCCGCGGCCGGGCCTGAGGGAATTTCTCCCGCGCCCGCTGCAGGATCATTTCCACCTCCGCCTCGGTCATCGACTCCCGGATGTCCCAGTGCACGACATACCGGCTGAACCCGTCCAGGATGCTGCACAGATAGTAAAAGGTGCCGCAGATGTTCAGGTACGAGATGTCGACATGCCAGTGTTCATGCGGCTTGAGGGGTTGCTCAAAACCGGTCCCTTTCTTCGATCCGGTCCGATCCCAGGGCGTCAACAACCCGGCGTTGGACAGGACCCGATACACACTGGACGGGCTGACCGCAACCAGGTCGGCATCCATCATCATGTAGGTCAATCTCCGATACCCTTCCAGCGGATGATCCCCATAATATCGGATGATGGCCTGTTTTTCCGCTTTGGTCAGCCAGAAGTCGCGGGGGATCCAGCCGTTGTGTTTGTTGACTTTGCCGTAGCGAGACTGCCAGTCATACCATTTGCTGCGGGAGATGCCGATCCAGTTCACCAAGGTCCCCGTTCCAATCTCGGTTCTGTTAGACCATTGCCGCACATAATCCACCACCTCATCGCGAATGTCCGGTTCGGCCCAGCCATCGGTCAGTCCTGACCAAGATTTTTTTTTAACTGGATATTGTGCTCGACCAGCTCGGCGATCACTTCATCCTTCTTGACCAGCTTCTTCTGGAGCTGCTTGACCTGCGTTTCGAGAACATAGGCCGAAGAGGCTTTGGGGGGGTCAAAGGCGGTCGCCCCGTTCTCAAAGAAGGTCTTCTGCCACTGGGAAACTGGGTGGGAGCGATGCCGTGATGCTGGCACACCTCCGACAACGGCTTGCCCTCCAGCAGGTGCTCCCGAAGGATCTTGACCTTTTCCATCCCCTCAAATCGTCTGCGTTCCTTACCCATGACAAATCCCTTTCCATCGTGTCCACATAAGAGTAACGGTTTTCAAGGATTTGTCCATTTCCGTCTGAAGCATTACACTACACGGCCATCGACGCGGCAACGATCATCCACGATGCCGTCGGCAACCTGACCGGCGACCGCCAGGACTTCGGCAGGCGGCGCTGGAAACCTTGATCATCGACCGATAATTCTTTGCGCTATCCGGTGCTTTCCGATTCGGGCGAGGTCGAGTGGCGGGTTGACGGAGGGGGCTCGATCGGGTAACATATCCGGTTTCATGAGCGGTTAGAATTTCATGCGTTGAGAATCGATCGGCGGGCGGGAAGTCCGCCGGGGACCTTCAGGAGTACGACATGACGAAAGTGACATTGATTCTGGGCGACGGGATCGGGCCGGAGATTGCGGAGGCGGCGCGTCGATGTATCGACGCGACGGGCGCCAAGATCGAGTGGGAAGAGCGCGAGGCAGGCGTGGATGTGATGAAGCGGGTCGGCACGCCGATTCCGGATGAGACGATGGAGTCGGTCAAGCGCAACGGCATTGCGCTGAAAGCGCCGATTACCACGCCGGTGGGGACGGGATTTCGCAGCATCAATGTCTATCTGCGGCAGGAGCTGAACCTCTACGCGTGCCTGCGGCCGTGCAAGAGCTACAAGGGGGTCCGGAGCCAGTATTCGGATATCGACCTGGTGATCGTTCGCGAGAACACCGAGGACCTGTATGCGGGGATCGAGTACGAAAAGGGCAAGGATGAGACGCTGGAGCTGATTGGCTGGCTGAACGCCCACAGCAAACGGAAGATCGGGCCCAACGCCGGCGTGAGCATCAAGCCGATTTCCGTCGAGGGCACGCAGCGGATCGTGCGCTACGCCTTTGAGTATGCCCGCAAGATGAAGCGGCGGAAGGTGACCAGCGTACACAAGGCCAACATCATGAAATTCAGCGACGGGTTGTGGCTGGAGGTCAGCCGCGAGGTGGCCAAGGGATATCCAGATATCGAGTTCGAGGACCGGATTGTTGACAATATGTGTATGCAATTAGTACAAAAACCGGAACTCTACGATGTGCTGGTGTTGCCGAATCTGTACGGAGACATTCTCAGCGACTTGTGCGCCGGTCTGGTCGGCGGGCTGGGGGTGGCGCCGGGGGCGAACATCGGCGACAAGGGAGCGATCTTCGAGGCCACGCATGGCAGCGCGCCCAAGTACGCCGGGCAAAACAAGGTCAATCCGGTCGCGCTGATCCTCAGTGGGGTGCTGATGCTACAACATCTGGGGAAGGATCAAGAGGCGAAACGGTTAGAGAAGGCCGTGGCGGATGTGATCGCGGAGGGCAAGTCGGTGACCTACGATCTGAAGGAAGACCGCAACGATCCGACGGCGGTCGGCACACGAGAAATGGCGGATGCGATCATCCGCAGGCTCGGCCGGTAACCGGGTCCGGCGGGCGAGGAAATCGCGTTGAATCAGGCCGCATTTCGCAGGTTGATTTCCCATCCGAAACCCTCGTTGCGACAACGAGCGGCTCGGATGGGGTTGCGGTTGCTGTCGATTCCTTACGGATGGGCTGTGTGTTTGCGGAATCGGGCCTATGATCGAGGTTGGCTGCGGCAACACTCGGCGGGAGTTGCGGTAATCAGCGTAGGGAATCTGACGGCGGGCGGGACCGGCAAGACGCCAATGGTGATCTGGGTGTGTCGGCAGTTGCAGCAGTGGGGGTTTCATCCGGCCGTTCTGACGCGGGGGTACGGTACTTCGGCGGGCAAGCTGACGGATGAGCCCGCGATTGTCTTGAAGAATTGTCCCGAGGTGAAGGTCGTGGTCAATCCAGACCGGGTGGCCGGAGCGCGGCGGGCAATCGGGGAGTTGGGGGCCGATGTGCTGGTTCTGGATGATGGGTTTCAGCATCGGCGATTGAAGCGTGATCTGGATATCCTGGTGATTGACGCGACCTGTCCGTTTGGATACGGGCGAATCCTGCCGGCAGGATTGTTGCGGGAACCAATCGGGGGGATCGAACGGGCGCAGGCGGCGGTAATTACGCGAAGCGAACAGGTCAAGCTGGAGCAGATCGAAGATCTGGTTCGGCAAGTTCAGGATTTCCGGCCGGGGATCGCGGTCGGCGTGGCGGCCAACCGGCATCCGTGTGTGCGTCTTCTGCGGGAGCCGGTAATGCCGATCGAGGCGCTGGCGGGCAAAAAGGTATTCGCCTTTTGCGGGATCGGGAACCCGGAACCGTTTTACCGACAACTGCGACAGTACGGTGCCGAACTGGTGGGGACGGTGACCTTCGACGATCATCACGATTATTCGGATGCGGAGGTGTATTCGCTGTATGACCAGGCCGAGTCGGCGGGGGCCGAACTGATGCTCACGACCCAAAAGGACTGGGTCAAGTCGGCCCTCCTGAGCTTGGAGGGGCGGTCGGTGCATTTGGGATATCTGCCGATGGAACTGGTACTGGTCGAAGGAGCGGATATAATACGAGATTTGATTCGAGACTGTGTCGGCGAACCGACACACCAACCGGGATCGATGTAATGTACGAACGATGGCTCAATCAGGTAACGCATCTGGGGACCCCGAAGGTCCTGCTGGTCGGTGATTTTATTGTGGATAGTTATGTTTATGGCGACGCCGAGCGGATCAGCCCGGAAGCCCCGGTAGCGGTGCTGAAGGTCGTCGATCGGCAGTATCGCTGTGGGGGAGCGGGATCCGTGGCGGCGGATATTGCGGCACTGGGTGGGCGGCCGCTGTGCGTGGGCGTCGTCGGGCGGGATGAGAATGCGGATCGGCTGCGGGCGATGTTGACGGAAGTTGGAGCAGATGTGACTTCCTTGATTTCGGTGGACGATCGACCGACAACCAGCAAGCAGCGGTTGATCGGTCTGGCACAACATCGACATCGGCAGCAATTGCTTCGGATTGATGAGGAATCGGACGGGCCGCTGGGGGCGAAGGTATGCAATCGACTGCTTGAGGCGTATCGGCAGTATCTTGGGCAATCCGACATCGTTTGCCTGCAGGATTATCGCAAGGGAGTTTTGACGGAGGAGTTGTGCCGGACTATGATCGGACTGGCCCGGGAGCGGGGGAAACGGGTGCTGGTCGATCCGCCGTTCGGACAAGATTATCGCAAATTCACGGGGGCATGTCTGATCACGCCGAACCGCAAGGAGGCGGGGATGGCGGCGGGGTTGGCGGTGGAAACGCCGGCGGATGCGGAGAAGGCGGCGTCGATTTTGCTGGAGCGTCTGGAGTTGGATGCGGCGGTGATCACGCTGGACAGGGAAGGGGCGTGGCTCAAGACGCGGGAGCAAAGCGAACATGTACCGACGATTCCCCGGATGGTGTATGATGTGACGGGCGCCGGCGACATGGTACTGGCGATGCTGGCGATGGCGATCGCGGCGGGAAGCGATTATTCGACGGCGGTTCAACTGGCGAACATTGCCGGCGGATTGGAGGTGGAGAAATTCGGCACGGCGACGGTCAGCGTCGATGAGATCGTCAATGAGATTCTCAGTCGCAGCCGGGGTCAGCGGGGCAAGATCCGGCAGATGGCGGCGCTGGCAAATGATTTGAATTATCACCGACAGCAAAAGCACCGGATCGTGTTCACCAACGGTTGTTTTGACGTATTGCATCGCGGGCATATCGAATACCTTCGATTTTGTAAACAACAGGGCGATATTGTCGTCTTGGGCCTGAACAGCGATTCCTCCGTCCGTCAGATCAAAGGCCCGACGCGGCCGATTAACAACCAGCATGATCGGGCGGCCGTACTGGCGGGATTGGAATCGGTGGACTATATTATCGTCTTTGAGGAGCCGGATCCGTTGTCGCTGATCCGCCAGATTCGCCCGGATGTTCTGGTCAAAGGGGCGGATTGGGCCGAAAAAGGCGTCGTCGGGCGAGAATTCGTTGAATCGTACGGAGGTTCGGTGGTCTTGGCGCCGCTGGTGGACGGCAAGAGTTCAACGGCGACCATCCAGAAAATTCAGTCGTTATCGAACGACACCAAGGCGATCGATCCACGAGGGACAACCGGGGGCTAAAAGGAGACAGGCATGAAGAATAAGGCGATTTTTCTCGATCGAGACGATACGCTGATCGAGGATCCGGGATATATCAGCCATCCCAGCCAGGTCAAACTGTTGCCCGGCGTTAGCGAATCACTGATTGAGTTGCGCAAACTGGGTTATCTGCTGGTAGTGACGACCAACCAATCGGCGGTGGCGCGGGGGATGGTGACGGAGGAAGGCCTGGCAAAGATCCATCATCAGCTCGAAATTCTACTGGGCAACGAAGGGGCTCATCTGGACAAGATTTATTATTGTCCGTTTCACCCGAACGGCGTCGTGCCGGAATACCGCAAAGACAGCGATCTCCGCAAACCGAATCCCGGGATGATTCTGAAAGCCGCCGAGGAGATGGAGATCGACCTGGAGCGATCGTGGACGGTGGGCAATTCGTATCGGGATATCGAGGCGGGAATTCGAGCGGGATGCAAGACGATTCTGATTCGATCGGCGGCACGGCCGGTGACGGGGACGGCTTCGGATCCGATGCCGTTTCAGACGGCCGTCAACATCAAGGAGGCGGTGAACATCATCAAGATGTATGACCGGCAGCATCATGTGGGAGCCGAGTCGCGCGAAGAGCCAAACCGATCGGCGTTGGCGTCCGGGCCGACGGTTTCGTCGTCGATGTCTCCAACGCGACCAGCGTCACCGGTTCCTGCGACGGTATCAAACGCCTCCGAGACGGCGGAAAAACGGATGACTCCAACCGTGCCCGAAAAGGCGACGACCCCGGCCGATCAACCGGCCGAAGAAGTCAAAGCCAAAACCGTTCGAGACATTTCGACAGCCGACATTCATCCGACCGAAACCGGGGCCAAGGAGGGATTGTCTTCGACGGGGAATCGGACCGAGGCGCTGCTGGAGGAGATTTTGCGGCAGTTGCGGGCGTCGCGTCGCGAATCGCTGTTTGACGAGTTTTCCTTTTGGAAATTTCTGTCGGGGGTTCTTCAGGTGGTCGTGGTATTTTGTCTTTTGTTGAGCTTGTATTTCCTGCTGGGACAGACGCCTCCGAAGATGGAGGCGGTTCATCTCAGTGTTCAATATGCGATGGTCGTGCAACTGATGGTGGTGGCGTTCTTCCTGATGCGGGATCGGAAGTAGGTGACGACGATGTCCCGGGAACGGATCATGGTCTGGCTTCCGTCTCCGATGGGGGACGCGATTCTGTCCGGGCCGGCGTTGCGGGCGATCCGCAGGCGGTTTGTGTCGGCGGATATCGCATTTGCCGCCGGATCTGTCGTGCGGGAAATCCTGGCGGGCAATCCCTGGTGTGACGAGTGGATCGAGATTCGGCGAAGTCCACTGGTATTTGCGGGGCGTCTGGCGGCGGGGCGATTTGATCGAGCGATTCTGCTGAAAAATTCGTTCGGGTCGGCGATGACGATTCGGCTGGCCCGGATTCGGGAGCGGATCGGATACGATCGCGAGGGGCGGGGGATTTTTCTGACGCAGCGGATTCAGCCGCTGCGGGATGCGAAAGGAGATTTTACGCCGCAGTCGATGATCGATTATTATCTGGGGATCGCGGCGTCCTTGGGGGCGGAGGTGACCGATCGTCGGTTGGAGTTGTTTGTGGATCCGGAGGCGGCGCGGTCCCTGCTGTCCAAACTCCCGGTGGCCGGAGCGGCCGGGGGACCGTTGGTGATCTTGGTGCCGGGCGGAGGATTCGGGCCGAGCAAGTGCTGGTCGGCGGAACGATTTGCGGCGGTTGCGGATACCCTGGCGCGCCGCTACGGGGCCAGGGTGGTCGTGTCGATCGCGCCGAATCCGATGGAGGAGGATATCGGCGGGAGGATTGTATCCCTGGCTAAGGCGAAGGTGTATTCTATGACGGAAACACCGTTGACGATAGCGGAACTCAAGGCGTTGTTTGCCGAAGCGGATCTGGTCATTACCAACGATACCGGACCGCGACATATCGCCATTGCGCTACGGCGAAAGGTGATTACGCTGTTCGGACCCAACAATCCGGCCTGGACGCAAACGGGGTATCCGGATGAGATCCAACTGGTCGGGCAGGGACCCTGCGTGCCCTGTGAAAGGCCGAACTGTCGCGAGAACTCTCACTTGTGCATGGAGTCGATTTCCGTTGAGGCGGTCTGTATGGCGGTAGATCGGATGCTGGAGGGGTGGAAACGATGATCCGGGGGGGATTCGAACGATTGGGGAAAGATGTCTATGTGAACCCTGAATATTCGAAATCATTTCGATCGTTAGGATTGACGACGATTGAGGCCGTGTTTCGGTTTGAGGGCGGGATTCGGTTGGACAAGGACAACCTGTCTGCGGATCGAAGTCGATTGCGGTTTGCGATCGCCGAGCCGCAGACGACTTTGTTTTTGAAGCGATACGATCGGACTCCGGCGGGACGGCAAATCCGAAACTGGATGGAATATGGTCGGCGCGTGAGTACGGCGGATCGGGACCGATTGCCGGGGGAGGATCTGACGGCGGCGGGAATCCTGACGCCGCAAGTTGTGGCGTTCGGGGCCGAATGGGGAACCGTTTTCGAGAGGCGTAGTTTTGTCGTGACGCGGATGCTGGAGGGGGCTGAGGCCCTGGAACGACGAATGCCGGATGCATGGTCGAATGAACACGGATCATCGGGGGGGCGGCGGGCGTTTGTGGAAAAACTGGCGGATTTTGTCCGACGATTTCACGCAACGGGGTACTGTCATCGGGATTTGTATCTGGCGCATGTGTTTTGCGATTGTGCGGAACAATTGTATTTGATCGACCTCCAGCGAGCGTTCCGTCCGCGATGGCGTCGTTGGCGATGGAGGATCAAGGACTTGGCTGAATTGCATTATTCGGCGCCCGGGGAAACGGTGACCTGCAGCGATCGGCTCCGATTTTATCTTCGATATGTGGGGCACAACCGTGTGAGGCGGCTGGATCGATGGCGGATTGCCCGGATCCGGGCCAGGGCTTGGCGGATGGCGGATCACGATTTTCGACACGGGCGTGAGGCACCCTTTGCGCGGTGAAAGCGGATGACACGAACGGTGGCCCTAATTATTGAACGAACGGAAGTGTCGCTGGGCGGCGCGGAAAGGTCCATCCGCGAATTGACCGAAGCGCTGCGTAGACGGGGTTTACGGGTTACCCTGCTGGCCGCCACCGGACAACGGGACGAAGGGACGATTCCCTTGTGCGGATCCGGTTCCGGTCGTGTTTCGTTTGCGAGATTCGAGAAGGCCCTGGCCCGACATTTTGCCGATCATGACTATGATATCGTTCACAGTACGCTTCCGTTTTCGTTTTGCGATGTGTATCAGCCGCGCGGGGGGAGTTATCGAGAGGCGATGTTGCGAAACGCCGCCAGTTATCGTCGCCCAAAGATCCGGACATGGAAACGATGGACCGGGTGGTTGAATTGGCGGAGGGCCAGTCTGCTGCGAGCTGAACGGCTCTTGTGTCGGAGGTGTGAAGGGACGATTCTTGCGGCGTTGTCCGAATATGTGCGGGAACAATTTGTTCGGCATTATTCCGTTCCGGAAGAACGAATTGCGGTAATTCCCAACGGCGTTCAATTGGCCGATCCGGTGAAAACCGAACTGATTGAGGAGTTTCGCGGGCGGATACGAACCGAAACCAAAGTGGCGGAAGGCGAAGATCCGGCCATTTATTTATTTGCGGCGAATAATTTTCGACTCAAGGGACTGGGGCCCTTATTGGAGGCGATGAAACTGGCGTCGTCTTGGCCGAGCGCGCGGCCGGTTGTGACGGTAGTGGCCGGATCGGGGCCGGCCGGAGCATACCTCCAGCGGGCCAGGCGAATGGGGATTGCCGAGCGGATAGTCTTTCTGGGCTCGGCGAGAGATCTGCGTACGGCGATCGCGGGGTGCGATACCGCAATATTGCCGACTTATTACGATCCGGCATCTCGGTTTGTTCTGGAGGCTCTGGCGGCGGGTCGACCGGTGATCACGACGCGATTCAACGGAGCTGCCGAACGGATTGAACACCAGCGACACGGTATCGTCCTCAGGGATCCGGAGGATATTGAAACAATGGCCACGGCGCTGGTTCGTTTGTCGCACCCGGATCTGGTGCGTCGGATGTCCTCGGCGATCCTGCAGGACCATCTGCCCGAATCCGTGTCGATTGATCGACATGCGGAGCGACTGGCGATATTGTACGATACGATCTATCACGGGATCCGAAAACATGATTGAATGGATGTGTTTAGTCCTCGGGGCGTATTGGCTGGGCGCGGCGCCGGTCGGTTTTCTGATCGCGCGAGCGTATGGAATCGATCTGCGAAAGGTCGGATCGGGCAATATCGGGGCGACGAATCTGGGGCGAGCGCTGGGACGCAAATGGGCGGTGATATGTTTTGTTCTGGATGCCTTGAAGGGATTTATCCCGATGGTGATCGGGGCCTGGATGATCGACTCCGGGATGCCGACGAGGGGAGAATTGTTCGGGTGGATCCTTGCGGGTTGCGCGGCAATTGTGGGACACATTTTTCCAGTGTATCTTGGTTTTCGAGGGGGCAAAGGGGTCTCGACGGGAATGGGGGTTCTGCTGGGATTGTATCCGTATTTTACTCTTCCAGGGTTGCTGGCGTTCGGGATTTGGGTTTTGGCGCTGGTAATCGGAAGGTATGTATCGCTGGCCTCGATCCTGGCGGCCGGGCTGTTCCCGTTGTTGTTTCTGGCGTTCGTCGTCCTTTTACCGGACTGGACCCTAGGACAACTCTGGCCGTTGTTGCCGGTTGCCGTGGTAATGGCCGGGGTGGTTGTCGGCCGACATTCGGAAAATGTCCGGCGATTGCTAGCGGGCCGGGAGTCCAGAATCGGAAAACGATGACCGAGAATGCGACGGTTATTAGGCCGGTTTCAAAGACACCTTGTCCGCCCGGGGGCCTTTTTCGCCCTGGACGACTTCGAAGACGACCACATCTCCTTCGTTGAGCGTCTTGAGGTCCCGGCCGGCGAAGCTGGTATAATGGACGAAGACATCGGGATTGCCGTTGAGCGCGATAAAACCGTATCCCTTCTTCTTATCGAACCACTTGACCGTTCCTTCCACCATGGGGATTACCTTTCCGGGAATTCCGTTGAGGTCGTGCGACGGAAAACAAAATGGCAAAAGACGCCGTTCGAAGTCCGCTTATGGGAGGGGCGCCAGTTTCTGTTTGAGGACGCGTCCCATTTTGAATTTCACGGTGCGCTTGGTCGGCACCGAAACCCGTTGCAGGGTTTTAGGATTCTGCGCAGTCCGGGAAGCGCGAGTCCGACATTCAAAAACGCCGAAATCCCGGAATTCGAGCCGATTGTCTTTGGCAAGCTCGCTGATGATCTCATCCAGGAAGGACTGGACGATCCGTTTGACCACGACACGCTTGGCCTGTGTCGTCTCTGCAATTCGATCGATAAGCTCTTTCTTGGTAATGGTCGCCATCGGCTACCTCAAAAGTAAAATCGTATATATAATCGTCATGATTGAAGAACCGGCTACTTCATAAAGTTCTTTTCAATTCCATCGCAAATCACTATAGGGCAAAGACTTCGGATCATCAAGGATTTTCCGACAAAAATTTTTCGCCCATGAAAAAAACGGGGATTTTCGGAAAAAACCGACCCCTTGGGACACGGTTGGCCGATATTCCCAGGGAATGTCCCCGCCTGGAAACGGCAAAATCGCATTCACCGGAAATCGGTTTTGAACTTGACCCGAAGGGCCGGATTGAAAATAATAGTGGGCTTTGTAGAAAACGGGATCGTGAGCATGGCGGAAAGCAAAAAAGGGAACGGCGCGACGAAGAGCCGCGTGGATGGGATGTATTCCACTCTGGAGTGGATGATTTCGGCGTTTTGTTATACGCTGGTATTTATCGTATTTGAAATGCAGGCCTATACGATTCCCACCGGCAGCATGGCCGACACGCTCAAGGGGGCGCATTTTCGATTGCGATGCGAGCAGTGCGCGTATCCGTATGATTATGATTTTCTGCCGGAGCCGTATCAGCTCGATCGAAATCAGACGCCGGGAGTGGATGTCGATATTCGGCCGGGCAATCCGCGGTGTCCGAGTTGCGGTTATTATCGACAGACGGGTCAGCGCGTTCCGGTGATCAAAGGAGATCGAATTTTCGTCTTGAAAAGCGTCTATCAATTTCTTGAGCCCAAACGATGGGATGTCGTGGTATTCAAAAATCCGACATATCCAGGCGAGAATTACATCAAACGCATGATCGCCGGACCAGGGGAAACCCTGGAGTTCATTGACGGAGATATTTATATCAATGGGCAAATCGCGCGAAAGCCGCCTCGGGTCCAGGAGGAGTTGTGGATGCCGATTTATGACAACGATTTTCAACCGGCCCGGCCGAACGAGCCCTTCTTCAACCGACATGTCTGGGCCCAACCGTTTCGTAATGCCGGAACATCGGCGTGGAATCTGGCAGCCGACGGACCGACGGTCTTTGCGTTGGACAGCGCCGGTCCCCGGATTCACCGGATTGAATACGACCCGGCCGTAGGCAACGATTTTCGCGCGACCTATGCCTACGATTACCCGCGGGATTATCCATATATGCCGATCTGCAGCGATTTGCGGATTCAGTTTGTAGCGGACCTCGATTCGTCGTCGACTCTTCGGGCTCAACTAAACAAATATGGAATCGGGTATCGCGCAACCGTTGGCGGCGGCGGGCAGATCCGGCTGGAGAGCATTCAGCCGGACGGGACCGTCACGACGCTGGTCGAAGATCGCTGTGCCGATGATTTTCAAAAACCGATCTCCATATCGTTTGCCAACGCGGATCATTGTGTCTGGTTGACCGTGGGCAAACGAACCTGGAGCCATGATTTTCCGACCGAGCCGGGTTCAATGGGTCGTCCGAGTTCCGCGATGCCCGGGGCCGCGATCGAGGGAGCGGGCACGATCCGACTTTCGCATATACGGTTATGGCGGGATATTCATTATGTGTCAGGACAGCGGGCGGCCCGCGCCATGGAGGGCAAACCCTTTACTCTGGGGAAAGACGAATTTTTCGTTTGCGGCGACAACAGCCCCAACAGCGCCGACGCCCGAGTATGGGATCGGCCCGGTTTGGGCAACGGCAGGGAGTATCGAGCGGGAACCGTTCCTCGCGATTATTTGGTCGGCAAGGCGTTTTTCGTGTATTGGCCGGGACCGTATCGGCCATGGAACGGATCGGGAATTGCGGATACGATGGAGCGATCGCCGCTGGGCCGGATCGCCAAGATGCTTCTCAATGTGCCGTGGGTGGATGGGATGAAAATCATCTATGGCGGACACGAACCGTTGACTCCTTTTGTTCCTTCGGAGCCGGCCGGCCATGATGGATGAGGAACGGGCGATCTTATTTCCGGAGTCGTACCCCCATCGTCGAAGGAGCCAGACTCTGGAGGGACTGGTCAATACGCTGGAGTGGATGCTGATCGCGCTGATCCTGGCGTTTGTGTTCCGGGCATTCGTCATGGAGGCGTTTCGGATCCCCACCGGCAGCATGGCCGAAACCTTGCGGGGGCAACACTTTCACCTGCGTTGTCTGGCATGCGGGTATCCGTTTGACCTGGGGCCGAGGGGCGAAGGGGCATGGCCGGCGGGGAATTGTCCAAATTGCGACCAAGAGGTCCCGGCGGAACCCATGGTGACGATTTCCAATGGGGATCGAATCCTCGTGGCCAAGTGCCTGTATCAGTTCATCGAGCCGAACCGGTGGGATGTGGTGGTCTTCAAGAACCCACTGAATCCGCAGGAGAACTACATCAAGCGGCTGATCGGTCGGCCGGGAGAAAAAATCGAAATTGTCGATGGGGATATCTACATCGACGACCGGATTGCGCGCAAGCCGCCGAAGGTACAGGAGGAGTTGTGGATGCCGGTGTGCGAAAACGACTACCAGCCGGTGACGGCCGCCCGCCAGCGGGAATCAGCCCAGCGGCCGCCAAGGCGATCGGGTAATCGGACCCGTTGGCAATCGCCCTTTTCGAATTTGGAGGGCTCGGAGTGGAATCTGTCGGCGGAAGGTCCGACGGTGTTTTCCCTAAATGGACAGGGCGATGCGGTCCATACGATCCGATATAATCCTCCGGCAGGCAAGGATTTTCGGACGGTGTATGGATACAATGAGGCCTATCTGAATCAGGGGATGCCCCGGTGCAGCGATCTGATGGTTCGGGCGACGGCCTTTTTCCATGACTCCAAAAGTATGATCGGGGCCGAACTGAAGAAGGAGGGGATTGTGTATCGAGGTTTTGTCAGGTCGGATGGGATGATGGAGATTGGGCGAGTGGAGGGCTCTGACTACCAGATGATTGACGATTCTCAATCGGCGGCGATCTGCGAGGGATGGCCGGTCCGGTTTGAGTTTTCGGTGGTGGATCGGGAAGTTATCCTGAAGGTTGGACGGCATCGGTTACGCTACGATTTGGGTCGCGGACGGGAACTGGCGGGCAAGGTCAATCCGGATGAACAATCTCTGGTTCGGATTCTCGGTTCCGGCAGCATAACCCTGCGGCATATCGGGATCTTTCGCGATCTGTACTATATCGACGACCATGTGATGCGGGCCGGCCAGGGCAATCCGTTTACGCTGGGGGCGGACGAATATTTTGTCTGCGGGGATAACAGCCCCAACAGCTTGGACGCGCGGCTTTGGGCCGTGGAGGGGCAGGGGAATAACGGGCACCTGTATCGGATGGGGGTAGTGCCGCGGGATTACATGATGGGCAAGGCGTTTTTTGTCTATTGGTCCAACGCCTTCCGGCCGGCGGCCAATCTGCCGCCCATGATCCCCAACCTCAGCGAGATCGGCTTTATCGTCGGCGGAACGCCGGGATCGAATTAGGATTCAGGATATAGGCGTTAGGATATAGATAGGGGCGGCGTTTTGGGGTGCCCGTGCGGATACCGACTCCTTGAATTCTGCCCCCTAAATCCCACCTCCCAAATCCTAAATCCTGTTTTTTTGCTTTTTACACACCTTTTACTTGACAATTCCCGCCCCGCATGGTACAATATTGTCGAAAATCAGGATAATGGTTGGGTTTTTGGAGAAATTTCCGGGTTCAGGAAGGAGCGGCATGAAAATGTTTTCCCACAGAAGCGGTTTTTCCCCGATAGCAGTGATCTTTTGCGCATTATTTACCTTCGCTTCAATGACCTCCGCTGGCACCTACTCCGGCGGCTCCGGCACGGCCGACGACCCCTACAAAATCGCCACGGAGGCGGATTTACTTGTGCTGGCAGCCGCGACAGCCGATTACGGCAAATGTTTTCGCCTGACGGCGGATATCGACCTGGCGGGCAAGACCTTTACGACGGCCGTGATTGCCTCGGATAAAAGTACTAATAATGGTTTTCAGGGTAACGAGTTTACGGGTTTATTTGACGGCAATGGCCATGTCCTTTTCAATCTGACGATTGCCGCGTCCACAAAGGACTACATCGGGCTTTTCGGCTATGTCGGATCCGGCGGGCAGATTCGGAATCTGGGTGTAGAAAATGTGAATATAGTCGGTAATCAGTTTGTCGGTGGTCTGGTGGGCGTTAATTGTGGTCCGATCACGACCTGTTGTGCCACTGGTACCGTCAGGGGGACAAGGGATTATGTCGGCGGTCTGGTGGGGTGGAATAATGATGGCCCGATCACGGGCAGTTACGCTACTGGGGTCGTCAATGGAACCGGAGAGGTCGGCGGTCTGGTGGGGTGGAATAATGATGGCCCGATCACGGGCAGTTATGCTACTGGGGTCGTCAATGGAACCGGAGAGGTCGGCGGTCTGGTGGGAGATAATGATAACGGCATGATCACGGCCTGTTATGCCACTGGTGCTATCAACGGTAAATATTCGGTTGGAGGCCTAGTGGGGTACAATTATAACGGCACGATCACGGATTGTTGTGCCACAGGCACCGTTAGTGGGTCAGGAAATAATGTTGGGGGCATAGTGGGGTACAATGATGGTGGCACGATCACGGCCTGTTATGCCACAGGTGGCGTAAACGGTGGTTCACATGTCGGGGGCCTGGGAGGGAGTAATGAAGGCATGATCACAACCTGTTATGCCACCGGTGCCGTGAGCGGTAATTCTTTTGTTGGAGGTCTGGTGGGGCGCAATGGATATATGCCATATGGATATTGGGGCGGGATCGTGGCCAGTTATGCTACCGGTACCGTCAGCGGCTCTTCGTTTGTCGGTGGCCTGTGTGGCCGGATGGATTTCGGCACGATAAGCCAATGTTTCTGGGATATGCAGACGACCGGTCGAGTGGGTAGTGCCGGAGGGAAAGGATTGACCACGGAACAGATGAAAACCCTGTCGATCTATCAAAATGCCGGCTGGGCGGATATGGGATGGGTCATTCAGGATGGCGTCGATTATCCACGGCTGAGTTGGGAGAACACTCAGGGGACACCGATTCCTCCCGTGGTGATTCCGTTTGTGGGAAACGGCACGGCAGAGGATCCTTATGTGATTTCCACTGCCGAGGAGTTTGCCATGTTGAGTTGGTATTCGGGCGTTCTCGATAAACCAATTATTTTAAACAATGATCTGGATCTAAGTGGTGTGCTCCTTTATCCGATTGGTGACCTTGGTCCGTTTACCGGGATATTTGAAGGCCAGGGGTATGTTCTCCGCAATATCGTAATTCAACAATCTGGGAGTAATGCTGTAGGTTTATTTGGGAATATCGGTTCGGGGGGACAGATCAGGAATCTGAGTATCGAAGAAGTGAGTATTACTGGGCGTATGTCCGTTGGCGGTCTTGCGGGTTTGAATGCAGGCACAATCATGGGTTGTTACGCCAGGGACACCATGAGCGGCTCTTCTTATGTTGGCGGTCTGGTGGGGCAGAATTCTGGTTCGATCATGGGTTGTTACGCCATGGGCGCCGTGAGCGGCTCTTCTTATGTTGGCGGTCTGGTGGGGTATAATTTTTTCGGTACAATCACGGCCAGTTACGCCAGCGGTGTTGTTAGCCCAACTGGCACGAACCCCATCTATATCGGTGGTCTGGTTGGGGAAAGTGAAGGAGATATTATCGAATTTTGCTTCTGGGACAAGGAGACATCCGGACTCTCGCGGAGCTCAGGTGGTACGGGTAAGACAACGGCGGAGATGAAAATGCTGGCGACATTTATGGGAGCGGGGTGGGATTTTGAAAACATCTGGGCGATTTGCGAGGGGACGAATTATCCGAGATTGAAGTGGCAGATTCCGGTGACGGATTGGGTATGTCCGGATGGAGTGGGGGTAGAAGATCTGATGTATCTGGCCGAACGGTGGATGGATGGAACGACCGCGACGGCTGGGGCGGCGGATGTCAATGGGGACGGGAGGGTGGGGATTGAGGATTTTACGGTGATGGCGGAAAGTTGGATGAAGTAATTGTAAATTGGATATTTGAAATTGACTATTGATTGATTATTGACGATTGACTATTATTGCGGGAGTTGATGGGGTATTCATCCCGGATCATCGAGGGATGGGTGTTTTAGTGCGGTTTCAGGGGGTTGGAAAAATCCAAGAAAGGCCGCAAAATTCGGGGAGAAAATACGGATTTGGAGGGGGCGAAATCATTGACTTTTGGGGCCGTCGGGGTACAATAATGGTTTCGTATGGAAGCGATGGATCAGGGAGGAAATCCCTGTGTCAAGACGACCTGAAATGGAAGCGCCGAAACGGTTATGGCCGACGAAAACGAACAACAAGAACAGCCCGTCCAGGAGCGGTTTGAAGAGCTTGGAATCCTCGACGAGCTGAAGAATTCCTATCTGAACTATGCGATGAGCGTGATCGTCGCGCGGGCGCTGCCGGATGTGCGGGACGGCCTAAAGCCCTCGCAGCGGCGGATCTTGGTGGCGATGAACGACCTGAACCTGGGCCCCCGGTCCAAGCATCGAAAGTGTGCCAAGATCGTCGGCGATACCAGCGGTAACTATCACCCCCACGGCGATCAGGCCACCTACGGGACGCTGGTGCGGCTGGGACGGTATTTTGACTATTACAATGAGCAACGCCCGCATCAGGCTGGGGTATCGGACACCGGGACAGGTGTACCGGCAACGGGATGGGAAAGACGACCTGGGCCTCGGTTCTGAAGCTGACCAGGGCGTCCCTTTGCTTCGTCTATCCTCGGCCTCGGCCCTTCGCCCTTCGGGCCCCTTCGGTGAGGCCGATGCCGAGGCGACGAAGCTGCAGGGACTTCAGGGGGGACTCTGTGGATAAAAAACGGGCACAACTGCCACCTTATATAACGCCCTTTTTGGTCTTGACAATGGGGAGGGGTTCACTTTCGTTGTGAGTTTCATTTCGCGGCCCTCTTGCGTTTCATGATCCGATATCCGAGATATGGCAGCAACTTATCCGCCGTCCCGGTTGCGATATCCACCCCCTCACAATCCGATACAAGGCCGTCTGGTTGATCCCGGTGCCCTTATAGATTCGATACCCTGACACCTTGCCCCGAAGGACTTCCGACCGGATGATTTCCAGGATCGTTATTTCCGTCTTCATCATCAAAGCGTACCCCATGCTGACGGTTTATCAAGCAGAATTCAGGAAAATTTTCCATCGACGAAAGCGCCTATCCTTTGCGGTCTTCACGCATTCCATCACCTTCCCAAAAGGGTTTTGCGGTCGCTCTCTTTACACGGTTGGCTGGGGGTTGCGAAAGGATGGATCGGAGACTCTATCGGTTCCGGTTTCGGCGTCCTAAGCCTTGGGTTTGATTTTCCAGGTGAACGCCAGGGTTGCGATGGCGACGCCCGCACAGACGACGATGGTCCAGAGGACGATTTGCCAGCCGAGTTGGGGTCCGTAGATGCCGCCGTAGTGATCCGCCATCCAGCCGAACGACTTGGCCTGAGCGGTCCTGCCGATATACCCGAACAGGCCGATAAAACCCGCCGCGGTTCCGATGGCTTTTTTCGAGGTCAGATCCAGGGCGATGATGACAATCAGATTGATGACGGGATAGATTAAAAATCCGATTGTGATCAGCATGGACATGTCGAACCAGAGATGGCCGGGAGGATTGACGATAATCCCCATGAACGCCAATGCCGTCGGGATCATGCACAGCACGGCAATCCTCCCTCTTCGACCGCCGAATTTGTCCGAAAGCCAGCCGAAGAGAATGGTGGACGGGATTCCGCCGAATTCAATGGCAAGCACGGCCCATCCCCCATCGGTGAGCGTGGCTCCCTTGACATCTCGAAGGTAGAGGCAGCCCCAGTCCAACATGCTGTACCGAACGATGTAGGCGAAAAAGTTCGCGATCGCCAGCAACCAGATCCATTTGTTCGTAATCACATAATCCAGCAACAGTTCCTTGACTTTGAATTCGCGTTCCTGGGTACCGTGAATTTTTTCGTCTTCGGTGAAATCCTTTTTGTACTCCTCCACCGGCGGCAATCCGACCGACTGGGGAGTGTCGCGGAGACGCCAGAACAAATAGGCGGCGCCGAGGATCGACAGAAGGGCGGGAATATAGAAGGCATTTCGCCAGCCGAAGGCGTCGCTGGCATAGGCGGCCAGAATTCCCGCCAGACCGCCGCCGAGATTGTGCGAGGTGTTCCAGATACTGAAAACCGTGCCCCGTTCGCGAACGCTGAACCAGTGGCCGATCGATCGGCCGCACGGGGGCCAGCCCATTCCCTGGACAAACCCGTTGAGCCCCCAGAGAAACAGATGGAGGGAATACTCGCTGACCGCCCCGAATACGATATTGCAGATCGCCGTCAGCAGCAAACCGAAGGCCATAAATTTTCGGCTGTCGCTGCGATCGGAAACCGCCCCCATCACAAACTTGCCGATTCCATAAGTAATCGCAGTGACGGCCAGGATGTTGCCGATCCTGGAGTGGCTGTAGTGGATCGCGGCTTCCATATCCTTTGCCACGACCGCGAGATTGTTCCGGACCAGGTAAAATGTCGCATATCCGATAAAGGTGGACTCCAAGATCCTCCGTCGAAAGATCGGATACAACGCCCGGATTTGATCCTCGGGCAGTCGCTGCACATGCGGAGCGGGAGCGAACCATCCGCGAAAATCGAAAAGGGCCATAGCCGTCCTCGGTTCATCAATCGGGACATCGTTTGTGACGATTCATTTTTTTCGGTCACTCGATCCACGACATTACCGCGATTGTTGTGCAATGCCGCCGCCTGTCCGCCCTGGCATCGAAACAGTACCATATTTTCGTTGGTTTACAACCTTTCTTCGCGGGCGGTTTGGCGTCGGCGAGGAAATCGGTTCCGGCAAGCGAGGCATTTTCCACGGGTTTTGCGTGGTTTCAGACCGATCCCGGGGCAGGAAGAAATTGCATGAATTCTTGGTGAATGCAATACCCGCGAAGATCAGAGCGTCGTTGCAAGTTGGGGGCGGATGTGGTATTGTAGAATCCGTCGATTTGAGAATGGAAAGATCCGAATGATGAAACCAATGGCAGGAATTGTCTGTCCGGGAATCGTTGTGTTGATGGCGAGCGGTTTATTTGCGGCCCAGGCCCCGAGGTATGAAAAGAAGGGCAGTTGGGGCGAGACTCTGCTGGGGTTGAGACAATCGCTGAAGGAGTCGGAAGGATCGACATCGAAGATCGACATGGGGCCCTGGTACACGACGGGGGCCCTGAAGGGTAACGGTTTTGCCGACGAACTGTTTCCCGAAAAGGGCGTGGATCTTTCGGCCCGAGACGCTGCCGGACAAGCCCTATGGCGGGTAATGCGATATGCCGACGGGAAGGTTCATGCGATGCGGGCTCCGGATGGATTTGCGACTTATCTTTATCGTACGATAACCGTGCAAAACGAAACGCAACTGCCCGTGGGATTCGGCAGCGATGACGGATTGACGGTCTGGCTCGACGGGAAAAAACTCCTGTCCCAGGATGTGCCGCGGGGAGCGGGGATCAATCAGGACATTCTAACGCTGGATCTGAAGCCGGGGACCCATGGACTTCTCTTGAAGATTTACAATCGCACCGGCGACCACGGGTTTTATTTTGGGGCCATGAGCGATCCGGCGATGATTTTGTGGGACCAGGCGGCACGGGATTTTCCGCTGGAGTGCCGGGGGATGCAGGCGGATTATCCGGAGGGCGATGTTCTCAACTGGCTGCGAAAGGGCGGTATGGAACAAACGGCCGGTCTGGTCAAGGCGGCTCTGGGGCCGCTGGGTAAGGCGGGGGGGCGGTATCAGTCTCAGTACGATACGGCCGTGTCCAGCGGCGAAGAAGCCGCGATGCTGGACTTGTACGGGCAGATATGCCGGTTTCGCGAAGCCCTGGCGGCGATGAAGAGCGTGGATCTTCGGGCCTTGCGAATGGCGATTGAGGATTTGACCGCCACTTTCGGATCGCGCTATGCCGACGGGGCGGAGTATCTGGAACGGCTTTCCGGGATTGAAAAGGCCGTTGAAACGGGACAAAATCCAGCGGAATTAGCCGAAAATGCAATCGCCTTGCAGCGGGAGGCGTTGCTGGCCAATCCGCTGCTGGATTTCGAGAATGTGCTGATTGTTCGGCGAAACGCCAAAGGGCCGAGTCTGGGCTTGCCGCAGAACTGGCAGGGAAACTGTTCGCTTTCGCGGAGCGGATACGATGATGAGATTGCGGCGATGTCGCTTCGGGATCCTCAACGGCCGCTGACGACGATTTTCAAGCCAGACAAGCCCGTTATGGTCGCCGATGTCGATCTGCATTTTGACGGGAATCGGATGCTGTTTTCGATGATCGGGACGAACCATCGATGGCAGATCTGGGAGATTGGGGTTGACGGAACGGGCCTGCGGCAGGTCACGACCGAAGAGCCCAAAGATGTGGATAACTATGACGCCTGTTATCTGCCCGACGAACGGATCATATTCGCTTCGACGCGATGTTTCCAGGGGGTACCCTGTGTGGGCGGCGGGGACACGGTGGCGAATTTGTGCATCATGGACGCCCAAGGAGCGAATGTTCGGCAATTGTGCTTTGACCAGGATCACAACTGGTGCCCAACGGTCCTGACCAACGGGCGGGTGTTGTTTTCCCGGTGGGAGTATTCGGATACTTCGCATTATTTCAGTCGTCTTTTGTTTCACATGAATCCGGACGGGACCAACCAGAGCGAATACTACGGAAGCAACTCGTACTGGCCGAATTCGATCTTTTATTCTCGACCAATCCCGGGCCAGCCCACGATGGTGGCGACGATTGTATCCGGCCATCACGGCGTGCCGCGGATGGGCGAATTGATTCTCCTGGATCCGGCCAAAGGGCGGCACGAGGCCGACGGGGTTATCCAGCGGATCCCGGGATACGGCAAGAAGGTAGAGCCGGTGATCATGGACCAACTTGTCGATCAAAGCTGGCCGAAGTTTTTGCATCCTTTTCCCTTGAGCGAAAAGTATGTTCTGACGGCTTCGCAGACGGACGGAAGTTCGCTGTGGGGGATCTATCTGGTCGATATCTTTGATAACCGGGTCCTGATTCGCCAGATGGGAGGCAACGCCTTATTTGAACCGATTCCGTTGCGCAAGACGGAACGGCCGCCGGTGATTCCGGACAAGGTGGATCTGAAGCGAGACGACGCGCTTGTGTATTTATCGGATATTTACAGCGGGCGCGGACTGCGGGATGTGCCGAAGGGTTCGGTCAAAAAACTGCGGCTTTATTCGTTTCATTATGGGTATCCGCAACTGGGCGGGCACAAGAATGTAGCCGTCGAGGGCGGATGGGATGTGCATCGGATTCTGGGAACAGTGCCGGTGGAGCCGGACGGATCGGCGTATTTCCGCGTGCCAGCCAATACCCCTATTGCGGTGCAGCCGCTGGACGACCGGGGACGGGCGATGCAGATCATGCGGAGCTGGTTTACGGCGATGCCGGGCGAAAATGTCTCCTGTGTGGGCTGCCATGAAAAACAGAACATGGCGGTTCCGGCCAAGGGGACGATTGCGTCCCGGCGCGGACCCAGCGCGATTGCGGAGTGGTTCGGGCCGGAGCGGGGATTTAGTTTCAAGCGGGACATTCAGCCGGTATTGAATCGATACTGTGTCGGCTGTCACGACGGAAGCGTGGCACAGGCGCCGGATTTTTCGCCGAAGGACCGCAATGGATGGGGAAATTTTACGCCGTCGTATCTGGCGCTGCATCCGTATGTACGACGGCCCGGGCCGGAGAGCGATTATCATCTGGAGGTGCCGCTGGAATGGCATGCGGGAACCAGCGAACTGATCCAGATGCTGGAGAAGGGGCATGAAGGGGTAACGCTGGACGACGAAGCATGGCAGCGGTTGTATACCTGGATTGACCTGAATGTGCCGGATCACGGGACCTGGTCGGAGCATACCCGCATCGCGGGCAATTTCCGGCAGAGACGAATCGATATGCGGACGGCCTATGCCGGTCGGCCGGAGGATCCGGAGGCGATTCCGGCGATGGCAATGGGACCGACGGAGTTCCTCCAACCGCAGCCGGTTGTGCGGCAGGCGACTTTTGTCTCAGTGCCGGAATGGCCGCTGGATGAGGCCCGAGCCAAGATTCTCCAGAGGCAAGCCGGCAAGCAAACCCGCCGGACAATCGATCTGGGCGATGGAGTGACGATGGAGCTGACCCTGATCCCGGCGGGGACATTTGTGATGGGCAGTGATGACGGTTGTCTTGACGAATCGCCGCGGGGCGTTGTCCGTATTGATCAACCGTTTTGGATGGGCGTGTGCGAGGTCACCAACGCTCAGTATCTGCGGTTTGACCCGTTGCATCGCAACGGGTATCTGGACCAAAACCACAAAGACCACACCACGCCGGGATATTCGCTGGAGGATCCGTCGTTTCCGGCGATCCGGGTATCGTGGCGAGAGGCGATGGACTATTGTCGATGGCTTAGCGCCAAAACCGGCGAGGCGTTTTCTCTGCCGACGGAGGCACAGTGGGAATGGGCGTGTCGGGCCGGTTCCGATCAGCCGTTCTGGTACGGCGACAAGAACACGGATTTCGGGCCATTTGCCAATCTGGCGGATGCGTCGATCAAATTGCTGGCGGTGACGGGCGTCAATCCACAACCGATCTCCAATCCTGACAAGTACGAAGACTGGATTCCGAAGGATGCACGATTTGACGACGGGCAAAAAATCCTGTGCGCGGTCGGTCACTATTCCCCGAATCGCTGGGGGCTGCGGGATATGCACGGGAATGCATGGGAGTGGACGGCCAGTCGCATGCGGGCATATCCGTATGCGGACGGGGATGGTCGGAATGATCCGACGGCCGGCGACAAACGCGTGGTTCGGGGGGGATCGTTTTACGACCGTCCGTATCGAGCGACGGCCTCGTATCGTCTGGCTTACGAACCGTGGCAGAGGGTGTACAATGTGAGTTTCCGAGTGGTGTGCCAGGCGGAAGGGAAACCGGATATGAGCACAACCATCGCGAGAAGCGAATGAATTTTCAATTTCCGATTTTCGATTTTCAATTGGACAACAGGATCAGACTATCGAAGGGTATCCGGCAAATGCGTATAGGGATAATATTTTCGGCGGTCATGGGGATTGGAGGGCTGATCGGAACAGCGACGGCAGCGTCGGAGTATTTGTCTCCGCAGGATGTGGTTGCCTCGGATGACGGGAAGGTTTTGTATCTTTCGCTGGCGACGGCTGATGCAGTGGGGGTGTTTGACCTTGCCTCCGGCAAGCTGGTTACGACGATTCAGACGCCTGGCGCACCGGCGGGAATGGCTCTGGATGCCAAGTCCAATCGGCTGTATGTCGCCATCGCGAAGGTCACGGGCTGCCTTTGCGCGATCGATTTGGCGACAGGGGCCGTGGCAGGGACGATTTCGGTCGGCCATACTCCGGGGGCCGTGGCGATGTCACCCGACGGCAAGGTCCTGTATGTGTGCAATCGATTTTCGAATTCGGTTTCGGTTGTTGATCCGGCTTCTCAAACGGTCGTAGCGACAATCTCCGTGTTGCGGGAACCCGTGGCGGCAGCGCTGACGATTGACGGCAAGTGGTTGTATGTCTGCAATCTGTTACCGGTGGGACCAGCCGATGGAGACATTACGGCGGCATCCCTGTCGGTAATCGATACCGCGGCCCGGAAGGTAGCCCGGGAGATCCGATTGCCCAACGGCAGCACGACCGTTCGCGGGATCGCCCTGTCTCCGGATGGCAAGTTCGCATATGCGTCGCATGTTCTTGCCCGATACCAGTTGCCCACGACGCAACTGGAACGAGGTTGGATGAACACCAACGCGGTAAGCGTGATCGATGTGGCGACACAATCACTGGTTAACACGGTGCTGGTGGACGAGGTGGATCTGGGCGGGGCCAATCCGTGGGCGGTGGCTTGCAGCGGCGATGGCAAGTGGCTGTGTGTGACTCATGCGGGAACGCATGAGGTGAGCGTGATTGACCGGGCGGGGTTGCATGATCGTCTGGGAAAGGCGGCGGCGGGCCAGAAGGTGACCGATGCGACCAGCAGCGGCGAGGAGGTGCCGAACGATCTGGCGTTTCTGGTGGATCTTCGCAGGCGGATCAAGCTGTCTGGGAATGGGCCGCGAGGGATTGTGCTGGTGGGCAACCAGGCATGGGTGACGGAGTACTTTTCGGATTCGATCGCGAGGGTCGATCTGGAGTCGGCCAAACGGAACGGCACGCTCTCCATCCCGCTGCAAGAAACCAAACCGATCACGACGGTGCGCAAAGGGGAGATGTTTTTTCATGACGCGGGACTGTGCTTTCAACATTGGCAAAGCTGCGCCAGTTGCCATCCGGGGGAGGCCCGTGTGGACGGTTTGAACTGGGATTTGCTTAACGACGGCATCGGCAATCCGAAGAGTTCCAAGAGCATGCTGTTGGCGCACCAGACGCCGCCGGCGATGATCTCCGGCGTTCGGGGCAGCGCCGAGGCGGCGGTGCGGGCGGGAATCCGCGGGATTCAATTCGCGGTTCGGCCGGAAGAAGACGCCGTCGCGATCGATGAGTATCTTAAATTGCTCAAACCGGTTCCGAGTCCGTATCGGGTGGAAGGACAATTGTCGGCCCGGGCCAAGCGGGGGCAAGTCCTGTTTCAAAAGGCCGGATGCGCCGTGTGCCATCCCGAACCGCTGTTTACCAACCTCAAGGAGTACAATGTGGGGACGGGAAAGGAGCGTGAAGTCCATACGGAATTCGACACGCCGACCCTGGTGGAGGTCTGGCGAACGGGACCGTATCTGCATGACGGGCGAGCCGCGACGATCCGGGAGATGTTGACGAGTTTCAATCGAGAGGACAAGCACGGAAAAACTTCGGGGCTTTCGGCGGAGGAAATCGAGGATCTGGCGGAATATGTGCTGTCGCTGTAAATGATTTCGGATATGGGAGATGGGATTTTGGAAGCTCGCCGGTCACCCATGAGACGAGACCCGGCACCGAGGCGGAACCGACAAGCATCCGGACTGCCGAATTCATTATCGTGAGCCAAGAGAAATGACCCACCCGATTCGTCAAGGTTTGGCGGATCGTGACAGGATCGAACGGAAGGAACCAATGAACGATACAGGGACTACGGAGACGCCGTTTCTGCGGCAACTGACCGAATCGCAGAGGAAGGCGGTGTTGCACAAGGATGGGCCTTTGCTGGTGCTGGCAGGGCCGGGCAGCGGCAAGACGCGGGTGATAACCTGTCGGATAGCGGCTTTGATTCATGCGGGCGTTGAACCGCGGCGGATCTGCGCAATCACTTTCACCAATAAGGCCGCCGAGGAGATGCGTCGAAGGGTGGAAGCGATGGGGTATTCGAACTTGGTTCATGTGAGCACTTTTCACTCGCTGTGCGTTCGAATCCTGCGGCGGTATGGTCCAAGTGTCGGTATCCGGGACAACTTCAGCATTTATGACGAGGCGGATCAGACGCGGTGTATCAAGGAGGCGATCGCGGGTGCGGATTTGAGCAGCAGTCAATTTTCTCCGGGAAAGGTACTGGGAACGATTTCCCAGTGCAAAAATGACCTGGAAATGCCGGATGAACTGGACGAGCGGGCCGGGGGGTATTATGAGAAATGCGTCGTCAAGATCTATCGGGGGTATCAGAACCTGCTGGCGGGCAAGAACGCGCTGGATTTTGACGATCTGCTGGTGCGGACGGCCCTTCTGCTGCGGGATCGGGACGATATTCGCGGGGAGTTGGGCCGGAGATTTCGGTATTTGCTGGTCGATGAATACCAGGATACCAACCACGCCCAATATCAGATTGCCAAGGGGTTGGCGCTGGAGCACCGGAATATCTGCGTAACGGGGGATCCGGATCAGTCGATTTACCGCTGGAGGGGAGCGGATATCGGCAATATTCTGGCGTTCGAGAAGGACTGGCCCCAGGCCGTGGTCGTTCGGCTGGAAGAAAATTTCCGGTCCCGGCCTCGGATCCTGGCGGCGGCGGACCGACTGATCGCCAACAATACCCGGCGCAAGGAGAAAAAACTGATTGCCGTTCGCGAGGGGGGCAAGGAATTGCGATTGATCTCCTGCGACGACGAAACCACCGAGGCCGAACGGATCGCCGAACGAATCGCCGAACTGATTCGAGAGGGGATTAAACCCGGACAGATCGCCGTGTTCTATCGTATCAACGCGATGAGCCGGCCCATTGAAGAACAGCTTATCCGCGGTCGGATCCCGTACCAGGTGGTGCGGGGCGTGGAATTCTATGAGCGAAAAGAGATCCGCGACATGCTGGGGTATCTGCGGTTGCTTGCCAATCCGGAGGATGATCTGGCGTTTCTTCGGGCGGTCAACAGTCACCCGCGGGGCATCGGACAGACAACCCTGGATCGATTGAGCGCTTGTGCGCAGCGGCAGGGATGTTCCCTGTGGTCGGCGGCGACAAAGGTCGCGACACTGGAGGGAATCCCCCGGGCGGCGCAGGCGAAGATTGCGGCGTTTGTCGCGCAGATTGAGCCGTTGCGGTCCGAGATCGCCGGACCGGTGGCGCCGCTGCTGGAGAAGGTTCTGGAGGTCAGCGGTTATCAAGTCCATCTTCGGCAGGGGGGCGACAAGGAGGAAGGAGCGATGGAGAACCTGGACGAACTGATCAGTGCGGCGGCTTTGTATGACAAGCAGGCCGAAAGCCCATCTTTGGTGGATTATCTCCAGTCAATCGCTTTGTACAGCGATACGGACGCCTTCGATCCGGAAGCGGGCAAAGTATCCCTGATGACGCTGCATGCGGCCAAGGGATTGGAATTCGAGCATGTGTTTATCGCGGGCCTGGAAGAGGGGATTCTGCCGCATGAGCGATGCCTGGAATCTTCGGAGGAGATCGAGGAAGAGCGGCGGCTGTGTTTTGTGGGGATTACGAGGGCCAAGGACGAATTGACCCTGACCCTGGCTCGGCATCGCACGCTGCGGGGGCAGTTTCTGCGGACGGTTCCGTCTCCGTTTTTGTACGAGATGGGATTTTCTTCGCAGGATCTGGAGGCGGTGAATGACTGGGACGGAACCGAGGATGCCGACATGGATCGGGACGAATTGTCGGAAGAGATTGACGACTCCGGGACGAAATCGCGGTTTCGGATCAATGAACTGGTGCAGCATTCCACTTTCGGAATGGGCCGGGTCAAGGAATTTGTCGATCTGGGCGAGGACAGTATTGTCGTCGTGAAATTCAACAGCGGTCAACTCAAATCGCTGATGACGCGATACGCCAAACTGCAAAGGGTGAATTCATGAAAACCAACGATCCCCAGCGTGAAGTCGTATGGACCGGGCGGTTTCTGGATGTGGTTCGGGTCAACCGGTGGGAATTCGTTCAGCGAAAGAACATCACGGGGATCGTGGGAATTGTGCCGATAACCGACGATGGCAAGTTGGTGCTTTTAGAGCAGTACCGCCCGCCGATGGGGGGCAAAGTGATCGAGTTGCCGGCGGGATTGGTGGGAGATATTCCGGGCAAACAAGCCGAACCGCTGGAGGAGGCGGCCCGGCGGGAATTGCACGAGGAGACGGGGTACGAGGCCCGGCGGATGGAACTTTTGTTCGAGGGGTGCGTGACGCCGGGGTTGTGCGACGAGACGATTTCCTTTTTTCTGGCGACGGGACTTCGCAAGACTGCCGACGGCGGGGGCGACGAGACCGAAGATATTGTCGTTCATGAAATCCCCCTGGGGGCGGCGATGGATTTTCTGGACGGACAGCGACAACGAGGATTGTTCATCGATCTGAAAGTGTATTCGGCGATGTATTTTCTCCAGAAGGAAATCGAAGAACGGAGGGAGGATTGAATATGGACATTGTATTCCTAAGAACGCCATTGTCTGACTTATCGATCCAGACGCTGCGGGCCGGGACGGATGTCCGCCTCAGCGGCATCGTGTATTCGGCGAGAGATAAGGCGCATCAGCGATTGTGCGGCCTTCTTGAAACGGGTCAAGCTCTGCCGATGGACCTGCGTGGGCAGGTGATCTATTTTGTCGGGCCGACGCCGGCCCCGAACGGACGGCCGATTGGCGCGGCGGGACCGACAACCTCGGCGCGCATGGATGCGTTTAGCCCGAAATTGCTTTCGGTCGGGTTGAAGGGGATGATCGGCAAGGGATATCGCAATGATCGGGTTCGGGACGCCCTTCGGAAATACGGGGCGGTGCATTTTTCCACGCTTGGCGGGGCGGGTGCCCTGTTGAGCAAACATATCGTATCGGCGGAAATCGTGGCGTATGAGGATCTGGGGACCGAGGCGATTCGCCGGCTGGAATTGGTGGATTTTCCGTGCATCGTGGCGTATGATGCTTTCGGCGGGAGCGTGTATGAGGCCGTGGAGTCGCAGAATCGTTTCGCGGCGGAGTCGTAACGGGATTTCAAGCGGGAGTCGAATTTGAAAGTCGCATTTGTCGGGTTGATGCAGTCGGGCAAGAGTACGCTGCTGGCGGCGGTGAGCGGAAGGTCGCTATCGCAATCGGGTTCGGTGAACATCGAGGAACTGATCGTTCCGGTTCCGGACGAGCGATTGGACTGGCTGACGAAGCTGTATCAACCGCACAAGACGGTCCATGCGACGGTGGATTGCCTGGACCTGCCGGGATTGTCGTTTGCCGATGAACACGGGCGTTCGGCGGCACGACGGCTGTTGTCACAGGTGCGAACGGTGGATCTGTTCGTGCTGGTGGTGGGGGCGTATGCGGCCGATTCGGATCCAATACGGGATCTGAACACCCTACGCACTGAGTTGTTGCTGGCGGATCTGGAATTGGTGTGCACGCGAATCGAACGGCTGGACAAGCAGGTCCACAAGCCGTCAAAGACACAAGCCCAGGACAGGGCGGAGTTGGAGCTGCAGAAACGGCTGCAGGAGGCGATCGAATCGGAAAAGCCGATTCGCACGGCGATTGACAATGAACAGGAGCTGGCGATCATCAAGTCGCTGGGTTTTTTCACGGTCAAGCCGATGGTCGTGGTGATCAATGTGGCGGAGAACCAGCGGGATCGAACCTTCGATGTATCTCGGGGAATCGATCCGGAAACGCGGGTGGTCACGCTGTGCGCACCGCTGGAATATGAACTGTCGCAACTGGACGAGGGCAGTCGCGGGGAATTCATGGCGGATCTGGGGATCACGCGACCCGCGGCGGTGCAGTTCATGCAAAGTTGTTACGCAACCCTGGGATTGATCAGCTTTTTAACGGTGGGCAAGGACGAGGTGCGGGCCTGGCCGATTCCGAAGGGAACTACGGCCCACGACGCGGCGGGAAAGGTGCACAGCGATATCAAGCGGGGATTCATCCGGGCTGAAACGATTGCCTATGCCGATCTGCGCCACTATGGAGACGAAAAGAGTTGCAAGGCGGCCGGTAAGATGCGGCTGGAAGGTAAAGGGTATATCGTACAGGACGGTGACATTATCTGTTACCGATTTAATGTTTAAACCCGGGTCGGACATACGGAGGTTACGACGGGTTTTTCGCCGATCCGCGAGTTCATGAAGGGGTGGCACATGGTCAAATATCCCATTTTTCTCAACCTTGTGGGACGCAAAGCGGTCGTCGTTGGCGCCGGCTCCGTCGGAATTCGCAAGGCGCAGGCGTTGGTCGAAACCGGAGCCCGGGTGGTCGTGGTCGCGCCGCGGTTGGATCCGGATTTTTCGAGTTTGGCCAATCGGACGAATGTGGAGGTGATTCAGGCGAAGTATTCGAAAGAATACCTGGCCGGGGCGATTCTGGCGATCGCGGCGACAAACGATCCCGAGATCAACTTGAAGATCTATCACGATTGCCAGACGCTGGAAGTCCTGTGCAATGTGGTTGATGTTCCGGAGTTGTGCGACTTCTTTGTTCCGGCGGTCGTTCAGCGGGGCTCTTTGCAGATCGCCGTCAGCACCGATGGGAACTGCCCGGCGTACGCAGGGCATGTTCGTCGCAAGCTCGAAGCGATGTTTACCGAAGATCACGGCCGTTTTGTGGAAGACCTGGAAACCCTGCGTCGGCGGTTGATCCAGATCCAACCGGATGCCGAGCGGCGCAAGGCCCTGCTCGACCGTCTGGTGTCGGACGAATCCCTGAATTTTTACATTCGGCAAGGCGCCGAGGCCTGGAAAAGCCGGGCAGAATCCTGGATCACTCCCTCGAGCAAATGATCTTCGTCCGGTCCGGTTCTCCGGGATTTTTGTTGAGCCCTTTCCTTCGGCGAGGGCATCCTGCGGTCAGCGACGGTCCAATTCGGCAAAGTCCGAGGCATCAAGACAGGCGTCGGTATCGTTGATTTGTTGCAGAATCGACAAGCGGGTTTCATCCGCTTTGATCTGGTTGAGAAGGAGCAGCATTTCCTTTTTGGCGGCGCAGGAAAACCGGTCGCTGTCAATCAGATTGGAGAGGACTTCTTGCTTATCCTCGTCCAGATACAGGCCCTTCATGGCCTTGCGGACGAGGTAAACCTGTTCTTGTGCCGAGAGGTTGTCCCGCTGGGACAGGGTGACGAACCCCTCGTGTTTGGCCGAATCGCTCTTGAGATTACCGACGGCGTCAATCTCCAGAATTGTCGTTTCGGTTTTCAGATCTTTTTTGCCCGCGAACCATCCTCCCATCGGATCGCCGGAGAGATCCATTCCGTTGTCGCAACCCGACAAACCGATCCAGCCCAGAACCATTCCCGCCAACAGCAACCGTTTCATACGAATCCTTTCCTTTCGATTCCGTTGAATGCGGAGGCATTATACGCGGATGAACCCGCAAGTCCAATTGAAAAATTCGCGCGATGCGGACGGATTTGGGTCGGCCGCGGAACGAGGGCAGAGAACGGGAGAATGACGAAGTTATTGCAGTGACTCGCTCGGAACCAGGCCGAGCTTGGACAGTTCTTTTTCTAGAACCTCATCCCGGACGGGTTTAATGATAAAGCCGTTGGCCCCGTTTCGAAAGGCGTGCATGATATTGTCGGCGTCGCCGAGGGCCGAAACCATAACCACTTTGGCTGTTTTTCCGGCGTCAAGATCAAATTCTTTTTCCAGTTGACGGATTTCGCGGAGGGTTTCATGGCCATCCATATCGGGCATCATGATATCCAACAGGATCAAATCAAACGGATTCCCCTCCTCCAGAGACTGACGAACGGCCTCCACGGCCAGCAATCCATTGGGGGATTCAAAACATCGTCCGTACTTGGACATGCAAACCCGCAAGAGTTTGCAGGAGGTTGCATCATCTTCGACGATCAGACACTTCATCGTTCAATTCTACCGACTCGATTTCCATGGACACATTCGATTCTCCGATCCTTTCGCCGTTGTGGGAAGACGACATTCAATCCGGCAGTTCCTGATGCTTGAGTTTGAGAATCGCCCGGATTACATCGCTGGTGCTGGCAATCCCGGCCAATCGGCCGCGTTCGGTGATGGGGATCCGGCGGAAAGGATATTGCATCAGACAATCGCAGATATCGATCAGATTGGCGTTGACATCGAAACTAATAATCTTCCGATTCATGTAATCCGCCACGGTTTTCTCGGCCCGGTCTTCCTTTTCATACAGGAGGCGAAGCACATCTTTTTCGGAAACCAGGCCGACCAGCCGAAGGTCTTCATCGACGACCGGCAGGGCGGTGATATTCCGATTGGCCAAAATGCGGATGGCGTCGTAGATCGGCATGTCCTCTCGCGTACAGATGACGGCCTGCGTCATAAAGTCTCTGGTTTTGAACATGGGGGATTCCTTCGCTCAAATCGTGATCGGATCAGAAGGCGGAATGATTTTCGACTGGTTGTGGTGTTCGGGCCCGTCGTTCCACGCGATCTTTAGTGGCAGCAACCATGACCGTGCGTCCCTTGATTTTGGTCAGGTTCAGGGAGTCCACGGCCCGCCGGCCTTCGTCGTTGTCGGGCATTTCCACAAATCCGAATCCCAGGACCCGCTGGCTGATCGGGTCCACGATGATTTTGACGGAGTTGACGGTCCCAAACGGTTCAAACGCCGCTCGCAGGTCCGATTCCGTCACATTTTCAGGAAAATTTCCGATGTAAATGTGCATCTCTCATCTCCCGACAGGTATTTTCGAACGAATCGCCGCCTTTATCAAGTCCGATAATAGAACCACCCGCATCGGCTCTACACCCCGAACAAAATATACATCGGCAAATCCATTGGAAGCTTTTATTAAAAAGAGCCGTTGTGCAAGGCATAGAAAACGAAAATCGGGGGTTTGGCTTGCCAGAATCCGCGCCTGAATCTACAATACAAGTCATGCGGCAATGTCGGTTCATGATCATGGCGATGTTTTTTGGACTATCGGTCGGGTGCGAACAATCGGGTCCGTCGCGATTGAACCCGTATGACCAGGCCATTCAGGATTATCGGCAACGGCGGGCCATCCAATCCAGTCCCTCTGTGGCGGTCGGGTCCGGAAAAATGATCTCGCTTCTGGTCCACCGGTTGGATGCGGCGGGCGAAGATCTGACCGCGATCAATTCCCTGTGGCGATTGGCGGAGGAAGAACGAATCACGCCGGCACGAGCGGAACTGTTTACGGAGTCGGGATTTCGAATCGGCAGAGGCGGATCGGCCCTGCGGTCGCAGCTCCAGATGCTGGAATCGCGAATGCCCGCCGAAGGCCGTTCCGATTCGGTTTTGTCGGTTCGGGACGGATCGGCGGGGATCGGAGACATTGGGACGAGGATTTTGATTCCCCTGTTTTATTACAAAAACGATCTGTATAGTCGCATGGATTACGCCTTCGACCGCATTGATCGGCGGCTTCGGGTGGTTCCGCGGATATTATCCGATGACCGAATGGAATTGGAGCTGACGCCCATTCTGGTCAATCTCCGCAACGACGGAGGCGGGACCTATTTGTCCGACCTGAGCGTCAAAGTTGTTCTGGATCCGGGGCAATCCCTGTTCTTTGGGGCGGCGAACACCGGACGACAAGACATCGCGTCGGCGTTTCTGACCTGCGAACAGAACGGGCAGAAGGGCCGCAGTTTGATCGTCATCACCCCGACGATTCAGGAACCCTCGGCGGATTCAGCGCCCTGATCGGGGCATCGCATCCGAGAGAATGTCCAGAGCAAGGTCGATATCGGAAGCGTCGATTCCATAATGGGTCACCATGCGAAACCGACGGCGACCCGTTATCAGGAATCGAAGACCCCGGCGAGCAGTTTGAGCCAGAACCTCTTCGGCAGATACCCTTTCGTCGAGCCATTCGGCATAGACCATATTGGTTTGCGGAGGGGCTGCCAATCGAAACGCCGACATCGATTGGATTCCCGCGGCGAGGCGCCGGGCGTTTTCGTGATCTTCCATGAGGCGGTCCACCATTTGTTCAAGAGCGACGATGCCTGCCGCGGCCAGAACTCCGGCTTGCCGCATCCCTCCGCCCAGCAGCTTGCGTCGGCGTCGGGCCTCGTCTATGAATGACTTTGAACCGCAAATCAAGGATCCGGAAGGGGCGGCCAGGCCCTTGCTCAGGCAAAAGCTGACGGAATCCATTCCGTTTGTCAACGACCGGACATCCCATCCCAAGGCAACGGAAGCATTGAAGATCCTGGCGCCGTCAAGATGAACGCGAAGAGAATGTTCCCGGGCTACTTTGACAACCGACCGAAGATAATCCGGTCCCAGGACCGCTCCCTCGCAGCGGTTGTGCGTGTTTTCCAGACAGATCAGCCGCGTTCGCGGGAAATGAACATTGTCAGCGCGGATGGCATTGCGGATATCGTTCAGGTCCAGGGTTCCGTCCGGACGGTTGACAAGCGTATGAGGATGAATGCCACCGACGGCGGCCATTCCTCCGGCTTCGTAGACAAACATGTGGGCCTGATTGCCGACGATGGCCTCCTCGCCCCGGGCGCAATGCGTCAAGGCGCAAATGAGATTGGCCATCGTACCGCTGGGCACAAACAGAGCGGCCTCCATTCCCAATCGGTCGGCGGACATTTCCTGCAACCGGTTGACCGTCGGATCTTCCCCGAAGACATCGTCGCCGAGTTCGGCTTCGGCCATCGCCCGTCTCATCGCTTGGGTGGGCAAAGTCACCGTATCGCTTCGCAAATCAATCGTTTTCATCGAAAACTCCGGAACAACAGAATCCATTGAGCCACGATTATATCCGGCGCCCCCGTTTCCGTACAGGACCGAATCCGGTGGTGCGGGGTGAACTTCTTGCCTCGTCGCTCCAGAGACCCTGGTTTTGAAACTCATGAAGAAAAGCCGGATAATGGAATTCACTGGCTCGGCGGTCCAGGGCATATGGCGAGGGATGGAACGCAGGTCTTCAAAGCGTTTTCGACAGCAGGTTTTCGCGGCGTGTTGGGCGACAAAGACGAGATGACTTCCCATCGGGTCCTGTTTGCCATCGGGGGCTTGTTGACCTGATTGTGACGAACCTCAGGGCCCGATCTTCCCTCCGGGATGCGTTTGGGCGTCGAGGGTGTCGACAATGTGGCGCAGCCGATCCGGCGAGTTATTGAGGGGTTGTTTTTCAACGACCTTGTTGAACATCCGAAGCTGGACATCAATGGCGCCGAGAACCCAGTCGATGTAATGAAGCTTGTGAGCGGGTTTGCCGTGGCGCTCCCGCAGAAGCCCTTTTCGAATCGCATCGATGAATCGACCGATGGTTCGATGGCTGAGGGGGGACGGGTTTTGGGACCAATCCTTGAGTTTTCGGTATTGCGCGCGGAGAGCGGCGCTATGGGCCAGTTGCTCGGCTGTCAGGTAGTCGGCGGGATGGTAAAGGATTTGAATGCCTTTTAGCGCCATGATCATCGCTTCGTAGTTAGCGCGGCTGTCGAGACGAATGAATTTGTACTGCTGGACATAAGTTGTGGCATAGGAAGCGGGACGATCGACGGCGATGTCGTCGGCGGAGATATGAAATTTGCGTTTGCTTCTCCGAGCGAAAACCAATTCCTGCCCGTAGACATTCTGTTCGATTTCATCATGCTGCATCCGGGAAACCCAGACGCGGCCCTGCGCGTCTTCCTGAATGCCCCCGCCAATGGCCAGAAGGCACTTGACAAAACTAAGGGGCAGAACCTTGTCGTTGTGCATGTGGCGTTTTCGGATCTGAAATGACAAATGCAAGCTGTGGGGTTTAACGGGCACGAAAGCCGCGATCTCGCGGATCAGGTGGTTGAGAATCCAGGGATCGTTGGTGGCGGGTTTGGACAGTTCGCCGACGATATTGAGACGGCCGGGAGCCATTTCCAGAAACCCCTGCCGGCGGGCGCAGGATCGGCCGGTATGATCGTCCACATAGCCGCCCAGTTTCCAACTGAGGACATCCAGGCAGAAATCATTGAAGTACAGGAATCCGTTGAAATCGGGATCCCGGTCGGCGGGATTTCGGCTTACGGCGCGAAACCCCAGGTTGCTGAATTCCAGCTCGGTTCCCAACGGGATCAATCCCGGTTGGTGGTTGGTCCGAACCCATTCAATCATGCTGGTCACGACGCGTTCGTCGAGTAGATTATCGGCGGCGGTGATGGCGTATTTGACATAGTCGATCAGGTCATACGGACCTTCGGGGGGCATGCTGTCGAGGCAACGGCGCTGGATCATGGCCACGACCGATTGGTTGACATTGATCATTCGAAGGGCGATCAGCAGACTGATGGAACGGTTGAAGTATCTTGGGGAAGTGGCCAGTCGCTCCATCTCGTATCGGTACCGGGATTGCACCTGTTGTTCGATCTGATTGAGCAGGACGAATTTGACCAGCAGGGTCAGGTAATTGGCCAGGTAGGGCCGGGACTGGGATTCGGATTTCAGTTCCCGGATACTGGGAGAGGGACGATCGAATTCCCGCTCGATAAAATAATCGCTGACGGAGCTCTGGTCCATTTGAACGGCCAGCAGATCCCGTTCCGTGGTCGCCATCAATTCCCGTCGGGCGCGGCGCTCGATTGTAGCATCCGGGGAATGTTCTCCCGGGCGGGTGTGCATCTCAAAAAAACGATCAATTCGTTTTCGCAGCCACAACTCGTGGATCAAGTTAACATAGAAACGGTCTCCGAATCGTTTTCGCATTTTGGTTCGGCTGACCAGATACGCCTGGGCTTCCGTCAGCCCCCGCGAGGTATTGACCTTGACGGTTTCGCGGGTGTAATACTTGCCCTCGTATCGGTCGATCTCGGCCAGAGCCGATGCGGGCAGATCAAAGACGATAAAGCCCTCAATCCTGGCGTCAGGATCGGGCACGGCATAACAATAGACATTGTCGGGACTGAGGCGACGATGATAGGGAAGAATCGCCGATTCCCCCCAGAGGGTCCGCGAGTCCCTGGGTCCGGGCGCGAGGGTATACGCGTATCCGCAGACCGAACGAAGAATCTCGGGATCCCGCAAGGAACCATAGACAAACAGATTGACGGTGGATTCCGGCTCTGACATATCATCCTGTTCCGTACTTCAGGGGCCCTCAATGAACGATTCGATTGACATGAGCATGAACGCTGGTCAGGATTTCATAACAAATGGTCTGGGCCAGATCGGCCAGAGCATAGACTCCGCAAGGCGAGTCGTGGCGATCATCGATGACGGTGACCATCTGCCCGATATGGGCGTCGGGAACATCGGTGACATCGATCAGGATCTGGTCCATGCAGACCCGACCAATCACGGGAACAAGGGTCGAGCCGATCTTCATGACCGCACGGTTGGAGAAGCAACGCCAATACCCATCGGCATATCCAAGGGGGAGCATCCCGACAAGAGTAGGGCGTTTGGTGACAAAGGACCGACCATAACTGATAGGATGTCCTACGGGCAGGGTTTTGAGTTGAACGATTGGAGCTTCCAGTCGCAGGGCCGGTTCTAGGGGGATCGGCGGGCAAGGCGTCCTTCGCGAGAAATAGCCGTATAGGGAAATCCCGCAGCGGACCATATCAAAATGCGAGTCCTTGAGTTTAATCGTGGCGGCGCTGTTGGCGGAATGGACAATCAAATCCGGCCTGCCGAGAAGGTTTCGTTCGGTCAGGAAGCGATTGAAGCGATCTAATTGCATTCGGGCATACGAGAGGTCTTCTTCGTCGGCCGTGGCAAAGTGCGTGTAAATTCCGGCCAGTTTCAGATTCGGTTGGCGTTGAATCCGCTGGATGAGTTGAACGGCCAGTTCGGGTTCAATTCCACAGCGTCCCATCCCCGTTTCAAGGTTGACATGCAGATTCAGAATCTTGTCGGAACCGCGAAGCTGGCCTGCGGCGAAATCGACGGCTTGTAGCGAGGTAGCAACGCGATGGAACCGGCAGTCGGCACAGGTGGGGATGAAATCGGCCGGTTCGGCCGTGTGAAGCGGTTCCAGAATCAGGATCGGTTTTCCCCGAACCCATTCCCAGATGTGGATGGCCTCATGGAAACTGCAAACGGCATAGAAATCCACATCCGTCAACCGAAGAACATCGACCACTTCGCGGATGCCGTGACCATAAGCATTGGCTTTGACAACCGCGCAGAAACGGGTCTCACGGCGACACAATCCGCGGAGATTCCGCAGATTGTTCATCAGCGCCCGGGAGGAAATATGGGCCTGCAGGTCGGTTCGAATCAGGATGGGAGTCGGATACACTTTCATTCGGCGTTTTATTCTCCGCTGAGGATGCGGCTGCGCAATCGAAACAGTTCGCGAAACGCCCGCAGGATAACGGCGGGCTTGGCCCCGGTGGCCTTTCCGGCCCGGCGCGGCAGATGGTGGACGCCGACCTGAGCGATGGAATAACCCTTTCGCGCGGCGCGTGCGAGGATTTCCGTCGAGATCAAGGCGCCGTCACTGCGAAGAGGCATACCGTCAAATATTCTTCGGCGAAACAGCTTAAACGCACAATCGATGTCCCTGGCTTTCAAGGAAAAGACAAGACAGACCAATCGGGTCCATGCCCACCCATTGAACCGACGCACGATTCCTTCCCGCCGGTTGAGACGATAGCCGATGACGACATCGTGAGAATCTATCAGAGGCAACAGATTCTTCAGTTCGGTCAAGTCGAACTGGCCGTCGCCGTCCGTGTAGAAAATCAGATCTTTGGAACATGCCGCGATCCCCGACCGAAGGGCGGAACCGTATCCGCGGTTTTCCGGGTGATGCACGGCGCGAACCTTCGGATTGGCGGATGCGATACGATCGGCGATCACACCGGTGTCGTCTCGGCTGCCGTCGTTGACGACGATGACTTCGTAATCCTCGGCAAGATCTCGCAAGACGGTCAATGCCTGCAAGACGACTTGCTCCAGAACGGCGGCCTCGTTGAGGCAAGGCAGAAACACACTGATCGAACGAGACCGGCCGGCCGGAATCCCGTTGATGGAAAACGCGGCACGATCCGGTTCTGAGTTTACCATTTTGCCTCTTGTGATAAAATGCCGGGCAGTTTATCGGTGGACTTGAAGAAATCCTGATATCGTTTGGACCGCTCCGGATCTGTCGTCTGGAGGGAGGCAATCAGGCCGTTGGCGGCGATACGGGCCGCAACGAGTCGATTGCAGTATCCGCCCTGTCTGGCGTATTCCTCCCGACGGGCAAGGAAATCTTCCAGAAACGCCTGAAGGATTTTTTCCGCTTCACGACGGACGGAGGGGTAACGCCGGACTTCAAACACCATACGAAGGGCCGAGGCCTGGTTGGGTTCGAGTTCGAAGGCCTTCCGGGCGTATTCATAGGCCTGCTGGGCGTATTCTTCGTTTCCGGTCTGTAAATACAGACACGCCAGGGTCAGGCATTGGGTGCTTTCGTTTGGAAAGACGGCCTGGCCCTTAAAAATTTTACCGAGGAGGTCCTTGCCTTGGGGCGTGTCATTTCGCACATACAGATACTGAAAATCATCCAAGTAGGCCAGACTCCAATTTCCCTGCAGTTGCAGGGCTTTGAGAAAGTAGTGGTTGGGATAGGCCATAACCTGTTCGGAGGATATCCCCGGATAGGGAACTTCGCTGGCGGGCATCAGGAGGACCCAGACTTTGTATTTGGCCAGTTCTTCGTGAATCCACTGCCCGACCTGACGGAAATCCTGATCGGTCAGCGATTTTCCGCTGCGAATCAGTTTCTCCATAACGGGGCCGCCGCCTTTGATCAGTCGCCACAGGTCGAATTTGTCGATGTTGTAGGCGGCCTGTGCCCGCCCGTCCATAAACAGTTGCAGCGGGGTTTTTCCCGTTTTGGGATCGGGATCCTGGAAAAAAGCGATCGCTCCGCCTTCGGTCCAGTAGTTGAACATGTTTCCCGCCAGATGATTTTCACGGATGAACTGTCCGGCGTCGAATGGCTTGAAATTGGACGCGGTCATGCGCATAAAGACGCTGTCTCGTTTTCCATCCGGCGCCCAGGGATCCAGATAAATCCGTTTGTATTTCCCCAAGGTATACCCGCCGAAGACGATCAAGATCAATCCCGCCAGGCCGATCAGCCCATTCCGAAAAACAATCGGAGGAGTGGGAAGAGAAAAACGACCAGAAATTCGGGCCTGACGACGGGCAATCAGGACCATCGCCGCCTGTTCCATCATCAAAACCATCAGAGGGCAAACCGCGGATGCCGCGATTGGAATAAACCTCCGGGAACGGATGGCCATCACCAGCGTTAACGCAGCCATGACGATCATGGCCAGATCCACTTTGGGTACCGCGTAGAGGGGAGTCGGAGTCCGAGTGGATCGATCCGAAAGGATCGTTGAGGTCTTCGGGGCCTTGATCCAACGCGTCGCAACCCAGATTCCTGAGGCCAGAATAACCAGAATACAAAGCACGCCAAAGGCCTCCTCATCTCCGACCGGATTGGGGCTTTGACTGGCGGGATCCATCCAATCGAAGGCCGGTCGCCACTCATTGACGCTCCGCCACGAAGCGGCATGTTTGCTGACACTGATTTCAAAAGTATGGGTCAGGTTGGTCAGCCGAAACGGATTGAACAGGACCATGGCAAGAAATGATGTTGCTCCCGCGGCCATGACCCAGCCGATTTTACGATTGCAGATCTGGACCAGCCGCGTCTTTGCCGAAGTCAGGAGGACGCTGCCAAGGATCATCGCCGCGAAGCCAGCTACAAAGGTGAATTGAAATCCGCCGACGAACCCATGAACCTGACGACGAATCTCTTCCGACAGGCCGGAGGGAATCGGAATCATCAATCGAACCATCAGAATCAAAAAGACGAGAAAGCTGATTCCGATCGAGAAGGTCATTCTCAATCCGGAGGGAACCCCATCAATCCATGTCAGGGCGATGCAGCCCCCACAGACCAGCAGGATGAACCAGAAGGCGATGTCGGAACCGATCGAAATCGCCGAAGGAAGGGCATCATACGATACTTTATGGATTTCCAGATACAAATCATTGGCCATAAACTGGCGGATTAAACCGAACGGGGTGATCCAAAGAAGACACGAGCAAGCGCACAAGGTCCACTTCTTCGGAAGGTTGGCCAGGAGGTGGATCAGCACGAACGGAACCAGCATGATGAAGATATAGATATATCCGCCGTGAACATTGGCCCAGAAGACGGTGACGGGAATCAGCAGCCATATATACCGGATATTTCGGTACACCGACAAGGCCAGCACGAAGAGAAAGAGCGGCGCCATCAGATTGGCAAAACCCGCCGGGCGGATATCGAAAAAGGTTCGACCGACAATCATGGCCAATGACGCGGCGGCGGCCGAACCGGGGATCGAGACACCCAGCGTTCGAGCCAACAGATAGATCACGATCACATTCAGGAAATACAGACAAAATTTCCAATAGACAAGCGCGTTGTAGTTGTATTGGCCGTCGGAACCGAAAGTCTCGACCAGCCAGTAAAACATGACATGGGTCAACCAGTTCTGGTTGATCCATCCCGTGGGGTGCCAGTACCGAATCGTGTCGATGCTAAAGGGTTTGCAGAGCATCTGAGCCCACCGGGGCCATTTTTGAATGGTTTCTTCGGTCGGACCGGCGGGGTGGCTGTTGAAACTGAAGGGTTCCACCGTATCCACGCCATGATTGACAAAGTGCCGTCCGCAGGCCAGTGCAACCCAGGTATCTCCCGCCGCGACCATGTGCGTGCAGGCGTGAAAAGCGAATAGAAACATGACCGCCCAAAACAACACCGCCGGCCAACCGCGAAAAACCGAACGAGGCAAGCCGGCGAAGTCGATTCCGCCCTCGTTGCCATCGAAAGCAGCGGATGGGGAAGATTTTACGGTCGATCTGGATCCTGGGGTTACTTGAGCCATTCGGCGATCCGCTTGACACCCTTTTCGATATTCTGGATGGAACAGGCAAAACTAAGACGGATGTTGTTGGGCGCTCCGAAGGGCGCTCCAGGCACTACGGCAACTCTGGCCTGTTCGAGCAATGCCTGGGCAAATTCCATGCTTCCGGTGATTTTGGTTCCGCCGATTGTACGGCCGAAATGCATGGAAACATCCGGGAAGGCATAGAAAGCGCCCGTTGGTTTGGGACAGACCACGCCGGGGATCGCATTGAGCATTTCGGCGATGACCTTGCTTCGTTGTTCAAATTCCAGACGCATCTTTTCGACGGCATCCGAAGTGTCTTTGAGGGCGGTGATGGCCGCATCCTGGGTGAAGGTTACCGGGTTCTGGGTCATGTGGGATTGGAGGCGAGCCATCGCCTTGATCACAGGAATGGGTCCGGCGGTGTACCCCAAGCGCCAGCCGGTCATGGCGAAAGTTTTGCTCAAGCCGTTGACGGTCAGAGTGCGATTGTATGCATCGGGGCTGAGGGCCGCAAAACTGATAAACTTTGTATCGCCGTAGATCAGCTTTTCGTAAATTTCATCGGAGAGTACCATTACCTCGGTGCCTTCGAGGACTTTGGCCAGCGAGGCCAGTTCATCGGGAGTATAGGTGAATCCCCCCGGGTTATTCGGGGAATTGAGGACGAGCATCGCGGTTTTGGAAGTCAAGGCCGATTTTAGCTGGTGTGCGGTCATTTTGAATTCATTTTTTGGATCAGTCTGGACGATTTTCATGCTCCCCTCGGCCAGCTTAATCGTTTCCGGATATGTGACCCAGAACGGAGAGGGAACAATCACTTCATCGCCGGGATCGATGACGGCCTGCATGGCGGCATAAATCGAATGCTTGGCTCCGAGATTGACAATAATTTGGTCCGGGGTATAAGTTAAGTTGTTGTCGCGTTTCAACTTTTCGGCGACGGCGGTCCTCAGTTCCAGCGTGCCTTCGGCTGGAGTATATCGAACCTTTCCGGCCCGTAGGGCCTTGATGGCTGATTCCTTGATGAAATCCGGGGTGTCAAAATCCGGCTCCCCGGCACCAAAGCCGACGACATCAATTCCCTGTGCCTTCATCTGCTTGGCTTTCGAATCCACCGCGATTGTCGCCGACGGCGGGACGGCCTGCGCTCGTTTGCTGACTTTCATACCGACCTTGATCTCCTGATCTTTGAATTTTCGCTTGGGTTCACCTGCTTTCAAAGGAGACTATTTACTCCAAATCCCGTGCAAGGTCAAGAAAAACCCCCTATTGATCAGGGCAAACGCATCTTAAGTGATTGCGTGAGCAAGACATAGCCGATGTTTTTATGGGGCGTTCTATGGAAGGAAGGCCCATCCCGTATTCTTGGGAGGCTATGGAGAGCGATGACGATCTGGGAGTACTTCAGCATTCTCCCCGATCCCCGTGTCGAACGAACGCGACTGCATAAGCTGGAAGACATTATCACGATTGCCTTGTGTGCCGTGATCGGCGGGGCCGAGACCTGGGTGGATATCGCCCGGTTTGGTCGTGCCAAAGCGGCCTGGTTTCGGACCTTTCTGGAATTGCCTTGTGGAATTCCCTCCCACGACACCTTTGGCCGGGTCTTTGCGGCCTTGGATCCAGCCGAGTTTGAGCGGTGTTTTCAGGCGTGGACGGCCGATTTAGCCGGGTCCAGTGAAGGCAAGCTGATCGCCATTGACGGCAAAACGATCCGCCGCAGCGTGGATCGGGCCAGCGGACGGGCGGCGATCCATCTGGTCAGTGCCTGGGTCCATGAGAATCATGCCGTCTTCGGGCAGATTCGTACGGAGGACAAGAGCAATGAGATCACGGCCATTCCCAAGCTGTTAGCGATGCTGAATCTGACCGGGGCGACGGTCACGATTGATGCCCTCGGGTGTCAGCGGGACATTGCCCGGCAGATCGTGGATCGCGGCGGGGCGTATGTGCTGGCGGTCAAGGCCAATCAGCCGGAGTTACACGAGGACATCCGGACTTTTTTGGATGACGCGATTGGCCGAAAGTTTGAGGGGATCCCCCACGATGAGTATGAACAAACGGAAAAGGGCCATGGGCGCATTGAAATCCGGCGATGTTGGACGACGAATCAAATCGAGTGGTTGCGTCAACGACATGACTGGCCGGGATTGCGGAGCGTTGCGGCCGTGGATTGCCACCGGCAGATTGGGGATCAGGTCAGCACGGAACGACGGTATTTCATCAGCAGTTTGCCGGGGCATACGGCCCAGCGGCTTGCCCATGCGGTTCGGAATCACTGGTGCGTAGAGAATGAACTGCATTGGTCGCTGGATGTGTGCTTCGGAGAAGACCAGAGTCGGGCTCGAATCGGAAATGCCGCCGAGAACCTGTCGCGAGTTCGACGTTTGGCCTTGATGTTACTCAAAAACGAAACGACGGCCAAGGTGGGACTGAAAGCCAAACGCCTCATGGCCGGCTGGGATGAACAATATCTCCTCCGAGTCCTAAAAATTTAGATGCGTTTGCCCTGCCCTATTGATGGCAAGTGTGGAGGATATGGTCGTTTATCAGAATTCCTAAGGATTCTGATCCGGGGACGATTTCTGCACAACTCCTACAAGGGATAAGCCATAGGGGAATCGGATTCGCATTCTCAGGAAGAACCGCTCAGAAGCGAAAATGGAACTAAGAAGCTGATTGATCGGTCGGGGAACCAGATGGAGATCCTTTGGACTTTTCCGCAAGGCGAACCATTGATTGGCTACTCGTTCCACAAACGCCAAGGGAAACAAAAAGAAGTTCATATAGGAAATCCAGGCGGATGCAATAGATCCGGAGGAATGAACAATCTCCAGAAGTTCACGGCGACTGTATCGTTTGTTGTGATGGTGAAACATATCGCGCTGTGTCCAGAGCCATTGAAAGGCCGGGAGGGTGCAGATAACATAGCCGGCAGGTTTTACCAGACGAAGGGCGGCGGCGAATCCGGCTTTGGGATCAGAGAGATGCTCCAAAACATCCAGCATCAGGACTGCGTCATAGCTGCACTCCTCTAATCCCGATAACTCCGGAAGAATTCCTTTCCGTGCCCGAACCCCGCGGCTGACACAATACCCCAGAGCATTCTCGTTGTTGTCGATCCCCTCGGCTGAGTATCCCGCTTGTTTCAGGGCGACTAACATAGCGCCGCAACCGCAACCCAGATCGCAAACGGTGGGTTGATCCGTCGAATGAGTGGGAACCAGCCGATGTAGCAGAGATAATACGATTGCCCGCTTGGCGGTGAACCACCAATGGGTGGATTCCATTTCGTACATTTCTTGGTACAGCGATGGTTCCATGGGGGCGCTCTCACATTCGAAGAATCGGATTATATCGATTTCGACATTGCATTCGGATCAGACTGCGCCCAGCCGGTATCCTGTTGGGGCAGACCGGGAGACTTTTCAGCGGCAATATACAGAGGCCGGGCCTGAACCTGTTGATATATCCGACCCACATATTCGGCCATCAGGCCGATGATGAGAAGCTGGATACCTCCCAAGAAGAAAATCCCGGTAACCAGCAGGGCATATCCCGGAATCGGAATCCCGAAGAACCATTTCTGGAATACGATGACTCCAATGAGTCCAAAACAGATCAAACAGACCAGAAATCCCATTAGAATCCCCAATCGCAGGGGGACATTGGAAAATCCCAGCATCACATCAAAAGCCAGTTCGGCCAGTTTGAACGGACTGTATTTGGTTTGTCCGGCATAACGATGGTCCCGTTCGTAGGGTACCGCGGTTTGACGAAATCCCGTCCATGCCACAAGTCCGCGAACAAATCGATTTTGTTCCCGGCATCTGCGGAACTGGTGGACGACGGAGCGGTCCATGAGACGAAAATCGCCGGTATCGGCCGGTATATCCACCGTACTCAGACATCGCAGGATCCGATAAAACAGCCATGAACTGGTACGCTTAAAGAGAGTTTCGCCCCGACGACGAATTCGTCGAGCATAGACGATCTGATATCCTTCTTTCCACCTGGCGACAAGTTCTGGAATCAGTTCGGGGGGATCTTGCAGATCGGAATCGATAATGATGGCCGCATCCCCCACAGAATGATCCAGGCCGGCCGTGGTGGCCGCCTCATGGCCGAAATTACGGCTCAAAAACAGATAGCGGACCCTGGAATCCTGTTGAGCCAGGTGCCGGATAATTTCTCGCGATCGGTCGGTACTGCCGTCGTCCACGAATAATAATTCAAAATGAAAATCGAGGCCTTTTTCCACCTGGAGTAAACGGGAATACAACTTTTCCAAGCAGGGCTCTTCATTGAATACCGGAATAATAATCGAAAGGACATCCATCGCATTTCCTGGTTAATAAATATTTTTTTGCAAGGTTATCAACTCGTTATCCTGGATTCCGTCTGGCCGGGATATTTCGTATGATTTCCCACCGAGGATATCAGAATTTCGGTACTTTCACAAGTTCCCTTTATCGTCAATTCGATGAAAAGCGGGTATTGACAAGGAATCCAAGGATTCTACAATACCGACCGATAATGCCTCTGGCCGTAATTCTGTTTGAAAGATATTTTGTGGCCGATCCTGCAGATCGAAATCTATTGTGTTTAAACGACCAAGATAAGCGAGAATTAGTTGTTTTCCGAAATCTAGGGGTCGTTGTGTGGATCCTTTGTTTTGTGTTCCTTTCGGGTTGGTTGGTTTATGAGGGGACAAACCGTCGCCCCATTCGCCATCTTTTCGAATCTCAGTGGCTTCACTTCGGGGGCAAACCCCTTTTGAATCTCACCAAAACGGTTGATTCCTGTCTTCGTTTCGGAGGTCAGGTTGTTCGAGGTTGTGTGGTTAATATGTTGCTGTTGATAAGCGTTATTTGGGTGGCCGAGGGGTGGGTATTGGCCGTCTTGATTTTTCTGACTATTCGGCAGATTCGAAATCGCTCGAATCCCCGTACCGTAACAGATTTGTGTCTGGTAATAGTGGGCTGTATGGGGTGTTATTTCGGGATGCGAATGTTCAATGAGGCAGAATACAAATTCCTAATTTTATTGAATGTTACTTTGGGGATTCTTGGGGGCGTTGGGGTTTGGACGCTTCGCCCCCGTCTTGGCACGGACGGGATGCCGGGATTGTTGGAGGTATTTGAATTTCCGGTCGCATTGGATCTGATTTCAATGATCCGTCCCCCGGAATGGGTTAATCGCCGTCGCCAATTTTTGCGTCAATTATATTCGTTCGATTATAATACTACACCCGTAAGACCGGTGGATGAAAATAACCGACGAAATCGGGCAGTCGAAGTCTATATCCAGCAATGCCGCCGGTTTTCAACAGCGCTCTTTTACTCGATGCGATAAGGTGATACGATCGGCCGTCAACAAAAAATGATGTTGAAACATGTTCAGGACTCCTCTTCGGTTTCCCGGTGGATATCTCGTTTTTCCTGGTTTGTTGTCCTGATGGCGATCTTCGTTTGGTTAATAAATGCTCTTGTGGGTGAATCTGTGATCCGGTGTATCCATGAGGGGCATTTTCGCTTTTTCTTCGGGGAAAGTCCAATTCTGAATCCTCAAAAACCGGTTGATTTTTATCTTCGACTTGCGCAACAGGCTGGTCGGGGGGGGCTTTTGTTCGTCCTCCTGGGGGTCGGGACAATTCAAATGTTTCGTTATCTGTTGACCGATCCTGCGAACCATTCGCGTTTTCTTGCCGGGTTTGCGGTTTTCATTTTTGCGGCGGTTTATTTGCTCAATCCGAATAACCGGATTGTCTCAATCCACGGTTTTATGCATACCGGTATTGTATACCAAATCCTTCACGGAGGTCTTCCCCCGACGAATCCATTGTTGGCCGGAGAACCCTTACTGTATCCCTGGGGCCATCACTTTCTGGCCGCAATCCTATGTCAAGTTTTTCGCATTTCTCCCGCCTGGTCGTTTGCCTTTCTGAATATTCTGTCGTTGACTCTTTGCATTATTTTGATCGCCGCTATTTCGCGGCGGTTGACCCACAATTCGGATTCCCATGTTTTTTCCGTTCTGGTTGGATTATTCGCATCAACCGTAATGAATCGTTCAATTCTCGAAGTACTTTCGAGTTTGATTAAATTTCAAATCGATTGGAGAGCGATTCCTCCCGGTCTCAAATTTGTCAACATGAATGGCGCCCCGATAGGCATCCTATTTTTCCTGCTGTCGGTCCTTTCCCTGATTCGGTTGGCGCAGAATCACCATTCCCGGCGATATACCGGATTGCTATTCTTGGCCGTCGTAGGATGTGGTTTTACCTATCCTCTGATGTTTCCCGCTGTTTGTGCCTCTTGTGGATTGACGGCCGTAGTACTTGCCGTTTCCCGTCGCGAATTCATCCGCCAATCCATATCCGTTCTTGTGCGAATCCTGATCCCCCTCGGATTGGGAGTCGTTTCGTTGATCCCGTATTTGCGACTGATTTCCGGCTCAGATGCCGGAGCGAAAATCCAATTCTTTCAGCCCTTTTGGCTTCTTCTTCACGGAGTGGTTGTTCTGGTCATGTTATGGCCGATATTCCTTCTAATCTTTCTGGAACGAAAAACGCTGCAGCGTTGGAATCCCGAAGTGGCCATGATCCTTATCACGGTTACCCTGACCTGCTTTGCGTGTTATTTCAGCATGCATATGTTTCATCAAGCCGAATACAAATCTCTCATCCTGGCCGGAATCGGTGTTGGATTTTTTGGTGGCATGGCATTTTCCAATCTGCGGAGTCGCCTTCATCCTTTTGCGTGGATTCTCCTGTTATTGCTTTTTCTTTTTCCAATGATGCATTGCTTAATCCCGATAATGGTTTCTCATTCGTGGGTTCGTACGCCGGTATATCGTGAAGAAGGAACCACTTTGGGTTATTTTGTCCCCCAACAGGATCAACTTTATCAATGGATTCGGGATGAAACTCCCTCTGACAGCGTTTTCTTGGATTCCAGTCTGGATATTCCTGTCTTTGGTCGTCGAAGTTTATATATCGGCTGGGACGGCCAAAACACTCCTGGTTTTCTGCAAACGGGATACAACATCACTATGGAGGATTTACTGGGTCGGCAGTCAGGTTATAATCCTGAAGTGTTAGCCAGCCGGAATCGGATTCAGCGAGCGGTATATTCTTCTCATCAATCCCTTAATTCTTACGACCTGGCCGAATTGCGGCGATTCAATCCAGTGTATATTGTCATCCGAGATCCCGGGTTATTCCCGCGTTTTGCCGGGGAAGACTTTGAGAGGGTTTTCTCCACCTCTTCCGATCAAATTCGGGTTTTCCGATTGCGTACTCCGTAATCCGCATGGCGGACCGGCCAAAGGACAATCTGAATCGCGGGTATCGGATGCGGAATCGGAAAGGAAAAGATTGAATCCTCGGGTGTAATGGCCTATAGTGTCATTCCGATCAATTTTCTAACCGGCCGGCGAATCACGGCCTGCGATTCGGAAGACAGAATGGAAAGGCGGAACATGCGGCAATGGTTGTTGGTTTGGGCGGTTTTACTGGCCTGTCAGGGGTGTTCCAAACGAAGCGATATCGTCGTCCTCAAGCTGGCTCACGGTCTGAACACGGAGCACCCGGTCCACAAGGGGATGGTCTTCATGGCCGAGAAAGTTGCCGAAAAATCCGGCGGCAAGATGCGAATCGATATCTATCCGAGCGAACAGCTCGGCCCGGAAAAGGAATGCATCGAGGCCCTGCAGTTCGGGGCGTTGGCGATGACCAAGACCAGTTCGTCTCCGATGGAGGCGTTTGTCGAGGACATGAAGGTGCTGGGGCTTCCGTATCTGTTTCGCGACAAGGAGCATTACTGGAAGGTTCTTAACGGTCCGATCGGAAAAGAACTGCTGGCGGCCGGAGAGAAAAAAGGTCTCAAGGGCCTTTGTTTTTACGACGCAGGGGCCAGGAGTTTTTACACGATTAACAAGCCGATCAACAGCCCGGCGGATCTGGTGGGTCTGAAGATTCGCGTCCAGAAAAGTCCGATCGCGATGGATATGGTCAAGGCCCTGGGGGGGACGCCGACGCCGATCGACTACGGGGAGCTTTATACTTCGCTCCAGCAGGGCGTCGTCGATGGCGCGGAAAATAACGCGCCGAGTTTGTACACTTCGCGGCATTATGAGGTCTGCAAGTATTACTGTTTGGACGAACACACGATGCCGCCGGATGTCCTGCTGATCAGTCCGGCCATTTGGAATCGACTGACGACGGAACAGAGGCAGATTCTGCAGGAAGCGGTGGAGGAATCGGTGGAGTATCAAAAACGGCAATGGGCGGAGTTTGAAACCGTATCCATGCTTGAGATACAGCCGAAGAATGGAAGCTCGGTCGGTGTGCAAATCGTCCGACCCGATAAGCAACCTTTCCGTGACACAGTTCGGCCAATGCTGGAGTCCTTTGCGGGCACTCGAATTGGCGACCTGATTCGGCGGATTCAGGAGGTGCAATAGCCATGCTTGCGATGATCAAAAAGGTTTTGAATCTGTTTTTGGAAACGCTGCTGACGGTAGTCATGGCCGTGCTGGTGCTGGATGTCGTCTGGCAGGTAATCGCCCGCTGGATCATCAACCGACCGAATTCGGCGGTGGGAGAGTGGATGCGGAATTTGTTCTCGGGGTGGGGCGTCAATCCCACCTTTCCGTGGACGGAGGAACTGGCAACTTATCTGATGATCTGGGTGGGGATGCTGGGTGCCAGCGTGGCTCTCAATCGCGGTTCTCATCTCGGGATCGATTATTTCGTTTCAAAGTTCAGCGTCATCCGTCGGTTGAAAACGGAGGCGTTTGTCTTTTTTTGTATCGGGATGTTTTCGTTATTTGGGATGCTCATTGGCGGATTTCTGCTGGTCAGCAAGACTTTGGAGCTGGGCCAGATATCACCGGCCATGAAGGTTCCGATGGGGTATGTTTATCTGGCCGTACCCATCAGCGGATTCTTTCTGGTGATCTACAGCGTTGAGTTGCTCCTGGAGCGGATTTCTACCCTTCGAAAAGGTACCGAGGTTGTCTCGTCGGCACAGGCACGATCGACGCCGGATTAAATCGATGACTCTGTTGAACGGACGGATCATTAACCAAAGACCTCAATAAGGATTGATCATGTCTCTGGCGATACTCGTTCTGGTCGTATCCTTTACGATCCTGGTGGTACTGAATGTTCCGGTGGCCTTTTCGATGGGCATCGCGGCGATGCTGGGCTTGCTGCTGATGCCGGACATTTTTTTCCCATTGCAGACGATGGCATTGCAGGTCGCCACAAGCATTGACAGTTTTGCCCTGCTGGCGATCCCGTTCTTCATTCTTTCGGGCCTGCTGATGGGGCAGGGGGGGATCGCACGGCGTCTGATCGACTTTGCCAATGTCATTATGGGCCGGCTGAAGGGCGGTCTGGCCCTGGTCAATATCATGACTTGTATGCTGTTCGGATCGATTTCCGGTTCAGCCGCGGCGGCGGTATCTTCGATCGGGGGATTTATGATTCCGATCATGAATAAGATGGGCTACCATCGCGACTTTAACGCGTCCGTGACGATTACGGCGGCGACAACGGGTCTGCTGATTCCACCGAGCAATGTGATGATCGTCTATTCGCTGGCGACCGGCGGGGCCTGTTCGATCGCCGCGCTGTTCATGGCCGGCGTGGTGCCGGGGGTGCTGGTGGGGTTGGGCCTGATGGCCGTTGCCTTTGTGCTGTCGTGGAAGAACAATTACGGCAAGGGTGAATCGTTTCCGCTCCGGGAAAGCGTCGTGCGGTTTTTCCGGGCCGTACCCCCGCTGCTGCTGATCGTCATCGTGCTGGGCGGAATCCTTGGCGGTATTTTCACGGCCACGGAGGCGTCGGCGATTGCGGTGGTGTATTCGTTTATTCTGTCCGTCTTTATTTATCGCGAGGTCAAGTGGAAGGACCTTCCGGGGCTGATCCTGCAGTCGGCAGTGACGACGGCGGTGGTGATGATGCTGGTGGCGACCTCGATGGCGCTCAGTTGGGTGCTGACTTATGAAAATGTACCGCAGAATATCAGCGCCGCATTGATGGGTTTTACCGAGACCAAGTGGGTTGTGCTGCTGCTGATCAACCTCCTGTTGATGGGTGTCGGTTGTTTTATGGATATGACGCCGGCGGTGCTGATCTTTACGCCGATCTTTTTGCCGGTGATGAAGAAATTCGGGGTCGATTCTCTGCATTTCGGGATCATCATGATTGCCAACCTGTGTATCGGTTTGTGCACGCCGCCGGTGGGGACCTGTCTGTTTCTGGGCTGCGGGATCGGCCAGACGACGGTAACGAAGGTATTCAAGCATATTCTGCCGTTTTACATCGCAATGGTGTTTGTGCTGATGTTGATTACCTATCTCCCGGAGTTGTCGTTGTGGCTGCCGCAGGCCCTGGGTTTAATTCGAAAATAGGGAATTGGGCCGCCCTGTTTCAACATTCCATGGGGAAATAGTTTCGGGCGTTGTTAAAGCAGATATCCTCGACCATACGGCCCAGTAGTCCCATGTCGCGGGGCAGGTGCCCCTTTTCGACATCCTCACCGAGGAGATTGCACAGGATCCGGCGGAAATATTCGTGCCGCGGATAGGACAGAAAACTCCGCGAGTCGGTCAGCATTCCCACAAAGCGGCTGAGGAGACCGAGATTGGACAAGGCGTTGATCTGGCGAATCATTCCGTCCATCTGGTCCATGAACCACCAGCCGGAACCGAACTGCATCTTGCCGGGGACCGAACCATCCTGAAAGTTGCCGAGCATGGAGACCAGCATTTCGTTGTCGCGGGGGTTGAGGTTGTAGAGGATGGTTTTCGGCAGTTTGCCTCGACTGTCGAGTCGATCGAGAAAACGGGACAGCGATTCGGCCGTCATATAGTCGCCGATGGAGTCGCAACCGATATCGGGACCCAACTGGCGGAAGAGTCGCGAATTATTGTTGCGCATCGCGCCCAAGTGAAGCTGCTGGACCCAGCCGCAATCATAGTCCATCATGGCAAACTCGAACATTAGGGCCGATTTGAATTTTCGGATATCGGCCGGATTGGTGGGTTTGCCTTCTCGAATGGAATGGAAAATTGTTTGAATCTGACGATCGGTATAGTCCTCGGCATAGGCCGCGTCGAGGCCGTGATCGCTGAGACGACAACCGTTGTCGTGGAAGTGCTGATGGCGTTTGTAGATGGCTTCGAGAAAAGAATCAAAGGTTCGGATCTCGGCGTTTACCACGGAGGCGAGTTTGTCAATCCAGCCATTGAGGGCGGTGGGATTTTCCGCGGCCATTGCCTTGTCCGGCCGCCAGGCGGTATGGATGCGGATCTCAAAACCATCGCGGCGAATCTTCCGGTGATGATCGAGTGAATCCAGCGGGTCTTCGGTTGTGCAGACCACGCGGATATTCATCTTTCGTAGTAGATTGCGGACGCTGAACGCCGGCGTCCGAAGCATCGAACTGCAATGCTCGTAAATTTCGCCGGCGGTTTGGCCATTCAGTAGCTTGCCTGAGACGCCGAAGTAGCGTTTCAGTTCCAGGTGGGTCCAGTGATACAACGGATTGCGGAGGCAGTAGGGTACCGTTTCGGCCCATTTCTGAAATTTGTCTTGGTCAGAGGCATCGCCGGTGCAGAACCGCTCCGCGATTCCGTTGGATCGCATGGCCCGCCATTTGTAATGGTCGCCGGCCAGCCAGGCCTGCGTCAGATTCTCAAAACGGCGATCCTCCGCGATGGATTCAGCAGGCAAGTGGCAATGGTAATCGTAGATCGGCATCTTCGCGGCGTGATCGTGATATAGCTGTCGTGCGGTATCGCTCAACAGCAACCAATCGTCCGATATGAATTCCATCGTCATCAAAATTCCTTTCGTTCACTTCCGTGTTTCAGAATTGAGGTGGATCATATCCGATTCAGGCAATATCGTCAATGCAACCCACGAAGACATATCAAGGGATTGAAATGTGGAACCGGTTTGGCTAACCGAAGATTATTGCATCTCGGGCGGATCGACGGATTGCCCGGCCTTCTGGGCAAGCCGTTGGTCAATCTCATAGGTACCGTAGAACGGCGCGTTGGCATCGAGCCATAGGTAAATTGTTCGTAATTCCTCGTCGGTCATCTTCACGCGATTGTCGCGGATCGAGTTGGTGACAATTTTCGTCAGTTTGCTTTCATCGGCGCCACAGCGGCCGGGTTTGCTGACGATGGCATCGATGGTATCGCCGCCCCATTCGTACCAGCGGACAAACGGCCGAAGGTTGGCATAAGCCGCGGAAAATTCATCCTTGGATTTTCCGGTCAGGACCAGGTTGCTTTTATCCTTTCCCGTGGAACCATCATGGCATCGGACACAGTGACGATCCAGGATCGGTTGGACCAACAGAGGAAAGCTGAACGGCCGTGTGCCGATCGGCCCCGGTACAATTTCAGAGGGTCGTCGTTTTGCGGCCAGCAATTGTCGGCCGGGAGCGACGGCGCTTTGCGTGCGGCGTTCGTGACAGCCGATACAACCCCTTCGTTCTCCCGATTGAAGATACGCCACCGACAACATTGTCTGCACGGCTCGGCCTTGTTCATCGACGGCCTGAAAATACAACGGCTTGCCGGCGGGGGCACGGAAATAGGCGGAGCCATCCCTTTCCACAGGAACCGTTCCCAGCAACATTCGGGCGCTTTCGGCATTAGCATATCCGATTCGAGGATCGTTGGCCACATGCGTCCGGGATTTGGGCAAGATCTGGAAGACTCGAAGCTCATGGATCGGCCGATCCGCGGGCAGCGGAAAATGTCCCGCCCGGACATCCGCCAGAAGAAATTCGCCGAAGTTTCCCATCTCCTGTTCTCGCGTACTGGCGATATCCGGCGGTGTGGGACGACTGCGAAGCGGAATTGGATACATCGCCGAGATCCCCTCTTGTCGATAGAGTAATTCCAGGTTACCGAAGCGGTCGAAATAGTAAAGACCTGTGAATGTGTCCGCCGTAGTTCCGGTACTCATGCCCGGCAATGGATCAAAACTGAAACCGACCAGAAAGAAATCCTCCGATAACGGCCAAGGGGCATGAAAATAACTTGTTGGCCATCCATTGGACTCGGGAAAACACACCTCCGGAGTCAGGACTTCGACGGAGTCAAGGTTGTCCTGGCCGGATTTGGAATCGAAGGCGACCTTGTCCGGATCGAACAGGGCCAGTGAACCGCCGACATTGGCGTGGTGGGCTCCGGCGATGAAGGCGATCTTTCGCGAGCCGGGGACCGCGCGGGGCTGGTAACAGGCATTGATGTCCATCGTGTAGTTGGCGAACATGGCTGCGGTACCGGTACCGTCGGGATTGCTGACCCACAGGCCATGAAAGTTCGCCGCAGAGCGGTCCACATAATCCCATCGGATGTACACGATCCTTCCATCGTGCAGAACGCTGGGATGCCATTCGCTGGTCTCGTGAAACGACAGCGTCTGCCGGGTTTTCAGGTCCGGGTCCAGACGATGGAGCGTATGGGCCGGCAGCGGTTCCCATGGATTGTTGCACCGCGTAAATCCGCCCCGCTCAGAAGACATAAAGGCAATGCCGCCGTCCGGCAGGGGGCATGGGTCGAAATCATCCTGGGGCCCGAAGGTCAGTTGCCGCAGATTCGAGCCATCGGCGTTCATGACGAAGATGTGAAAGCATTGTCGCTGGGGCGAGTAGAAATCGGGTTTTTCGCCGGCGCGTTCGGCAAAGGCGAAATAGATCGTCCTGGCGTCGTACGATAACGAAAGCGTTGTAAAGTTCCCTTTGGGAAGCCGGTCGCGGGTCAAATCCAGCGTTTCGAAGGATTGCCCCGGATTTTTGAGGATATAGATTCCTCCACCCGCGATGTCGGCATAGTCGTAATAATAACCGAGATATTCGTGAAGCATCTGACAGATAAACCGCTTGCGGGTCATAAAGACAATCGGCTGATCCGCCAACAGGGGATTTTGAAAAGCAACCTCTCGGGCCAGCCAGCGAATCTGATGATACAGTCCGATTCGATCGGATTTTGGCAACGATTCGAGCCGTTGAATAGCATCGGAAAAGGAACGCAATTTGTCCTGCTTGGATCTCAGGTCAGGGGAACTCGGCAGGGCGACAAGGGTATCCAGCAATCGCTCCGTGCGGTTGACCAGATCACGAATCGCCTGTACACTGTCGATTGCCCGTCCGGCTCGATGTTCCTGCAGGGCCCAATCCGACTCGATCCGGTCTTGAAAGGATTCGGCTATCGATAGGGGATGAACCCACAACCATGACGAGACAACGATGATAAGGAATCTCCATCCGGTTTTTTTCACCGTTGTCACCTTCGAACCCTTTTCAATTCAAACAGTACCATATTTTACACTCTGCCGTTTCAACCGTTGGTTCGGAGAACGCGCCAACCAGTGTACCATATCGGTTCGACGGATAAAAGTCCGCGTTTCAGATCGCACTTGCTTTTGGGAGCCGGTGAGGGTAGAAAATAGGATATGGAAACCACAAAAACAAAAGCGGAATCTTCCCGGAACGCAGGCGCGGCGAGACAATATTCGGGTCAGGTGATTTATGTGTATGCGTTCGATATCGCATACGAATTGAAGGCCGAACCGCCGGATCGAATCCTTGGCATAACGGCGACGGATTACACGATCCTGCAAACGCGTCGGAGCCCCAGACAGCGGTTTTTCTATCGGCCCAAGCAGATTCTCTTGCCGGCCGAAACCTGTCAACTGGCCGATGGTCCGGCGCAAATTTCCGCCCGGGTATTGGTCTTTGGCATCGGCGCCATCAGCATCCAGTATCGCGTGCCGTTCCAGGTTGATCGCCTTGAACAGTTAATCGCCTACCATGATCCGCATGTGGATTCCAAGCCGCTTGGTCAGAAAGCGATTGAGTTGGCCCGACGGATTCAGGCGGATCTTCGGGAACACTGTGTTCGTCCAACCGCAAATCTCGATCCGGAACCCTATACGCTATTCTGTATTGACGAGTTGCCCGTCGGTTCCGATGGCAAGGGAAGAACGGCTGAACAATGGCTCCAGGAACACCTCAGGCCGGTAGCGGGAATCCTGACAGAAGAATCCGATGTCGCCAACCTTTCACGGCAGGAGGCCGAGGAGTCCACCAGTCAGTATCTCAGTTATTACAACAACGATCTGGTTGTGGTGGACTGGGACGCCGCTTTGTTGATGGGGCAGGGGGAGGCGCTGGACGATATCCTGCATGTAGCCGAACTGGCTAATGTGCAATTGACGGAGTTGAAAGCATATGATCAGGCCCTCGATGCCGGGCTGGAGCAGTCGTACCAGGATCTGTCTCTTTGGAAGACGCATTCCAGCGGTGCCATTCGGAGAAACATCCGGGAGATTCATGTTGACATGGCTCGTCTGACCGACGAATTGGAAAACATCACCAAGTTTTTCGGCGACTGGCATTTGGCCCGCATCTACGGGGCCTTGTCCAATCGGTTTCATCTGGCCGAGTGGCACCGGATTCTGGACAACAAACTCAAGACCCTTGGCGATCTCTATCAGATCCTTCAGCAGGATCGTACCAATTTATGGATGGTAATTCTGGAGGCCACGATTGTATTATTGTTTATATTAGACCTTGTTTTGTTATTTATGGGTCTATAGAGATACCGAATCGGCCGCGATTCGGCAGCGAAGGGAAGGTTATGGGTTGGCCCGAGGGACTGACGATAAACTCCAACCGTTCACAGTCGTTTTGGCCCGGTCGCAGAAATTCCAGCGCCCAACGGATTTTGAATATGTGTCCGTCGTAGGTATAAGGACCGGCGGGAATGCGAAAATGGAACGCGCGGGCGTCGCCCGGCGCGGGATCCTCCAGAACCAGCGAATCGACGACCCCCACATCGTCTGTACCCATGCAGCGCGTAAACCAGATCAGTCGTAGTTCCAACCGGCCGGGACGACCCTCATACTGCCAGCGGATCACGCCGCGAAGCGATTCACCGGGTAGAAACGCTGTCTTGTGGGAGTCGATTTGAATGGCAAGTGGACTCATCTTGATTCCTTCAGATTCGGCGGAACAACAACAATCGGCAACTCATCTTTGATGTTCGGCCAGATCCGGATATCTCCTCGGAACGACACCGCCCACACCAGCCGGCAGTTGCCGCCGTCAAATGAATGCATTGCCTCGGCCGGTACCGGTATGATAATCCGGCCAGTCGATATCTGCAGGGGGTCCTCCAGACGGACCAATTCCCGCTCAAACACAAGTTGTGAGGATTTGGCCATTTGCTGTTTGCCTTTGCCTCCTTCGGAAGTATTGCGAACATGTTCCGTGGCTGTCAGAAGGATTCGAAGCTCCCGGATGCGATGGAACAATCCTTTGAACTCCCACTCCAGTTCGGCCGTTGTGCCCAAGGAGATCTGTCCGGGTCGGATGCGGGCGACTGGGTAGGGATTGAACAACGACAGAAATTGATGGATCACTACGCCGATAAGCCCAATACCGACCAATACAAATGGAATCATAAATAGCGTCAAAAACCATTCCGGGTTCCCCCGACGGAAGGATTGAATAGCGATGGTCACAAAGACCGAGACGATTCCATTCCAGAAAACCGTAATCAAGAGGGCCCCAAAAAATCCTCCAATTCGTCTTCCTGTAACCGGCAACGGCCGCCATTCGCTGTCCGGAACAACGGTCGCCGACGGCTGTTGCCAGCCGGCAATATCCGGTTCCGTGCCCCGGCCCGGTACAGGTTGTTGTGGCAGCCATGCCGACACGCTTCCCTTCGCCGAGCGTCGAGCCGATCGCAGGACGCCATAGATTCCTCCCGCTCCGACTCCGAAAAACAGCCAGGGCACAAGGCCAATCAGGAGTTTGAGGGTGGGTTTTCGGACAAGAACCGCTTCCGAAGGATTTGTGGGATTGACATAACAAACCGGATGGGCCATCTTCCGATAGGCATCGACGACGGCCTGTTTGCCGCGGCGGCCGCTGGAAGAGCCGCCGATGAAATCATACCGGGCCGATCGATATACGATTCCTTTGAAATTGTATTCGTACAGGATATCCACGCTGTAGGTTGTGCCGTCGTCATCGTCATGAGATCGAACATGGGCGTGCAGAATCCGGCAGGGGGTTTGAGTCCACTTCCGGGCGTCAATGACTTTATAAACCGGCCGAAAGCAAAGCGGCCACATCATGCCCAGTCCGACCAGGGCGAAGATGGAAAGAAAAACAATCAGAAATCCCCGGCCGCGGCTTGTGTCCGAAATGGATTTGAGTTTTTCCGGTTTGGATCGGGCCCACATGGCGAAGATTCCGATTCCGCCGATCCCGATGAAAATGAATGGAAACAGGATCAACAAGCCGAACAGAAGATTGTCTCTTTCAAGGATGGACATCGTCGGATCCGTGGGATTGACGAGACAGGTTTGTCGGCTTCCGGGCGGATAGCGTTGTGCCCATCGGGACAGTTTGTCGTAATCGCCCGAGCTGGAGTTTCCTCGGAATGTATCGCTGACATAGTGTTTGCCGTCGATAAAGTATTCGTATCGAACGACGAATCGATATTCGCCCTCTTTGGTTTCGACGGCGCTGGACAGGATTTGGCAGGGGGTTTTCGTCCAGGAGTAACGGTTCAATATAAGGACAAATTCGCGAACGACAAACACTTCGAAGAAGCTGCCCATCAAAAAGAATGCCAGAAAAAACAGCGTCCCCAGAATACGGCCGCCCAAGGTCAGTTTTCCTGATCTTGCTGGTGTCGAAAACGAGATTTGAGAACCCAACCGTTTCATGATTTCTTTCATACAGATGGATAACGAGGCGGATTGTTTCCGGATATCCGAAAATTGTCAATGAAAAACATCAACGGAGGATGAGTTGCTGCCGGGGGCTGCCTTGAACAGTCCGATAGACCGAGCGGATTCAACAGGAAGATTTTTTTCGAAAACCTATCGATACCTCTTGACAATTTGAATTCCTTGGATATAGTGTCTGCTTTCCCCAATCGGGGGCGTAGCTCAATTGGTTAGAGCATCGGACTGTCGATCCGAAGGTTGAGGGTTCGAGCCCCTTCGCCCTCGTAACACTAAGTACTGGGCTGACAAGCACTTACGCTTGTCGGCCCTTTTTTATTTCCCGGATTTTCGGGGGTGCGCAACAGCTGTGCTACAAAATTCGACTTTGAGATCTGCTCGGAAACGGCCCTGGCTCGTCCCACCACATCCCGGCGGATCGCCAAATCGAAACTTCCACAAGGAACTGTTCGATGGCGTTGGCTGGTCCGAGCGGATTTCCTTAGCGAGATTCACGGGTGGATATCGACTGTTTGGGGCAATCGGAAGGTCGGGTTGATCGTGTTTTGTTTCAGGAGATCCAGAAAGACCGTTGATTCCTTAACTGTTTTTTTCAAAAAAATATCAATAATCGGGTGTCCTTCGGATGCCTGTAAGGGGTATATACGATCTAATATGTCTAATTATCTTCTACTGTGGACGCTGAAAACCGCGCATTCCTCTGTCGTTGACGACCGCATCCGCTTGCTTGTTGATATCCGCCGATAAATTCATGTCGAGAATCTTCTTGGCCAACTCCTGCCCGGCCTGCCGGTTGGTTCTAAGCAGTCTGCTGGCGAGATTCACCGACGCCAAAGCGGCTTCAGTCTTGATGCTATCGTCTTTGGTCAATTCCAACAGTCGGTTCACGGATCGTTCACACGGCAGAGTCCCCAGCGTCGTGATCGCCTGCCGTTTCTCTTCGATGCGACGAGCATTATCGAGGATCTTCAAACATTGCTCAGCCCGGCTTTCCACCTGTGCGTTGTCCACCATCGGCCCCATCCTTCGGCCCATCGGTTGTGCCATGGGCTGGCGCTGAATCGCAATCAACCTCAGGGCTCCTCGGACAGCCAGAACATAATGATTCAAAGGCGTTTGGGGATTCGACGCGATATCAACCAGAGCCGGCACGGCCTCGTAGTCAGGCCATTCGCTGAGGGTGCGGATAGCGGTATCCCGTACGGTTTCTTCAGAACTTTCAACCGACTCCCTTACGGCTTTGAGGGCCGTGGCGCCTCCTACCGATGACAGAGAACTTAACAAAGCCAGCTTCGTCGGGCCCTGAGCCGTGTTCATCTGATCCATTACAATTTTCCCGGCGGCTTGTTTATCCTGAGCTTTTGCCAGGACGGCCTTGAGGGTCGTGACTCCTGCCGCATGATCTCCATCTTTTGTGATTTTGACCACAAGGTCCGTTAACGCAGCAATGTCTATCGTATCCGCCATATTGAGCATAGCTTGGAAGGCGGCGGTCCTTACCGTCTCGTCAGCATCGGAAGCATAGGTCAACAAGAGTTTGGCTGTCCCCTCTGGACGCCGTTGTCCGAGAAGATCAATCGCGACGGCTCTGGCCTTTGCTTCACCAGACGCCGCTTTGGTTTTGATAACAGCATCTGCCTTCGGACTGGGCATTACCGCCAGGCCGACTTGTGCCGCCTTACATACATTACCCCCGCCGTTCACGGCCGCGTCAAAAAGCGCATTGGCGCTTGTCTCGGTTCCAAGCTGACTGAGAGCACTGGCCGCTGCCGGAGCAACAGTATCGTCCCCGCTGGTAAGCACTTTGATGACCGCTGCCTCAGCGGAGATATCCTTCAGGTCGGCGATCAAGCCGAGTACTTGCACTTGGGAGTCGCTCTTGAGTTTCGGCAACATCCCTGTCAGGGCTTGAGCTGCAGATTTGGCTGTGGACATCCGGGCCGCCTGAATAGCCGCCTGGCGCATCTTCGGGTTCTCATCCTGTATGAGAGTCAGGACCTCTTTGACGCCCCGATCCGGATCGGTAACGATCAGCCCCATCGCCGCAGCAACATGAACGCCTATGGGCACATCTTTGTCATTCCGTGCCCATTCATAAACAGAGCCATAGAGCTTGGCGGCACCGACCGCATCCTTGGCTGCGGCTTTCTCGCTGGCCATATGCAGAAGTCCTTGGGCGGCATCAGCAGAGATCGGTCCGACGGGTTTGGTGAGTTGAGCGGATAGCGCCTGAGCACTGTCTTGACCGCCGATATTGGACAGGGCCGCGACCGCTGTTCGGGCGATACGGGAATCGGGATTACCAAGGGCTTGTGTCAGCAATTTGACAGCCGATGATGCGCGGCGGTTGCCAAGAGCATTCATCAAACCAATCTTCCAATCAGCATCTTGGGCGTCGGCCAGTTCTTTGAGCAACGCATCGGTCGCACTGGGGTCCGGGTTCATCTCCAAGGCCCGCCGGGCATAATCTCGCGTGTTCACATCTTCATCCGACATCAATTTGGCCAACAGCGGAACGGATTCTGCCTTGCCGATACGCTCAAGCTGCAGAATAAACCAATTTCGGACCGTGTTATCCATTTCTGCCTGCCGTTGAAGGATTTTGACCATCACTTCGGCCAACGCCAGACGCTGCGCCTCCGCTCCGGGGCGCGCGGCATACGAACCCATGTCCTGCAATTGGATCTGATAAGCATAGCGGGAAGTGACATTTTCCGCCGACATAAGCGGGAGCAGATAGTCAACGGCTTTCTGGTAGGCCTCCGTCCATGAGCCGGTGTTTACTGTTGGCTCCTTCGCTTTGCCCGTCAATTGCGCCACCAGTTCCTCTCCTGTCTGCGCTTGGGCTGCCGTCACGATTGACAAGCCCACGAGAACAACACCGATCAGACATATCGTTTTCATAGAAAGATCTTCCATTCACGATGTTTTTTGTTGGTTATAATAATACATACGGCGCTCGACGAGGACGGTCATACCAGCGTGCCGCTTGGGGATCATTCAGGATCTGTTCACTGCTGGGATCCCAATCAATCGGACGGCCCAACCGTTCGGCGATTCCGCTGAGCTGGCAGATCGTACCCGTACGGTGACCGATTTCGGCGGTGCAGATGGGCTGTTTGCGGCTGCGAATGCAATCGATCCAGTTGCCAAGGTGATCTCTCGATTCATACAAATGGATATCGTTGGGGCCGATCGGCCTGCGGGCCAGTTCGGCCGGCACGGTATCGAGCATGCCGCCGCGACTGACGAAAACCTTCCCTGCATCGCCGATAAACTCAATCATGCCGTTTCCGGGGTTGGCAAGGTTGTCGGTGGGATGATCACGCAACACCGTCGCGCCGTCAGCGTAAATATGAGTCTGATACGGCGTTCCGTTCCAACCCTTGGGGATGAATTTGACTGGGCCGGAATCATCCATCCCCAGGGCCCACTGGATGATATCGAAGTGGTGAGCGCCCCAGTCCCCATTTTTGCGGGAGCCGTACTCCCAAAAGCAGCGCCAGCCCCCTCCGAAGTTTCCTTCGACGCGCCGGAAGTTATAGGGATACCACGGGGTTGGTCCAAGCCAGCGGTCGTAATCGAACCCTTCCGGGATCGGTTGCTCCGGTAATGTCGCCGGCGGAGCAAACTGGCCCAAGCTGGCATAGCAAGTCTTGATCTTGCCAATCCAGCCGTTCCGGACGATTTCGCAGGCCGTGCGGAAGGCCCACTCGGATCGTTGCTGTGAACCCACCTGAAAGATGGTTCCGTACTGCTTGCAGGCGTTGCTGACGAGCCGGCCTTCGTGAATCGTGAGCGTCATGGGCTTTTCGCAGTAGATGTCCTTGCCCGTTTTGATGGCCGCCAGGGAAATCGCCGCATGCCAGTGATCTGGGGTGCAAATGATGACGGCGTCAATGTCGGGTCGTTGACAGACCCCCTCATATTCCAGGTAAGCATCACAACCCTTGTATGTTCCCGATCCCTTTGCCTGGGCGTAAGCGCTGTCCGCCTGGATTTTGGCATTCTCCCGCTTTTTACGATCGACATCACTGACGGCGAGGACTTGGACATCGGACCGTCCGAGCATCGCCCGAAAGTGCCCGCCCATCTGGCCGCCCATACCAATCATGCCCATCGTGATGCGATTGCTCGGGGCGGAAGCGCCGAACGCAGAGGACGGCACAATCGTGGGCATTGCCATGGCTACACCAAGAGCGGCTGCGCCCCTGACCATGAATCTGCGACGCGTCATTGCGGCTTTTCTGTTCATATATTCGATCTCCTGTTGAAACCTTTCCTTTTCAAGGTATCCTATGTCCGATCTGTGCTGATATTGTCCCGGCTACTGTTCCCCTTCATTTTATCACCGCCCGGAGGGGTGTGGTGAGATATAAAAAATAATGGAAAATGTGAAAAATCAGTAAACTACATTCTATCCTCCGGCCCTATTCAGCTCCATCTTTCGATTTCCATAGTTCCATGGTAGAAGTCCCCGGTAACCGCAGGTACTTTGTCGATGTTGTGAGGTCGGTCGTTTATTACTTTACAGAAGCCCCCCCGAAATCCAAGGGGTCAGAGGATGAAAAAACCGAAAACGAGCCAATTTCTGCAAGAGTCCAAACAAACCCACCGGTCGTCTCCAAAGGGCCCCCAGCCAAACCCTGCATGAGACCCAGTTATGGATTGTCTATTGTTCTTCAGTTCTTCAATTTTCAAGGGGCGGTTAACGGAAGATTGTAACCACTTGGTTCCCTGGAAACGAAATATTTTTATGGTTTCTATTTTTTATCTCACTTCTGGCATTCTGGGCCGGTGTAATGATAGTATGGATATGGATCGACCCGTCGGAGCGAAAAGGCCGGGGATTCAACGATTACTTGGATTGTATTCGAGCGAAAGTCTCGAACCGATAGGAAAACCAAACAAGATAGGAGGTTTCAGATGAATCACACGATTTCTATGGTTGGATTGTTCGTTTCCTTCATCGGCGGAATCTGTTTGGCGCAGGCAGACCAACCGCCAACGGTGGTGGAGGATTTCAAGCCCTCGACCCTCAACCAGCCCGGTCAGCAATACCCGCAGGTCAATTCTCAGCGATTTGCGCGATTCCGGATTGTTGCGCCCCAGGCCCAGAGTGTTAGTGTCGGCTTGGGCGGACGAGGAGGTACCGCACTCACGAAAGCCGATGACGGCTCCTGGGTGGGTACCACGGCAAGACCGCTGGATGAGGGCTTCCATTACTACCACCTCACAGTGGACGGGGGAACATTTAACGACCCCGGTACCTTGAACTTTTACGGTTCTACTCGTTGGGAAAGCGGTATCGAAATCCCCGCTCATGATCAGGACTTCTATGCTCTCAAGGATGTTCCACACGGCCGAGTGCAGCAGATTCTCTTCCCCTCCAAGAGCACCGGTACATCGCGCCGCGCCTTTGTTTATACGCCGCCAGACTACGACAAAGACTCCGCCCAGCGTTATCCGGTCCTGTACCTGCAGCACGGCTGGGGTGAAGATGAAACTGCCTGGAGCAATCAGGGCCGCGCTAATTTGATTATGGACAACCTCATTGCCGAAGGCAAGATCCGACCCTTCCTGATCGTGATGACCTACGGAATGACCAATGAAATCCGGTTCGGCGGCCTTCGAAATTTCGATATCGGGCCCTTCCAGACAGTTCTCGTTGAAGAGTTGATCCCGTACATCGATGCCAACTTCCGCACGCTCTCCGATCAACCCCATCGGGCCATGGCGGGCCTGTCCATGGGCGGAATGGAGACCAAGTCGATCACCCTGAAGAATCTCGACAAGTTCTCCCATATCGGTCTGTTCAGCGGGGGCGTCATTACCCCGGCCGATGTCGAGAATACGCCGGGTTTTAAGGAGAAAGTGAAAGTCGTATTCTGCAGTTGCGGCAGTCGCGAGAATCCCGGCAACATCAATGCCAATCGTGAAGCTCTTGACAAGATCGGCGTCAAGAACACCGCATATGTATCGCCGGACACCGCGCACGAGTTCCAGACATGGCGTCGCAGTTTACGCGAGTTTGCCCCATTGTTATTCAAGAACACCCTCTCCAGTGCCCTCGCTGCACCTGTACCTACACCGGCGAAAACGGCAGAGGGCAAACTGGTGATTCGGGTGGCCTGCGGGGCGTATGAGCCCTATACCGACAAGAACGGTAACCTCTGGCTGCCCGATGAAGTCAAGGCCCCCGGGGCATCGCTCACTCCGCCGGACGGATCGACCGTCGAACGGGCCGAAGAGTTTGAGGTTCCCAATGTCGCCTTCCCGCAGATCTTCCGGACCGAGCGGTACAGCATGAGCGCCTACGAGTTCAATCTGCCCAACGGCAAGTACACCGTCCGGCTGCATTTTGCCGAGTGCTTTACGGGGATCACCGGCCCGGGCGAGCGGGTGTATTCGTTTGTCGTGCAGGGACAAAAGCCCGAGAAGGATTTTGATATCTTCAAGGAGGCCGGCGGGATGTACAAGGCGATCCAGCGGGAGTACAAGGGCGTCGAAGTGACCAACGGCAAGCTGAGGATCGAATTTACGCCAAACATTGAAAATCCGGCCATCAATGGCATCGAAATCTTCGCCGAGTAAACACAATGCAGCCGGTATTATTTTCGATGGTAACCATAGACATGTTTCTTCCTGGACTGAAGATCACTGCATGCGGGGTTCCGCTTTGGCGTCGCAGCGGTCGAGATTCTGTTTCCAACCAAGGGGATGAAGGAATATACTACTCCTAAGTTGTCCGTGGGGACCACGGACAGGGATTTAACAGATCAATCTCGGTTTACGAGGATCGCCATGAAAACAAGAATCCATCTTCTAATCGTTCTTTCACTTGCACTCACCCTGCCTGTCGCCTTGTTGATGGTGGCCGCTCAGGTCGGGGGCGGACAAAATGCCGCTCCCCCCAGACCTCAAGGCCCGGGTGATATCTTCGCCGCTGGCGGCTGTCCGCTGGTGGCCGCCCACAGCACCACGCGGGCGCTATATGCCTCCTACAACGGCCCGCTTTACCAGGTTCTGCGCCAGTCGGATGGCAAGACTCTGGATATCGGCGTTGTCCAACCCTCCGACGGGGATGCAGGCGGATACGCCGACGCGGCTGCGCAGGATGCCTTCTGCGCGAACACCTACTGTTGGATTACCACTATCTACGACCAGTCCGGCAAGGGCAACCACCTCGTTCAGGCGCCCCGCGGCGGTTTCAGCGGTCCGGCCATGGGCGGATTTAACAACATCCCGCTGGCCGACATGGCGCCGATTACGATCCTGGGACACAAGGCCTACGGCGTCTTTATCGAGCCGGGTATGGGATTGCGATGGAATGACGCCCATGGCACCGCCGTTGACGACCAGGCCGAAGGCCAGTACTGGGTCATCAGCGGTCACCATTACAATGGCGGATGCTGCTTCGACTACGGCAACGCCGAGACCGACAGCCGCGACGACGGCGACGGCACCATGGAGACCACCTACTTCGGCAATGCCACCGCCTGGTATCGGGGCCAAGCTCCCGGCCCGTGGATCATGACCGACCAGGAAAACAATCTGGTGGGGTGTGTCAACGAGTCCCCCAACGATAAGTATTGTCCGGACCTTCCGATCATCACTTGGCGGTTCGTGACTGCTACGGCCGACGGCGAACCACACCACTGGAGATCCATGGGCGGCGATGCCCAGAAGGGCGATCTGAAGATTATGTTCGATGGGCCGCGCATCAAGAATCCCAGAAGCAGCTATGATCCAATGCGGAAGCAAGGCGCCATTCTTCTGGGCAACGGTGGCGACAACAGCAACGGCTCGCAGGGCACCTTCTATGAAGGCGCGATGACCGCCGCCAACACCTTCCCGTCGCAGGAACTCAACCAGAAGGTCCAGGCCAACATTGTGGCGGCCGGGTACGATGTACAGCGGCTGCGGATAGCGCCGGCATCCGCGATTGACGCTCCGCCCGGCCTTCAGACTTTCTCGCCGGGCTCCTCGCAAGATGCCACCGTGACATTCACCAATACCACGGGGGCGCCGGCGGCGGGTGTCAAATTAAGCATCTCCGTGCCCAGCGGATGGACCAGCGTAGTCTCGGGTACCACCGAGACATCCAAGACATTCCCTGACCCGATCGCCCCGGGCGCAACCGTGAGCGCAACCTTCAAGGTTACCTCTGGACCGGCTCCTTTCAACGGCGACATCGTTGCCAACGCCTCGTGGACAACGAACGGCCGGACACAATCAGAGAAGATGGCCGAGAAGGTCCGGAATGTAAGCCCGATCAAAATCAATGAGTTCGCCAACTCGTTCATCGAGCTATTTAACGCCGGCGATAATACCGTTGACATTTCCAACTGGACCTTAACCCAGCACCCAACTCAGCAGCCGATCTTTTCATCGATAAAGATCCCGGCCGGTACTAAGCTTGCGTCCAAAAAATTCTACTTATTCGGTCTTTCTAACTCCGGGTTGGCGGTTTCCGCGCAAAAGGGCGATACCACCCTCTATGTCCGCAGCACGACCGGCATGAATGTCGGGGATACGCTTGAAATCGGCACCGGTTCCAATGGGGAAATCCGCAAGATTGCCAGCATCCGAACGCCGGCTCCTCCAACAACACCGGCTGGTGGACCCGGTGGATTTGGCGGAGGCCCGCGCGGCGGATTCGGCGGCCCCACGACAGTGTGGCAGCCCCTTCCCGACGGTCCTGTGATCACAATCCCTGCCGGTTCGACCAATATTCCGGTTACGAGCACGGCCGGTTTCGAGATCGGCCAGAAAATGGCCATTGGCTATGGCGCTACTTATCCCACGGTTGCCCAAGCCGTAGAAAAGTATGAGGTGGTAACTGTTACCGCCGTCGGAAAAGCCGGCACGCAAGGTTGGTTGTCGATGGACGCCAAACCCGGCGATACCAACATCAAGGTGTCCTCGGTTGCCAATATCTCTCCCGGAGACAAGATCCGATTGGGATATGACACCGTTGATCATGGAGTCGAGACTGTTACGGTCAAGAATGTTGGAACACAGTCGGCGCGAAACACATTCAATGGTCCTTTGCGGCCAAACGAGAATCCGGGCACAGGATTGGATTTGGTAGAACCGCTGAAGTTTCATCATTCGTCCAATATGCCTTTCAGCGTCCGGGGGACAGGAATCAGCTTCGAACCGGCCACAAAGTTTGCCCACTCGAGCAATGAGCCCGTCCTGCCGCTGGGCACCAGCATTACGCTGGACAAACCTCTGGACAAAGACCACGAGATCAATACGGTTGTGCGTGACGAGAAGGTTACGACCGAGGGGTATCAAGGGACGCCAAAACCCGACCAGTGGTTCGGAGGACCCGCTCTCGCCAACGCGGGGAATATGATCCTGCGGGATGCCGCAGGACTGGTGGTCGACAGTCTCAACTATGGCGGCCTTGTAGATCCGTGGGCAGCAGAAGGTTACCAAGCCGTGTCCCCTGGGAACGGTTGCAGTGCGCCCGTTCCCAGCGCAGGCGGCAGGCCTGGCTTCGGCGGGCGCATCGGGCAAGCCGGCGAAACATCCAGCCGAAGCGCAGGACGCTTTCCAGACGGTAACGATTCTGACAGCAACTGTCGCGATTTCCTTTTGCAGACTACCACAACCCTGTCAGCCGCCTCGGCCATAGAAGCGAACAATATCAAGGTCGTCAGTGTGGCGGACTTTCTCCCAGGCCAGACGATTCTTATTGGTATGGGCGAGAACCAAGAGACCGCTGTCATCGCGACAGTAGGCACTCCGGGGGGAACCACGGTGAGAACCGCCATTGAATCGGGCGCGACCGTGATCCCCGTTGCCAGTGCGGCAGGTTTTAGCCCCGGACAGTCCATTACCATAGACAGCGGCTCAAATTATGAAACGGCGATCGTTGCCTCCGTCACAGGCGGCCGGGGCGGATTTGGTGGTCCTGGCGGTGGAAGAGGCCCTGGCGGCAGTTCAATCACCGTCGCCTCCCCGCTCAAGTTGGCGCACGCGGCGGGTGCACAAGTCTCCGGTACCGGTATCACTCTCGAAGGCAAATTGGCCAAATCGCATGAGATCGGAGTACAAGTTGCCGGTCATGTTCCCACGCCCGGTGCGCCTAACCAGTATGCCAGAAGACCTCAGTGATATCGTTTGGAGATCTGAATCAGCCAGCCGAAGTTAAAACCATCTTGAACAAAGACAAAGACTCCGCGGCTTGATGACCGGCCGCGGGGCCTTCTGTATTTCGGTATAGGCAATGACCAGAAGGATCGGATTCTTGATTCCGAATGAACAAAAGATCTGTCTTTTCAGTCCCTGGCCCTTGTGGCGATGGTGCTTGATGATCCTGAGTTTGCTGGCTTTGGTGATGAGCATTTTCCTGAGCTGGCATTATCTGATGGGCAAGACGATGATCGGCTGCGGTGTGGGGAGTTCGTGCGAAATGGTACTCAATAGCCGTTGGTCAACAATAGCAGGGGCATTGCCTGTCAGTGGTCTTGCTGCGGGTGTGTACCTGGCGGTATCGCTTGCCGGTTTTTCCATCGGTCCGAGCACGGCGGTTCCGGTCCGGCGTCTGGCGTGGAGTGGGATGCTGGTTTTGGTCGGATCGGCTGCCGGAAGCGCCGTGTGGTTCACTTTTCTTCAGAATTGGGTCATCGGGGCCTTTTGTCCGTATTGCATGATTATGCACATCATAGGCCTGCTGCTGGCGGCTTTGGTGATCTGGCAAGCATCTTTTCAGTTCGAGAATGATTCAAACGATGTTGCCACGACGAATCCCTTTCCGACATCATTTGTCGGAACTGTTTCGGTTGTGAGCCCGCGGCGGATTATTCGTCCTTTCCTTATGTTCGGTCTGGTTTTGGTTGGTTTAGGTCTGGCGGGATTGCTTGCGGCCAGCCAGGTAATCATTCCTCCCCCAGCCGTCTATCGCGGCGGCCAATCACAGGACAATTTTCCCGCTTTTGATTCTCAAGCCGTACCGTTGGTCGGTTCACCCGACGCTTCCTATGTCGTTACCCTTCTCTTTGATTATCAATGCCCTCATTGTCAGCAAATACATTTCATGCTTGATGAAGTGGTTCGCCGCTATAGCGGCAGGCTGGCGTTTGTTTTGTGTCCGACACCGTTGAACAGCCAGTGCAATCCTTATATCCTCAGGGATGTGAATTCTTACAAAGATTCCTGTGAACTTACGCGAGTCGGTCTGGCGGTCTGGGTAGGTAAGCGAGAGGCGTTTCCTGCCTTTCATCTCTGGATGTTCTCGTTGGAATCCGGCGACCGTTGGCGTCCACGGAGCCTCGAAGCCGCCAAGGCCAAGGCCGTAGAACTGGTCGGCCAGAGGGAGTTCGACGCCGCCTTGGCCAATCCGTGGATCGATAAGTATCTGCAAACCTCCGTTCGGATCTACGGCACCACCATCCAAAACGGCAATAATGCCATCCCAAAACTGGTTTTCGGCTCGCATTGGGTGATTCCCCAACCATATGACGCAGACGGTCTTGTTTCAATTCTACAGGATAGCTTGGCCGTACCCGCGCCCTAAGCAGACAATATTTTCTGGAACCAGGTTGGCCAACAAAAGGTCAAAGAAAGGAGACATCAAGATGCAAGAAACAGCTATGAAACTGAAACAACAATTCATCCTTGTGATAATCCTGTTATTCAACTCGGCGGTTGTGTTGGCCCAGGATACAAAACCGGATCCGAAATTTTATATCTTCCTCTGCTTCGGGCAGTCCAATATGGAAGGCGGCGCCAAGCCGGAAGCGCAGGACATGGGCCCGGTGGATAAGCGGTTCCAGATGCTGGCGGCGGTGGATATGCCGAAGCTGGACCGAAAGATGGGCCATTGGTACTTGGCAACGCCTCCTCTCAACCGCGGCGAAAACAACCTCGGCCCGATGGATTTTTTTGGTCGGACGATGGCGGCGAACCTTCCGCAAGAGTATCGGGTGGGGGTGATTAATGTGTCGGTGGCCGGGGCCAAGATCGAGTTGTGGGAAAAAGACACCTATATGAACTATCTCAACAGCGCTGAGCCGTGGATGAAGAACATCTGCAAGCAATACGACGGCAATCCTTACAAGCGTCTGGTGGAGATGGCCAAGATTGCCCAGAAGGACGGCGTGATCAAGGGCATCCTGCTGCACCAGGGTGAATCGAACCCCAACGATAAGGAATGGTGCAAGAAGGTCAAAGGGATCTACGACAACCTGATCAAGGACCTGGATCTGAAACCCGAGGAAGTACCATTCCTGGCCGGCGAATTGGTCAGTGCGGAAGAAAAGGGCCGGTGTGCGGGATTCAATACCGCCGTTCTGGCGGATTTGCCCAAGGTATTTCCCAACTCCTACATTATCTCTTCCAAGGGATGCAAGAGCGTCGGCGATGGATTGCATTTCTCACTGACTGGATTCCGTGAACTCGGCAAGCGGTATGCATTCCAGATGCTGAAGTGTCACGGTTTTGAGCCCAAGGAAGCACCAGCGACTGATGCTTTGTCCAGTGCACCGGCTTCAACGGAAACAGTCGCCAGAACGGTGGAAGATGGGGGGACGGGACCGTACAATGCCGTGATGGTGACGGATAGCACGCTGGCGACGCATACGATATTCCGGCCGAAAGACCTGAGCGTGTTTGGCGAAAAGAACAAGCTTCCGGTCATTGCCTGGGGGAACGGGGCCTGCGCCAATTCGCCCTGGGAACATGTGAACTTTTTGTCGGAAGTGGCATCGCACGGTTTTCTGGTCATTGCGATCGGCCCGATGCCACAGGAGGGCCAGCGGGGCGGAGGTCGATCGACATCCCCTCAATTGATTGACGCGATCCATTGGGCGATCGCTCAAAACAGCGACAACAAGAGTCAATACTACAATAAGATTAATCCTACAAAGATTGCGGTCAGCGGGATGTCCTGCGGTGGGCTGCAGGCGCTGGAGGTTGCGTCTGATCCCCGAATTACGACTACGATGGTCTGCAATAGCGGAATTTTAAGCACTCCCGGAAGCGGCATGCCGGGGATGCCCAATCTAAAGAAGGATCTGCTTGACAAGCTGCATTCGCCGGTCATCTATATCCTCGGCGGTGAGTCGGATATCGCGTACAAGAACGGAATGGACGATTTCCGCCGGATCAACCATGTGCCGGTATTGGCGGCCAATCTGAATGTCGGGCATGGCGGGACCTATCGCCAGCCGCACGGCGGAGATTTTGCCAAGGTTGCGACGGCCTGGTTTCAGTGGCAGTTGAAAGAAGATAAGGATGCCGCCAGGATGTTCGAGGGCGATCCGTGCGGAGTGGCTCAGATGCCGGGGTGGAAAGTGGAAAAGAAAAATATTCGCTGACTGGCGGCACCGGAACTGAATCGATAACATAACGCTGTGGAATTCGGTGATATACAAAGGGATTGTACAATGCAAACCCAAATTCGGAAAAATTGTTTTAGGGAGTTCTTTGCACAGATCCTGCTTGCCGTGATAACGATCCCCGGCGTTTTGACCGCAGCGGAATCTATCCCGGCTCCAGGTTCGAAGCTTCCGGCAGCAAGCGAAAACAAGATCATTACGGAGGCGGATGTTACGGTTGAACGAGTGGGCTCATCGATCCCCGCATCCGAAATCGGCGAGCCCGTAGCCGGGGTCAACCTCTCTGCGCCTCGATGGGTAACCGGATCCGACAGTGCGTCGAGCTACGCCGTTGTCGAGGGATCGATTATGCCCGTTGATCCAAAAGGCAAGCCCATCAATTTTCGCGTAATTCTGCCTGCAAGCTGGTCACGCCGGGCGATCCAGCAAGGCGGCGGCGGAATGAACGGGATGATCACGGTTGGCGGCTTCGGGGGACGAGGCGGACCGAGTTATCCCGGTGCAGCGATGTACGGCAGTGATTCAGGACATCAAGGTGGCGGTTTCGGTAGCCCGGGAGCATCCAGTAACGACTGGGCGCTCAACGATGAAGCCATCCGGAATCTGGGCTACATGCAGATGAAAAAGACGCACGATGCCGCGATGGTCATCCTGAAACGGGTTTACGGGGAGCGTCCCAGATTCAATTATTATGTCGGAGCTTCGCAAGGCGGGCGAGAGGCGCTCACTGTTGCCCAGCGGTATCCGGAGGATTATGATGGGATCATGGCGGATGTTCCGATTGTGAGTTTTTCCTCTTTGATGCTTGCCCCCGAACTGATCCGGATCCAGGAAAAATCATTGTCGAAGTGGGTTACGCCAGCCAAGACCAATGCGATCCGGGCTGAATTCATGCGGCAATGCGACAAGCTCGACGGTCTGGAAGACGGGATCATCAATAATTACATCGCGGCACGATCCATCTTCGATGTTAAGGATGGCATGGGCACAACCGATCCATGGGCCAGCTTGAGAGCGACAAATGGAATGGATCCCAATCCGACTGATACCTCCGTATCTGCCAGGTTGACGGATGGCCAGATTGAAACCCTACAATTTGTTTACAGCCGTTACACTTTTGCCACCCCGCTGGCGAATGGGGTTACAACATTCGGAATGTGGTTGCCGAATACGGATGTCGCCGGTTCCGGGTTGATCGAAGCTGCTCGATATCGTGGACAAGAAGGCGCCCCGCCCGACGCACGCATGCACGCCCATTTGGGAGTCTTGGGAGTCACGGGATTTTTGATGCAGAATCTCTCGGCTAATCCGCTTGATTATGTGGAAGGAGGATCCCTGAACAAACGCCGAGAACAATTATCCGAGTGGCTCGATTCAACGAATCCGGACCTTTCCGCGTTCTATAAACGCGGCGGCAAGATGATTGTAACCATCGGGACTAACGATACGCTTGCGTCTCCGGGAGCCCAGTTGGATTACTTTCAGTCGGTTATTGACAAAATGGGGCAGGAACAAGTCGATGCGTTCGCCCGTTTTTTTGTGCTTCCCCAATGCGGCCATGGTTTAACCGGCAATAGCGCGAATATCAATGGCTCCGGGCAGACCATTCCGGTTACGCCCATACCCAGTCGATTCGACAAGATGGGGATCCTTATGGCGTGGGTGGAAAAAAACGAGGCGCCGGCAAAAACGCTCGTGGTCACTTCCGGAAATCGCAGTCTGCCGCTTTGCTCCTATCCGAATTATCCGCGCTATGTCGGTGGGCCGACGGACAAAGCGTCTTCGTATGTCAGTACAACACCGTAAGCTCAGGGCGGGTTTCAGCCAGGTGGACGGATACGATCCGCAAATTCATTCCAAGCTTCCATCATTCGGCACCTATCCCATCGATGGCACGGGGACCTTTGTCGTTCGGTTACGCAATGTGAACAAAAATCACCCCGATTTCTCTGAAGCTCAACGCCGGGCTCGGGCTCAGAACTGACAAGTCGCCGTTGTTGTGTGGCGAGTCCGACGGATCATCAGGCCATTCTACTTTGGCGGCTGGGTCTGAATATGCCGTCCCAGTTGATCCCGGTTGATATAGATTTTTTCAATCGCGTCTGCGATATCGTCCATATCGCTTTCAGATCCCAGCAGCGGACCCGAGGCCCAGATCATGGCCATCTCTTCGCAAACCTGATCACAGCGTGGGCACTGACACTGATCTTTGAACAAGCGAAGCCGGGAATCGGAGAACATCTTCGTATAGACTTTCATTTTCATGATATTGTCGACCCAGGGTTCCTTGTGCAAGCCCTGTTTGATGTAGGGACTGAGAGCGATTCCTTCAGCGCTGAGGGCCTTGAGAAAAATATCCCGGTCGATCCCATTACACAGGTCCTTTTTGTAACTCATGGCATATAAGTAAAACGATCCGCTGGCGGTTCCTTCGTATAATTTTTGAGGAACCAGACATGGAATTTGTTTTAAACGATCGGTTAGCCGTGCGGCATTCCGATTCCGACGCTCAAAGCGTTCCTGAAGGCCCGGGAGCTGGCCGAGTAAAACCGCCGCCTCCAATTCGTTCATTCGATACTTGGGTCCGATCGTTTCAGTGCGTCCTCGGCGCGAGGTTCCGTGGTTGTGGACGGTGTAACACCGGTCCATCAGGGCTTCGTCACTACCGATGATCCCGCCGCCTTCCCCACAGGCCAGCGTCTTGCTTGTCTGAAAGCTGAAACACCCGACATCGCCGATCGTCCCCAGTTTTTTGCCCTGGTATTCCGCCAAATGGGCCTGGCAGGCGTCCTCGATAACTTTGAGGTTATGCTGTTGGGCGATCTGCATGAATCGTTCCATGTGACAGGGTTGTCCCATCATATGAACCGGCATGATCGCACGGGTGTTTTCATTGATTTTTCTCTCCACATCATCGGGATCGAGTTGATAGGAGGCCGGATCCAGATCGGCCAACACCGGCAGGGCTCGGGCTGAAAGGATCGACGCGATCGTTCCGGGATCCGTATAGGGTGAGGTAATCACTTCATCTCCCGGGCCAATGCCCATCGTCTCAACGCAGGTGTGAAGGGCTTGCGTGCCGGATCCGGTTGCCACGCAGAGTTTCGCTCCCATTATTGTCGCGTATTCCTTTTCGAAGGCGGCGACGGTTCCCGAGGGCGTATCGATTCGGCACCAGTTTCCGCTTTGAATCGTTTTCATCAGCGAGTCGATGACTTTCTGATCGCGGTACGGCCAGTCGGGCCAAGGTTTGTTTTTTCGAACCGGTTCGCCGCCAAGAATCGCCAGTTTTCCCGCCTTTTTGGCGATATCGCCGTATGCCGGAATTGTCCCTGACAAAGTCGTCATTGCCCCGATGGATGCGGTGGCCAGAAGTTGGCGTCGAGTCATGTTCACCCTATCCATTTCGATGTCCTTTCAATCCTTGGATATCCCTTGTGTAGAATTCGAATTCCTCCCGATTTTTTAGGCGATTGTCGCATCAAAGAAGTTCGACAGGGTATTATATACTCCATGGTCACCGAAGTTCGCAACGGTATTTTTGGATTCTGAATGGATTAGCCGGAGTCTTATGCCAGGTTGAAATCCGTCCGAAAAAGCTGGTCAATACCCGGCCGAGAAAGTAGAATTTTGTGGAAATACTTCGCCCGACAAGGAGTTGGCATGATGAAATGGCACATACGATTGTTGGCGCTGACGATCCTGGGATCCGGGGCTCTGTTGTGCTCACCCGGCAAAGCGGCCCTTCAGGGCGGATTCGCCAAAATCAACATTACCCCGCCGTTGGGGATTCCTTTGATTGGCTCCAAGGGAAACCCAAGCGATGAAATCCTCGATGACCTATTTGCCAAAGCGATGGTTCTGTACGATGGGCGAACGAAGGTTGCGATACTGTCTGCGGACCTTTTATACACGCCGTTGGAGGAAATCACTGGTCCTGTTCGCAAATTGATTCGGGAGAGGACCGGGATTCCGGAGACGAATGTGATGGTCTGCGCCACGCACACCCATTCCGGGCCAGAGACTTTTACCTTGTCCAAATTCAGGCCGGAGCAAAGGATACCCTTGTCCATGCTCGACCAACCCTATTTGCAGATTCTGATCCGCAAACTGGCTGACGCTGTGCAGATTGCCCATCGCGATCTGTGTCCCGTTCGAATTGGTCTGACGAAGCGAGCGTTGCCGGAATTGATGTTCAATCGCCGGACAAAAAAAACCGACGGTACGGTCGTAATGTCGTTTTCGGTGCCGGCCGAAGTTGCAGCGACTCGCAAGATTGAGACCGATCGCGATGGCCAGACTTGCGTTTCTTTTTCAATGCCTCCTTCGGGCTCAGATTTGCATTTTGGGCCGGTGGATCCGGCGGTTTGGATTCTTCGCGTGGAAGACACTCATGATTGCCTGGTCGGGTCGATCCTGAATTATTCCTGTCATCCGGTCAGCATCTATCCTTCGATGCCGACAACTATTTCCGCCGATTATCCCGGACACGCGATGAATCTCGTCGAGGAAACGGAAGGCGGAATCTGCCTGTTTACGCTCGGCACCGCCGGCGATCTGGTCCCGTATCAACGAGGTCAAGATGCTTGTCGAATAATCGGTCGATCCTTGGGGGCTGAAGCGTTAAAGGGATTGCGGTCTGTTCCAACTTCCGGGGATATCCCTCTTGAGGCGATTCGGAACGAAATCCAGTTTCCAGCAAAACGGATCGAAGTTTCCGACAATCAGGACAATGCCAATCCGGCGCAAGAGATCATTACGACTGAAATTCAATTGTTACGACTGGGAGACATTTGCATTCTTGGATTGCCGGGCGAAGTGCTGGCTGAAGTCGGTTTTCAGATTCGCAAGCGGTCGAATCTGGACAAGTTGGTTCTGGTCTCGCTCTGCAACGACGCCATCGGATATGTTTGCCACCAAGAGGCCTACGAAGAGGGGGGATATGAGCCCGGTTCGGCGACCCATCTGGCCAAAGGGGCGGGAGAAATCCTGATCGATGCGGCGCTGGATTTAATTATGACCCGGGAAAAACATCCCCAATAATTTCCTTTTAAGGAGATCGCCATGAGAACGAATGCGTGTCTATCACCGGTTTTGATTTTGACCCTTGGAGCGATATCCTCCATTGGTCTGGGACAGCCATCCGAGGATATTCGCGACCTTAAGCTTGGCGACTGGCAGCCCCGTTCGATGATGAAGACCAAAGAGACCGTGGTTGAGAAACCGGCCTTTCCGGTGATCGATGTTCACAACCATCTGGGCGGTGGCAAGGATTTTCTGACCCCTGAACGCGTCCAGCGTTATCTGGCTGAGATGGATGCCGCCGGTGTTCGTACGGTAGTCAATCTCGACGGAGATTGGGGACAGCATTTATCCGAGACAGTGGCCTTGCTGGACAAAGCATATCCCGGCCGTTTTCTGACCTTTGCGTTACTGGATTTCGACGGAATCGACGATGAAAACTGGGGACAGCGCGAAGCTGAACGGCTTGAAGAAAGTTTCAAAGCCGGGGCGAAGGGGCTGAAATTTCACAAGTCGCTCGGGTTATCCTATCGGTATAAAAACGGCAAGCTGATGCCGGTCGATGATCCCAAGCTGGATCCCGTTTGGGAGATGTGCGCTAAATATAATCGCCCGGTGATGATTCATACTTCGGATCCGGCGGCGTTTTTTACGCCCCTGGACAAATACAACGAACGATGGCATGAACTCAACGCCCATCCAAACTGGCTGTTCTTTGGCGATTCGTTTCCCTCGCGCAGCGAACTGCATGAACAGCGCAATCGTACCATTGCCAAACATCCCAAGACGACCTTCATCTGCGCCCACTGTGGCAACAATCCAGAAGACCTCGCCGCCGTCGGACAATGGCTGGACCGGTATCCCAACATGGTTATCGACATCGATGCTCGAATCTCGGAACTCGGCCGACAACCCTATGCAGCCCGGAAATTTATCGTCAAATATCAAGACCGAATCATGTTCGGTACCGATACCACTCCCCGACGGGATGCCTATCGGATGTACTATCGATTCCTGGAGACCGACGACGAATATTTCGATTGTGCGTCGAGCCATCAGCGGCAGGGATTCTGGATGATCTACGGGATCTTTCTGCCCAAAGATGTGTTGGAAAAGCTCTATCACAAGAACGCGGAACGGATCTTGTTCGGTCTCCAGGCGGCTCCCACCGAGTCGGCCGCAAAAGTGATGCGGGTTCGTAGGACGGATGATTTTACGGTGGACGGCAGCGGGAATGCTTCGGCTTGGAAGGATGTTCCCTGGGTACCGCTGCAACCTCGCTCCACCGACGGACAGGCCTACTCCACTCAGGTCAGGATGCTTTATTCGGGGACGGGATTGTATGTACTTATGGAGGCCAGAGATCGTACCCTCACCGCGACCCTGAAGGAAGATTTTCTCAACCTCTGGACCGAGGATGTGTTTGAGTTTTTCTTATGGCCGGATGAACGGTATCCCGTCTATTTCGAATATGAAATTTCTCCATTGGGTTACGAACTTCCGATTCTCATTCCGAATTTCGAAGGCAAATTCCTGGGCTGGCGGCCGTGGCATTACGATGGGAATCGAAGGACGCAAAAAGCGACCACTGTTACGGGAGGGGCCATGCAACCGGGCGCCTCGGTAGACGGATGGAAAGCCGAGGTATTTGTTCCTTATGACCTGCTCAGCCCCATGCAAAATGTCCCCCCCAAGCCCGGAACTTGGTGGCGAGCCAACTTTTATCGCGTAGATTATGACGATAACAAGAGTATCGGTTGGGACTGGGCACGGGTGGGACCCAGTTTTCACAAATTCGAAAAATTCGGAACCCTGGTTTTTGAGTAAAGGATACTCGACTTTTGAGTATTCAGCACGGGATGGAAATCTTGATTGTTCGGAACAACTCCCGACAGACAATAAAGGCGACACATGGGGTGTAAATTTAAATCAAACTTCAAAGTTCCGGAGGATTTGGAGCCATGAGGATATGTATTTGTTTCAGGCCAATTCTTTTCTTTATCTTGGTCGTTCTGTCGATTGGGAGAACGGAATCCGAAACAAAGCCGGCATGGGCCGTGCCGACCTTTGAGTGTCTGGGATTATACTTTCCTTGTGCCGACGATCGAGGCGAGTGCAAAGTCCACTATCGTCCGGCCGACGAACAGACCTGGCGACAGGCCTTGCCCCTGACATACGATTCGGTCCGAAAAGAGTACCGCGGTAGTCTTATTGGCCTTAAATCCGACGCCGAATATGTCGTCCGTCTCGAATGCCGTGATCAAACGATTGAATGGTCGGAACGAACCCGTAGCGATCGGTTTCCAATCGGCAAAATCACCCACTTGCCCGCCGGCGAATCGGGAAAAACCGTTCGAATTACGGAGGCCGGAACACCGGACGCCTGGCATCTTGTCGTCCCGCCGCCGGATTCCAAGACGGTGATCGATGTGTTCAATCTGTACGAGTCCTGCGTCGAAGTGGAGGCCGACTATGTCATCGTTCGGGGTCTGGAACTGAAAAATGCCGGACGGCACGCCGTGTTGATCCGCAACGGGGTTCGGAATGTCGTCGTCGAGGATTGCCATATCACCCGATGGGGCCGAGTCGGCGGGGCCCGGGTCTGGGGCGTCTTTTATGGCTCGGACAGCGCAATCTATGCCGAGAACGGTGCGGGGGGAATAATCCTTCAGCGGAATCTGATTGAACATCCGCGCAGCGGCTCCAACGACTGGGAATCGGGACATCCGGATGGGCCGCAGGGAATCACCTTCGATAATTCCTCCGGCGGAAATATCATTCGGTACAATGAAATCCGATCCACGGAGGACCATGGGTATAACGATGGCATCGGTGGAAGCAGCAATTTCAGCTTTCAGGGCAGTCCGAATTGCGATTCCGATATCTACGGCAACATCATTTCCAACTGCTGGGATGACGCCATTGAAAGCGAAGGCGCCAACAGGAATGTCCGCATCTGGGGCAACTATATTGACAAAACCTTTGTTTTCATCGCCTCGGCGGGGACTTCTGTGGGGCCCCTTTATATTTTTCGAAATGTGTTTGCATCCAGCAGAATCTCCCATCAGGATCCCAGCGGGGGCGTGATTTTCAAGACCTGGGGACCCGGAAGAACTCTGACCTACGAAGGGAAAGAAGTTCCGGGCGATCAGGGCCGTCGCTACATTTTCCACAATACGGCATTGCAACCCAACGGTGCCCTGAGCATTTTCAGCGGCCACGGAGTCGTCAACGCCGTATCGAGGAACAACATTTTTCGGGTTCGCGGCGATTCCTATCCTGACGGGAAAAGCGATGGTCCCCCCAATGATTTTCGGAACGACTTGATCGGTGGATATCTGGCCGGGGGTTTTATTCGTTCGATGTTTGTGCCTTCGGATCGGCTGGAGTGGTTTCTGGCCGCGACCGTTCCATCCGTCAAATGGGGCCAGGTCAAATTTCCTCGCGGCGACAGAGAGATCGTCATTACCGATCCGGTCGTTCAGATCCCCAATCCGGCGATTGACAAGGGCGTTCTCGTTCCCGGTTTCAATGATGACTTCAAAGGAACTGCGCCGGACATAGGCGCTTTTGAAAACGGCAATCCCCCGTTGCGGTTCGGACGCGCGGGGTCACCGGATTTTGTCCGAGCCCCGTGGGAGATCCGCTGAAATCGCAAGCCCAAAATCACGAAACAGTATTGCAGAATTCGTATCCTGGGCTCCGAATCTATATGTGGATAAGGATAGTCGAATATGAAACGAGTTCAATTTGAATGGGTCCGTCGATTCACTTGTTGGTTTCCAATCCCCGAATGGCTCGTTGTTGTGATTCTCTTGTCGCAGGGGATGTTGGTAAATTCGGGGAACGCGGTTGCGGCGGAGAACAATTCTTTCCAATCCAGGACCTGTGTATCGATTCGAGACGGACGATGGAAGATTAACGATCAATCCACTTATCCCGGGACAACGGCCGAAGGACTATTGATGAATGTCCGGATGGTCAACGCCGTGTTTGAGGATCGAAATCGGCCGGATTTTGACCCCGAGGCGAACACGGCCGAATTTCTGGCTAATTTGCCCGATTATGCGGCTCATGGCATAACAGCGTTTACGATCTGCTTGCAGGGGGGCATGCCCGGATATGAGGGGGCCGTCAACTCGGCCTTTGAAGCGGATGGATCCTTGCGTAATTCGTACATGCGGCGAATCCGACAAGTCGTCGAGGCCTGTGACCGACTCGGAACGATTGTGATTTTGGGTTGTTACTATCAGCGACAGGATCAGATCCTTCGAGACGAGGCGGCGGTCAAGGCGGGGGTAGTCCATATCGCAAACTGGATTCGGGACTGCGGATTCACGAATATTGTGCTGGAGATTGCCAACGAGTTCGGACACGGCGGGTTCGATCATGAATGTCTTAGGAGCTCTAACAAAACCTTATGATTCGTCGCCAGCAAATTAACAGGCA
>CAZXPW010000016.1:0-82625 GCA_964643355.1 uncultured Pirellulales bacterium
AACTTCCACCTTATCCAACGGGAAATTTGGTCTTGACAATGGGGAGGGGGTTAAATGAAAGAAATGCAAACGATACCTTCTGTGATAGGGCCATCATTCCAAGTTGTACTCTCATATACCCTCACTCCAGAACCTGATCTACAATCGTCGTCCGGCACGATGGATCCAACGGGTTACCACAGGCAAGCCACTCTTGCATAATGATAGCCAGATCTTCAAGATTCACATAACAATCATGATTGATGTCCCCCTGAAGTTCTTTCTGACAAAACCAAATGGTAAAGTGACTGTCACTTTGATCAGAGATAGAGGCATTGGAGGCGTCACTGATTCGGAGGAGACATTGTTTCGAAGTTACTTGGGGGACCGTCCAAATGTAGGTTCCGGTGTTCCCCTGGTTTGGAGGATCGACTTCATTCCAGGTTTCTCCGGCATCGGTCGAGAATTCAATCTTGACTTGACTGACATCCCCCAAAGTATCCCATGTGGCTGTTACTATTGTACCAGACCTCACGACCTCGCTGGCATTGAGCGATCGTAAAGTCAAAGAGGGGGGAAGAATTGTAAATGTATGCGAATATATTTGATGCAAAAACCCGTATCCTGTGAGTATCCAACATGAGAATTCTTTTTCACCTACACTTGTCGGGATATAGCTTATGTTGACTCGCTTGTACACCTCTCCCGGCATATCTGAATCATATAGTAACCAATAACATCCAGAATCAAAATACCCATCAAAAGGTTCCACAACGCCGTCAGGAGATTCAATGTGAACACTTCCCGAACAAGGATTAAATCCTGAAATAAGTCCAAAATCAAGTTCCCCAAGATAGCCATGTATAGCAAATGTGATTTCATGACCAACATAGGGACCACCCGTCTCATGTACATCAATCTGTAACGCCGCATTTCCTGTCATCTGAAATACTATGGTACATGAAAGACATAATAATGCATACTTCACGGGATTAAAAACGAAGACAGTGCTTGATTTCTTTCGATCTGACATGCCTCCAGGTTGTTCTCTCATATAACCTCGTTCCATCCATAATGTCGCATATACTAAAACCCAACCTTGGCTTTTTTGTCAACTATAATAATACTGGATTTCGCAATTTTCCTATCCGTATTATTCCCGATTCATTTCCCACTTTTCCCGTGGAATATCTATGACGACAAAAATAAATCATTTTCCCTAATATTTACCGATCCTGTAAATCGTGTTAATCGCGTCAAATTTATGCTCGTTTTCCTTCTGCCCTCTGCTTCCAGCCCACTTTCTTGCCCATCTTGCCATTGTTCTTAGTGTCTTTGGGGCTTAGCATGAGGTATTTTCACCAGCGACCAGAGACCAGCGACAAGCGACTGTTCCTGTCTCCTTCTAACCCCTATATCCTACATCCTATCTCCTAATCTAACCCCTGTATCCTAAATCCTGCTCCTTGAATCCTGTTAATCCCGTCCATCGCGTCTATAATTGTCTTTCTCTGCGATCTCCTTTCCCTCTCACCTCATGGGTTAAGAACATTTGATTGTATTGTGGATCGGCCATAGCCCATTCAGTGGGCCTTGTCGAAGGGGATGGGCTTTCGCAGAAACATCGGTTCCTCTGGTACTCTTTTATCAATGAACTGGATTAGTACTTGGATCGGACAAGGTTGACTTTAGTCAGCCGTTGGATGAGGCCAAGACCTATCACAGAAACATTTGTTCGTTTCGAGAATAGGTTGGGTCGAATCCAACAAGGAGCGAAGCTCCGTAGCCGATCCATTCTCTGTGACCTCTGTGACTCTGTGGTAAATATAAATCTTGTTAATCCTGTAAATCGCGTCTAATATTTTTGCTTTTCATTGCTGGCTGCTCGCTGCCCGCTTCTGGCTGCTTTTCCTTCCCGTCTCCGGCCTATTCGTCCCTCCCGGCCTCCAGTCTCCGGTCTCCGGCCCGTTAGCCCTCTGCGGTCTCTTTCATCTTTCATACCATTCATAAAGAGTGATTTCGCTGTTCGGATCGGCCGTAGCCCATGTAGTGGGCATGTCGAAAGGGATGGGCTTTCGCAGAAACATCGGTTCCTCTGGTACTCTTTTATCAATGAACTGGATTAGTACTTGGATCGGACAAGGTTGACTTTAGTCAGCCGTTGGATGAGGCCAAGACCTATCACAGAAACATTTGTTCGTTTCGAGAATAGGTTGGGTCGAATCCAACAAGGAGCGAAGCTCCGTAGCCGATCCATTCTCTGTGACCTCTGTGACTCTGTGGTAAATATAAATCTTGTTAATCCTGTAAATCGCGTCTAATATTTTTGCTTTTCATTGCTGGCTGCTCACTGCTGACTTTTTGTCCTTTGCGTCTCCGCGTGAAGCGCATTTCACCAGCGACAAGCGACTTTCCCCATCCTTTTACCAGAGACCAGAGACAAGAGACAAGCGACTTTCCCCATCCTTTTACCAGAGACCAGAGACCAGCGACAAGCGACTACTATGCCGATAGGAAACAATCACTACTGATTCAAATATCCTATGGGAATTATCCGGTACCACACCCAATTATCCGATAAATGGACTTTGTAATAACAATATTAAAAAACCCAGCAAGATCGTGCTAATCAGAAATGCAAGTTGTTGGCATACAGGGACTTACGATATTTAGGATCAGCAAGATAGTATCAATAGCTCGCAATCCTTTGTCATACAATGATTTGCATCTCCAAATACACCCCAAAATCGCATTTTGTTCGCGTTTTGAACACGACGATTTGATACGATCATGCTATTTTTAGCCCCTATCCTGCTGTGTTTCAGACACTAATTTGCTGTCATTATTCCTTAACTTGTTGAATAGCAGGACTATGTAAATGCATCTGATATATCGGGAAATATTGAATATTCGTATCCCGCCTGCCTCAAAAGACTTATGCTCCAAAATACCCGAAAAGTCGAATCCACTATGCGGCATTAAGCCCGATATACTCTGATCTTGCTGCTCATTTATCCCGATCCTGCTATTGTTTGCTGCGATCCTGCTGGCTTCGTATGCAATTCTACATACCATTGTCCCGATCCTGCTGGTTTTTTGCGCGATATTGCTGAGCGTCATGCCCCGGCTAATCTTCAAATTGGATCGTATTCGATATTGCCCTATTCTTCACAATAAAACGGAGATCGAAATTCAAACAATTGCTCGGTTCCGGCCGAATCAAATGCTCTTCCACAATTCAATTCGATTCCGACAATCAACGAAAATTAGCCCTGAATATTTTTATTGCACTGGCATACACAAATGCCGTACTATTATATAGGGTTTTTGAAAGGATTTGACATGTTTGGGATCGTATCGGTTTTAATATTGGGTTTCTGCGGGATTTTGGAAACTCCCGTCAATGATTCTGACTGCAAAATCAAGGAAATTCTTGCGATTCGCGGCCCTAATTCCTTTGTCTGTCGTGCGGCGGACGGTTCCCGTTTTGGCCCGGCCAGATTGTTTGTCACAATCCGAGGAATTGACGCTCCCGAATCAGTTTCCCCGCAATCTCTGGCATTTTTGGATTCCATCCTCAACAATGCCCAAACAATCCGGCTTTCCAATATTGAAATGGCCAGTTTCTTTCGTTTGACCTGTTCCGTTGAAGTTGACGGGAAAGACTTATCTCAAATACTTGTTAGCAAAGGAGTTGCGCAATTTCATCAATCGGAGTCATTGCCTGTCCCCTCGGTTTCTGTTCCCGATTCCCTCGGTCGTTCTGCCGTGTCGATCCATGCTTGTCCGCCCCGATCCTCGCCCGCCCGGAATGTTCGATTGACCGATTGGAAATCGCTTCTGGATCAGACAGTCGATTTATCCAGAATCATGCCGGATACTCCCTTTGGCAACGCCTTGGAACAGATTCGAACCTCGATCCAACCCCCTCTTGCGATGATGATCAACTGGAACGATCTGCGTCAAAATGCCTTTATCGAGCCATCCTCACCGGTTGGCCTGGATGGACTGAAGCGGATCGATATCGGAACGGCCTTGGAGCTAATCTGCAATGCCGTCGATGGCGGCAAGGGAAGGGTTTCCTTCACCCAGAGAGGAAAGGTCGTCGTTGTGGCCTCCCGGGAATCACTGGGGGATCCAAAAACCCTGCGAATCATTGATATCAGCGAGTTATCCGCCCCCAAAAGCACCGGATATGGAATGAGCCCCATGTTCGGGGGTTATGGATCCAGTACGGGATCCGGATATGGAATGGCCGGTTCTATTGGAAATCAGATTGGAGGGATGATTCCCAATTTGAATTCCGGACTGAGTCGTTGATCCAGCCGTTTACGGGTGGGATCGTCGTTGGGGGAAATGTCTCCTTTCTGGGTCCTATAATGCATGGATATTTGCTTGATTTCATCGTTTATCTGCCGGTGTTTCCGAGTTAAGATTTCCGGCGAAAGGACCGATGAAATCTGAGAGACAGAGTGCCTATTGTGGGTGGTCGGTCCCGATCATGGTTGATTTCGACAGAAGGATTGCTGTCATGCATACAATCAGGACTTTTACGGTGAAACCTTCGCTTCCGCAACCGTTGGATGATCTTCGTGTGATCGCCAACAACCTTTACTGGTCATGGCACACGGAGATCATGGATATCTTCCGACGGGTTGATTATGATTTGTGGAAGCAATGCATGCACAATCCGGTCAAGATGCTCGGGATGGTCTCCCAGGCCCGGCTGGAAGATCTGGCGGAAAATGAGGGCTTTCTGTATCAGTTGAAACAGGCCCGTGAAACGCTGGAAGAAACCAAAAACGCGCCGAGTTGGTATGATAAAGTCTATGCCAAGTCCGGCCGACCGCTGATCGCCTATTTCAGCGCCGAGTTCGGCATCCACGAAAGCATCCCGGTCTATTCGGGGGGGCTGGGTATCCTGGCCGGCGATCATCTGAAGAGCGCCTCGGATTTGGGACTTCCTCTGGTGGGCGTGGGGTTGATGTATCAGAAAGGGTATTGCCGGCAATACCTCAATTCCGACGGATGGCAACAGGAACACTATATTGACAATGATTTCTACAACATGCCGCTGGAACTGGTCCGCAAAAAGGGCAAACGCCCGTTGGTGGTCGGGATCCAGTTCCCCGGCCGTACCGTCAGTGCGCAGGTTTGGAAGGTCGATGTCGGTCGGGTTCAGTTGTATCTTCTGGATACCAATATCCCCATGAACGCCCTCGAAGACCGCATTATCACCCAACAACTCTATGGCGGCGATTCGGAGATGCGGATTTGCCAGGAGATGGTTCTGGGAATCGGCGGGCTCAAGGCCCTGTATGCAATCGGCATCGAGCCGACGGTCTGTCACATGAATGAGGGGCATGCCGCGTTCATGTCGCTGGAGCGCGTCCGTCGTCTTCGCAGCGCGCTGGGACTGACCTTTGATGAAGCTTTGGAAATCGCCAAGGCCGGAAATGTCTTTACCGTGCATACTCCCGTCGCCGCGGGGAACGACGAATTTTCCGTCGAGTTGATGGACAAATATTTCGGCAGTTACTACGGCAAGCTGGGCATCAACCGCAAACAATTCCTCGGACTGGGTCGAATCGATCCGGAAAACGATACGGAAAAATTCAAGATGCCGGTGCTGGCCATTCGGATGAGCGCGTATCGCAACGGCGTCAGTCAACTTCACGGCCAGGTTTCCCGCAAGATCTGGAGGGGCCTGTGGCCGGACCTGCCGGAAGACGAAGTCCCGATTCAGGCGATCACCAACGGCGTGCACATCAAGTCCTGGCTCAGCGCCGAGATGAACAATCTGTACGAGCGGTACCTCGGCGTCAAATGGCTGGATGAGGTGGTTGATAAGTCCATCTGGCACAACATTGATCAGATCCCCGACGAAGAATTGTGGCGGATTCACCAGCGATGCAAGGAACGAATGGTGGGCTTCGCCCGGGCTCGTCTGCGGAGACAACTGCAACGACGCGGGGCGTTCCTGTCGGAAATCGAACAATCCGATGAGGCGCTGGATCCCGAAGCCCTGACCATCGGATTCGCCCGGCGGTTTGCCACTTACAAACGGGGAAACTTGCTTCTTCGCGAACCCGTGCGACTGATGAAGCTCCTGACGCAGACGGATCGGCCGGTCCAATTCCTCTTCGCCGGCAAGGCCCATCCCCGCGACACGGAGGGCAAAGAGCTGATTCGTCAGATCAATCATTTTGCCAAGGAAAACGATATCCGTCGTCGGTTTGTTTTTCTGGAAGATTACGATATCGATATCGCTCGGTACATGGTTCAGGGTGTGGATGTGTGGCTCAACAATCCGCGTCGTCCCCTGGAGGCCAGCGGAACCAGCGGTATGAAGGCGGCGGTCAACGGGATTCTGAATATGAGCACGCTGGACGGCTGGTGGTGCGAAGGGTATATCCCCGACGGGGGCTGGGTCATCGGCGCCGGGGAGGAATACGAAAATCTCGAATATCAGGATCAAGTCGAATCGCAGGCGATTTTCAATTTGCTGGAAAACGAGGTGGTTCCGGTTTTCTATTCCCGCTCCAAGGACAAATTGCCCCATCGCTGGATCAAACGAATGAAAAACACCATCAAGTGGTGCGCTCCCCGATTCAATACCAGCCGGATGGTGGCCGAATATACCCGCAAGTTCTACAATCCCGCCGCGGCGCGTTGGCGGTATCTGACATCGGACGACATGGCTCGAGCCAAAGGGCTTTCACTGTGGAAGACGAATATCCGCAACGCATGGCAGGATCTGTCCATTGAGCAAGTGGAAGTCCATGTGGACGACGGGAAAAATGTGTGTGAACTGAATGTCAAACAACCGGAACTGGAAGTGGGATCTCAGCTTCGCGTAACGGCCAAGCTCAAACTCGGTCGGCTTCGGCCGGAAGACCTCGCCGTCGAGATGGTCCACGGAACGGTGAACTCAAACGGTCAGATCGAACACGGCGAAATCACTCGTATGGAGTACCAGTCGAATCCGGAGAGCAACGGCTCCGTCGGATTTATGGGATCCATCACTTGTCGGTCATCCGGACAACATGGTTTTGCCCTGCGGGTATTGCCGCGGCACGAGGATATGGGCGATCCATATGAATTAAATCTGATTCGGTGGGAAAAATAATTCACCCTGTCGCATCAAGCGCGCAAAAAACCCTCGACGAACAAATCGGCCGAGGGTTTTTTTGTTTACTCGTTTTCTTTGACGCTGATCAGCTCGTACACCTGAGAGGCGGATGTGGCCTTTTCCAGTTTGGCTTTGAGCTCCTCATCCAAAAGTAGACGGCTGATCCGGGCCAGGGCCTGAATATGCGGGCCCGTTCGATCCATCGGAGAGACCAGAAGGACAATAATCGAAACGGGTTTATGATCGATACTGTCGAAGTCGATCGGGTCGGAAATGATTCCGATCGCCATGACCAGTTCTTTCACGCCAGCGCATTTTCCATGGGGAATGGCGATCCCGGAACCGATGCCGGTACTTCGGGTTTGCTCGCGAATCATTACGGCTTCCAGGACGCTGTTGCGATCCAGCAGGTGCCCGGAAGAGGCCAGAAGATCGATCAATTCCGTAATGGCCGATTCCTTGTCTTTCGACACCATCGGCACTTTTACACACGCCGGTTGTAATATTTCCGTCAAGATCATAGGTCAACACACCAAAAAAAGGGATGGTACTCTTGTTTTCCCGCAATCAAACAAGTTCAGTACTATACGCAGATTATATCGTCAAAGCAAGCCCTATGGTCGAATTTTGATGAAAGAAATAATTATATCCTACTTTGTCTGTGGGGTACGGTGTGTTCAGGGAGCGTTCCAATGGGATCAATTGGAGAATCGCCGATAAAAACGCCCCTTGGACGCTATTTTCAAGACGGGACTTGATATACGGCTGCTGAAAATCAGGATGTGGATTCGGCCATCTCGGGTTGATGTTGTTGCGCCGCCATTCTTTTTCTGCGTTTGATCGTCCGGACCGGTTTGTTTGTGTCTGAATCTTCGTTCAAGGCAACGCGAAGGGCGTCTTCGGCATTCGGGGCGAATAAGTCGGCTCCAATTTCCTCCCAAAGGCCTTCGGCGCGATTGAACACGCCTCCCGACAACATAATTTTCATATTTGGGAATGCATTGATACTCCGGATGCGGTCAATCATCTGCCGGATTTCGGGCATTTGAGGCGGAGTCAGTCCGTAAAACAACAGGATGTCCGGATGGAATCCATGAATGAAGCTCAGGATGTCTTCCTGATTGACTCGCCCCCCCAAGAACCGCGAATCCCAGCCGTCACTTTCAAACATGTCCGCTACCATTTGTCCGCCCAATTCGGCATTTTCATCGGGGCTTGAACAAATCACGATTCGTTTGTTGCGCTCGGGTTTTCGCGGCAACTTGTTCTGGAGTTGATCGACGATCGTCCGGTTTATCCTTGATGCGAAGGCCTCCTGGGCCGAATCAATCTGTTCCTGGGCATGCAGTTTTTCAATCTCGATCATAATCGGCCAAATAATATCCATATAGACTCTGTTGGCCGGAATTCCCAGTTGAAGCGCTTCTTCAATGACCATTCGGGATTGATAACGATTTCCTTCAAGAAGTGCCGATAGATACCGCTCCAGAAATTGTTCTTTCATAATTGACCTCAAAAGAATCGTTTATTTTAACAATTTGCAAAAAATGAAAGTTAATATGGACAATATAGACCATCGGTAATCTTGTTAAAAATTCTTTAGTTAATATGGGTAAATGGAAATCATTTATTTATTGGTTTTTTGTAATAATGGGGGCCTTTTGGTGGGTCCTCGAAAACACCCAAAAGATTAAATTGACATGATAAACGGACGATACAAGAGGTAATTGTATGAGTGTAAGGAACTTTCGAAAAGTCCGATAAGGTTCAAACGGTTTTCGGCAAAGCTAATGATTGAAGAGCTCGGGGACGCAACCATAAAGCGGATTGAGTATCTGGGTCGATTTGCCCGGTTTGTCAATCATGGTGCGCGCAGTTCCCTTCTGAGTTTAATTCAACCGAGGTCCTACCCGCTAATCTGGTCGCAGATGAACGCCATTGGAGTCGGCAGTGTTCCAGTCATTATGATAACCGGGGCATTCGTTGGGATGGTTCTGGCGATTCAGGCCTATGATCAGCTTGCCGGAATGGGACTGGAGGAACGATTGGGGGTATTGATTAATATTTCGGTGGTCAAAGAGCTAGGACCGGTCTTGGCGGCGGTGATGCTGGCAGGGCGCGTTGGCGGCGCTCTTACGGCGGAGCTGGGTACGATGAATGTTACCGAACAGATCGCGGCCGTCCGGAGCATGGGAATCGATCCGGTGAGATATCTTGTGGCGCCACGAGTTTTGGCTTGCTTGTTACTGACCCCTCTGTTGATTATCTATGCGGATCTTCTGGGTATTTTGGGAGGGTACTTTGTCAGCGTGATTCAATTGGGCATCAACAGCCGGGCGTATTGGGATTTCAGCGCGCAGGCCGTCGAGTTGTGGGATGTAATGACCGGTTCACTGAAGGGATTGTTTTTTGGCGGCGCGATCGCCATCATCGGATGTTATAAAGGGTTTACCTGTCGGGAAGGGGCCCAGGGCGTCGGCGAGGCCTGCACGGAGGCGTTTGTGGGCAGTTTTATCTCGATTCTGGTCATCAACTTCATCTATGCCGTAGTCACCAAGGCCATTTTCCTGACCTTTTGGCCGATCAAATCGCTGTTGTGAGGCCCTATGATCCGAGCGGCGATCGACAATAACAGCGGGATCATCGTGGTGCGGGAACTGACCAAACGATATGACGATCGTCTGGTGTTGGACAATGTGTCCGTGGCGATCGAAAAAGGAAAAACCACGGTGATCATCGGGCGGAGCGGATGTGGCAAGACGGTCCTGATGAAGCACATGATCGTTTTGGAGAGACCCAGCAGCGGCGAGGTTTATTTCAAAGGTCATCGAATCGATCACCTCAGCGAAAAACAACTGGCCCAAATCCGTCGGCAATACGGATTCTGTTTTCAGATGAGCGCGTTGTTCGACAGTCTGACCGTCTATGAAAACATCATCTTTCCCATCCAGCAAAAGCAGAAAATCACCGACTGGAAAGCGATGGATGAACTGGTCAAGAGCAAGCTGGCGATGGTTGGGATGGACGGTTTCCAACATCAATTTCCGGCCAGTTTGTCCGGGGGACAAAAAAAACGAGTCGCTTTGGCCCGCGCGATCGCTCTGGATCCCGAAGTGATTATGTATGACGAACCCACGACGGGTCTGGATCCGGTTCGATCGGATATCATCAACGAACTGATTCTCAAACTCAAGCGCGAGCTTCATGTCACCAGCATCGTCGTTACCCACGACATGAACAGCGCGTACAAGATTGCCGACCGGATCATCATGTTCCACAACGGCAAGATTATCGCCGATGGCGACGCCGACCATATCCGGAACCATCCCAATCCCACCGTGCAGGAATTCATCCACGGCAAGGTCAGCGAGGCCGAACTGGCGGCCCTGCGGCTCGGCGGAACCCGTTACGAGACCCAGTATAATCCCGAAGATTTCAAATAACCCCGCGAAACCGCGAAATTCCCATTTGAAATGAACACCCCCGGAAACGATTGCCGGAGGCAATTTTCCCCTTGGAGATTTCCAGTCTCTCGATATGAAATCGGGAGCTTTTGTTGAAACGCACGGGCCCATCCAACGGATTGGAGATTTTACGCGGAATTTACGATAAAACCGGAACAATTTGAGTTATTCTATCGTCGTATAGATAGAACATCCGACATTGTCGTACTTGAACAATCCGGAGTATCCCAAACGGCCGTATCGGTGGAGAAAGACGGCGTCAACCCGTTTCAGAACAAGGAGGCACACATGCAATCGCGAACGATTTTACGCGTTATCGTCGTCGGGATTATCTCCGTAGGAGGATTGGGAGATATTCGGGGGGAAACTTCGTCCTCTGCGATCCCCACTCTTGAGATCCTTTCGATGACCCCTTCAAGTCCGGCGATCCTGAGGGCCGGTGAAAAGGTGATCGTCAAGGTTCGTTATGACATGGGCAACTGTGATTCCGTGCAGATTTGGGTTCGATCCAGCCGTTCATCCCGAGGGGAAATCAGCCACCCCTGTCCCCCCATACCCCGAATAAAAGGACAGACGGGGACTCTGGAAGGGTGGTTCTTTTTCGATGACAATGCCCAGGTCAAAGAGATCAAGGCGATGATGAGAGATGTCGCAAAAAACGCCTTCGTCTATGAGACAGTCAAAACGGTTGATTATCGGTGGACCGCCGCGCCGGCCCCGAAGCTCTCGGAGAAATTGGAGGGGACGACGCGGATTTCCGGCTCCTTCACCTGGGATCTCGACTCGGATACGATCGGCGGAAATTCCAAGCTTGTGGACCTGTGGTACCAGGTGGATCGAGCGAATGAACGGACTCTTGTGTCGCGGAATGGTGCGGGCATGGCGATCTTTGATCTTCCCTTCGATGAGCTTTCATTGGACCGACTTGGGACCTGTTCGTTCGATCAGAAGTCGATTTCCCCTTTGCGAGAACGCTATCCGCTCAAACCCGGACTTTGTCTTGGAGTCAAAACCTCCGAAGGTCGCATAGCCAAACTGGAGCTGTTGAAAGACGATTTTCCGAAGTGCCTTGTCTTTCGCTGGCAGTTGTATCCGGATGTTGTGAAACGGGAAACCGAGTCCCGAAAATCATCCAAAACGGATTCCGCAAAACAATATGGGGGCCTGTGGTATTATGTCGATCCCTGGGGACGGCCCGAGGATCGGATTGTCGTCGTGGAAGGGCGATTTGAACAGGGGGGAAAATTGGCTTTTGATCTGGTCAAGCATTTCTGTGCGTCCAAACCTGTATTTACGGAAGCGGTGGTGCGAAAAGACCAGATCGAAATTCGATTCGACGGGATTGAATATGCCGGGCAGAATATGTCCGGCAAAACGATGACCTATTCCCTTCTCTACCATGAGGGTCAGTTGCTGGGCCAGGTGTTTCGGGACGGATTGGACCCGGAAAAAGTGGTGATGCGTCGGCCGGATGTGACGATGGCCAGCCAGATCATCACTTTCCTGGCTTGCGAGAATCGCGACCTGCAGGCCCGCATGGAGCGTGAACGAGCCCAGTCGGACAGCGAGAAATCGGTCCTGAAAGACAAAATCCAATCGATGGAGACAATCAACAGACAGATGCAGATGGAAAAATCGGATTTGTCAGAAATGCTGGATCGGGCCCGAAAGGAAATCGAGGACATGAAGGCATCGTGGGACCGGGCCAAGGAACAAATCACCCGGTTGCAGCGAGACTTGACCGAGATTCAAAAGGCCAATCAAGAACTGAGGGAACAACAAATGAAGCATCAACAAACGGTTCGATCGCTTGAAAACATGCTTGGGCAAACTGGCATAAAAAACCCGTAATGGAATTCATTTCAGAAGGATATGGTCTTTGGGTCGCAGGAAAGATTGCCGGACAACTCCTCAACGAGTATAATGACTTCCAGCTGAATAGACGCTAATCTACAGGGCCGATTGTGGCGGGAAAGCTGGAACAACTCAAAAAAGATCTGGGAAAATCGCTGTCGGGCGGTCCCGAGGATGTCCGTGTGGATATCCTGAACCGGGTCGCCTTCAGTACCGATTCCAGCATTTATCAGATTCTGCCGTTGTGTGTGGTTACTCCTCGAACGGCCGAAGACATTGTCGCCGTGATACGGTATGCGGTGGAACACGGCATTCCCGTCGCGCCTCGGGGGGCGGGCAGCGGTCTTGCGGGAGAGGCCCTGACCGCGGGAATCGTGATTCATACCGCCCGGCACATGAAATCCATTCTCGGAGTCCAGGAAGACGGTTCGGTGGTGGTCTGCCAACCGGGCGTCGTTCTGGATGAGCTGAATGCGTATTTGTCCAAGTTCGGTCGCAAGATCGGGCCGGATCCCTCCAGCGGCAACCGCGCGGTTCTGGGGGGAATTGTCGCCAATAACGCCACCGGAGCGCACTCACTGCAATACGGGTATATTGCCGACTGGATCGATCGTTTGCAGGTGGTTTTGGCCGACGGTTCCATCGCGGAATTGACCAACGATTACGATCCCTCTCTGCCGCAGGAGAAAGAAACGACGATTCACCGCATCGCGCGGAATCTGGTCAAACTTCTGGAAGGTACCGATTCCCTGATCGAAGAAGCCCTTCCCAAGACCCGCCGAAACCGCTCGGGATATCGGATCAAGGGGGTGTACCATGAGGGGCGACTTGATTTGGCCAAGCTGATGGCCGGTTCGGAAGGGACCCTGGGGATTATCACGGAGATCCGTTTGCGAACGGTGGAACTGCCGAAGGTTAAAGCGCTGTTACAGGTCGAATTTGAAACTTTCGACCGGATGGCTCGCGCGGTGCCTCTCCTTGTCAAAACGGCGCCGGCCGCCTGCGAGTTGATGGATCGTACCCTGATCGAAATGGCCCTGAAGGCCTATCCGCACTATTCGGATGTCTTTCTGAATACCGGCGTCGCTTCGTTAATGGTCGAACATGTCGGTCAGGATCGGGCCGAGGTGGAGGCCAAGATTGCGCGAACCGAAGCGGCGGTGAAAGACCTGATCAGCGGTTCCATGCGGGTTTTCGACGCCAAGGGCCAGCAGCGGCTGTGGCAATCGCGCAAGGATGCCGTTCCGCTGCTCAACCGCGACAAGGGGCCTTCCCATCCCATCGCGTTCGTCGAAGATGTCGCCGTGGAACCGTGCAAACTTGATCTGTATATCGCCGGACTTCGGAAAATTGGCGTCAAGTACGATATCCCGATGGCTTTCTATGGTCATGCCGGAGATGGGGAACTGCACATCCGGCCGTATATCGACCTGAGTCGCCAGGAAGAGGTCCAGCGGATGGTCAAGATCGCCAACGAGGTGTTTGAACTGGCCTGGTCGCTTGGCGGGTCCATCAGCGGAGAGCATGCCGACGGTCTTTTGCGCGCCGCATTTCTCAAACGACAGTATGGGGATTCGTATTACCAGATCCTTCGGCATATCAAGGAACTGTTTGATCCCAACCATCTTTTGAATCCCGGGAAAGTGATCAATGACGATCCGGAAGTCATGACTCAGAATCTGAAAGCCGCCCATTTGCCGATTCCGGCGCGACTCAAGACGAACCTGCGGTTTGCTCCGGATGAATTCCGCTTTGAAATTGACCAGTGCAACGGGGATGGCGTGTGTTTGAGCTGTCGGCCGGGCTCGCGGATGTGTCCGGTGTTTCGGGTTCTGGGCGAAGAAACATCCTGCTCTCGGGGCAAGGCCAATCTGCTTCGCGCGTGGATTACGGGACTGCTGAAGGAAAAGGATTTGGCGTCCGACGCCTTCAAAACCGTTCTGGGTCATTGTGTTAACTGCAAGATGTGCACCATCGAATGTCCGGCGGGAGTGGATATCTCTAAGCTGGTCGTCGAAGCGCGTGCAGAAGTCGCCAGACGGAGGGGATTGCGCCGGGCCGAATGGGCTCTGGCCCGCAATCGCTTCATGAGCGTTCTTGGCAGCGTCTTTGCCCCGGTAAGCAACTGGGTACTGGACTGGAGGTTGCCGCGATACATCCTGCAGCGATTGATCGGTCTGGACCGCATGCGGACAATGCCGAAGTTTCAACGCGGCTCATTTCTGACCAAGAGCAAACTCTACCTCCAAACGGCTGGACCTGTTGCCGATCCGATTGACCGTGTCGCGTATTTCGTGGACAGTTACGCCAACTTTAACGATCATGATCTGGGTTTTGCCGTTGTCAAACTTCTGCGACACAACGGGATCGATGTAATTGTTCCCGATCAGCGGCCGGCGCCGCTTCCTGCGTATGTGTATGGCGATCTCAAGACCGCTGGCAAGGAAGCGGCATATTCCCTGCGGTCTCTTTCGTGGGCCGTGAAGGAAGGCCGCAAGATTGTGTGTTCCGAGCCCAGTGCGGCCTTGTTTTTCCGGGAAGAATTGCGGTTGCTGGATGATTCCGAGGATGCGCGCAAGGTTGGCGAAAACACCTTTGAACTGATGAGTTATCTGGACAACCTGCGGTCGCAGGGACGGTTAAAGCCCCTGCCGAATCCGTTCCCGGCAAGGGCGTCCGGCCGACAAGAATGGAAGATTCTGCTCCATTCGGAATATGCGTATCATGCTCCCTGCCATTTGTGTGCAATGAGAGCCCAGGGGTCGAGCGTCTCTATCTTGGATGCGTTGGCCGGGATCAAGCTGACGGATCTTCGGGCGGGCTGTTGCGGACTGGCGGGGACCTTCGGGATGCAGCGGAAAAACCGCGAGCTTTCGGCCGCAATCGGAAAAGAGATGGTTCAGGCCATTGCGGCCAGCCCCTTGCCGGTGGTTTTAACCGAGTGCGCAACCTGCAAGATGCAAATCGAGTACCTGACGGGGAAAATGGTCGCGCATCCGGCGAAAATCCTGGCGATTTTGTACGGCCTTATGGATTGAAATCAAAGCGGCGCCCGACATCATGTTTTGCGAGAGCGGACTATAGACAATAGGAGACTCGGTTATGGATCGAAACACCGTTGGAATTTCACGAAGACAATTTGTTCAGGGCACAGCCGCAGCGACCTTGTTTACGCTGGTGCCACGGAATGTTCTGGCCCAGTCGGGGACTCCCGCTCCCAGCGACAAACTGAACCTCGCCAGCATCGGCGTGTCGGGAATGGGCGGAGGCGATGTGCGTTCGGTGGCCGAGGGAAACAACATCATCGCCTTGTGCGATGTGGACTTCAAACATGCCGCGGGCACTTTCAAGGACTTTCCCAAGGCCCGGAAATTCAAGGATTTTCGGGTCATGTTTGATGCGATCGAGAACGAAATCGACGCCGTCACCGTTTCGACGCCGGACCATTTCCATGCCGTGGCGGCGATGGCGGCGATTCGGCGGGGCAAGCATGTTTACTGCCAAAAACCGCTGGCCCATTCCATCTATGAGATCCGCCAATTGATGAAGGCCGCCGAGGAGCACAATGTCATCACGCAACTGGGTAATCAGGGCCACTCGTTCGATTCGATCCGACTCTTCTACGAATGGATTCAGGATGGAGCGATCGGCACGGTCAAGGAGATCCATGCCTTTTGTGGATCCAATTACAGCCGAATCCCCCAGCTTGGTCAGCGGCAGGAGAAACATCGGATTCCGGACACTTTGGATTGGGATCAGTGGATCGGGCCGGCTCCGATGCGGCCGTACAATCCGATGTATCTGCCCGGGAGCTGGCGCGGGTGGATGCCCTTCGGCAGCGGAGTCATCGGCGACTGGGTCTGCCATGTAGTCGATCCGGTCTTCTGGGCGTTGGATTTGGGGGCTCCGATGACGGTGATCAATGAAGCGCGCGGGTATGATCCGAAGGAACATGCCGATACCTTTCCCGTTGGATCGAAGGTGACCTACGAATTTCCGGCCAAAGGCAATCGGCCGGCCGTCAAAATGATCTGGTTCGACGGTTCGGAGAAACCTCCGCGACCCAAGGAACTCGAAGACGGCCGCAAGATGCAGGACATCGGCGCGTTTGTTTATGGAGACAAGGGCGTGATCTCCTACGGTTCCCACGGCGCCGGCGAAGTTCGCATCATCCCCGAAGCCCGAATGAAGGAATACAAACGGCCGGAACCCAAATTGCCTCGCATATCCGGCGGTCATTATCAGGACTGGCTGAGGGCGATACGCGAAAACAGACCTGCCGGCTCGAATTTCAATTACGGAGGACCGCTGACCGAGATCGCCCAACTGGGGATTATTGCCACCAAGATGCTCGGGCAGATACTTCAATGGGATGGAGTCGCCGGCCGATTTACCAACAGCGAAGAGGCCAACCAGTATTTACATCCGCCGTATCGCCAGGGTTGGTCGTTGTGAATGATCGAATCCGGGATCGGGACAAGATGACCTCGTTGCACCCTCTATAATTCGAGCGTAAATCAGGAGACGAACATGAAAAGGATGCTATGGATAATGGTTGCGGGATTGGCGGTCATGAATTTTGGTTGCGGACGCTACGCTTGCCGGCAGGACATCAACCTGGGCATGGAGGAACAGGACGCCCTCCGATCGATTCCGGGTATCCATGTTCTCGCCGAGGAGATGAACAGCAAGGAGTACGGTTGCGATCTGGTGGATATCTGCCCCCAACATATTCTGTCTTCCACGACGCCGTATAAGCTGACATTTCAGAACGGCCGTCTGCTTCGAATCGAGATCAACCAGGACGAAATCACTCGCCGGCAACTGAACCATGCGGTGGAAATGCGGTACGGGTATTATCGCTGGTGATCATGACCCATGAATTCCCCGCATAAACAAGCGATCCTTTGGGAATCGGCCGAAGAGACAACGGTTCGTTGCCGACTCTGTCATCACCGTTGCCGCATCACCGAGGGACAGGAGGGGATTTGCGGGGCTCGAAAGAATGTCGGCGGAACGCTCTATTCGCTGAGTTATGATTGTGTCTGCGCCGCCAACAGCGATCCGATCGAAAAAAAACCGCTCTACCATTTCCAGCCCGGCAGCCGCAGTTTTTCGATTGCTACGCCCGGTTGTAATTTCAATTGTGACTTCTGCCAGAACTGGCAAATCAGCCAGGCCGGCGAGGAGGACCGGCGGTATGGTCGCGCGATCGAACCGCGGGATATCGTTCAATCGGCCATTCACGCCAACTGCAAGAGCATCGCTTATACCTATACGGAACCGACGATTTTCATCGAACTGGCCGAGGCCTGCGCACGGCTGGCGAAAGACAAAGGATTGGCAAATGTGTTTGTCAGCAACGGCTACATGACCCCCGAAGCGGTTGATTTCATGTCCGGCTGGCTTGACGGGATCAATGTGGATTTGAAGGCGTTCACGGACTCTTTTTATCGCAAGCACTGTATGGCTTCGCTGGAAGGGGTTCTGGAGACGATTCGATATATTGCCCGGAATACGCCTATTTGGATGGAACTGACGACGCTGTTGATTCCGGGACTGAACGACTCCCCGGACGAACTGAAGCGGTTGACGGAGTGGATTGTGCGGGAAGCGGGGCCGCACATTCCCTGGCATGTCAGTCGGTTTTATCCGCAGAATCGATTGCTGGATGTGGAGGCGACTTGCGAAGAGTCGATTCAATCGGCCTGTGAGATCGGAAAGGCCGCGGGATTGCAATTCGTCTATGTCGGCAATCTTCCCGGAAATGTCGGTGAATCCACCTATTGTCCATCCTGTAACGCTCTTTTGATCGAACGCAAAGGGTATGCCGTTCGGATTCGGGATCTCGATGACGGCCGTTGCCGACGCTGCGGTCGAACGATCGAGGGCTTTCAGTTGCCCTGAGCAGATTGCTCAACGGCGTTGGCTGGGATGGGTTTGTTCATGGCCCAGAACACCGCGCGGATCATCATCGTGCGGAATGTCTCAATCTTCCAGTCGTCCCAGTGTCCCAGCGAGGTGTAAAAGATTCGTCCACCCTTGTACCCGAAGGTCCAGGCAACCGGTTCGGGCTTTTGGCCTTCGATCGTTCCGGTCATAAGGGTTGTGGCCTCCGAATCCAGATTGTTCTTGTACAGCCAGCTCGGACTGATGAAGGTTTCAGTTTTCAGGCCGGCCAGAATCGGGTGCGCCTTGGCGGCGCCGGATACGGAGATTTTGGTTCCTTCGGGACCTTTGTCGTAATGCCCGCCATATTGGCATCCGAGAACTTCTTCGTCGAAGTTGAGCCACTGGGTCAGAAGCTTGGGTTTTCCGGCCGAATCTTTCGCACGGTCGGGCGAGGGAACATCCTGTCTGGCGTTGAAGGCATGACTGGCGGTGCGGATGCCGATCATGCCCTTGCCGCTGTTGAGGTAATCGCGGATGATTTTCATTTGTTCATCGGGCAGGGCCCGGCGGCGGACGGCGATTACGCACAGATCCGCGTCCATCAGCGTTTCGAGATTTTCGATGCGATGGATCTGGGGTCCACTGGATTGGGCCAGCCCGGCCGCAAAATCGCACGCCAGATCGTATTGGTTTTCCAACAATCGGGCGAATTCCGGCAAACGCTGATCGGCCCGATACTCATGTTCGGCCGTCACGAGCACGATCTTCGGACGCGTGTCGGCAGCAAAACGGAAGGGGGGCTTGCCGGTCAGGTCCGTCGAAGCGATCGTGGGACAAATATATTTTTCGATGTGTTCCAGCACCACGCTGGTGCCGGCGAAATGGTTGACCTGCGGGGCCATCTTGGGGTTGTACATCGTGTCGGTCATATCCCGCATGATTACGACATCTTTGCCCCAGCGGGCCAGATTTCTCGCCCCAAACGGCCGACCGACGACGCACATGTTTGTGTGCACGCCCATCACGATGACATGTCGGATGCCTCGCTGTTCGAAAAGCCGACCGATCTGGATCCCGTCGTCGCTGATCACATCCTGCGGGTCGATATAAATCGTCTCGATTTGCTTTTTCCAGGGACTTCTCTGCTTGCAGGGTATCGCGCAATCGCAGCCGCCGTCGGATTGATCGACCGGCCATTCGCCTTCTGCGTCCAATTTGGAATTCCATTTACCAAGGTAGTCGGGGACTGAGCCGCCGGTAACAGCCGTCGCGTTTTTTCTCGCCGGGTGATCCTTGTAGGCCTCCATGCATTCGCTGGGGGAGTGAATGATCAGCATGCCCCGGGTTCGGGCCATGCTGACGATCTCGTTCATCGGGCCGGCCAGTTCCGCTACGCGGGCCGATGCGCTGGCACACCAGTGCTTGTCCCACATATCGCAGATGACCACCGCCGTCTCTGACGCTTTCCACTGGACCGGTTGAATTGTCAGACGCCATGCTCCCGGCTGATCCATACTGGCCGTGCGGCTGCGGAGATGCACTTGAATTGAATCGTGGTTCTCGGCCGCCGCAGCGCCGGCCGTCTGTGCAAGAACCATCAAAACGATCGTGCCGAGTATGCTCCATCTGAACATCATCGATTCTCCCTGAAAGATTGGAACGGATTTCGGTTTGAGTACACTATCCGATCGCGAGGGTGAAATCAACCCCGCAGGCGAATCGGATGAATCTTCGTGATTCAGAAAGAGACCGATTGGGGCGATGGCTATTGAGGATCCTCCTTGAGGAAAAACGCGCGGATTTCGGGGTCGGTGTCGGCCAGTGCCCGGAGATATTCAAGGGTCATTTGTTCATCGGACTGATTTCCATCGGGTTTAAGATCCAGCTTGGTCAGCGACATTTGACAAATCCGGGGCGTTGTTTCTTCGGCCCCCACCAGAAACAGCCGACCCTGTGCCAGTTCGTATGAGGATGCGCCGATTTTGAGCTTGCCGGTTAGACCGTCCAAAGTGACGCATTCGATATTCAGATCCCCGACCTTGCCGTCATACCGGGCGCTGCCGCGGGGGTCGGAGGGTTGTCGGGGCGATGTTCCGCGGCTTGTGCTGGTTCCATCGGTCCAGACCACGAAGGCGGCTCCGTCGTTCCAGGTGAAGATATTGATGTCGGCATCATCGATTCCGGGATGATGTTCCTTGCCTGCTTCCGAACGCGACCAGATGATATGTTTGACGCCGCGGGCCGGTTGAGGTCTGAATCCGCAACCGGCCACCCAACAGGATAGAATGGCCATCATCACCACGAATCGACCTAATCCGATTTGACCTTTCATTTTCATGGTTTCTCCCATCTGAAATTGCCTGGTTCATTTTTGACGCAATTTTCTTTTTTTCGAATGCCTCATCCGGTTCCCAACCCGTTCGAGAATGTCCGTATCCGATATGCCGGTGTTTTCGGGCTCTTGTTTTGTCTTGGCTCCCAGGCAATTATTTCTCATCAACGCCAAAATTGTTCGGATTAAAATACGGAATCATTCAGCGATCCTGCTCTGTTCCGTCTTTTCCCTATAGAATGACCCGGTAATATTGAGCCTGAAAATCGGGGACCCCTAACCCATTTGTGGATTGTCAGTCGATTCCGGAATCCCTATAATGAGTTCGACTTGCGTATGAGTCGATGGCATAAGCAGCGAATAAGGTCATCCATGCGAAAGGGCAGGATATGAACGATCCGAGGTTGTCCCGGCGGGATTTTTTACGCGACGGCACTCTTGCGACGGCGGGTCTGGCGGCGGGTTTGGCCGCGGCGGCGAACTCCTCACTCTTTGCGGCCGACAATCCCGAAATTTCCAAAACGCGAAGCTACAATCCCGACATGGAATATCGTCGGCTCGGCAAGACCGGTCTGTGGATTTCGGCGGTATGCCTAGGCGGTCACTGGAAGCGGGTGGACAAGGTTCTGCCCAAGGCCTTCGACAATCCGGGCTGGCTGTCGGCCGGGTTGGATGATCCTGATTTCATCAAGAACCGAACGGATGTCGTCAGCCGATGCCTGGAGGTTGGGATTAATTATATCGACGCCTGCACGACCGAGGAAATTCAGACCTACTGTAAAGCCCTCAAAGGGCGGAGGGAGAAGATGTTCCTGGGTTGTTCGTGGTTCCAGAAGGAGATGCGATTTGAAGGATTCCGCACAACTCCGGCGCTGCTGAAGACTTTGGAGGAGGGAATAAAGGACAATGGCTTGGAGGTTGTCGATCTGTGGCGAATCACGCTGCACGAGCAAAGCGGCCAGCACACACAGGGCGAGATCGAGCAGATGATCAAAGCCCTTGAGACCGCCAAGAAGCAGGGTAAGGCCCGATTTGTTGGCTTTTCCTCGCACGACCGCCCGCATATCAAGAAACTGATCGAGACCTATTCGGATATCGTCGATGTCGTTGTGACCCCGTACACCGCAATGAGCAAGGAACTGCCCAAAGACAGCCTGTTCGAGGCCATTCGAGCGCACAACATCGGGGTATTCGGGATCAAGCCGTTTGCCAGCGGATCGCTCTTTGCCGGGGACGGTACGCCCGGGGGTCCGAAGGAATCCGAGGATCACAAGCGGGCGAGGATGGCGATCCGGAATATCCTGTGCAATCCGGCGATTACCGCTCCGATCCCCGGGTTGGCGACCCCGGCCCAGGTGGATAACGCCGTGGCCGCCGTCGGAGAGCGCCGCCAGCTTGATCTGGCCGAATCCAAGGAACTGGCTCAGGCGATGGATCAGGCGTTTGCCAACCTTCCGCCGGATTATCACTGGCTCCGTGATTGGAAGTATGTGTAACGGGCCAGAGGCGGTCGGATGAAGTCGTCGCTGATGGGAGATCCACTATGAGATTTTCCGGCCGTGCAAGATGGTTCATTCTAGCGCTTTGGATGATGTGTCAGGTTGGATGCAAATCCAACGAATCGCCGGTAACCAAATCCGTCGCGGCCGTTTCCGGTTTTGTGCCGCCGAAGATTGTCAAGGCCGTCGAGCCGGTCGATAATGGTCGTTGCCATGTCTGTCATATCAATTATTATGACGAACTGTTAGCCGCCGGCCATGCGCAAAAGGGCGTATCATGCGAGGCCTGTCACGGGCCGTCGAACGCTCACTGTGCCGACGAAAATAACATTACGGCCCCCGACAAGATGTACGGGCCGGACACGATCGATCCCGGATGTGCGAATTGCCATGAGTTTCTTGCTTTGACCGCCAGCAACCATGGTCTCTATCTGGTCGGCGAAGAACGCGGGAAAAAATTCTGTGTGGATTGCCATGGCAACCACAAGTTGCCGTTTCGGAATCGGAATTGGGATAAACAAACCGGCAAGCTTCTATGATGCGTTCGTGGGTTTCGACAAATTTGTAAACAAATGCGAATTTGCCGGTAAACGGGAAAACACAATGTTGTTTTTTGTTGCAGGAGCGGGGGGCAATCACTATAATCTGCCGGATTTTGAATCTGGGGGTGGACAATCCCTGTGATGGTAATGATGCCGATCGAATAGGAAGACGGTATGCCGAAGCGACAAGATATTCATAAGATTTTGATTATCGGATCCGGTCCGATCGTGATCGGCCAGGCCTGTGAGTTTGATTATTCGGGCGCGCAGGCCTGCAAGGTTCTGCGGCAACAGGGATTTCAAGTCGTTCTGGTCAACAGCAATCCCGCGACAATCATGACCGATCCGGAACTGGCCGACCGAACCTACATCGAGCCGATCACTCCGGAGATGGTGGAGAAGATCATCGCGGCAGAGCGGCCGGACAGTTTGCTGCCCACGCTGGGCGGACAGACCGGCCTCAACACCGCCGTTGCTCTGGCCGAGCGAGGCGTGCTGGAAAAATACAATGTCCGCATGCTTGGGGCCAATCTCGAATCGATCAAGCGGGCCGAAGAGAGAGACCGGTTTAAGAAAATCGTACAGGATATCGGTTTGGAGGTGCCCAAGAGCGGCTATGTTCATTCGTGGCAGGAGGCCCAGGAGATCGTCAAGATTACGGGCTTCCCCGCGATCATCCGGCCGTCTTATACTTTGGGCGGGATGGGCGGCAACATCGCCTACAACATGGAAGAGTATGAAAAGTCCATCGCCTGGGGCCTGAGTCTGAGTCCGAGCCATCAGGTTCTCGTCGAAGAATCGGTCATCGGCTGGAAGGAATTCGAGCTGGAAGTGATGCGCGACGGCAAGGACAATGTCGTGATTGTCTGCTCGATCGAAAATCTCGACCCGATGGGCATTCACACCGGCGACAGCATAACGGTCGCCCCCGCCCAGACGCTGACCGACAAGGAATACCAGATCATGCGGGACTCGGCGATCAAGATTATTCGAGCCATTGGCGTCGAGACCGGCGGCTCGAATATTCAGTTTGCGGTGCATCCGACGACCGGACGACAGGTCGTGATCGAGATGAATCCGCGGGTTTCGCGAAGTTCGGCCCTGGCGTCGAAAGCGACGGGTTTTCCGATCGCGAAAATCGCGTCGCTGCTGGCCGTGGGATACACCCTCGACGAAATTCCCAACGATATCACGAAAAAGACGCCGGCCTGTTTTGAACCGACGATTGACTACTGCGTGGTCAAGTGGCCGCGGTTCACTTTCGAGAAGTTTCCGCAGACCCGTCCGGAACTGGGCATCCAGATGAAATCCGTCGGCGAGGCGATGGCGATCGGCCGGACCTTCAAGGAATCCCTGCAGAAAGCCATCCGATCGATGGAAATCAACCGGTATTCGTTGGATTGCCGCCATATCGAGGCATCCTTGCCGAACGATCGAATCATTGAAATCCTGCGAACGACGCGATGGGATCGGATGTGGTATCTGGCCGAAGCGCTGCGACGCGGGATTTCGGTAACCGAGGTTTACGAATGCACGCGGATCGATCCGTGGTTTTTGGAAAACATTCGGGAACTTATCGAGTTTGAGGGCAAACTCAAGGGATTCAAAACGCTGGGGGATTTTGACGCTGTTACGCTGCGGAAGGCCAAAGAGATGGGATTTGGCGATCGGTACATGGCGTCTCTGGTCGGAGTTTCCGAACCGGATTTCCGAAAGCATCGGTTGTCCCTTGGGATTGGAGCTGTGTATAAAATGGTCGATACCTGCGGGGCCGAGTTCGAGGCGGCCACCCCCTATCTCTATTCGACCTATGAATCCGAATGCGAGGCCCATCCAACGACGCGCCGCAAAGTGATGATTCTCGGCGGCGGGCCCAACCGGATCGGCCAGGGCATCGAGTTCGATTATTGCTGCGTGCATGCGTCGTTTGCGCTGCGGGAGATCGGCGTCGAGTCGATCATGGTCAACTGCAACCCGGAGACGGTCAGCACCGACTACGATACTTCGGATCGGCTGTATTTCGAGCCGCTGACCTTCGAAGATGTGATGAATATTGTCGAGACCGAAAAGCCCGACGGCGTGATTGTCCAATTCGGCGGACAAACGCCCCTGAAGCTGGCTGACGCGTTGGGCAAGGCCAAAGTGCCCATCATCGGGACAAGTCCCGAAAGCATCGCGCTGGCCGAGGATCGCAAGCTGTTTAACGAACTGGTGGATCGGCTGGGACTCAAACAGCCGGCCAGCGGGACGGCGATGTCGTACGAGGAAACGCTCCAGATTGCCCAGCGGCTGGGGTATCCCATTCTGGTCCGGCCGTCCTATGTGCTCGGCGGGCGGGCGATGGAAATCGTCTATGACGAGTCGGCATTGAAGGCCTGCGTGGATCGGGCGCTGGAAGTGTCCGAAGAGCATCCCATTCTCGTCGATCAGTTCCTTGACGACGCGACCGAGCTGGATGTGGATGCGATCTGCGACGGCCACCGGGTTGTTGTGGGCGGGATCATGGAGCATATTGAAGAAGCGGGGATTCACTCCGGCGACAGCGCCTGTTCGTTGCCTCCGTTTTCGCTGGCCCCGGGGCTGGTGGAAGAAGTCAAGCGACAGACACAGCTTCTGGCTATGGCCCTGAAGGTTCGTGGACTGATCAACATTCAATTCGCCGTCAAAAACGACGAGATCTATATTCTCGAAGTCAATCCGCGGGCGTCTCGGACCATCCCTTTTGTGAGCAAGGCCATCGGGGTTCCGCTGGCCAAGCTGGCCGCCAAGATCATGGCCGGAAAGACGCTGGAGGAACTGGGTTTCACCGAGGAAGTCCAAAAGGGATATTTTTCCGTCAAGGAGGCCGTGTTTCCGTTTCTCAAGTTCCCCGGGGCCGATCCCATGCTGGGACCGGAGATGCTTTCGACCGGCGAAGTAATGGGCCTATCAGACGAATTCGGCCTTGCCTATGCCAAGTCGCAGATTGCCGCGGGAAACTGCCTGCCGTTGACCGGAACGGTCTTCCTGAGCGTCAAAGATCAGGACAAAACCCGCGCCGTGGATGTGGCGCGACACCTGTTCGAAATGGGCTTTAAGATTATGGCGACCAAGGGGACCTGTATTGCCCTGATTCAAAACAATATCCCCTCCGAATATGTATTGAAGATGAGCGAAGGCCGGCCGAATGTCGTGGATCTGATCATCAACGGCAAGATCGACCTGATCCTCAATTCGGCCGTCGGCAAGCGGTCCGTTGTCGATTCGTTCGCGATTCGTCGGACCGCGCTTGACCGGCAGGTGCCCTATATGACGACGATCCGCGGGGCGATGGCCGTTGTCAAGGCGATTGCCGCCATGAAACACAAATCGCTGGATGTCAAACCCATCCAGGCGTATTACCCATAGGATTCGGAATATGAAGGCGATACTGCTGTTGGAAGACGGGACACAGTTTGAAGGGGACGCATTCGGAGCCCGAGGCATTCGTTGCGGCGAGGTGGTGTTCAACACCTCCATGGCCGGGTATCAGGAAATCCTGACGGACCCGTCCTATCACGAACAGATCATCACCATGACTTATCCGCTGATCGGCAACTACGGAACCAATGGCGAGGACTGGGAATCTCGCAGGATTTTTGCGGCGGGTTTCATCGTCAAAGAAGCGTGTCCCTATCCCAGCAATTGGCGCAAGGCCCAATCTTTGGGCGGCTATTTGGCCGACCATGGAGTTGTCGGTATTTCAGGCATTGATACGCGAAAGCTGGTGCGGCATATTCGGACGCAAGGGGCGATGCGGGGAATTTTGTCTTCAATCGAAATGGATGTCCGGCGGTTGAAGGATCGTCTCGACTCTTATCCCGGTCTGGTCGGCCGCGACATTGTCCGGGATGTGACCATCGATCAAGAGTTTGCGTGGGACAGGGGAGTGGTGGATGCAATCAGCGGCCAGGAAACCCGTCCGACGCCGCGGTTCAGGGTCGTGGCGTTCGATTATGGGATGAAGACCAATATCCTGCGGCTGCTGCGGTCGCACGGATGCGAGATAACGGTGGTTCCGGCCGCAACCCCGGCCGCCGAGGTACTGGCTCGAAAACCGGACGGCGTGTTTCTCAGCAATGGTCCCGGGGATCCGGCCGCCGTCGAATATGCGATCCAGGCGATCCGCGATCTGCTGGGGAAGCTGCCGATGTTCGGCATTTGCCTGGGCCATCAGCTTCTGGGTCTGGCGCTGGGCGCAAAAACCTATAAACTCAAGTTCGGTCATCGCGGCGCCAACCATCCGGTCAAGAACCTGCGAACGGGGATCATCGAGATCACCAGCCAGAACCATGGCTTTTGCGTGGATATCGAATCAATCAAGGGCCGCAACATCGAACTGACCCATTTGAATCTCAACGATCAGACGCCCGAGGGAATCCGTTGCGAAGACATGCGGGCTTTTTCGGTACAGTATCACCCGGAGGCCTCGCCCGGCCCGCATGATTCCCGTTACTTGTTTGAAGAGTTTGTTCAACTCATGGCTCAGGCCAAAACCTGATCGAGGAACGCCCGGAAGGGATTTCTGAACGATTGACGACCCTTGACCCTCGTGAAGCGTCAATCCTTTGAAATAATGCCATATTCCGAAGCGGCGAACCGTCCATAGGGAGAGCAAGAGGTCGGTCTTCTGAAAGGATCGGTCATGAGATCAACTGGAATTCTGTGCATGATTTTGGCGACGACCGTCTGGGCTTCTGGGGAGAATTGGCCCTGTTGGCGCGGGCCGCGCGGAGATGGGACCAGCGTTGAAACCAAAGTGCCCGTCCGGTGGAGCGCAACGGAGCAAATCCTGTGGAAGACCCCGATCCCCGGGAAAGGGCATGCCTCGCCGATTGTCTGGGAAGATCGAATCTTCGTGGTCACCGCCATCGCAGAAACCAAACAGCGCATTCTTTTGTGCATCGACGCCAATACCGGCGCCATTCTCTGGCAAAGCGAGGTGATCGTCGCCCCATTCGAACGCCTGCATGCCCTCAACAGTCATGCATCCTCGACGCCCGCCACCGACGGCAAGCGGGTTTATGTCAGTTTTCTCGATGTCAAGCAGATGTACGCGGCCGCGTTTGATTTCGACGGCAATCGAATTTGGGAAACGCGTCCGGGCGTATTTTCGAGCATGCACGGGTATTGTACCAGCGTGATTGTCTGGAAGGACAAAGTCATCCTCAATGGCGACCATGACGGCCCGGCCTATCTGGTTGCCCTCGATGCCGCTACCGGCAAACAGATTTGGAAGACTGACCGCCCGAACCGAATCCGAAGTTATTGCGCTCCGCTGATCCGCACGATAGACGGCCGCAACCAGATGGTTTTGTCGGGCAGTAAGTGCGTGGCCAGCTACGATCCCGACACAGGCAACCAACATTGGATCATCGACGGGCCCACCGAGCAGTATGTCGCCTCGCTGGTTTATAACGACAAGCTGTTTTTCATGACATGCGGTTTTCCGGATCGTTACATATTTGCCATCCGTCCCGACGGCAGCGGCAATGTCACCAAAACGCATGTGGTTTGGCAAACAACAGAGGATTGCTCCTATGTGCCCAGCCCGATCGCATTTGGGGATTATTTCCTGGTCGTCAGCGATACCGGCGTTGGCACTTGTCTGGAGGCCGCGACCGGTCGTCCGGCCTGGCGGCAGCGTCTTGGCGACCGTTACAGTGCTTCGCTGGTCTCGGCCAACGGTCTGGTCTATTTCCTGTCGGATAAAGGCGTGATGACCGTAGTCCGGCCCGGCGAGCAATATCAGGAAGTGGCGAAAAATGAACTCGGGGAAGAGACCAATGCCTCGCCGGCCATCAGCAATGGGCGTATGTACCTCCGGGGAGACAAACATTTATATTGTATCGCTCCGGAATAAGCGGAATTGGATTTCGATGGCATGAATGGAGACCTTTATGAACAAACGAACAAAACCACTCGGCTGGCTTGTCAGTTGCATCCTGTTGTTGGCAGTCGGATTGGTTCAAGCCGACCTTACCCTTTTCGGCTGGTCCGATCAGCATGTCAAAACCGACGGAAATGGCGATCACCTCGTGCCGGCGATCGAGGCCATGAATTCCCTTCCGGGCAAGTCGTATCCCGACGCAATCGGCGGCAGAGTCGATACCCCGGCGTTTGTCCTCGGCCTGGGCGACATCACCGAGTGGCCCACGGTCGCGGCCCGCGAAACCTACCATCGGTTGATCACACGGACCCTGCGATTTCCCTCTTACGATATTCCGGGTAATCACGACAGCGGGGGCCTGGAACCTTCGCCGACGATTCACGATTGGCTCAAGGCCCGCCACGGCGCCCTGAATTATTCCTTCGATGCCGGCGGCGTTCACTTTGTGATGTTGTCATTCCAATATGACGAGAAATTGGGTTCGCCCAACCAGCCGGTGCCAAGGCCGACGCTGGAGTTTCTCCGGGCCGATCTGGAAACGCAGCCCAAAGACAAGCCCGTGGTTGTCGGCATTCATCTTTGTTTTGAGGCTATCACCAATCGAGACGAGTTCATCGGGGTCTTCGACGACTGGAATGTAATCCTTGTTCTCGGGGGACATTTTCATCATGCGACGGTCAATTTTTACAAGGGCGTGAACTTCCTGCAGTTGCCGTCGCCCGACCCCAAAAGCCCTGACGCCGTGACGGCGATTCGCATCTCGGCCGATCGTCTGGTGGCCGTTCCGTATGATTATCGCGCGGCGAGTTGGACCACCGACGCCAGGCAGATTCTCGATGTCCCGATCCGCGGGCCGAAAAAGCAGCCGGAGATCATTGAGATTATCGACTCCAAATCCGTCAAAACCCTTCCGATCGGTTCGCCGGCCCCGGACTTTTCGCTGCCGGGCGTCGATGGCCGGGTCTGGTCCTTGCGGGATTTCTGCGACTCCAAGGTGCTGACCGTCGTATTCACCTGCAATCATTGCCCGACCGCCCAGGCGTATGAAGGCCGTATCCAGGCCCTTGCGCGGGATTATCGTGAAAAGGGCGTTGCCGTCTGTGCGATCTCGCCCAACGATCCCAAGGCCGTCCGCCTGGATGAACTGGGCTATACGGATCTTGGTGATTCATTCGCGGATATGAAGGCCCGCGCCGCTCAAATCAAGATTGATTATCCCTATCTTTATGACGGCGAACATCAAACCGTTTCGGCCGCGTACGGCCCGATGACCACGCCTCATGTTTTTGTCTTTGACCGCGACCGCAAACTCCGCTTTGCTGGCCGGATCGACGACAACGAAGACCCCAGAAAAGTGACGGTCTCCGACACCCGCAACGCGATTGAAGCCCTCTTGGCGGGCAAGCCCGTCCCCGTCGAGACCACCAAGACATTCGGTTGCTCGATCAAGTGGTCCGACAAGCGGTCCGGCGTTCAGCAGGCCTTCGAAAAATGGGCCGCCGAGCCGGTTGAGGTCAAGCCGATTGATCTTGACGGCGTAAAGAATCTTCTGAAGAATCCGACGGATACATTTCGCCTGATCAATTTCTGGACCACCTGGTGCGGGCCGTGCGTGGCCGAATTCGACGATCTGATCGCCATCAACCGTTCGTACCGCAACCGGAATTTCGAGCTGATTACCCTTTCGCTCGACGATCCCTCCAAATCGAAAGATGTCATCGAATTCCTCAAAAAAAAGCAGGCCTCCTGCGTCAACTACCACTTCAGTGAATCCAATAAATACCCCTTGATTGATGTCCTGGGTTCAACCTGGTCCGGTGGAATTCCATTTTCCGTTCTGGTGGCCCCAGGCGGAAAAATCGTCACAACTTGCGAGGGGAGCATCGATCCCGCCCAAATGCGGACGCAGATTGTCGAGCAGCTTGGCCGGTTCTACTTCAAACCATAAAAAAGGCGTCAGGAACTTTTTTTGTCCGACGGATGATTTACGCGAACGCCAGTCCCGCTTTCTTTCCGACAGCCCGAATATGATCGGCCGCAAGCTTGTATTCGTCCTGATTGGGCAGATGTTCCATCATCAGCGGAACATTCGGAAGCTTGGCCAGCTCGGTCAGAAACGCGGTATAATCCAACCCGCCAAGTCCCGGCCGAACCTCGTCCAGGTGCGGCGTGGTGATGTCTTCCTTGAGCAGAATGTCCTTGGCGTGGCAGCTCTTGATGTTCGGCCCCAGTTTTTTAAAGGCATTCCGGATCATCGCTCCCGTGCGAAAATACACCTGGGGGCTGATCACCAGATTGACCGGATCCAGATGCACACCGAAACCTTTTCGGTCGATCGCCTGAATCAGCCGTTCGTAGGACTCCACCGAATCCGGATACGCCCACGGCATTGTCTCCAAGGCGAAGACCGTCCGTGTCGGCTTGACGGCGTCGATGATCGACCGCGTGGTCTCCACGATCATCTCAAAGGTCTCGCGCGTCAGGTTGTCCTTGTGCGGCCCGGCCCACTGTCTGGGGTTTCGTGAGCCGCTGACATTGACACAGCAGTTGGCCCCGATCCGTTCGGCCAGCGCCAGTTGGTCGCGACAATATTTCAGAGCGTTTTTCCGCTGGGTTTCGTCCGGGCTGATGGGATTGCTCCAGGCCCCGACTTCCGCGATCACGATGTCGGCTTTTTTCGCCGCGTCGGCATACGCCTTCAGCGTCTCGTCGCTTTCGTTGGCCCCGATCGGGCAATAGGTCGCCCGATAGCCCAGCGCCTGAAGCGACTGAACCCATGCCTCGGGATCCTTACGATCGACCGGTCCGCCCAGCCGCAGCGGCTTGGGAGAGGGCTTGTCCTGGCCCCGCGACAACGACGAAAAGGACAAAACGGCCGTCGCGGCCAATCCCGCCCGCACAAACGACCGACGATTCATGCTTGGTTGACTCATGTTCAGTCTCCTCAATCAGGGATCATTTCATTGTAGCGAATCGAGAATCGAAAGCAAGCAAGGATACGAGGTGTTTCGACTCTTTTTGATTCCTGGAGGAGAGGATACAACAATTATGAACACCTGATTTGAGCCCGATTTGAGCCGGGTTAAGGTTGACCGGGGTTTTCCGGCTGGTACAATAAGACAACACCCAGGGTCCGATGTATTTCAAAGTGGAGTCAACAATGACAAGCAGAACCTCCTTTCTGACGGTAACTTTCATTTCTCTGTTTGCGGTTGCATTTGCCGCCTTCTGGGAAGTGGGGGTGGCGGTTTGTGCGTCAGCCCTGATCTTCGCCCTTTACGGCCTTTTCTGGACTCTGATCCTCCTGCCGCTGTTGTTGAGAAAGGCCTCCGTGTCCAAGTATGGGATTTACGCCTTGCTGGTTGTGTCCTTGGTGGCCCTGTATGTCGTTCCGTGGAACTCCCGCAAGTCCTTCCTGCGGGATTTTTCGGAAATCCGGATCGGAATGACCGTATCCGAAGTCGAGTTGATTATGGGTAATTCCATCCGGGGAACCGGTTGGCCGACATTGCCAAGTTCTGTATCCTCTACACAAACACCCATGGAATCCGGTTTGGATCCCACGATCCAGACAGTCAATCAACCTCATGGTGATCTGGAAATTCAGGATTCCATCGTATATCGCCACAGCAACGAAGGGGCCTTTAACTCGGACTGGGGGGTCGTACAATTCAAGGACGGAAAGGTTACGAACAAGGTATTCTTGCCGGATTAAATTTGTGTTTTCTCAATGGGTGAAACAAATATGGGGGATCTTTCCTGGCGGTCTTTTGTTTGGTTCAAAAATCGTCTTTTTTTGTTTGATCGGAAGGATCATTTCTGGTTCCCTTCTTGTCACGGCCCATGGTTCTGGTATCATGCCGGAGACATGTTTTCTGGAGACGATCATGAAACAATCTCTACGGTTGCTTATCGGCCTGCTGCTTTTTTCCAGCTCCATCCACGCATTCAACGGCCATATCGTTACGGAAGGCCCGATTACGGTGACCATCGGCGAGGTCAAGGGCGTCAGCCAGTACGACACGCCGTATCCGGTTACAGTCAGCGTCAACAATTCCAGCGGCGAATCCCTCGCCGTTGCGCTGGAAGTTCGCGACCTCGTCGATGAGTTTGCATGCGTCGGCGACAATCGCAAGTCGATCTCCGTCGCCGCGGGCAAGACCGAATCCGTCGAGTTCCACATCGCCTCGGCGCCCGGGGCCTTCGCCGCGCTGTATCCCGTGCATGTCTATGCGAATTTCGAATCCGGCGGCAAAAAGCAGACGCTCCATTGTGTGCAGATCTTCGAGACGACCTTCGAGCCGAAAAAATCCGCCGACATCCCGGCCGTGATTACCGTTCCCGCTGACGGTTCCATCTCGGTCGTTGAGGTCCGCTCGCAGCAGGTCCTCTGGCAGTATTTCGACAAGGCCGTCGTCTCGCAGCCGATCGGCTGGCGCGGTATGGTCGAATCCTCCGGCGCCAGCTTCGACATCTACGACATCACCCGCGGCACGACAAAAAAATCCATCGCCATGCATCCAACCTGGCGCGGCGGGGCAGGCACAATCTTTGCGCAATACAAAATCAAATTGCCGGATACCAAGCCGATCACGCTGTCCTTTTCCAACGCCATCCGCGACATTACGCCGCCCGAGCCGCCCAGCGACGGCGTGACCTTCCGCGTCTGGGTCGGCGACAAGATTCTCTATGAAAAACACACCGACAGAAAAATCTGGATCGATGGCGTGGCTGACCTGAGCGAATTTGCCGGCCGGGAAATTACGCTGCGTCTGGAATGTCATCCCGGCCCAAAAAGGGATACCACCTGCGACTCGGCCTTCTGGGGTGATCCGACAATCGTTTCCGGCAAAGCCGCAGCCGAGGCCAAACCCACAGAGATGGCCGGACTTCGCTCCTTTCGGTTTGCTTTGGCCGATGGGTACACCGCCACGGTTGTCGGCGGGCCGCACGGGATTTTGGATGGGACGATTTCATTCGAGATAAATGGCCGGACCTTAACGACCAAAGGTCTTTCCGTATCGATCCTGAACAAGAAAATCGGATCTGGTGGATTGATGGTTAAAAATGTCCGTTACGACTTCAAAGAATCGGCCAAACAACTCCAAATGGTTCGTTCCCTGTTGTTGGATGGCAGGCCGTTTGAGCTCGTGGCGAATGTGTCTGTAGAAGGCCCCGGACTTCGGATTAAAATCGATAGCCCGGAACGAATCACCGATCTGGCGACGGGCTCGTTCGATCGAATGGCCGAAAAGGTCTATTATGGCCACGGCTATTGCATCGTCAAACCGCAGGCGTTTCGTGCCGGTTTCGGCGGGCACAACCTGGCGACCAGCCATGTCGGTATGGACTTCGATAACGGCCTGTCGCTGCTGGTGGCGACGGACAATCCGCCGGATTATTTCGAGGTTTCGCCGGAGCAGAAAATCTACGCCCTGCACACGCACGAGAACGCGATCCTGACTTTTGTGCCGAGTGACAAAGGCGCGTTCGATTGCGCGATCCGGTATCGTCCGCTGTACGACAAGAAGGCGTCGCCGGGCGTGGCGCGCAAAGCCGGGCGATTTGTGTTCGATGTCTGGGGCGGCCGATATTCCGACATAGCCGATACAATGAAGCGATTGATCGACTTTGGCCTGACCGACAGCTTGCTGACGCTGCATGTCTGGCAGCGGTGGGGCTATGATTATCGCCTGCCGGATATCATTCCGCCGGACCCGTCGCTGGGGACCGTCGAGGATATGCTCAAGATTGGCTCCGTCTGCCGCGCCCACGATATTCCCTGGGGCCTGCATGACAACTACATTGACTTCTATCCGGATGCGACCGGTTACAGCTACGATCACATCGCCTTTACAGAGGATGGCCGGCCGGTCAAGGCCTGGCTCAACGAAGGCCGCGGGGCGCAGAGTTATCGCTGGCGGCCAGATCGCATTATGCCCTTTGTCCAACGCAACCTCGAGTGGATCAAACCCAACCTGCGGCCGACGCATTACTTCATCGATGTCTTTACCTCGATCAATATGTTCGACTTTTATGATCGCACGGGGGCGTTCCATTCGATGCTCGAAACGCGAAAACACTGGGGCGAGTGTTTTCGATGGATTCAGGAATATCTGGGGCCGGGGACGATCACGACCTCCGAGGCCGGCGACGATCAGCTTGTCGGCTGGCTCGACGGGGCCGATTGCCAGCACATGCAACTTTCCGCAACCGGCGGTTCGTTCCACAATCGCGTGGCCTGCGCCGATTGGGAGCGCGTGCCGTGGTTTGACGCGGTCCTGCATGATAAGTTTATCCAGCACGGCGTGGGCTATCCCGGCCGCTATGAGGGCGGCCGAAGCACGCGCGACCACGGCATCGAGAGCGACGATTACATTTCCGATGAATTGCTTCTCGGCCATGCGATGATGATCGACCGCAACGGTTTTGTCGGCAACGGGGCGATCCGTAAGTACTGGCTGGCGCAGGATTTTATCCGCGGTATTGCGATGGCCAAGTTGGCCGGCGTCCAATATGTCGAGGGCGACATTCATCGGCAGATCGTTACTTGGGACAACGGCTCCCGGGTGTATGTCAACCGTGGCGAAAAGGACTGGACCGTCGAAGGTCGAATCCTGCCTATGTATGGATATTATGCCGTGAATGGAAAGATCGAGTCGAGTATTGAGCGGATTGCCAGTTCGATTGTCGAACAGTCCACCGATGGTAAGGGCACCCGCTATTTCAACGGACGCGGTTTTGCCTCCGACAACATCCTGGCCATCCGTCCGAGCGTCAAGGCCATCGAGGTTGTCGGGCCGCGAAAGTTCAAGATGCCGATTCACTGGCAGGCGACGGAACCGGCGCCCAAGGACCTGTCGATCTTCGTTCATTTCAAATCCGACAAGGCCGAGCGGCGCGACAAGATTGCCTTTCAGGCCGACCACAGCCCGAGGATCGGGACCGGCTCGTGGAAGGGCGATGTCGTCACCCTCGACGAGCGCGTGCTGGATGTGCCGGCCCATACGACCGCGGGGGCCTATTCGGTTGAGGTTGGATTGTGGGATCCGGCCGGGAGTCGGCGCTATCGTTTGGTCGGCAAGGACGACGACGAGATGAGTTATCGCGTCGGGATGCTGCATGTGGATTCATCCGGCGGATTGCGATTTGAACCCCAGACCGACGAAAACCCGGCAAGTGAATCGCGTTGGGGCGGCGGCAGGGCGGCGACGAACTTCGGCGCGGTTGTGACAACCGGCGCGATCCGGTGTCAGATACAGGATCAACAAATTGTGGTAACCCCGCTGCCGCAGCGGAAGGCCTTTTGGGTAGAATTGGATATGGCTTTGCTTGTCGGTCCGGGCCGTTCTGTCGGTTCAATCACGGCCGTCGATCGTGTCGGCAATACAATCAGCGAGGTGACAGGATTTACAAACGGGTCAAAAGTTTCGTTTGAGATTGACGATTCGGTCTTTGCCTTAAAAATTCAACTGGTTGGGAAAAAATCCTGACGATTTGGCGGGCTTGAATCCGGGGATTTTGCTTTGCTGAGGAGAAAACGGTTTTTGCTTATTCCTGAACGGGTAGAATAATTCTATTCGGGAAGTAGTATATCGGTATTGTGTGAGGCCGGTGTTTTGCGAAGGTCACACAATCTCCGCTTTGATTTGTATGCACGGTATCCTGTTTTATCGATTACCGGATCTGAATATTGTACAAAATTGTTCCCGTCAGCATCCCCATATAAGTTCCGATGATATTTCCCAGGATCGCCATCAATAGTCCGATCGAAGCGAACCCGGGCAAAAAACTCTCGGCCACGACCGGCGCCGAGGCAACGCCGCCGATATTCGCCTGGCTTGCGGTGACGGCCAGACCCAGCGGGGCTTTGCAAATGCGCGTCGCGATGAACAGGCACGCCGCCTGAATCAGAACAATTCCGATACCTGATAAGATTAATCGAGAAGCCGAACCGATCTGCGACAGATCCGCCTGGGCGCCGATTGCGGCCAGGACCAGATAGAGCAACGCATATCCCCATTTTTGGCTGATTGCATCCAGCGATCGAATCCGCGCTAGGGAAACGAATAATCCCGCGGAACTGGACACGATGATGACCCAGGCCAGCTTTGAAAAACCCCTGATCTCCGGGATGCTCGCGGCGACGCCATGAGCAAGCTGTGTAATGCCATACCCCGCCGACAAGAGGAATCCGAGGATGAACAGATATTGGATCCAGCGAGGAAACCGGTTGAAAAACTGAACGGGTAATCTGGCGGCCGTACATTCCGATGCCGATTGCGCTTTCCGCAGATGGTCCACGACGGAACGATTGCTGTGGTTCCAGGCATCGAACCGGTTTTGAAACCGGGCCAGCGACAAAAGCACGGCCATCCAGGTATAGGAGACAATCGTATCGACAATCACCATTGGAGCAAAGATCTCCTGCGGAGTTCCAAACGCCTCCTTGACGGCGACCATATTGGCGCTGCCGCCGGTCCAGGAGCCGCTCAGCGTGGCAAAACCCGACCAGAATTGGCCTCCGATCCACGGCCGCAAGACAAGGAAACAAACCACGGTTCCCAACATAATCCCAAAGGATCCGACGAGGAACATTCCGATGGCCCAGGGTCCCATGCGGGCAATCGCCCGCAGATCGACGGCCAGCAATAACAGGAACAACGCAGTCGGAAGGACTTGTGCGCTCAGCAGCGAATAAACCGGGGCGGTTCTGTCCACGAATCCGACAGTCGAGAGGACCATCGGAAGAAAGTAGATCCAGAAAACGGCGGGAAGGAACCTGAACAGAAACGAGAACCGCCGGGAACCGGCAAAAGCCAGCAATCCCGCCTCGACGGCCAGCAGGACCGCCAGGATCGCGGCGGGATGGGAGAGGGGAAAACTCATGATTGCTCAACGGCATGAGTTTGTGCCAGCCACGACTTTCCGCCGAAGATTCGCGCGATCAGCATTCCGGCGACGGTGTCGCCGGTGGCATTGACCATCGTCGCCGGGGGATCGACCAGCGTGCCGATCATCGAAATCACCGGCAGCGCTTCCGGGGGAAATCCATACAGCGTAACGATGACCAACTCGCCGAGCATTCCGCCGCTGGGGATTCCGCTGATGACAACTCCGCTCAAAATCGCCACCCCGATCGCGCCGAACATCGTTGTCATACCCTCGAACGGTCTTCCAAACAAACCAAACAAGACCGCGATTTTCAAGATTGCCGCAAGGCACGAACCGTCCATGTGAATCGTCGCGCCGATGGGGATGACCAGTTCGCGAATATCCTCGGGAATACCGATGCGTTTGGCGACTTGTAAACTCACGGGGACAGTCGCCAGCGAACTGCCTGTGGCCACCGAGGTCAGCGCCGCGGGGATGATCGCCGTCCAGAAGCGGGCCATGCCTGGACGGCCGGCGGAGATCCAGACATAAATCGTAAAGAAGACAAAGAAGTAGAAGAGTGCCAATGGATAATACAATGCCACCGCACGCGCATAGGAGCCGAGCAGCTCGGGTCCGAACACGCCGACCAGATAGGCAAACCAGGCGGCCAGACCGATTGGAGCGTAGAGCATGACCAATGACAGGGCCTTGAACATCACTTCGCTGGCCGAGGCCAGAAACGCGCGAAAGGCCGCGGCCTTTTCGCCCGACAAGCACGCGGCCAGGCCGACAAGGATCGAAAAGACGATCACAGCCAGCATGTTTTTTCGCTGCAGGAGCTCGTAGAATTCGCCGACGGTCAGGGCGTTGACGATCTGATCGGCGATAGGAACCGCTTGCGTTTGCGGGGCGTCGGCCATCTGGATTGACAACCCCTTGGCGGGTGGAACCGCCAGCACGCCGGCGACCATCAACGACGAAGAAATCAAGGCCGTAACGACAAAGATCAGGATCATCCACAGCAGGATCCGGCCGAGACGCGAGGGGTTGGACATTGACGCGATGGACGAGGACAGCGAAAAGAAGACCACCGGCACGACCAGCACAAACAGTAGATTCAGAAAGACCTGGCCGAAGGGCTTGAGGGCCGCGGCGGATTTTCCGAAGATCAGACCAATCGCGGAACCGACCAGCATGGCCCCCAGCAGCAGGATCGAGTAGGAATAATTTTTCCAGAAGGTGGCTCGGTTCATGGCTTGCTCGCGGACGAGGGGAAATTGGCGTCGGCGGTGGGCAGAGCCGTTTCGGGCGTTTCCTTCGGAATCAGAGACGAATCGAAATGCCAGTGCCATGGCTCGTAGGAAATGCCGGTCGGCGAGTTTCTCGGATACGACAAAACAAAGCCGAACCGGCGAGCGTTTTTCGTCAGCCACTGGAACTCGGGCGATCGCTCATAGCGGTCGGGCGGGGTATCGACATTGAATCCCTCCTGCGTGAGCAGGTCGATGGCCTGTCGTGCGGGCCAGCCGTGCTCGCTATAACCGGGCAAGGCGACAAAACGAACCGTCTCGCGGACGGAGTAGTTGTGCCGCCTCATGCTGGACAGAAACAGATACAACTGGAAGGCGCTGTTGCGAAAGCCCGACTCGACGAACACGCGACGACCGATGTCTTTGTGCATCTGTTCGGACATGAGCCGGAATTGATCGTTGACCTTCCGGGGCAAGTATTGAACGGGCAGCCAGTAGGGTTGGCCCTGCAGGGGCGTGACCTTCTGACGGAGGGGCACGAGGTTGGGGTCGCCGAAAGACAAGCCCACATAGGGAGTCTTCAGACCGACGCTGTTGGGATCGATCGCGAGGAAGCCCTTGAGGTAGGTCTGCTCGACACTGTCGAGGGGGTTAAAGATCTGTTCGAGCGTCAGGGTCGTCAGGGCGGATGAGCCGCGAAGCCCGGCAATCATCGGTTCGAGTTTAGCCAGGATTGAGTCGTGGAGCGTGCGATCAACATCGCTGAGGCGGTCGAGATTGAGGGCGAAAACCGCGGTTGAACAGGCCAACACAGCCAGAAGCCCCAGCCGCCAGAAGGTTGGGGTGAAACTCGTTTTCGTATTACAATCGGTCATGGATGTCTTTGGTTCGTCATCTCCGAAAAGGGCGGATCACTTCTTTGAAAACGCCATTGGTGTTATCGGAAGTTCACGGTGAATGTCCGTAGTATTTTGAGTTTGCGATTTTCAATTATGGGTCGTGAAGCGGGAATTGTTGCTGTCCGATCATAGTTATAGGGGCATTGAGAGGGTTAAGGGGGTTCGCAAAATGGTTAAAGAAAAACGCGAAATTGACTTGATTGTTTCCCTGGATCAGCATACTATAAAACTTCCAGAAAATGCGCTAAGCAAGATAACATCTGTCTGGGCTAAAAATGACCCCAGAAAGGATGAGAATGAAACGCGCGAAAGGTTTTACGCTGATCGAGTTGCTGGTGGTGATCGCGATCATTGCGATCCTGCTGTCGGTTATGATTCCGGCACTGGGCAAGGCCAAAATCCTGGTTCTTCGGTCGATTTGTAAGAACAGCATCCGTCAGCAGTGTCTGGGGACGGTGCTTTATGCGGAGGGGAACGATAGCTGGGTTCCGAACAGCAATGCCGGGTATTGGTTCTGGGACATGAGCTTCTGGTCCACCAATGTCATTTCCGACGAATCCGGAGTCGATTACAAATCCTTTTTTTGTCCCGTGAACCGGATCAAGAATCCGGATGATGCGCGGTACTGGCAGTATTCGTGGGTGACGACGGATCCGCAGGGAGTTGACCTTCGTTCGCCCGTACAACACCGCGACGAATCGAAATTGACCGTTCAGCAGCAGCGGGTGTATTATCGCGTCTTGCCGTATGTGTATATGTTCGACAAGAAGAATTCCAGCGGGGCTTCCATCCTTCCGAAGAATCTGATCACGGGCGAGAAGGCAGTCTGGATTTCTAAAATTTCAAACCTGAAGAACGCTTCTTCAACGATCATGATTATGGATGCGGTGATCAGCGCGACGAACTCCACCACCAATTTTGTCCGGATCATGGAAGGCGGAGCTCCGGGGTTTTTTGGGATTCCGGATTCCACCAATCATCTGACGCGTCGGGCAATCGTGGGAGGGTCCCCGATCGAGTTTGAGCCGGAAGGCGGCGCCGTTGGATATGCGGACGGCCATATTGAGTGGCGGCCGTTTGATCAGATGATGCATCGATTGACCTTGGGCCCTTGGTTCTGGTGGTGAGACCGCTGCGGTATCGCATGTTCCGCGGAGTTTACGATCGAGGCCAAGGCGAGCGATTCCGATCCATCGTTGGGATCGGAACCGATCAGAGTCAGCGGAGCAATCTGTTCGGATTCGGCGAGAAGGAATTGATTTCTGCACAGACGGCAAGGTTACAGCTTCGACGCGCAGCGCGGAGGGAATTTATGACGGTCTTGGGAGAGGTGATGAGGTGTTTGAGGCAGGGAGAGACAATCTGGAACCTCGTGCCGAAAGGTCCAATCCGCCAGTTGGTTTGTCCCTTTGTTGGCGCGGGGGATGGGTGTTTTCTTTTTTCGGGACCGGCAAGATCCTACGGGAAAAAGCGGTGCCCGTTATTCTCATTTTGCAAATGGCCGTGGACGGCACGGACAAATGTCTATTCCTTTTTCCATAATTGCGAGGAGTTAAGACCATGAAACGAACCATTCTATTTCTATTGGGAATTTGCCTGGCCGGATTGGCGCCGGCGGCAAGTATCCGCTTTCAGACGCAAGCTCCCAAGGTTGGCGCCAACGATGTGGCCTTTTTGGGCGAGTCCACGACGGACGCCACCAATGTCGAAGGGGTCCCCGGCGATTTTTACGGCCCGGACACGGCAACCTATATCGCCCATGACCGGCCGGGATTGGGGCAGACCTTTACGACGGGTTCCGACCCCGACGGGTATTACATGCAGGGATTTTGGATGAAGCATGTCAGCTATATGGCGGGAGAGGTTACCTGGTCGAATACCACCACGGCCAACGCTCCGCTGATCATCCGCGTCACGGATCCTTCGCAGGCGGGGACGGCGGGGTTTGCCATGCGAGTGGAAACCTATACCACGACGGGCACCGAGCCGGGCGTCTTTACTCAAATGTCGGGGACGGGCACCGGAACCTGGGTATATTTCCAGCTTGATACGCCGGTTTATCTGGCCCCGAATACAATGTACGGTTTTGATGTGACCGTCACTAACGGGATCGCATGGTTCTTCGAGACGGCCGGTCTCGACGGCGCCGCATCGTATCCGGGCGGCAACGCCTATCAGACCACCGGAGGCAGTGCCGGGACCAATAGCTTGAGCATGAACACCGTTTGGGACGGGGACCACACCTTTATTGTGGATATGATTGACGGTATTTTGTATGTGGCTCCGTCGGACGGGGCTGCGGCGGTACTGGCCAACCAGGACCTTTCATGGTCCGTCCTCAGCAGCCGGATTGCGACGGTGGACTTGTATTTCGGAACCGAAAACGATCCCAACCTGACGCTCAAACCGGCGAATAAGAAACTGTCAAAGGCCCCGGCCACGACGACTTCGTTTGATCCGGGAGTTCTCAATTTCAGCACGACTTATTACTGGCGCGTGGACGGGTATGAGCCAAACACCCTGGGCGGTCCGGATCTGTTGATCCCGGGTCCGGTCTGGAGCTTTACGACCGTGCCCGCGTCTCCGGTTTTCACCGTGAATCCAGCGCTTTCAGCCGTTTTCCCGGCCGAAGACGCCGTCTTTACGGCGACTTGCAGCAGCTTGTCGGCCTTGACCGGTCCGATTCAATGGTTTAAGACGGGATCCCCAGATATTGCAATTACAATGGCCGATACCGAAGTCACGATCGTGGAAAACACCATCGGAACGCTGACAACTTCCACGCTGACGATTCGAAACGCCACGGCCGCGCGCGAAGGATCCTATTACGCCAGAGCGACCAATGCGGGCGGAACGACCAATTCAACCAATGGCAGCATCATTATCAAGAAATTACTCGCTTATTATCCGTTCAATGGGGACGCCACGGATGCTTCGGGCAACGGTCTGGATGGAACGCCCATGACGCTGGGTACGGCTCCCAACAATGTTCTGCCCGGGTATGTCGATGGAAAGGTTGGTCAAGCGGTCAGTTTGTCGAACACTTACCTTAATTACATTGATTTGCCCGACGGTTTCGCGGACTTTCGTGCCGGCATCACCCTGACCTTCTGGGCGTATCCGACGGCGGCCGGGAGCTGGGCCAACTTCATTCAGTTCTCCAACGGCGCCCCCAGCGACAATATCTTCCTCTGCCGTAACGGCACCTCGACGACGCTGCAGTTCCGAACCGCCAATGGGGCGACTCAGAATACCGCTCTGAATGCCCAGGTCGCGATTGAACTGAACAAATGGCAAATGTTCACCGCGACTTTGAGCTCTTCGGGCGTGGCGAAACTGTACAAGAACGGATTGCGATGTTTCTATTACAACAATGACGGATCGATCAATACGCCTCAGGTTACAATGCCCATTCCGAATGCCATCGCCCGAGTCAATAACTATATCGGCAAAAGCGCCTGGGCGGACGCCTATTTTACCGGCATGATGGACGAGGTCCGCATCTACAATTACGCGCTGACGGACGACGAAATCGCCGATCGGTATGTGGCGGACTCCGGGGCGCCGCTGTGTCGGAATAAACCGATGTATGATTTCACGGGTGACTGCAAAGAAAATCTGGCTGATTTTGCGTTGTTTGCCGCCAAGTGGCTTGACTGCGGTCTGCATCCGCAGGAATCCTGCAAGTAAGAAAACGGTCTGACACTTGACGCGTATCCGCTCCGACGGATTCAATCCGTCGGGGCGGATATCCACAAATGGATATCATGATGCGACAGAAAGGAGGTCCGAGAGACGAAAACGGAGCAGTGTATCTGAAGTAAATCATATTCGGAAATGCAAGGAAATTCATGTGGAGGTGCAAAAGATGAAAAGAGCGATGATTGTAATCATGGGGTTGTGTTTGCTTGGCACGGTAAATGCCGTTCTGTCGATTTCCAATGGCGATTTTGAGGCCAATGCTCCGGCCGCCGGCGGAGACAGCGCCGATGTGTATGGGTGGTATGACTATGACGGCGGAGGTTTTTGGCAAAACGCCTGGTGCATCCATCGGGTCGTCCCGAATGGCACCGCGAATCTGGCCCTGTCGGCCTGGGCGGCAAACGACTCCGTGGATGGTGCGGGGCAAAATGGATATGTCTATCAGAGCATCGGCACGGCCGACGGCGCTACTTCGTTGATGCTGGCTTTTGAATTTGGTTCCTTCCTTGACGCGGACGGACCGAAGGATCTCGGGATTACCTTCAGTATTCTGGAATCCGACGGTTCTTTTGTCCCCGCCGGGAACACGGACATTCTGAGCTTGATCGGCTCGGGCGTGAAGCTGATTGATCAGGTCACCAAGATGCAAATGGATGTCGCCATCGGTCAGACCCTCCAGGAGGCGTGGACATTTGATCTGTCCAGCGCCGGTTCCGGCGAACTGTTTCTCCGGATCAACAACTACGATTACCCGAATCAGGACGAGGCGTGGATGTTCGTGGACAACATCCAGATCATTCCCGAACCCGCAACGCTGCTTCTGCTGGGGATTGGAACTTTTGTCCTGCGGCGAAGAAGGTAGACATTTCTTCGAAATGATGAATTGCTATCAAGAACCCAAGGACTCATCCTTGGGTTTTTTTATCACGAGGACAAGAAGCCGCTTATCAGAAGTTCGAATTCGGAAAGCGGGACAACAGCGATCGTGAAATGCGGGAAAGCGAAGAGTTTGGATATTCAAACAGAAAAGGGCACGGAATTCCGTGCCCTTCCAGGTCGGTCCAAGAGAATGTCGCTTGCCGTTTATTTCCAGTGGTCGGAGAAAACGGCGAAGTCGAGTTGATCGATAAAATTATCCGGCGGGAAATTCAGATCGCACTTGGGATTCCAGGCCGGATCCCCGGGCTGGGTGAGCCATGCGTTGGAGAAGATCACAAAGTCATTGACATCCACATCCCCGTCGCCATCCAGACTCACGGGGTCATATTCCGGGTCAAAGATAAAACCGTTGGAGAGCCATTCTTGAGCCATGATGGCGAAGTCCTCGATATTGACCACACAGTCGCCGTTGGCGTCGCTGAGGAGGGTACACTGGTAGATTGTGAATGGAGCGTCGCTGACATCGGTGGCGAGGGCAACGGGAGAGGAAGAGGCCCGAACCAGACATTCCTGGGAGTTGGCGATGGGGACAAACCAACTGTAAGTTCCGGTATTGCCGACATTGGGCGGTGAGACCGGGATCCACGAGGTCCCGTTATCGATTGAATAATCGATTGCGACATCCAGAATGCCCGGGTCGGCGGTCCAAGAAATGGTCTGTACCGATCCGGTGGCCCACACTTCGCCGCCATTGGGGGTTGTCAGGGCGATGGTGCCGATTTCTTCCAGAGCCAGCGCATGGCGAACGCCGGCGGACATTTCTCGGAAAAAGTTGCTAAACGGCACGGTCTGCTGGCCCGACGAGTTGTCGCCCCATGCGACGATCGATCCGTCGGTTTTGCGGGCCAGGGAGTAATTGCCTTTGGCGGCGACGGCGACATAGTTATTTCCCGCCGGGACATTGCATTGATTGGAGGTGTTCAGGCCCCAGGCGACGAGGGAACCGTCTTTCTTCAGGGCGACGCAGTGATATCCGCCCGCGGCGACACCCTTAAAATCGGGGGCCGTGGGGGCGTTGGTGATTTGTTTGTAGGTGTTGTTGCCCCAGACGACCAGCGAGCCGTCGGCTTTCAGAGCGATGCTGTGGGTATGACCGGCGTCAATCGCTTTGAAATTACTGCCGGAAGGCGCGGTGCTTACGCCGGAAACATTGTACCCCCATGCCACCAAAGATCCGTTGGCTCGAAGAGCGACGCTATGCCACCCGCCGGCGGAAATCGCGATAAAATCATTTCCAGATGGACAGACGGTCTGATTGTAATTGTTGGCGCCGACAACCTGGAGAGATCCGTCCTTGTTGAGCAGGACGGTGTGATATTCGCCGGCGGCAATGGCCTTAAAGTTTGGGGTTGTGGGGACATTGCATTGTCCGTCGGTATTGGCCCCCCAGGCAACAACAGACCCATCGGTCCGTAGCGCAACGCTGAAGTCATACCCGGCGGCGATACTGGAATAATCGCTCCCAGCGGGGGGCGTGGCTTGTCCGGACGAATTGTCGCCCCAGCCGAGAATCGTTCCGGCCAAAGACGCCAAAGGATTTGCCAGCAGAATCGCAAGGGAGAATCCGAACACCCAGAATTTACATGTCGTCATTTCCATCCGCCTTTCAATCGATTTGTTTTGAATACCCCTCGGGACGGACCCGAGGGCGCAACAAGCATCGGCTCCAACACGGTTTTGGGCCGCACGATTCAACTCGAGACAAAGGGGATCGAAAGCCGGTTTTCTTGCGGGACCGCTTTCTCACCACTCCTCACGAATCCTTATCCTACCCGAATTTGGGTTGTTTGTCAAGGTTTTCTATCGCAAATTCTATCGCAAATTTGGAGTAATCTTCCTGGGTTGGGTGAAAAAGGCGGTTATTTCGATGATGGATTCTTGACCGGCCTGACTCGAACAGTGGCGGTGACCGGGAAATGGTCAGAGGGAAACCGGCCATTATAAGAAGTTCGGACTATTTCCGCAGCCAGAACATCCCATTCTGGACTAATAAAGATATAGTCGATCTTGTCTTCATCCTGAGTCCCTTTAAATGAATTGAAAGTGCCGACCTGTTTTTCGTCCGGATAGACCTTTCGGAAGGAATCGGCCAGCGGGTAAGGGGTTTGGGACGAGGTTTCCAGGGGAGTGTGGCCCGTCAGGTAGGTTATGACGGGATTGGTTTCGCCGACATTGAAGTCGCCGGAGAGGATGCAGGGGTCGTCGGGGTGGGATCGACTGGCCATGCGCTCAGCCAAGAAAATGGCGCTGCGCTGCCGGGAGGGTTGGCTGATGTGGTCGAGGTGGAGGTTGTAGTAGTAGAAGCCCTTACCGGTAGACCGATCCACGAAACGGGCCCAAGTACAAATGCGGGTAATGGAGTTGCCCCAGGATTTTGATCCGGGGACTTCGGGCGTGTCGGAGAACCAGAAAGTATTCGAGTCGGTGGCCTCGAACCGGTCGGAACGATACAGGATACAACTGTGTTCGCCTTTGCGTTTGCCGTCATCCCGACCGACGCCGATGGAGGCGTATCCGGGGATGGTTTGCTGAATAAAGTCGATCTGAAAGTCCAGGGCTTCCTGCAGGCCGAGCAGGTCGGGGCCAAACTGGCGAATGGTTTCCGTGACGAAGGTCTTTCGGTTGTTCCAGTGATCGGGGCCGTCGTTGGCGGTGCCGTATCGGATGTTGAATGACATCACTTTCAGCGGACTGCCTGAGGTTTGAGAAGACGCCGGTGACCCGCTTTGGGTCCGTGAGCAGCCCAGGGAAAGCAAACCAAAGATTCCCAGTAGAAACAACCGACGCGTGATGCCTTTCACTCGATTTGCGATCCCATTGACTTTCATAATCCATGCCTTTCTATGTCCGTTTGAGTTTTAGGTATTCTACACTGCCAAAGTGGGTATCACAAAGGAGATTTTGGACGGATTGTAACGATGGAAGGGTATTTGCGGGAAATAGAGTGTAACAAGGATTCTTTGCGCCGACTCCAAGATACCGAGCAGGATCATCAACGATTCATCAATGGCGGGTATTCCCTGCGGAATTGAAACCTGGATCTGAAAGGAGTGTGTATGCGGTCATCCATCATGCGATGGGGAACCGGAGGATGGATAGCGATGGTTATGGTACAGGCAAAGTCGATTGGGGGGATTTTGCGATTTGGGCGGATCACGAGAAGGATGATTTGCGTTTCATCCGTAATGCAAACGGGGAATACAGATATGCGGTAACTTTTGGGCAAGGAGAAACCATGGTTCGACAGATGATGACGGGATGGGCATGGATGTTGGGGTTGGTCTGTGTGGCTTCGGCGGGGGTTGTGTATGTGGACGACAGCGCCCTGGGGGCCAACGATGGGACAAGCTGGAAGGACGCGTTTCTGTATCTTCAAGATGCACTGGCGACCGCTTCCGCCGGTCAGGAGATTCGCGTGGCGCAGGGGACATACCGGCCGGATCAGTCGTCATATCTGGACGGCCTGATTCCCGGGGATCGGAAGGCCTCGTTTCGGCTGAAGGGCGGCGTGGCAATCCTTGGCGGATATGCGGGATTCGGAGCGGGCAACCCCGATGCACGGGATGTTCGGGGCTTTGAGACGATCCTCAGCGGCGATCTGAACGGCAACGATCAGGGCAGATGGTTTGATTCATCCAGGTTAGAGAATAGCTTTAATGTGGTCACGGCGGAGGGGCTCCTGTCGGGAGCGGCTTTGGATGGATTTACTGTCACCGGCGGATACGGCGGGCCCGATGTATATCATATGGGCGGCGGATTGTTCAGCCATGCGACGATAGGGTTAGAGGTTCGGCATTGCCTGTTCCACGGCAACTTCGGATATAAAGGCGGCGGATTATACGATTCGTGGAGTTCGAGCAGCCGGACGACGAATTGCGTATTTACGAATAACTATGGGAATCAGGGCGGCGGAGTGTATCTGAATGGCGAGTTTTGTATGACGCTGGATCATTGCCTGATCGTTGGCAATCAGGCCGAATGGGGTGGGGGGATTTATCTGGATGAGGCCTATACGGCGATTGTTAATTGCACGATCGCACAGAACCATGCCCGCGACCAGTGGGGCGGCGTGATCGATACGCCGGGAACCAGCCATTTCTGGTCGTGCATCTTCTGGGGCAATACCTGTTCGGATGGAAGTGTTGAGTGGGCCAACATTGGGCGCAAGGGCGATTTCTCGCGGTTCGATTATTGCTGCGTGCAGGGATGGACAGGCCAGTTTGCCGGGGTCGGGACAATCGACGCACATCCCTTTTTTGCCAAGGAGGGGTTGTGGACAAACGGTAATGAAGGCGGATTCGGAACAGGAAGGATATTTCATTGGAAGAGTAGCGACTATCGCCTCATGAGCCAGGGCGGACGATGGGATCCGGACTACAATATATGGGTAAAGGATTGGATAACCAGCCCGTGTATCGATACCGGAGACCCGTATGGTCCGATCGGCTCCGAGCCGTTCCCGAACGGCGGGGTCGTGAACATGGGGGCCTACGGCGGCACGGCCGAGGCGAGCAAATCCTGGTTTGGCAAGCCGGTGTGCGAGGTCATCATGGCGGGGGATATCAACGGCGACTGCACAGTCGATCTGGCCGATTTTGCGATTCTATGCCGGAATTGGTTTTGGAATGGATTCGATTGACTCTCCATTGGAAGCGAAGGAGGAAGGCAGATTTGCCTGGCGGCGCAAACCAACGGCTGATGACGGGCGTATGTCATCAGCCGTTGTGCTTTCTCTATCTATTCATTCCCGAAGGGGGGGCCTATACGGTTTCAATATCCTTGTCGCTGAATTGAACGGCCATACCAATGCAGGCGCCTTCGAGCATTCCCTTGCGGTCAACACGAAGCACTTTTGCGCATTTGATTCTGGCATATTGGCCTTTCTGTCGGGCCAGGGTCATGGTTCGGGGAAAATTGATTTCCACTTCCTGGCCGGGCCGGATCGGCGTGGTCATTGGGACTGTGAGGTAGGCACCACCACGGCTGACATTTTTGCTGCGGCCGTTGAAGAAACGATTGGCATCGGGAAGCCAAACACTGACGGGCCAGGATAAATCGGAACGGACATCCTTTCGCTGTTCTGCTAATGTGGTTTCCATATCGCACTCCGTTAATATGGTTAATAAACTTTTCATGGATAATTATCGGAAAAGTTAAGATAGACAAAATAGTGTATTTGGTTAAAATAATTCAGTCGGATATTTTTTTTATCTGAGATCGTGTTCGTTGGGGACTATCGCATATTTTATTGGACCTTTCGGATAAGATTTTTTCAGCATATTGGCATTTCCAGTATCAGTCAGATGGTATCCAAAGTTTTCAGAGATCTTGAAGTAGGATAGCCCCGTCCTTTGGGGGTCCGAAAGTTGTCCAAGTCGGACGAGAATTCATAGATCGGATCTGACATAAACGGGGGAGGTTCTGCGTCTGTATAGTGGACGGTGATGTGAAGATAGTCGGATCGCCAAATAAGGGGCAGAATCATGGGGGGGATCCGATTTGTATTTCTTCCGAAACGAAATCCTTATCAAAGCCGAAGAAATGAAGGGAAACCGGTTGACGAAGATCACGCAAGCCGGTATCCTCACCGCGAGGGAAACCGAGTGGAATAGCAATCGAACGATGGGTTGATCGTGAGGCGACAATTCCGACAAAGCGAGAAGACACAGGAGGTCTGTTGAAGCGGACGGGAATCATCGGTTGGATGATGATCGGCATGTTGGGTTTTTGCGTTCCCTTAACGATGGCCCAAGATGCGGAGGACGGGGTATTGCCGAGTTCCCTGTCTGAGCCGACCGAGACGGATGCCCAGCGGCAGTTGCGGATCATCCGAACGGCCTTGTTACAGGGTCAAACGGAAGAAAGTCGCATGGATGCCGCCATCGAATTACTGGGTCGGGCCGACAGCGCATCTCGTGAATTGCTCCTGCAGTCTCTGGTAGCCAAAGATAATCCGTTGACACGGCAGGCCATCTGTCGGGCCCTTATCAAGAGCCGAGGTTTGCCGGAGATGGTCAGCAAACCGGAAGAGCTTCTCAAGCCGGTCGTCGGAATCCTCTCCTCGACCGAAACCTCCGAAGCGCGTCTTGCGGGGGAGGCCTTGTTGATTTATCCATTTGCCCGCGTGTTCGAGTCGCTGTCCCTGATGGCGGCGGACTCGACGCTGGATTCGCGAAGCCGGCAAAATGTGATCTATGCTCTGAAACTGTGGCCGGAAAAAGAGGCGATCGCGACGATTCACTCGCTTCGCAAAGACGGCGACAAGACCGTCGCGCTGGCGGCGGAAAAGGCCCTGCAGGAGATCTTTGGGGTCCCGGAAGGGACGCGCTCCACGACGCTGGATGGAATGGTTCAGGATTTTCTGAGTCGCAGTTCGACGGAATTTATCCGAGACCTGATGGCGGTTCTTCGAGATCGCGTCGCTCGTCAACAGGAACAACTCCGTTTGGTTGGAGCGGATCGAGACATTTGGAAGAACAAGTACCTGGCAATGCAGGATAAGGAGTATGCGGCGGCCGAGGACACGGCCAAACCGGGAATTCTGGTCGCCAAACTGACCAGCGAGTTTTCGGCGGAACGGTTGTGGGCGCTGGGCAAGGTATCAACTTATGCGGCGATGGCGTCGGCCGAGTTACGGACGGCGGTCTTGTCGCTGGTATCGGATCCGGATCGCGAAGTCCGATTGGCGGCGGCGAAGGTACTGGCCAGCAAAAGCGCATTGGATCCTGCCGAAAAACTTTTGGCCCAATTGCAGGCGGAAAAGGACAACGAGGTGCGTCTGGCATTGTTTCAGGCCTTGGGGGAAGCGTGTTCATTCGCCTTTACGCCGGGTTCGCCCATTAAACTGCCGGCGACGATACGAATGGAGACCCTTCGGCTGGCGGGTACTTTCCTGGCGGAGAAGGAATCGGACCGGGTGTATCCGGCCGCGGAAGTGATTCGCAAGTTACTGGAAATCAACGGGATTGAGACCCCGGTGGCCCAAAGTTATTTGAGAATGATTCTGACGCGATATCAGGCGACAGAAGGGCAAACGGGTTCTCTTCGCGGTCAGTTGCTGATGGTGATGGCCAAACTGTGCGGTAAGACGGCCCTTCGGGATGTCGCGGCAATTATCTATCAGCCGGCGTTCGTTGCGGGATTATCGGATACGATGGACGCAACTGTTCGAGAGGCGTCGGTGACGGGATTGGCGAATATCGGCAAGCCGCAGGCCTATTCATCCTTTCGCGATCGTAAACTGATGGAGGATCCCAGCCCGGCGGTTCGAAAAATCGTGATGGGGCTGGCGGGGGAAGTTGGGGACGAAAAAGATCTTGTATGGCTGTCGGAACGGTTGTCGATTCCCGGAGAATCGGAAGCGGCCTGGTCGTCCATGACCTCCATTTTGCAGCGGCAGGGATCCATGGTGATCCTGGGATGGATCGATAAGCTCAAGGCCAATGCGGGGAACCTGTCTCGGGTAACCGATCTGCTGGGGATGGCGGAAGTTCGATTGCAGGGGGATCAGAACGCCGCGGCCCTATTAAGCGTGCGAATGGAATTGCTGGGTCGTTATTTGTCGATCGGGGATCATGCCCGCGCCGTGGGAGTCTTTTCGCGACGGCTGATCGAACAAAAGGATCTCAAGCCGGACGATCCCCTCGTTGTTCTCCTTCAGACATACCTTAATTCTGAGACGGTCCCCGGCGAAACCAAAGCGGCCCTGCTCAATGCTCTGGGCGCGATCACGGCGCCGGCTGGCACGAGCTGGCCGAACTGGGCCGAGCAGCTTAAGGCCTGGCAGAAACAATTTCTTCCGCAGATTTCCGCACCGGCCGTTTCAAAGGAAGCAACGGAGACCTCCGCTTTATCCGCATCAGAATCTGTGTCGGGAGCTACGACGAGTAAACCGGTCAGTCTTCCCAAGACCAAGTGAAAAGTGAAATCTTGGTTCCGCAGCATGGGCAGGGGAGAGACGGTTTTGTTTATTTTCCGATACAGAATAATGTTTTATAGGTTTTGATCAGGACTCTGTTATTGGAAAAAACGGGAGTGGCCAGGGTGAATTCGCCCAGATCATTGGAGGCCAGCAATTTGAATTCCTCGCCCTGCTGAAGGACAAAGGTCGTTCCCGAATCACTCGTCAGATAGATTTTCCCATCCACCAGAACCGGGGAGGCGCTGAATGTCGCCCTGCGGTTGGCCAATTCGCCGGACCAGAGGGTCTTGCCGGTCCCGATCTCCATGCATTCGAGCTGGCCACGATCGGAAAGCACATAGAGCCGACCGTCTTTGGCGGCGGGGGAGGGAAGATCGCAGGCGAGATTGTCACGAAACCAGACGACATGACTTTGGGTGACATCGCCCGAGCCGCCGAGACGCACGGCAGTGAGGGTTTTGCCGCGGGCGTAAGGGGCGACGAGGATGCCGTCGCAGACCACGGGGGAAGCGATGCAGCGGAAAAACTCCTGCCCGCCTGGATTAAGGCCGCCGACTCGCCAGATTTCACGGCCGTCGGAGGCGTCATGGGCCGTGATATGATCGGCGCCAAGAACGAAAAGAAGTTGCCGGTCGCCTTCGGAATAGACAATCGGGGTGGTGTAGCTTTGGTTGGCCTCGCGAGGAGCGTTGAGAGAGCGATCCCGCTTCCATGCCTCAGTCCCCGTTTTTTTGTCAAAGGCGACCAGAAAAGACGGTTTGTCGTGGATGACGGCGACCACGACCTGATCCTGTGTCAGGACCGGCGAGGTTCCCAAATCCCACCAAAGCGTATCGGGACCATAGAGTTTCTGGATGTTCTTGTGCCAGACGATGTTGCCTTCGAAATCCAGGCAAGCCAAGTCGCCGCTGCGGTAGTAAACGAAGACATGGGTGCCGTCGGTGGTGGGAGACGGGTGAGCGCCGCTGCCTTTGCGGTCATGCCTGCCTTTTCGTTCATCGCCTACCGATGTTTTCCAAAGGATATTTCCGAAACGGTCTATGCCCAAAACAAGATTCTTGCCGTCACCCGTGGTCGTGACAAAAATCCGGTCGCCCCAGACGGCAGGGGTGGAACCGCTGCCTCCGGGCAGAGGAACCTTCCATGCGACATTGTCCGTCGCACTCCAGGATATGGGCACATTGGTCGCATCGCAGACGCCGTTGAAGGCGGGCCCCCGCCATACGGGCCAATGGTCGGCTCCCCTGACGCCGGGCGACAAACTGATAACCGCTACGAGAAATGCCCTAATGGATCGTTTCATCCGAGGACTCCTGTCGCGATTTTAGGACTTGGGTTGTTGAATGACCCTGGCCGAATGGATCACCACCGGTTCGACGGGTACATTTTGGAAAAATCCTTTGGTGGCCGTTGCCACGGATGCGATGGCGTCAACGACCTCCATCCCTTTCAGGACTGATCCGAAGACGGCATACCCGGGATTGCCCCCCCGGACAAAATCAAGACTGGTGTTGTCGACATGATTGATAAAGAATTGGGAAGTGGCACTGTTGGGATTTTGAGTTCGCGCCATGGCGATTGTGCCCCGGAGGTTTTTCAGACCGTTGGAGGCCTCGTTGACGATGGGATCTCGTGCGGCTTTCTGCTGGAGGTTGGGCGTGAATCCACCGCCCTGAATCATAAAACTCTTGATAACCCGATGGAAGATTGTGCCGTCGTAGAAACCGCCCTGAACATATTGAATGAAATTCTGAACCGTGACCGGGGCGGCTTTGTGATTGAGAGCCAGCAGGATGTCTCCTTTGGAGGTTTTCAGCTCTACAACCCAGATCCCTTCCGGAAGACCTGGAATTACAGGTACAGAGACGACGGGGGATGATGAAGTCTCTGAGGTCGGTTTTGCCGCGTCGGAAGATTTTTCGGCGGCGGAGGAGGCGGCCTTGGCAACGGGCTCGGCCGGCGGGGGAGTCGTGTTGGGGGACGAGGCCTGTTTTTCGGGTTTACACCCCATGCCGAGACACAGAAGGACCGATAATACCATGATATCCGTAAACTGAACGAAGGATCGAATCGCCGACATACTTATCCTTTCAAAAAAGTGATGGATCATTTTGGCTCATAGGATACAGTAATGGCGTCCAGATGGCAAGACCTCTGTTGTCGATGAGAGTTTATAGGAAAGGATGTGGATGGCCGGAGTTATTGATTTTCATGCACATGCATTCCCGGATGCGGTTGCGGACGCCGCGATGGCCAAGTTGCGGGCGGAGGTGCCGCAGGTTCCTTGTTATCTGGATGGAAAGATCGGTTCGCTGCTCCAGTCGATGGACGAAGCCGGAATCGAGATCAGCGTTCTCTGTTGTATTGCGACGCGTCCGAAGCAATATGAATCCATCCTGACCTGGTGTGGTCAGATCCGATCCTCTCGAATCGTTCCGTTTCCATCGGTACACCCGGCCGATCCGAACTCCCTTGAGAAAATCAGTCAGATAGCGGCCGAGGGATTTCAGGGAATCAAGATGCATCCCTATTATCAGGACTTTGTTCTCGATGAATCGCGGATGATGCCGTTGTACGAACGAATGTGCCGAGAGGGGCTCATTCTTGTGGTACACACCGGGTTTGATATCGCTTTCGAACGGATTGATCGAGGCGGGCCGGATCGAATTCTTCGTGTCCATGAAGCATTCCCGGAACTCAAACTTGTGATGACGCATATGGGCGCCTGGGAACAATGGGATCGGGCCGGAGAAGTCCTGACAGGCCGTAGAATTTATATGGACATCTCGTATTCCGCAGATTTTCTTGGAGTCCAATCGATGCGAAATCTGATTGTTCGTCATCCGGCCGAATATGTCCTGTTTGGTACAGATTCTCCTTGGGATGATCAGAAGCGATGTATTCAGATGGTTCGCGATCTGCATTTGGGACTTCATCGGGAATCTCTTTTGCTGAGAGAGAACGCTAAAAGACTGCTGGCCATCTGAAGGCCGGCGTCGTTTGACCGGGAACCAAGTTTGGCCAGGAAGGCGAAAAAATTATCGGACCACAAAAAATTTTTTATTCTCCGCTTGATTTCCCCGAAAATGTTACTATGAATAGTTACGGTTGTTCCGTGAGTTTATGGTTTTGCTTTTGTCTTCGGCCAGGTTAACGGGTTCGGGAGTGTATGCTGGCCTGAGGGGTAAGCTTCTTGTTTCCGGGAGAGCATGGATTCGGTCGTGAAGGACAGGGATGTGTCGTATGCCGGTTTTCAGTATTGGAATTCGGGATTGTAATGCCCAATTCGGAGTCGAGGTATCCCTTTTTTGGTTCTTCATCCAGAGTAAAATTCCCTGATGACAGATAGTGTCAATCTGAAATATCCGGTTCGTGTTGCCTGAAGAAGAGCAAAAGTACCGGTTCGTAAAACGAATTTCTCCGAGATGCGGAATATTCCGGAATTAAAAAATGTCAAATCAGAACCAGAAGTAAACCGATAATACAAGGGTAGCATCGTAAACACAAGTAGATGAAGGAACTAAGGTTAAGGTCAGGCAGTTAGGAGAACTGGAATGAGTAGATGGAAAAAGTGGATGATGGTTGCCGTTGCGGTGGCGGTGGTCGCCATCCCGGCGACGCTGAAGGCCGCAGATGCGGCACCGGCAGCGGCTCCGACGCCGTCCGAGCATCAGCATCTGTGTGGAGCGTGGCTGGACAAGTTTCACAAACCGTTTGAGGGATTTACCATGGGGCTGGATATCCGTCTGCGCGAAGAGTATGCCCCGAACTTCATGAGTATGGACAAAAACCAAGGCGATGGTGCGCTACCCGGACCGGATAACGCCAACCAATGGAATCGCCAACGCTATCGTGCCCGATGGTCGATGTCCTATGCCCTGACTTCAGATATCGACATCAATGCCCGTTGGACATGGGAAATGAGTACCTTCCGCCACACCCCTGGTCAACAACACCGCGATGATGAGATCCTGCTGGATATCTTGAATGTGACCTGGCGAAACGCCTTTGATCTGCCCATGACCTTGGTGGTTGGTCGTCAGGAGATCATGAATCTGGGCAATGGTTGGCTTGTTCTGGACGGCACTCCTCAGGATGGATCCCGCACGCACTATTTTGACGCGGTTCGCGCGACAATCGATCTGTCAGACCGGACCAAATTGGATTTAATCGGGATCAACAACTACGACGCTGAAGACAAATGGCTCCATCCCCTGAATCATAACAATGTGGAACATATTCGTCATGCCATTGGTGAAAAGCAGGACGAAGTCGGCGGGATCGCCTATATCACCGACAAGTGGTCCGAAACCACCAAGGCCGAATACTATTACATGTACAAGCAGGATGAGCCGTCAACCTGGTCCAAGTATTATTCGACGCCCGGTATAGACGACGAGATCCATACGATTGGCGCGGCCCTTTCTGGCAAGCTCAATGAGAACTGGGGTTATCGAACGGAATTTGCCAAGCAGTGGGGAAAGGTGAACCTGGAATCGATGAGTGCCTGGGGCACCAATAACCGCCTGACCTACAGTTTCAAGGATGAGCGGAATTCGGTCTTGAATTTTGACTATGAGTATTTGTCCGGCGATGATCCCGATACGCGGGCCAACGAGCAGTTCGATCCGCTCTGGGCTCAGTATCCACAGGCCTGCCGCGGCGGCGATCTTCCCCTCTATATGTGGACATCGGAAACCTCAACCGGCGAGGTGACCAATCTGCATCGGGCCGGCGTGGGGTACACTTTTGATATTGCCCCGAAGTGGTCCCTGCAGACCAACTACAATCTGTTGTGGGCCGATCAGGAATATCGTGATACCTCAGGAAATCCGTCCCTGGGACCGACCGGCACCCTGTTTTCGCGTGACGGCCTGTTCCGTGGGCAATTGTTTACGGCCTACCTGCGATACAAGTGCTGCAAGAATCTGAATATGCACTTCCTGGCCGATTACTTTGTTCCGGGGACCTTCTACTCCGGGAGCAGTCAGGATCATGCGATCTTCCTGCGTTATAATCTGGAATTCACTTTCTGATCCAGGTTGACCTGATCTACTTTGAAGGCCCGACATGGATCGGGCCTTTTTTTGCGCCTTGGATGATTTGGATATGTTTAGGGTGTAATTATGGTTGATACTCATAATCCTGCCGGAAAATTATTCCTATCAAACGGCCCGAATTTCTTTGGAATTTCATTTGATTGTCCGGACCACCGGTATTACAATTTTAGCAAACCGGTAACGCTTGGATAATTTCAGAGAAAAAGGATTTGATCTCAGTGGAAAAATCCTGGCACAATTCGAATTCAGGAAGGAGAACAGAATGAAGAAGATATTGTTGATTTCAATGGCGGTTCTTGCCTGCGGATCCGTATGGGCGGCCGAAGACAAGCTGGGTATGGATCTGGATCTGACCTGGGTTAGCAAGACCATTTGGCGTGGCATGGATGTCGGCGATAACAAGGCCGGATTCATGCCATCGGCCACCTTTAACTTGTGGGGCACGGGGTTTAGCGCGTCGATTTTGGGCTGGTGGTCCGGCGCTCAATCCAACGGCGCCGAGTGGCCTCTCCCCACCGAAAAGTATGTGTATATGCTTTCCTATGCCAACAGCATAAATAAAGGCGATGCGGTCCAGGTGGATTATAACTTGACCTACTCGTACAACGATTACTACACCAACCCTTCTTGGTGGAATGATTATCAGGATCTGGCCCTGACGATCTCGTTGCCCAAGATGTGTCCGGCCGGTTTTGTGCCTCGTTACACCGCTGCGTATAGTTGGTCCGGCCGTCCGGGCCCGACTCCCGGCTTTCTGGGAGGAACCGAGTTGAGCGATGCGGCTGGATTCTTCCACATCGTCGGCCTGGACTACAACTTCAAGGTCTGCGAACAGCCCTTTACTCTCAGCGCCGATGCGACTTACAACGACGGGGCTTTTGCGTTCTATGGCAACACTTCGGATCATGACTGGTCGCATATCACCTGGGGACTGAGAACGGCGTTCAAAGTGGGCAACGGAATGCTCATTCCGGGGATCTACTACCAGACCTCGATGGATGATTCGGTCAATATGAATGACGAATTCTATACCGCCGTTTCCTACAAGATCAGCTTTTAACCCTATCGGTTCACGGATGCTTGAGACCGTGAATTGCGCAAGTACCGGCCCGACCCGTGTCGGGCTTTTTTCTGCGCATGGAAACGGGATCGCGGGAAGATCAAGGGAAAACGGCCTTGACGGGATGGTGCCGAATCTGATAGAGTACTTCCAGAAGTTGAGGACAATTCCGGGAACCCGACCAGGGAATCGATTATTCTTGTGGTTGGGAGCAATGGCAAGCGGTCAAGCCCGCGATTCTGGAAGGCAGACAGGAGAGACCATGATCTGGCGAGAAGACATCGAGACAATGCCGTTGGACAATCTGAAGAATATTCAGTCCGAGCGGCTCAAAAAGCTGGTCTATTATGTGTATGAGCGGTGTCCGGTGTATCATAAGAAGTTCGACGCCGCAGGGGTACACCCTCGGGACATCCGGGGGATCGAGGATATCATCAAATTGCCCTTCACCACCAAGATCGACATGCGGGACAACTATCCGTTCGGACTGTTCAGCGTGCCGAGGGGGGAAATCCAGGAGATTCACATCTCCAGCGGAACAACGGGCAACCCGACGCTGGTGGGCTACACCAAGGACGACCTGAAGCTATGGGGCGAGGTAATGGCCCGCGCCTTTTGTTGCGCGGGGGCCAAGCCCGACGATACCATTCAGATCGCCTATGGATATGGTCTGTTCACCGGAGGGCTGGGGGCGCATTACGGATCGCTGGAGATGGGGCTGACGATTCTGCCGATGTCCGCGGGACAGACGCCGCGACAACTGAAGGTCATGACGGATTTCCAGCCGCGGATTATCGCGTGCACGCCCAGCTATGTGCTGTACATGCTGGAGGAGGCCAAGGAATTGGGTTACGATCCCCGGAAGGCCTCCTGGAAGATCGGCGTGTTCGGCGCAGAGCCGTGGAGCGAGGCGATGCGTAAAGAGATCGAGGATGGCTGGGGTATGCTGGCAACGGATATCTACGGTCTGTCGGAGATCATCGGTCCGGGGGTGTCGCAGGAGTGTCACCTCAAGAGGGGATTGCATGTGTTTTCGGATGTATTTTACCCTGAAATTATCGATCCCGAATCCGGACAGCCCGTGGCCGAGGGACAAAAGGGCGAACTGGTGATCACCACGCTGACCAAGCAGGCGATTCCGCTGATCCGGTACCGTACGCGGGATATTGTTTCGATGACTTCGCAGCCCTGCGAGTGCGGCCGGACCAGTCCGCGAACCAGCAAGATCAGCGGACGGACCGATGACATGATCGTGGTCCGCGGCATCAATGTATTCCCCTCCCAAATCGAAGAGGTCTTGCTGGGAATCGAGGGAACGCATCCGCAATATCAACTGATCGTCGATCGGCAAGCGCACCAGCTCGACACTGTGGAGGTCCAGGTCGAGGTTGATGAGAAGCTCTTCCACGACGAGATCAAGAAGATGCACCAACTGGAACACGAGATCAAGAAGAAGATCGAGGCGGTCCTGTCGGTCGGGGTCAGCGTCAAGCTGGTTGAACCGAAAACCATTGAGCGGAGCATCGGCAAGGCCAAGCGGGTGATCGATAATCGCAAACTCTAACGGCCCATCGGGACCAACGGCGGCGAAACGACGAAAGGGAAACACATGAAGATCACGCAGATATCGGTTTTTCTGGAGAATCGCAAAGGTCGGCTGTTTGAGGTCTGTTCTCTGCTCGGCCAGAATCACATCAACATTCGGGCGTTGACGATCGCGGAGACCGAAACCTTCGGCGTTCTACGGATTGTGGTCGATAAGCCGGAAGTGGCGACGGAAGTTTTCAAGAAGCACGCCATCACCGCAAATCTGACCTCCGTGGTGGCCGTGGAGGTGGATGACCGACCGGGTGGCCTTGCGGCGGTTTTGAAAATCCTGTCCGATCACGACCTGAATGTGGAATACATGTACGGGTTTGTCGAAAAAGCGACCGAACGGGCCATGCTGGTTTTCCGGTTCGAAGATCCCGATCGGGCCACGAAGGTTCTGTCCGCCGGCGGCGTGCGAGTGGTTACCGAATCGGACATCCGCGGATTGTAGCAATAATTTCGGGGCATTGTCGCGCGGACCTGTAGGGCCGCGCCATGACGGGATCCTTTCATGCAAGTGAACTACTGGAACAAGGCAATCGAAACAATCGATCGACAAGCGTTGCGGGATCTGCAGCTCCGGCAACTGCGGCATATGGTCGATCAAGCCATCAAGACGCATTTCTATCAGCGGCGGCTGGGCAAGGTCGGACTGTCCCGCGGGGAGGATATTCGTTCACTGGATGATGTGCAGAAGCTTCCGTTTACCACCAAAGACGACCTACGGCAGAATTTTCCGAGGGGTCTTCTGGCCGTGGATCCGGAACAGGTGGTGCGGATGCATTCGTCCAGCGGGACAACGGGCATCCCGACGGTGATCTATCTGACACAGGACGATCTGGACCAGTGGACCGAACTGGTGGCACGAAGCATTGTCGCCACGGGCTGCACGAAGGCGGATGTCTTTCAGAACATGATGAGCTACGGCCTGTTTACCGGCGGGCTGGGTCTGCATTACGGTGCCGAGAAGGTAGGAATGATGGTCATCCCCATTGGCGGCGGCAATACCCAACGGCAGGTGCAGGTCATGCGGGATTTCAAGACAACGGCGGTACACATTACCCCGAGTTACCTGCTGCACATCCATTCGCGCCTCGACGAGTTCAAAGTCACGCCGAAGGACCTGTTCCTCCGCAAGGCCTTTCTCGGCGCCGAGCCGTATTCGGAAAACACACGATGCAAGCTGCAGGAACTGTACGGCATTGATGCGTACAATTCCTATGGCCTCAGCGAAATGAATGGGCCGGGCGTGGCGTTCGAGTGCGTGTATAAGCAGGACATGCATATCTGGGAGGATATGTATCTGGTCGAAATCATCGACCCGGCGAGCGGGACACCGCTGCCCGACGGCGAAAAGGGCGAGCTGGTGCTGACGATCCTCAAGCGCGAGGCGATGCCGCTGCTGCGGTATCGCACGCGCGACCTGGCGTTCCTGCACAAGGACCCGTGCCCGTGCGGGCGAACGCACCGGCGGCTGTCGCGGATCCTGGGCCGGACCGACGACATGCTGATCATCAACGGCGTCAATGTCTTCCCGTCGCAGATCGAAGAGGTTATCATGGGGGTTCCGGATGTCGGAACCAACTACATGATCCGGCTCGATAAGCACGAGGCCCTGGACCGGCTGACGATTCAGGTGGAAATCTATTCAAAGATGTTCACCGGCGACGCCTCAGAAATCGATGCGCTGAAGAACCGCATCAAGGAACGACTCAAGGCCTCTATCACGATCAATCCGCAGGTCGAGATCCACGAGCCGGGTTCGCTGCCGATCTTTGAGGGTAAGGCCAAGCGGGTGATCGACAATCGGGAAAAGCTGTAAGGACCACAAGTCCGGCGGAAGAGATTCGGCCGGATTCGGAGACCAATCCATGGCGAAACAATTGACCGTCTTTTTGGAAAACCGTCCGGGGCGGATTAAGTCTGTTTCGGATATTTTATTGGAAAATCATCTGAATATCTGGGCCTTCTCGATCCAGGACCGGGGAGAGTTTGGCCTGATGAAGGTCATCGTCGATAAGCCCAAGCAGGCGCACCTGGCCCTGGTCGAGAAGGGCTTCGCCTGCGCGATTAAAGAGGTCTTTGCCATCTGTGCCAAGGACAAACCCGGCAACTTGGAAAAACTGACGAGTTTGCTCCTGCAAAACGAGGTCAACATCGCCGACGCCTACGGCTTTGTCTCTCCCAACGATCGACAAGGAATATGTTTTCTGGAGATCAAGAATCCGCAGAAGGTGGATATCGCCAAGGTGATCGCGGCGGCGGGCTTTGAAATTCTCGACGACGAAAAACTCTACGAAATGTAAATCCCTAATGGAGCCGCACTCCGTTGCGGCCGAAGAACGGCCCCGACAGAGCGGGGCCCTCCAATGTAGTTTGATTGTCATTCCCGCGAAGGTGGGAATCCAGAACAGAAATCCGCGGAGTTGTTAATTACCGTTTCACGGAATCAATTTAGGGGATTGAAGCGATGGAAATTTGGCCGGCGATTGATTTGCGTGGCGGGCAATGTGTTCGCTTGATCCAGGGGCAGTACGATCGGCAGATCACCTACGGCCACAATCCGGCCTCGCAGGCCAAGGCCTTCGAGGACAGCGGCGCAAAGCATCTGCATGTGGTTGATCTGGATGGTGCCAAAAGCGGCCAATCCGAGAACCTGGAGGCCATTTTGGAGATCCGTGCGGCCGTGAAGATGCAGATCGAGGTCGGGGGAGGGATTCGCGATGAGGCCGGAATCTGCCGGATGCTCGATCTGGGGGTGGATCGGGTGATTCTGGGCACCAGTGCCATCCGGCGATTTGAGTGGTTTGGACAGATGGCCGTCCGGTATCCAGGCAAGCTGGTTCTGGGTCTGGATGCCCGGGGGGCTCAGGTGGCCGAACAGGGCTGGACGCAGGAAAGCGCGCAGACGGTGCTCGACCTGGCGATGCGGGCAGCCAAATTTCCGATTGCGGCGATCGTCTATACGGATATCACCAAGGATGGCATGATGGCCGGACCGAACTTCGACCGTACGGGCGATCTGGCCTCGGCTGTGAAAGTTCCCGTCATCGCCTCCGGCGGCGTGACGACAGTCGAAGACATCCGCAAACTCGTCCCCCTTGGCGTTACCGGCGCGATCATCGGCCGGGCGCTGTACGAGGGGAAAATCCAACTGGCCGACGCCCTGACCGCGGCGGGGTAATTAGACCCATTTGGCTCGAAGGTTATGAACGAAAAAACTTCTCAAAATAATCCGAAGAGGTGTATCTATCTACTGATTATTGTGCTTGTGATTTTGGTGATTCTTGGATCCACCGTATTCGTTGGAATTACGGTATTTTCAAGGGTGTCAATAAAGATCACTCGTATCCATCAGCAAAATGTGGTTCTTGAATTGAAACAATGGGAGAAGGAATGTTCGAATATTTCAAACCGTCAAGACGCTTTGCGAGCGGTTGACATGATCGAATACATGAAAAAGTATTATGTGGTGGGTCCGGGCTATCGAAGCGATCCTCCAACGGAACAATACCTTGAAGATCAAAGAAAAGCTTCCATCATTTCGATTCAAAACAGCCTTCGACAATATACCCAGCAAGATGGGGGCGATGATCCGGAAAAGTGGAAGGAAATCATTCAAAAAATGCCGGGATCTTGATTTGAGATCATGGTTCAGAGTTCAATTCACTCAGGTTCTTCTTTCGCTTATTCCGGTCGGAAGGGCTTGGTTTCCAGTTCGGTGATGCATTTGTAGGATCGTGCCAACCCCGCAGGGGTTGAAACCGAATAGCCACGGGCGAACAGCCCGTGGTTGAAGATCGCCGCATTTTCCTTGTTTGTTTTCCCGACCCCTCAGGGGTCGAATGATCTGTCGAGGGCCGATGTTGTTGCCGGTATTCGTTGGACCCCTTCGGGGTCCTGATTGAAAAAAACAAGGGTGGTGGGGGTGGTTTCGTTCCCCGGGTTTCACCCGGGGCTATTCGGGTTGGACCCTTCGGGTCCAGAAATAGGTACGCCCCGTCGGGGCTTTTGGGATTCCGGATATTTTCGCGTTGCGAAAATTCCGGAATGACAACGATTGGCCTTGAGGGAAGAAGTCAAGAACCAAACACCTGCTGAAAACCGTTGTTTCTATTGGAGCACAACGGTTTTGGTACCCTCGGATTTCTTGAGCTCGACGAGCTGCTCCTTGTCCCCGACCTTGACGCGGTATTGGCCGTAGAAGGCCTTCAGACTGCACCGGCCCTGGGCATCGGTCGTGCCCTGCCATTGGGTCCACCATTGATTGAAGACCAGATCACGGTAGGCCTTGGCGGCGGGGGTGGGCGTCCAGTCCCGCTTATAGAGAGATGAGGCCGGGATCCAGTTGGCCCCTTCCCAAAAGCCCCACATCAAAATTCCTTCGACCTGCGGGTGAGCAAAGCAGATGCGGTAGTATTCCCGAAGATTCTCGGCTTTGGTCTCCTCTTCAGCGTCGGTGATTTTAAGGGTACGGTCTATGTAAAACTTGGATCGCTGGCCGGGCATGTTGAACTCGGTGACGCGGATCGGCAACTTGAACTCGGAAAGTTTATCGAGGGCGTTGCACAGGGCCTTGGGGTCGAAGGTGTCGCCGTGCAGATGACCCTGGACGCCGATCCCGCCGATGGGCACACCCTGGTCGAGGAGCGTCCGGATGTGTTTGCAATAATCATCCAGCCGATTGCCGGTGAGGATATCGTAATCATTCAAATACAACACGGCGTCGGGGTCGCCCTGTCGAACCCAGTCGGCCATCTGTTTGGTAATGCCCGTGCCGAGCCGGTCGGCGTAGTAGTTGCCGTGGATCATTTCATTGTTGAGGTCGTATTCGGCGAAGCGGCCTTTATAGCGGGTACCGATATCCAACGCGCGGGCCTTGAGGGTTTCAAGCAACTTGTCATCAGAAAGTTCCTTGACCCAGTTCTGGACGAAGTTCGGTATTCCCCAGAAGATGTTGTGGCCGCGGAGGGGGATCTTATGCTGATCGGTCCATGCGAGCATTGCGTCCACCGTCGCGTAATCCACTTTACCCCGCTGCGGTTCCATGCTGTGCCACTTGAGGGCGTTTTCGGTGACGGCGGAATTGAAGTTTTCCAGGAAGACCGACAGGTATTTCTCGCGGTCCTCCGCCTGCATCCGCCCGCCGAAGGCCTGGTTGGCCAGCGCGGCGCCGAACCAGAACTGGTGCCGCTGTTGTTCGACGACAATCGGAGTTCCGGCGGGCGCCTGGATCACAAGAACCCCTTTGCGATGTTGTTCAATAGCCGCATTCCAATTCGAGTGTAAATCCTCGGCTTGTCCATACCCTGCGAGGGTTGCGGCGACAACCAGCAGGCCCGCGATGTGTTGAAGATGGCTCATAGAATCTCCTTGGTTAAAGTTGGTTCTTCCGGCCGGTCATTATACCAGCGTGCGATCGTTTGAAAAAGGATTTGATTTTCGGACCTTGGGGGATTACACTCTCGGCTTAGGGAGATTGTCTATTCACCGGAGACGACGATGGCGAGCGAGAAAATCATAGGTGAAGGGATTACCTTCGACGATGTCCTCCTGCTGCCGGCACGAAGTGACTTTGTGCCCAGCCAGGCGGACACGCGGACGCGGCTGACCGGCCGGATCACGATCCATATCCCGCTGGTATCGGCGGCGATGGATACGGTGACCGAGTCGGCGCTGGCGATCGCGCTGGCCCAGGAGGGAGGGATCGGGATCATCCACAAGAATCTGAGCATCGAAGCCCAGCAGCGGGAAGTCGCCAAGGTCAAACGGTCGGAGAACGGCGTGATCCAGGACCCGGTGACTCTGACCCCGCACGAGCCGGTCAGTCGGGCACGGGAGTTGATGGCGGTGCAGAATGTATCGGGCATTCCGATCGTTAACGGGAAAAAACTGGTCGGAATCCTGACGCGACGGGACTTGAAGTTCCTTCGCGACGAAACCGTCAAGATCGATTCGGTCATGACCAAAACCAATCTGGTTACCGGTCCGGCGGATACGACCCTGCAGCAAGCCAAGGGGATTTTGCAGAAACACAAAGTCGAGAAGCTTCTGCTGGTCAACGCCGCCGGCGAACTGGCGGGATTGATCACGATGCGGGATATCGATCGGTTCGAGCAATACCCCAAGAGCGTTCGGGACGGCCGCGGACGGTTGCGTACCGGAGCGGCGGTGGGGCCCCACGACTACGAGCGGATCGCCGCACTGATCGAGGCGGAAGTCGATGTCGTCGTCGTCGATACCGCGCACGGCCATTCGCAGAATGTGCTGGATACCGTCGAGAAGATCAAGAGCAACTACGATATCGATGTCATCGCCGGAAATATCGCCACCTTCGGGGCCGCGACCGATTTGATCGCCGCCGGGGCCGACGCCGTGAAAGTCGGTATCGGACCCGGGTCGATCTGCACCACGCGGATCATCTCCGGTGTCGGTGTTCCGCAAATTACGGCGATTTTGGACTGTGCCCGAGCCGCTGAAAAGAAAGGAATCCCCATCATCGCCGATGGCGGGGTTCGACATTCGGGCGATATCACCAAGGCGATCGCGGCGGGCGCGTCGTGCGTGATGCTGGGCTCGCTGTTTGCTGGTCTGGATGAAAGTCCCGGCCAGCGGGTGATCTACAAAGGCCGCCAGTTCAAGGAATACCGCGGTATGGGCTCGATCGGAGCGATGATTCAGGGGTCCGCGGACCGATACGGCCAAAAGGGCGTCGGCAGCAAGGATAAGCTGGTGCCGGAAGGCGTCGAAGGCCGCGTGCCCTATCGCGGAACGCTGGGGGATTTTGTCTATCAGCTTGTCGGCGGACTTCGGGCGGGCATGGGCTATTGCGGCACCAAGACCATCGATGAGTTACGGACGAAGGCCCGTTTTGTGCGGATCAGCAACGCCGGCGTGGTCGAATCACACCCACACGATATCCTCATCACTCGCGAATCCCCGAATTACTCCGGGAGTTATACATTTGAAGACTAATCGTCACGGATGACTCATGGCGCATGAATGGATTGCGATTGTCGATTTTGGGAGCCAGTACGGACAACTGATTGCCCGGCGGGTTCGCGAACACAAGGTCTATTCGCGGATCGTTCAGCCGCAGGTTCGAATCGAAGAACTCAGGGGCTCGAATCTCAAGGGAATCATCCTGTCCGGGGGGCCGGCCAGTGTCTATGCCGAGAATGCCCCGACCTGTGATCCGAAGCTGTTGGAACTGGGCGTTCCGATTCTGGGGATTTGCTATGGAATGCAGATTGGTTGTACGATTCTCGGCGCTCGGGTTTCGCCGGCCCACAGCCGGGAATACGGCCGAACCGTTCTTCGAATCGGCGACGCCGATCGATTGTTGTCGGGCGTGCCCCGACACACGACGGTCTGGATGAGCCATGGAGATCAGGTCAACGAACTTCCCGGCGATTTTCATGCCCTGGCCGCGACAGAGAGTTGTCCTTTTGCGGCCGTCCGACATCGGGATGGATTGTTTTATGGGGTCCAGTTTCATCCCGAAGTGACACACACGCCGTTCGGGACCGAAATCCTCAGGAATTTTCTGTACGATATCTGCCAGTGCAGAGGCGACTGGCAAATGAGCGATTTTGTCGAGCAGACCGTCGAGGCGGTTCGAAAACAGGTCGGTCGTGATCGGGTGATCTGCGGTCTCAGCGGCGGCGTCGATTCGGCCGTTACGGCGGCCCTGATTCACCGGGCGATCGGTGAACAACTGATCTGCATCTTTGTCGATAACGGCCTGCTGCGAAAAAACGAACGACAGCATGTCGAATCCATGTTCCGCGATCATTTTCATCTCGATCTGCGTGTGGTAGATTGGGGCGATCAATTTTTGTCCCGTTTGGCGGGAGTGACCGATCCGCAGAAGAAACGGAAAATCATCGGAGCCGAGTTCATAGAGGCCTTTCGCTGCGAGGCGGCGAAGATCGAGAATGTCAAGTTCCTGGCGCAGGGCACGCTGTATCCGGATGTGATCGAATCCGGCCACAAGGACGGCAATCTGGCCGCCAGTATCAAGTTGCATCACAATGTCGGCGGCTTGCCGGAAAAACTGGGTTTTGATCTGGTTGAGCCGTTGCGGGATCTGTTCAAGGACGAGGTGCGGCTGGTTGGCGAGTATCTGGGCCTTCCGGCGGATATGGTCTGGCGGCATCCGTTTCCGGGTCCGGGGTTGGCCGTTCGCGTCATCGGCGAGGTGACGGCCGAACGGCTGAGGGTGCTTCGCGAGGCCGACGACATCCTCATCGAGGAAATCCGTGCGGCGGGCTTGTACCGCAAGATCAGCCAGGCGCTGGCGGTGTTGGTGCCGGTTGGCACAGTAGGGGTCATGGGCGACGAACGAAGCTACGACAGCGTGATTGCGCTGCGGGCGGTAGAGACGACGGACTTTATGACGGCCGATTTTTCGCAGATTCCCTATGAAATTTTGGGACGGATTGCCAACCGAATCATCAACGAGGTTCGCGGCGTTAATCGGGTGGTCTATGATGTCTCCAGCAAGCCCCCGGCCACGATTGAATGGGAGTAATTACTATGATGCTCAGACAAACAACGGGGATTATTGTAATTTTGAATGTTGTCTGTTTTTATGCTGGTTCTGCGATCGTCCAGGCCCAGGAGCAATTGGTTGCGGCGGACGAAAAGTCGATGACCGACATGCTAATGGAGGATCATGGGATCCCGACCACGCCGGCCGAAGATAAGGTCCAGCAGGAACGATTTTTGGGAAAGTTTTGGGGCCGGGCCGAAAATGATCTGCCTCAGATTCCAGGGGTCGTGATCGAGAACGCTTCCGAGATCGTTCTGGACTGGAATCAGACCTTCTGGCTGCTGGCGGCTGGCGGAGCCAGCATTGCTCTCCACAGCGAAGGTGCGGACGAACGGATGGAAAAGGATATTCGCGACAATGCGTTTATCGCTCAGGATATGGACAAAGCAATTGATCTGGTTGGAGGGCCGGGATTTCATTTCGGTGTCGCGGGTTTGTGGTACATGATTGCGGCCGAGCAAGGCAACGAAAAAGGTTTGGAGCAGTCGTGGACCATGATCAAGGCGCTGTCGGTCAGCGGGGCCGGCACGCTGGCTCTGAAGTTGGCCCGTAACAATCACACACCCAACGACAAACCCCTGGCCTGGCCCAGCGGTCACACCTCCAGTTCATTCACCGTTGCGTCCGTGCTGGATGAGTTTTACGGCTCCGCCATCGGCATTCCGGCTTACCTTGGCGCCGGGTTTGTCGGATATCGAATGATGGAATCCGGCGACCACTGGCCCAGTGATGTCCTCTTCGGCGCAGTGTGGGGATATCTGGTTGGCCATCATGTCGCCGGCAAAGACAAGCAGGTCCAAATCGGCGGTTTTCAGATTATGCCCTTCACCGACCTCGATGCGGTTTCGGAAAAGCCGGTCACGGGTTTGAGTCTGGTCAAGCGATTCTGACTGGGCCGATTTGTTTCCTGGTTTGAGGTCTCCCGCTTCCCCGGGTTTCGGAGGGATTGTTCCCTCGATCCCCCCGGAAAAAGTCTTTGAAAACGCCGTCTCCGGACGATACAGTATCTGTCCGGAATCGGAATACGAGCACAGCAATTTTGAGGCATATATGACGGATTTTGTGATTCAACCGGCAGAGCGGGTCAAACGGCTTCCACCGTATTTATTCGGGCGAATCAATGCGCTCAAGCTTGAAAAACGGCGTCAGGATATTGATGTGATCGATCTGGGGATGGGCAATCCGATGGATGGAGCTCCCAAAACCGTTGTCGATAAACTTTGCGAGGCCGCCCGCGATCCCCGGAATCACCGCTACAGCATGTCCAAGGGAGTCTACAATCTCCGACGGGAAATGGCCGTCAAGTACGCCCGCAAGTGGAATGTTCAACTCGATCCGGAAAACGAAGTGCTGGCGTGCCTGGGATCCAAAGAAGGATTCAGCCACATGTGTCTGGCGATGCTGGGACCCGGAGATACGGCGATTGTGGCCGATCCGGCATTCCCGATTCACATTTACGGCGTGGCATTGGCGGGCGGCAATGTCATCAGCGTCCCCTTGGGCAACGACCAGAAATTTCTTGATTCCATCGCGCTGGTTTGCGAGCACTTGTTTCCGCGGCCCAAGTTATTGATCCTGAATTACCCGCACAACCCCACTGCGATGACCGTCGATCCGGGGTTCTTTGAGACCGTTGTGGATCTGGCCAAGCGGTTCAAACTGGCGGTGATCAGCGATTTTGCGTATGGCGAGACCTGTTTTAACGGGTACAAGGCCCCGAGTTTCCTGTCGGCCAAAGGGGCCAAGGATGTGGGCGTGGAGTTCACCACCCTAAGCAAGCCATACAATATGGCGGGTTTTCGGATCGGATTTGTCGCCGGAAACAAAGACATGGTCGGCGCTTTGGCGACCATCAAGGGATACTACGATTACGGGATTTTCCAAGCCATCCAGATCGCCAGCATCATTGCGATGCGGGAAGGCGATGACTTCATCGATAAACAAAATCAACTGTATCAGACCCGCCGGGATGTGGTCTGCGAGGGGTTGCAGCGACTTGGATGGCAGGCCGATCCGCCGAGAGCGTCCATGTTCGTCTGGGCGAAGTATCCTCCGGAATTCGCCGGGGGGAAAGGCAGTATTGACTATGCAATGGACCTGCTGAATTACGCCAATGTCGCAATCGCTCCCGGCAGGGCCTTTGGGGAAAACGGCGAGTATTGTATGCGAATCGCGTTGGTGGAAAACGAAAACCGACTTCGACAGGCGATTCGAAATATCTCCAGGTTCCGCCAGTCCAAGCCCGTCAGCGGACAGAAGCGGCGAGTCAAGAAAACGACCTGACGATGATTCGGTGATCGATCTTAAAAAGGGCCTTATTGGGCCCTTTTTTATTGGACCCGGCATCGTAAAAGAAGGGTGATTATGGCGGAAAGTGCTTGACTTTTTACGAATTTTATGGTCTAATACAAGGGCATCGATGGAAGATTAACCGAACGCGATTGGGGCGGTCGGGAGGTCTTTTATCGTTGATTTTGGGAGGCATGAACACCCTCCCAAAATGGGGGCGAGCAAGAAGCTCACGACAATCGAGGAAACCCGAAGCGTGTGTGCCTGTGTGTCGTGTTCAAAGAGCAAGGAGACTTTGAACGGATGGCAGGATGCCGAAGAGAAGGTTTATTCTCGGAAAGTTGAGCGACGAATGAAGAAAATATCCATGATTCTGGGTGCGCTTTTAGTCTGCACCTCCGGGCTGATGGCCCTGCCCATGGGTTCGATGATGTCGGGCCAGACGAATTTTAACAACGGAACCTTGATTGGTTCGGTCGAATACGCCGTGTATGCGCCCGGGCAGTATTCCGGAACGATCCTGTTCCCGAGTACGGATTATGTCTATGCGTATCGGGTATTCGATGACGCTGCTTCGAAAGTCGGGATCGATTTCTTTTCGGTTGGTCTTGTGGCCAATGCGATTGTGGGAAATTTGACCTACGAGGCCTCTGCCGGCGATATCATCCCCGGGTTTCAAGCGATCCTGTCCGAAACCTTGATTAACCTATTTATGGGTTCGGCCGGTCCTATCACCAGCGGTAAGCAATCGGCGATTCTGCTGTTCAGCAGCCCCATGCAACCCGTAATGGGCTCCGGCTCCGTCTCGGGTGGATTCACCGGTGGCGAAATCATCTCGTTAGCCGCGCCGATTCCCGAACCGGCGACACTGACCCTGTTGACTCTGGGCGGTCTGTTCTCGGTTCGTTCACGGCGTAAGTAATCTCTGAATCTTGTCGGCGGGCCGGATCCAATTCCGGTCCGCCTTCCACACTTTTCAGGTCTACTATCCGGGGGGATATGATGACGAAACGACCGAAAAACATGCCGTGCCTGACGATTCTCTGTTTGGCGGTCCTGGGACTGGCAGCCCTGTGTTCCGCTCAAACAGATTCCGGGTATGCACTGATCATTCAAAAGAGTCCCTGTGACGGCGGCGTGGTTACTCCGGGAGAAGGCATCCATAAATTCGGTCTTAACCAGATGGTTACCCTGACGGCCGAACCCAAACCCGGGTATCGTTTTCTCTATTGGATGGGAGATGTTACGGAGATGACCTGTAACTATACTTCGGTCTGGGTGGATTCGCCGAAGATCGTGATCGCCGTGTTTGAACGGACTGAATTTGAGCTTCCCGAGGACCTTGGTTTTTCAAGCGGTGGCGGCGCCGGTGCGGATGGAGCTATGGGTGTCGGATCGGGATGGCATATGGGGTATGGAATCAGTACCGGTAGCGGGACTTCACAAGGGTATCGACATTCTGTTCCACCGGGCGGAAATCCCGGCGGGGAACAATCTATCCCCGAACCGGCAACCCTGTTCCTGTTGGGGCTGGGTTCGCTATGGTCGGTTGGGTTTCGCACAGGTCGCTGATCGGCTCAGGCCTTTCGAAAGACCGCGACGATATTCTCCACATCAACGACGAACAGGCGGTTGTCGCCTTCGAAGTCCACAGGGATCGCTCCTTTGGGATTGAATAGAACCTTGTCATATTGACGCAAAGGAATATCCGAAGATTGCTCGACTTCGGCCGAGACCGAAACGATCCGGCCTGTGATGGTGGGGATTTCGATGTTATCGGGCAGTTGAATGCCGCCTTTGGTCGCGCGTTTATCTTCATCTTTACGAATCAGGACGCGCTTGCCGACGGGCTCTATGGTTTCAATGCCATGAGGATCTTTCTTATCCACGCCAAACCTCGTTTATTGTTTTCCCTTGTCGTGTTCCATTTCTTATGCTTCTGAATCCGGCGGTGGCTTTCGACTCGAATTACGACCGATCCTGGCCGGTTTCTTTTCGGGCTTGCCCAGCATTTGATCGAGTTGTTCAGGAGACGATGGGGGCCATTTCCCCTCGGCCTGCCATTGTTTGAGGGCATCGAGTTGATTCATTGAGACAATCGTTCGGCAGCGCGGGAAGCGGTTGCAACCAAGGAACGGGCCGCGCTTGCTTTGGCGGATAACCAGTTCTCCCTGCGAACATTTGTGACAACGGACGCCGGTTGGCTGGGCGGGCGGTTTTGGCGGGAGGATTTTTCCTTCTTTGTCGATTTTTTGGATCGTTTTACACTCCGGGTATCCCGAACAGCTCAAAAACCGGCCGAAGCGTCCCGTGCGGATAACCATCGGCTTTCCGCAAGTGGTGCAGACATGGTCCGTCTTTTCGTCTCCGAGGATCTTGCCCTCGCGGTCACAGCGTTCCGCGTGTTTGCAATCAGGGTAGGCCGAGCAGCTCAAAAAGCGGCCGTTTTTACCAAAGCGATACACCATGGGCTTGCCGCATTTGGAGCAGGAGTATTCGCTGGGCTGAGTTTCGGCCTTGGCGTGTTTCATTTCCTCCGTCGCTTTGTCCAAACTGATCCGGAAAGGTTCATAGAATTCCTGGAGGACCCGGACCCAGTCAAGATGTTGTTCCTCGATCTTGTCCAGTTGATCTTCCATGTGCCGGGTGAACGCGATATCCATCACCCGCGGGAAATATTCGCACAGTTTGTCGGTAACGATTTCGCCGGTGTGGGTGGCGTGAAATTTGCCTTCGATCTTCTCGACATACTGTCGATCCTGGATCGTCGAGATAATCGAAGCGTATGTACTGGGTCGACCGATCCCCTCCTTTTCGAGGGCCTTGACCAGCGAGGCCTCGGTATAGCGGGCGGGAGGTTTGGTGAAATGCTGCTGCGGTCGGAGGGAAACCGGAAAGACTGCATCGCCTTTTCTCAGCGGGGGCAAATCGGCGCCTTCGGAACGGGAAGGCCAGATTTTTGTAAAGCCGTCAAAGACCAGAACCCGGCCGTTGGCACGATATCGGCAGGGACCGATCGAGGTCTCGGCCAGGATCTCCACGGAGGTGGTATCCCACTGGGCTGAGGCCATCTGGCAGGCGACGAAACGACGCCAGATCAGGTCGTAGAGCTTGAATTGTTCTTCGGTCAGGAAGTTCCGGATCTGGTCGGGGGTCAGGTCCGGATCGGTCGGACGAATGGCCTCATGGGCCTGTTGCGCGCCTTGTTTGGAGGCGAAGAAATTGGGTTTTTCCGGGACATAATCGGCTCCGATGTTAGAGGCGATATAGTGACGCGCGGATTCGAGGGCTTCCCCCGAGAGGTGCGTGCTGTCGGTTCGCATGTATGTAATCAGGCCCAGCGAACCCATCGAACCCAAGTCGATGCCTTCATAAAGTTGCTGGGCGATGACCATGGTTCGACTGGCCGTGAATCCCAGTCGATTGGCGGCGGCCTGCTGGAGCGTTGAGGTAATAAACGGCGACGAGGGACGCGAAACGACCCGTTTTACCGATAAGTCCTCGATGAAGAATGCGGCGCCGTCCAGCGCCGCAAAAATCCGCTGGGCCTGGATTTGGTTTTCCGCGTGGAATTTTTCGTTGTTGACACTGGTCAACTCCGCACGAAAGGCCTTGTGATCCGACATCCATTGATTTTGTTCCTCGACGGAGGGACCTCCCGGATCGGATCCGCTGCCGACAAAGTCCTGCCACTGCCTCGACAGGGTGGAACCCTTGATTGTGGAGAATACCGCAGGGATCAACCAGTATTCCTGGGGAATAAAAGCCCGAATCTCCCGTTCCTTTTCGACGATGATCCGTACGGCCACGGATTGAACCCGTCCGGCGCTGAGACCTCTGGCGACTTTTTTCCACAATAGCGGGCTGATCTGATACCCGACGATCCGATCCAGGATTCGACGGGCCTGCTGGGCCATGACGCGATTCATATCCAGCCGACCCGGCTGGGCGAATGCGTCCTGGATGGCTTTCTTGGTGATCGAATTGAAAACCACGCGCCAGGTTTGATCGGGAGGCATGCGCAGGATTTCCGCCAGATGCCAGGCGATCGCCTCGCCCTCGCGATCCAGATCCGTCGCCAGATACAGCGTGTCGCACTTTTTCGCGGCGGCTTTCAGGGCGGCAACAGTCTTTTTTTTGTTGGCGGGGACATCGTATGTCGGCTCGAAATTTTTTTCGATATCCACCGACAGGCCGCGTTCCGGAAGATCGCGAATGTGGCCGAACGAGGCCTTGACCTCGAATCCGGGGCCGAGGTATTTGTTGATCGTTTTGGCCTTGGCCGGCGATTCGACGATGACCAGAGCTTTCGTTTTGGCTGTTTTTGGCATATCGTAATTCACATACCTTGATGGCTGATGTTCCGAACAATCGTGCCCGAAAGGCACTATCCATTGATCTCAGGTTCAGCGATAGATAGCAGATCGCGGCAAGAACTGTCAAGACAAAATCTCAAATGGCCGGGATGCGAAGGATCAATCGGGAGAGTTGTCCAGCAGCGTACGCAGCAACGGCTTGAGTTGAAGGAGAGCATTTCCACGGTGGCTGACGGCGTTTTTTTCCGGTGTGGTAAGTTCGGCGATGGTCCGATTCATGGCCGGAACGAAAAAGATCGGATCGTAACCGAAACCATTGTTCCCGCGGGGCGACTCCAGGATTTGTCCTTCGCATTGGCCGCGGGTTTCAAGCAGAATGGTTCGAGGTGATGCCAGACACAAACAACAGATAAATCGGCCGGTTCGCCGGCTGTCGGGCGTTGATCGGAGAAGGTTCAAAACCTTTTCATTGTTCAACCGGTCGAGGGTTTTCCGATCCGCGGCCTCTTTTGACAGGCCGCAGTATCGGGCGCTGTGTACCCCCGGTTCTCCATGAAGGGCGTCGATTTCCAGTCCCGAATCGTCGGCCAAGGTCCAAAGACCGGTTTGTCCGGCATATCCCAGGGCTTTTTTGCGGGCATTCTCTTCGAAGGTTCGACCGTCTTCAACAACCTCGGAAATCCCCGGGAAATCCTTGAGCGTCAACCATCGCGCCGCGATATCCAGCATCGCGGAGATCTCCACAAGTTTGCCGGGATTGCCGGTGGCCACCAGGATCGTCTTCATCGCCGGCGACTCAGTGGGGCATCGACTGCGACAGAAGCTTTTTAAGCAGAGCCCGCTGGAAATGCAAACGATTTTCGGCCTCATCAAAGATAATGGACTGCGGAGATTCGGCCGCCTCGTCGGTGATTTCCAATCCGCGATAGGCCGGAAGACAATGCATGATCCGGGCGTGTTTGGGAGCGGCGTTCAGCAGGGTCTGATTGACCTGGTATCCCTGAAACTGGCGGATTCTCTGTTCCTTTTCGGCTTCCTGGCCCATGCTGACCCAAGTATCGGTGTAGATCACATCGGCATCCTTGACGGCAAGGAGAGGATCCCGCGTTGTGTGGACACACCCAGGCAGGATTTCGTTGGCCATTTGAATGGAATTTGGATCCAAGTCGTATCCTTCAGGCGAGGCCAAAACCAGGTTCATCGATAGTTTGGCCGCCACAAAGGCCAGCGATCGAGCGACATTGTTTCCATCCCCGACATAGGCAATCTTGATTCCGTTGAGTTTCCCAAGGTGCTCCTCGATGGTCATCGCATCCGCCATCGCCTGGCACGGATGCGACCAGTCGCTAAGGGCGTTGATCACCGGTACCGTCGCATATCGGGCGAATTCAACGATCGTATCATGTGCGAAGGTCCGTGCCATGATCCCGTGAACATACCGGCTCAGGACGCGGGCCATATCTTTGGCCGGTTCGCGCTTACCGATAATGCCGATATCGTCGGGCTTGAGGTTCAGGGCATACCCCCCCAAGTCGATCATAGCGACCTGGAAGCTTAATCGTGTCCTTAGCGAGGCCTTTTCAAAAAGCATTGCCAGCGTCTTTCCCGACAGGCACAAGTCACGACCGCCTTTTTTGTACAAGGCCTTCAGATCGCGAGCCAGCCGCAACAGATCTACCAACTCCTCGCTTGAACAGTCGATAATGGAAAGAAAGTCTTTCATGATCCGTTTCCTTGTAAAGCCATGGCCTGATCCAGAATCGACAGGGCCTCATCAATTTGTTCTTTCGTGACGGTCATCGACGGCATAAACCGCAGGACATTCCCCTGTGTGCAGTTGATCCGCAGGCCGCGTTCAAGACAGGCGGCGACGATTGCCGCACCCGGTTCGTTGAGTTGAATACCGATCATCAGTCCCTTGCCGCGGATATGGTCAATCACGGGGTATTTGGCCTTGAGGTGGTTGATCTTTTCGACGGCATAGTCCCCCATGACCCGGGCGTTTTCCAAAAGATGATCGGTCTCGATGGCTTCGATGACGGCCACGCCCGCCGCGCAGGCCAGCGGATTGCCACCAAAGGTGGAGGCATGGGTGCCGGGGACCAGCGAAGCGGCGATCTGCGGCCGGGCCATCATCGCTCCGATGGCCACGCCGCCGCCGAGGGCCTTGGCCATCGTCAGGATGTCCGGTATGACATCGTAATGTTGATATGCGAACCAGCGGCCGGTCCTGCCCATTCCGGTCTGCACTTCGTCGAGGATCATCATGGCGTTGTGGGCGTCGCACAATTCACGGATAGCATGCATATATTCGGGAGTGGCGGGATGTATGCCACCCTCGCCCTGGATCGGCTCGATCATAACGCCGGCGACTTCGTCGGTAAAGGCCTCTTGCAGAGCTTCGATATCGTTGTAGGGAACATACGAGAAACCCGGAAGCAGGGGCAGAAATCCTTCGTGGTATTTGGGCTGAGCCGTAGCCGTCACGGTCGCAAAGGTTCGGCCGTGAAAACTCCGTTCGGCGGTGATGAATTTGTATTTCTCGGTTTTGGTATGCCGCCGGGCCAGCTTCAGGGCCGCCTCGTTGGCTTCGGCGCCGCTGTTGCAGAAGAAACACTTCCCACCGAAACCGCGTTCGGAAACCATTTTGGCCAGTTGGGCCTGCTGAGGAATGTAAAATGTGTTGTCAATGTGCAACAGCTCACCGGCCTGTTTTCGAATCGCTTCGACGACATGCGGGTGGCAATGGCCGATACCGCTAACGGCCCATCCGGGGAACATATCGAGGATCTTGTTGCCTTCGGCGTCAAAAAGGTAATTTCCTTCGCCTCGAACGATCGCCCGGGGGAGCCGGCCATAGTTACCGATAACAAATTGATCGTACAACCCCATCACTTCTTGCGTATTCATTGAACCATTCCTTTAGATCCATCTCGCTTTCCAGCGAAGGTTACTCTATTTGATAATCTGCGTTCCGATTCCCTTGTCCGTGTAAATTTCCAAAAGCAGCGAATGTTCGAACTGTCCGTCGATGATATGGGTTTTACGCACTCCGCCGGCCAGGGCCGTCAGGCAGGCCTGGACTTTCGGCAGCATCCCCTTATTGATAATCCCATCGCGGATCATCTTTTCGATTTCCTGTTCGTTGACGCTGGACAACCGACTGTCGGGATTGTTCATATCCGTCAGGATGCCGTGAGTGTCGCTGAGGACCACCAGTTTTTCCGCCTGGACGGCTGCGGCCACTTCGCCGGCGACGCTGTCGGCATTGACATTGAGTTTGCCGCCGAGCCGGCTCAGGGCGATCGGCGAGATGACCGGAATCACCCCGCTGTTGCACAAAGTGATCAGCAAATCGCCATTGACGCCGGTGACTTTGCCGACCAGTCCCAGGTCGACCTTGCGACCGTCGCCGTTTTCCAGACGCAAGGGATCCGCGAAGATTACGCAACTGCTCAGCGAATGCAAGCCCATCGCCCGCCCGCCGAATTGTCGAATCGTGTCGCACATAGGAGTATTCATTTTGTTGACCAGCACATGTTCGGCGATGACGAGAGTCCGCTCGTCGGTGTAGCGACGGCCCTGGACCCATACCGGTTCCAATCCGGATTCGTTCATCGCCTGCGTGATCGCTTTTCCGCCGCCGTGGACGATCAGAGGGCGCATGCCCACCGTGGACATGAAAACAATGTCCCGCAGCAGCTTGCGCTGCAGATCCAAATCGTCGAGAATACTGCCGCCCAGCTTGACCACGACGATCCGATCCCGAAATCGCCGGATGTATTCCATCGCCTCAACCAGCGCGCTGGATTTTTGAATCGCTTCTTGCATCGCATCCCTCACAAACAAATTTGGTCTATAAACAACAAAAGCCAACGGAGGGAATCGAACCCTCAGCCGCCGGTTTACAAAACCGGTGCTCTACCGTTGAGCTACGTTGGCGAAAGTCGTTAGCGGTTCAGCCCTGAATCTGTCTTGGTTATCGTTTCCATTTATTCTTGGACATTGGTTCGCTCATAATCATTCCTGAGAATTAGAAACTTATAAAAATACCGTTTTGTTGGTTTTGGATGCAAGAAAAAAATAGCCCGATTTTATAGAAACCTTGTTGGAGGAACAAAAACCGGGTTTTCAGAGAGTTTTGTTTCCGATAGGCCGTTCTTTCGAGCGCTACGAGGGGTCCCGTGAATCTTCGTAACGAAGAAGATGGGATATTCCGCGACGGCGCAAACAGGGCAGGCAGAACTCAGAATGTTGAGCCGTCTTGGGGCGCCGATGGGTTGGGTTTTTCGATCACATCTGGGCCGCGAAGATAATTTGGGACCAATTGGACCGGATTTGCAAAATTCCCCCGCCGGGCCTGATCGCGACCCAGCCGATACAAATGATGAGCGTGCGGGTACCAGTATTGGGAACCCATAATCCGGACTCCATCGGCTTGGAATCGATCTCGGTAATACACCAGGCCCTCTCCCAGAAGATAAATGGACCGATTTTGCCCTCCGAATCTTTGGAGAAACACTTCCGGCGTCATCAAACAGTCCGGAAGGATTTTTTGAGGGATATTTCCCGTCCAGTTATAGACCGCCACAAAAAATTGACCCCGTTTGGCATCCAGAATTGCGGCGGTATGCAGGCAGGATTCCCCTTGCTCCCGTTGAAAATCCCGGGTATTTTCGGCCAGCACATCCAGGGTACTCAGCGTAACGATCCGCGATTGATTGGCAAAATGCATCATTTTGGCCAAGGTAACCCCGATTCGAAGTCCGGTAAAACTGCCCGGACCGCAAGTCAGATACACCTCCTGGAGATCATTCGGCCGATAGCCGATCTCGTTCAACAGGGCCTGGATTGCCGCGAACAGCTCGGCGCTGTGGCGGAGCATTCCAGAAAAGGTTCGGCTGACGAGAATCCGTTCTCCCGTTCCGAGGGCAACGGATCCGAATCGGCCGGATGTATCCACAGCCATTGACAGTCCGGTTGTTGGGGGTATTTTCATTCGGTATTCCAAGGCATCAAACTCGGAACGATCCGCTCGGCAGAACTATAGCCGCCGGAAGGAATCCTGACAAGTGGTACAATCAGTATTGGCGGATTATTTTTTCTCTTGCATTCCAAAATCGGGATGGGTAAACTGCTGACACTTCTGCCACTCGATGTCGGGCGGCATATTTTCTTTAACCGTACATGACCTGTTATTTCATGGAGGCACATGGTGACTCGGATCGCAATTTCGCCAGGGCGGATATCGGGAATTCTGCTGTCCCTGATGGTGGTTCTGAGCAGTGCCGTGGTGGTTTCGAGTCTTTCGCAGGCTCAACCGGCCACGAAGCAGGATGCTATGAAACAGAAGGGCCAGTGGGAACTGGATATCGCCGCGGAGCAGATCAATCGCGGGATGTTCAAAGATGCCGAAGCTCGTCTGCTCCAGACGCAGGAACTGTATAAAGACTATTTGCCGGCGGAGGACAATGCCCGGCTGGTTTCGTTATTGGACAGGGCCCGAAAGGCCGTTGCCGAACGAGACCAGATTCTGTCTGCGCTGAAGGCCAGCGATGAACTGGAGAAATCGGGACAGTATGGCGATGCGATCGCTCGCCTCGATGCGATTAAGGATAGTCCCTTCCTGAAGAAACCCGAACAGCAGCAGATCAAACAAACCATCGCCGGGTTGAAAGAGAAGGCCTCCGCCGCCAACCGCCAATATCAGTCGCTGTTTGATAAAAGCGAAAAGTTGTATTTGCTTGGGGAATTTGACAAAGCCGAGAAGGGATTCGCCGAAATCGCCAATTCCGGCGCCGATCTTCGTTCGAAAGACGGCAGAACCGCCAGGGATTATCTGGAAAGAATCGCTCAGGCCAGGACTGGTCAGGCCGTAACCGTTGTTCAGCCGGTCCAACAAGCCGCGACTCCGGACAAATCAACCCCTCCAACGGTCAGTTCGATGGACATGGACAAAGAGTTGATTGATTCCGGCAAACCCGCGTACAAGCCCTCCGAAGCGAAAACGCCCAAAAAGTCCGCGATTGATGTGGCGTCCGCCGTGCAATCGATCTCGACCAATCCAATGTCTGCCGTCGAATCTCAAGACAGATCCGCCTCGACGAAGCTCGTGGAGAAACCCATTCAGCCGAATGCAATCCCGCTGGAACCGGCCGGCCAGTCGATCGCTGAAGTTCCGGTTGCCACTTCCGTTACTATTTCGGAGGCAGCCCCTGCGCCGACGCTCGTGGAGCAGCCCTCCATTCAAACCCAGATCAGCCCGGTGACTTCCATTGAGACCGTTCCGGTTTCCGTTGCGCAACCGGCGTCGGAACCCTCTGCTCAGGATGGTTATATTCGGGAAATTCTTCGCCAACGAAATGTCCAGCGGGATTATACCGGCGCCATTGTGAACGATGCGCTGGACAAGGCGAGTAAGTATCTCGAGAAAGAGCAGTTTGTCGAGGCCAAACAGTCGCTGGCCAGGGCGTTTGCCGCCATTGATCGAAACAAAATGCTTCTGGGCGATGAATTGTATAAAAATTATCAAATGAAGCTTTCGGAGTTGGAGTCGTTGGTGGATCAGCGGCGCGCCGATGTCGAGAAGCAGCGAAACCAGACCCGAATCATCGAAACTCAGAAGTTGACCGACAAAATTCGCACACAGATGGAAGAACAGCGCCAGCAGGCGGTTGTGGATTATATGGCCAGGGCCAAGGCCTTCCAAAAGGAACAGAGGTATGAAGAAGCCCTCGGTCAACTGGAGCAACTGTTGACGATTGACCCCACCCATTCCGAAGCGCTGCTCCAAAAACAGCTCCTTCAGGATGCCGTCAACTGGAGAGAACAACTTCGCATCAACAAGGAAAGCGCCAAGGAAGAGATGGCCCTGTTGCTGGAAGCCAATCGAAAAGCAATCCCGTTTTTTGAGGAAATCACCTATCCGAAGAACTGGAAGGAGATCGTGGCCAAACGGGAAGCGATGGAATTGACGCCCGAAGATCAGAAAAACGCGGCGGCGTATGATATGCTCAAAAAGGTCGTGGACCTGACCCAACTGCGGGAAGACATGCCGTTGTCAGAGGCTATCAATGTTCTCCGCAACTCGATTGAGCCGCCGTTGCCGATTACCGTCAACTGGAATGATCTGCGCGAAGTGGCCTTTATCGAACAGACAACCCCCATCGGTATCGCCGGAGACGGATTGTTTGCCGTTGCACTCAAGACCGGATTGGAGGAAGTCCTCCGAGGCGTTGGCAGCAGTACCGGTCAGGATGTGGACTACTATATCAACCAGGGAGTGGTTGTTATCTGCACGACGCAGAATCCTTTGTACCTGAAATATAAGTTCATCCTTCGTTACTATGATGTATCCGAATTGCTGAGCCCGCCATCTTCCGGATATAGCCAGATGGGCGGCATGATGGGGGGTAGTATGGGGGGTATGCAAGGCGGCATGATGGGTGGCGGGATGGGAGGCATGGGAGGTATGATGGGCGGCGGGAGGGGGGGCATGGGGGGCATGATGGGCGGCGGGATGGGGGGCATGGGGGGCATGATGGGCGGCGGGATGGGGGGCATGGG